>JARVGK010000018.1 GCA_029762535.1 Thermoplasmatota archaeon
GAAGCACAGCAGAAGCCGGAACCGATCCCTGTTCCAGACGGAGCAAGTAGAGAGCCGACAAAGCCGACAACGTGGTTCGAGCCCACACCTGGAACCAGGACTGAGAAAGAACCCATACAAACTCCTCCAACGGAGATCGATGGGGAGAAAGAACTGATCCTCCGATTCGAGATCCCGAAGGGACAGGTATCGAGTCTTATGGGTATATTGAACCTACTTCAGAGCAAATTCGATAGGGTCAATATCGAGATCAAGGCAACAGATGGCTTCATATCGAGATCCGATCTCGAGGATAAGATCAAGGAAGCCTTCAGACAAGCAGGAATTGAATTCGATGAATAATTATACTATCATAGTGTCAAACTTGAGGTGCAAAATTCTGGAAATTAGAAAGTCACATGATAAATTAATTCCAATAATTATGCTTGTATTGTTATACCTCTAAAGTAAAAGTCATCTAAATAACCTTCAAAGTTATCATTTATAACAGAGTTGCCATGACCGCCAAGTATGTAATATGGATTATTATTTAAGTTAGTTTCATCAATATGTATACCTGTCCTAGGTGGTGGTGTACTTCCCCACTCAGCATATTCATTGATCAAATAACCTATTGATCCCGTATCATCAAACAGTTCTAATTCTATAAAGATGTAACCATCTCCATCATAAAATATTTTCAAATGATAATTATACCATGTATCAATGGTAAAAGGATATGCAAATGATAACGTGATATATACATCTTTGCCGAGATAAACGTCATTTGTTACGTCATATACATACCCTTTCATTCGAAAATTGAAATTCATAGAATTAGTTGTAGTATATAACCGATAATATGTTCTAGTATTATCTACACAAGAAAAAAGGTCATTTTGGGTTAATATTGCATCAAAATTAAACATACATGAAATATCTACTGAAGATTCACCTTGAAAATTGTTAGGTTTTGATATAGTTGGGCATTCAAAGTGGGAAAGTGGTGACTGATATGGACCATCATATTTTGGAATTCTAATATAAATACCTTCACCAATAAGTCTGGCACAAAAATCCCCATCACACCCATTTATATAACCAATACCAACAGGGTATGAAGGATTTGTCCTTGTCCATACAGGTTGAAAGTTTGGTGGTGGTTCGATATAAGCGGTAATAGAATGTCTATTAGAGCAATCATATATATAAGTTGTATCTGTTGGATAAATAGGATAACTACAATATTTTGGTATAAAACCTAAAATGGACATTAAATTATAGTAATCAGGAAGATAATTTTCAAAGTTATAAGCTAATAAAGAATTTTCAATAGAATATGTTGTTTCATGTATCGTCTCTCTACTTCGTGTTTTACATATTAGTATTTGATCCAAATACCCTTTAAAGGGATCCGTGATAAAAAGCCGACTGCTTTTTCCAATATATAAAGGAGAGGACGACGGGAAGGGGGTATTTTCATGTGCTTGGTCATTTGGCTGATTTAATATTTCTTTCATTCGAACGATGTTTAATGGAGGGCCAGTAAAATATTCTTCGTATAGTTTCAATCCATACCAATAATATGCATCAAAAAAATAATAGTAAGCTTCAAAATATAGAGGTCTGTCATAAAAATCTGTTACATATGTAGGATCGAAAACAACTGAAATTGACGGTTGGGATAAAAAGTCGTCATTAATATAAACATTAAATACAAAAGCACCAGGATCATAATCGCTTTCTTTACTGTTAATTTTTATTTCATAACCGTTTAATTGATTATATATGCCAGAGTTGCCAACCTTTGACATTATATAATAATCGGGATATAATGTTACTTCCTTTACACTATCCCAATAACCTTGAAGTTCCGCGTGTACCCATCCTGTGATTCTAATAGAGTGCATGTTATAAAGACTTAATGCATATTCACTACCACTATTATCATCGAAATAGATATATTGAGTGTTTTCATATTTAGGCGGTGAAGCTGAATTATTGAAAAAAACCGATTGAGCATTTAATCGTAATACTTTACCATCACATTTTTTTAATGAGGTTTGATCAAAGTCTGCTATCCAACTTGATGGATCGCTTTTACCATAAATATGTTTATATGGGGACCAATCCGCGACTGCCACTCCAGGGTAAATTATTGAACCTCCTCCTTCATATAAAACATTATTATTAAACCAAAAAATAATATCAGAACTATTTGGACCATAATGGTACTGGGACGCATTAATACCCGGTATTATTGATAAAAGGAATGTTAATAATATCCCAGCAGCAAAAAATTTCCTGTGCATATTACCCCTGCGCCACACTTTATCACCTGCATACCTGTATGTCAATTAACTATTAATAACTTTGGAATGAAAGGCTCTGTAGAACCCTCTCTTTCATGTACCGAAAGTTATACAGTATCGCCCCCATATTAGTTTTGAGTCGGGGAACACTAAACCATTATAGAGGTCTGGCGTTATGGTTATGACAACTTCCCTTGATTTGACTGGCCATTCGAACACCAATGCTTCTTACTAGCCCACTATAGGAAAGCTTAGAAAACGTCGAATGATCAAGAAGTACCTGCAGGTGACCATCCTATAGGATACAAACAGCCAGAAGATCCTGACAGCGTAGGTTCGAGTCCTTTGCCAATTGAGAGAACAGAGTTTCTCTCTAAAGGTGAATGATCTTGAAGAGTTCAAGGCAAAGCTCAAGGGGTTCAGGCCCTATGTTGAAAGAAAAGGGTATTATCAAGGATTGCTTGATGTAAACTACACGGAACTGTCGCACATCTCTTGTGATAACACAATGTGTTAATTAAAGCCATAAAAGACATATATCACAATCTATAATAATGGATGTTGATTATGAGATGACCATGGGTGAAGAAAATGATTTATGAAAAATTCCAGGTTTCATTCGCCTTTATCATACTGGTCCTATCCTCCTTTTTATTTGATAGCACTCCTCAAGTGGATGGAGAAGAGTTCATCATCTCATACGATTCCCTGGATGAGCATGCTAGCACCTCTCTGGCGGCGAAGATCTCAGGAAGCGTATTCACCCGGAATAATGGTCAGATCAAAGACGAGGGGATCCTCTTCTACGGCAGCGGCCCGGATGGGAGGATTGCCTTCTCCAAGGACGGGATCTATTTCACTAGCGTAAAGCGAGGTCCGGAGGTCGAAGAACCTCCCTACCTCGATCCTGGACAGATCATTCGAGGGGATCGGATCCCGTCAACGGATGGGGCAATGGTCAGCATCAATACCATCAAACTATCGTTTCCCGGAAGGAACGATGTGATCCCAACGGGCAGGGATCCAGCCCCCTGGTTCTCGAATTTCTTCTACGGGAACGACCCTGAGAAGTGGAGGACACAGGTCCCGAACTATCGCGAGATCGTTTACAAGGACCTCTGGGACGGGATAGACCTTGTGTACAGGACCGATAGCGGATCGGTCAAATACGACATCATCATCCATCCACGATCGGATCCCACCCGGATCGGATTCCGATTGGAGGGTCACAATGGCCTTGAAGTGAACGAGAGAGGGGATCTTGTCATAGCTACGGATCATAGGGATCTCCTTGATACCGGTCTCGTAGCCTTTTACGAGGATGGTCCGGACGAGAGTATCCCCTGCGATTTCATGATAACCGGCCATGACACCTACGGTTTCGAGATCGGGTCCTATGACCTATCCAGGGTATTGATCGTGGATCCCCTTATCTATTCCACGTTCATCGGAGTATTCGATTCTTGTGCATTGGGGATCGCCCTGGATTCAAATGAGAATGCCTACATAACGGGTTATACAGAAAGACCCGATTTTCCAACGACCATAGGAGCATTTGATGTTGAATATAATGGTGTTCGGGATGTTTTTGTGACCAAGCTCGATAATACTGGATCCTCCCTTTTATATTCCACCTTCATAGGTGGAACTATGTTGGAGTATGCGTATGAGATAACTCTTGATTCGAATGGGAATACATTCATCACCGGAGTTACCAACTCAACCGATTATCCCACTACCGTTGGGGCATATGATAGGACTCACAACGGTGATTACGATGTTTTTGTAACCAAACTCGATAATACAGGATCCTCCCTTTTATATTCCGCCTTCATCGGGGGAAGTGGTCGAGAGTTTGGTCATGCCATGGCCCTTGATTCGAATGGGAACACATTCATCACCGGAGTTACCTTTTCAACCGATTACCCCACTACCGTTGGAGCATATGATAGGACTCACAATGGTAAAGGTGATGTTTTTATAACAAAGCTCGATACCACAGGTTCCTCTCTTGTTTATTCCACTTTCATCGGGGGTAGTGATGATGAAAGTGGAAATGGGATCGCATTGGATACAATTGGGAACGCCTATATAATTGGAAGTACTGGTTCACAAGACTATCCGACCAGTATCGTAGCTTATGATAAGACCCACAACGGTAAACGTGATGTTTTTGTAACCAAACTCGATAATACAGGTTCCTCCCTTTTATATTCCACCTTCATAGGGGGAAGTGATGATGAGGGAGGGGCAGGGATCGTTGTAGATTCAAACGGAAACGCATATATCATCGGGGGTACGGACTCTACCAACTATCCGACCAGTAGTGGAGCGTATGATAAAACCCATAATGGTTTTGGTGATGCGTTTGTTTCGAAATTGAATTCAGCAGGATCTTCCCTTCTATATTCCACGTTCATCGGCGGAGGTTATAATGATTGGGGATCGGATATCGTTATTGACCCGGATGGAAATGCCTTAATCACGGGGGGGACATGGTCGCCTAACTTTCCGACAACAGAGAGTGCATTCGATAACACATACAATAGCCTGGAATATGGGTATGATATATTTGTGACCAGGTTGAATTCTACAGGTTCCTCCCTTGATTATTCCACCTTCATCGGCGGAAGTTATTATGATACGGTATTCGAAGCCGCTCTGAACAAGAACATGACCGTATATATCACAGGAGATACAAGTTCACATGACTATCCTACCACCAGTGGCGCTTACGATGTTACACATGACGGTGGTTATGATGTCTTTGTTACTGCTCTCGATCTCACCAGATCACCGGAAGCGCCTCTGGGTATTAGGGCAGCAGCAGGTGATGCTTTTATCGATCTGGCATGGGATCCACCCCTTGACGATGGAGGGGCGAGGATCGTGGATTACGAGGTGCATCGCGGGTCCAAGAGCGGATCTCTATCAAAGATAGCCTCCACAGGCGGGAACACCACCTACAACGACACAGATGTCGTCAATGGTAACAGATACTACTACGCCGTCCTCGCCGTGAACAGGATGGGGGCGGGCAAGCCGTCGGGCGAGGTATCGTCGATCCCGGGCAAGGCCCCTGACCCTCCAGGGAGCTTTGTGGCTATATATGGAAACGGCATGGTAAATCTGACATGGAATTCACCTTCTAGCAATGGTGGTTACGTGTTACAGGGGTATAGGATATACAAGTTCACCGGCGAGATCCAGGAACGTGAGATGTTCCAAACCGGCCCAAACATGCTGTCGTTCAGCGATGAGAATGTTGTCAACGGGATCAACTACCGTTATTATATCACCGCATTCAACGCCATGGGAGAGTCGATTCCTTCGATTGAGGTCAACGCCACTCCCAGGACCAGTCCTCTACCCGTGCAGAACGTTCAGGTCCGATCCGGACCCCAACACGTTCTCCTCAGCTGGGATCTCCCCGGATCGGACGGGGGAAGGCCGATAATCAATTTCAACGTGTTCAGAGCGGTGCATTCCGGGAATTTTGTGAGACTGGTTACCCTTGCCTCCTCAGTTATGTCATACAATGATACCGAAGTGGAGAACGGGGTCCTATATCGGTACAGGGTGTATGCCGTCAATTCTGAAGGTTCCAGCAACCCTTCGGAGGAGATCTCGGCAATGCCTCTGGACCGTCCATCACCGCCCAGGAATCTGGTCTCGGAATCCGAATCGAATACGGTTTTGCTGAGCTGGAACGTTCCGTTGAGGACGGGCGGCAGTCAAATACTCGGCTATCGAATCTACCGAAAAGAATCGAATTTGATCTGGGAGATGATATCGGAGCCGAAGGCCGCGGACGACTCTTACACGGATAGGACTGTCTTAAACGGGAGATCATACCTATACAGGATAACGGCGTTCAATATCGTCGGTGAATCCGATCCCACCGGATCGGTTGAGGCCGCTCCGATAGGGCCGCCCGGGATCCCTATGAGATTCGATCTCGTTACCGGGGATCATTTTGTCCATTTGATCTGGGACATACCTCTTAACGATGGAGGAGCTCCTATCATAGGATTCAAGGTATACAGGGGCGAAACCAATGGTCTGATAAACTTATACAGGAGCGTCACATCTTCAGATCTATCCTACAACGACACTAATGTCGTGAACGGGATTACTTATCATTACAGGGTCACAGCTGTAAATAATATTGGCGAGGGGGCAGCCACAGAGACCAAGAACACAAAGCCCGCAGGGATCCCGTCCCCTCCGTCTAATATCAATGTCGTATCCGGGGACGGATTTATTGACATATCCTGGGCAGAACCGGAAGATGACGGAGGGGATCCCGTCACAGATGTGAAGATCTACCGGGGGGAGGATCCGAACTCTAGCGTTGTGATATTAACAACGTCGATACTTGGAGGGTCATTCAGAGATACGACGGTGACGAACGGGGTCACATACCACTATACCCTGACCTCTACCAATTCCATAGGAGAAAGCGTGCATTCTCCACCGATCTTCGCAACTCCTTCGGGAAAGCCCTCCGTTCCCCTGAACGTTGAGATCGAGGCCGCTTCCAAAGCGATCTCCCTTTCCTGGGGTCCTCCGGAGGATACCGGAGGGATCACTCTTACGGGGTACAGGATATACCGTTCTTCAGGGACAGGGAATCCGGTCCTGATCGCAGAGTTGGGTCCGGAATCGAACGAATACATGGATCGTGACGTTGAAAGAGAAAATCTCTATAGATACCAGGTATCCGCTGTTAATGATAACGGAGAGGGCCCATTATCCAATCCCGTGGAGGGTAAGGTGAAGGAGGGATCCGGGATCGTTCTGGTCATTGCGATCTCCATCATCATTATTCTCATTCTCCTTCTGGGGATCGCTGCCGCGGTTATGATGATGAGGAGAAGGGGATCCCCCCAACAAACCCCGGATTCTCCCAGCCCCCCGATCCCCTCCACGATCCGGGAACCTACTCATGGCGAGGGGGAGATCCCCCCGTCCCAGGGGGGTCATTGAAGTTACGTAGAGTATTCACTGGAGGGATCGATCCTTGTCCTTCTCATAGCAGGGATCCTCCTTATAGTGTGGAGGATGAAAGAAAAAGATCCCGATGACGGTGAATAAATTCATGAGCTTCGATTAACCATTGGATATAGACAGGATTATATCGCAATGAAAGGCATTATGTCCCGGACAGGAGGGTAACGATGAGAACCCTTCCGCTATCCTTGCTCATGGCACTCATGCTGATCCCGATAGGATCCCACATTCTGAACCATGACGGAATCATGGAGCCATCAAGGGGATCGGTCCTCTACGTAGGTGAGGGATACACTTTCTCGGATATCCAGTCCGCAATCGACTCAAGCTCCGAAGGGGATCTGATCATGGTCGGTGAGGGCTCTAGGGGGATCTCGATATCTGCCTCAACCGCCGATGATATACGTTCGAATCAGATCCATGCGGGACCTGAACGACAGGTATCGACATAGCAAAGAGCGTGTCGATAAGAACGGATATGAACAACCTCTTCGCATCTGGTCTGGAGTCGGTCGCGCTCGATACGATTAATTCCGAACGGATTATCCTTTACGGGAATGATGTCAGAACCGAAGTGGGCGGAATGTGTATATCTTCCGGGAATTCAACACTCGAGATCGGTATCAAGGAAGGGGTAAGGTCGAAGATGTTCGGACTTGGTGAGATAGTAGAGGGAATTCCTCATTGCATATACTATGGTAATGATTGTACCCTATCTTTCCTTGACAAGGAAATGATAATAAGAAAGGATATCTGCGAAGCACAACAGAAGCCGGAACCGATCCCTGTTCCAGACGGAGCAAGTAGAGAGCCGACAAAGCCGACAACATGGTTCGAGCCAACACCTGGAACCAAGACGGAGAAAGAACCCACACAAACTCCTCCAACAGAGATCGATGGGGAGAATGAACTGACCCTTCGATTCGAGATCCCGAAGGGACAGGTATCGAGCTTGATGGGGATACTGAACCTCCTCCAGAGCAAATTCGATAGGGTCAATATCGAGATCAAGGCAACGGATGGCTTCATATCGAGATCCGATCTCGAGGATAAGATCAAGGAGGCATTCAGACAGGCAGGGATCAAAATATAAATGTCTTTTAAACAACACATTCACCTTTTTAACCATTTTACTGAGATAACACAGATAATCCATTAACTTGATATAAATAATATGAATTATAATTACAGCATTACAGTAATTATGAAAAAACGTTGATGGTCAATACATCCCAAGACCTACGGGTTCGGATCCCTTCGGTCCTATCTTTATCGAAAAAGTGTGGCGGGCACGAAGGGATTCGAACCCTTGACATACGGCTTAGGAGGCCGTCGCCTTGTCCTAGCTAGACTACGTGCCCGATGGATCACATCCGGACATCAGGGGGAAAAAGTCCCTCCTAATCAAGCTTTTCCTTCGGATCCGGAAAGGGATCCCCCTACCATCCAAGGCGTTCCAGGTCCCGATCCTTCTTCGTCGCCTTCTTGAACTCCCTGTAATGTTCCTTGCACAGCCCGACGTTCGAGGTCTCCTTCTCTATCTTCAGGCCCGATCCCGCCACCTTCTTCGCGGATAGGGACCTCGCCGCCTCCGCCTTGCATCCCGACACCCCGCATAGCTTGACCTCGGGCTCTTTCCTTCTTTCGGCCAGGATCCAGACCCCCTATCCTCGATATTCATCGATCCCGTACTCGGCAGGGGCCGGGATCGGGATGTCCTGCGGGAAGTGCCTCAGTATGATTATGTCGCCCACGGCCTGTATCCACCTGAATGGAACGAGCAGGCTGGCCCCCATCTCCACCAGGTTCGGGTTCGTCTCCTCCAGGAGCAGGCTCGATATCTCAGCCTCCTCGGGGTCCAGTTCAACGCTCGAGATATTGCCTACCTTGACCCCCCAGGGGGTGAACACCTCGAGTCCTTCAATGTTCGTGATCTCCTCTAACATCTGCCATCCTCCATGTACACCGTCATTACCACATCATCGAACTTCTATTAATCGTATTTCCTGACCTTATCGAGCAGCCTCAGGTGGTCCTCGTCCTCAATCGAGAGCAATTTCTTCAGAAGGAGCAGTATATTCTGCTCGTCCGAGCTTATGTTCCCGTCCTTCAGAGTCTCCTTCAGTACGGACGAGTATATGTCCGAGAAGATCTCCTCTTTGCGCTCATCGGATAGGTCCATACCCTCAGAGGAGATCGTCCTCTCCATCAGCATCCTCATGTATGTCTCCTTGTCTATACCAAGCAGTCTCTGCAGCTCGTCTATCATGCTCTGCTCATCAGGCGTTATCACGCCGTCCTTGAGCGCAACGTCGAGTATTTCGGAAAGCAGCCTGGTCCTTGAGGGGGCCGTGCTCTGGTCCATCTGGTCCCTGGAGGAGAGTATCTCCTCCTGAAGCATAGAGTGGTCCTTGTCCGAGATCCTGAGGGCCCCGCGGAGCTCTTCGAGTATAGCGAGCTCGTCCCTGGTCAGGACATCGTCCTCCCAGGCCTTGGTCAATGCTTTCCGATAGACCTTAAGAGCGTCCCCGGCGGGGACGACCTCGTCCACCTCTTCCTCCCTGGGTTCGGATGCGAGATGCGGATAGAAGACGTTCCCGTCCCTGAGATCCATCAATATCTGGACAGGACTGCGGCCGACCTGATAGGTGAAGCAAAGCTCGGTCACCGTCGTTGGGGTATCCTTCCCGTCCTCTGTACGGACTATCACCTCCTTCTTACCCAGTGCATCCCATATCCTTCTCGAAAGGGCCTTTCCCTCGAAGGTCAGGTGATATACCTTCTTCCTCTGTTTGGACCCCTTCACATGGGAGACCCTGCTTGCGACCAGACCCTCCGACATGAGCTTGTTCACAGCCCTGGGGATGTGCTTCCTGGCGACCGATATACCCGAGGCGATCCCCGCTTGGGTCATTCCCTCAGGGGCCTCGTAATCCTCCTCGTACAGAGAGTATTCCATGAGGTGGAGTATGACCCTTTCATCGACCGTGAGGCTTATCTTCTTCCCCATGCAAAGGTCTGATAGAATGAAGCGTCTATTAAAGATTTCCCGGTTAGTCTCAATTCATTCCTTCCTGGCGAGTCGGTGAGCCTCCGACTCCATCAAAATGGCCTTGCGCCTGCCATCGGCCCTGAGGATCATGGCCTGCCTCTCTTTCTCGGCCGCGATCCTGTCCTCTATCGCCGCCTTGACGGGGCCGACGGGATCTATGTCCTTGAGCTCGGTACGAACGATCACCAGGCCCATGGGCTCGAACTCCTCCTTGAGCATCCCCTTCAAGGCCTGGTTGACCTCGTTCTGCTTCCTGAAAAGGTCCTCCAATTCGTAGCCCAGAATGATCTTCCGGAGGGTGGAATGGGCGATATGATTCAGGCTTGCCCTGTATTTATCGTAACCGAGGAGGCTTTTCTCCGGGTCCTCCATCCTGTATTGTACCATGGACTCGATAACGGTCGGTGAGAGGTCCTTGGTCATGACCTCCTGCCGTCCGAGGTCGATCGTCTGTATCCTGGTATCGACCCTGTATACCCTCGATAGGAACGGGAACACCAGATGCAGGCCGGGACCCAGGTTCTTCCTGAACTTCCCCAGCCTCATCAACACGCCCTTCTCGTACTGCTGTATGATCACTATCGAGCTGACGATCCCCCACACTAGCAATATCGCGGTCAGTCCTGCAGCGGCTCCGATGAGGACAAGCTCGACGAACCCCGCTCCAAATTCGGCCATCCGTGGGGTAAACTACGGAAGGGTATATATATATTTTAAATCTGGACCGGGGACCGTCTTAGGAAAGCATTAAAAAGGTGGCCTTATATTGCCGTTCGCCCGAGCAAGCCTCCATCGATCTCATGCAAGGCGGATCGGAGGAACACAACGCCAACGTGGGATGTGAAATGTCGGATTATCTCGAAGCCCTGGAAGACAAGAGGAACAAGCTGAACTCCGAGGCCGAGTCGCACCGGAAGAAGCGCGACCGGCTCAACCAGGAGACGAAGCAGCATGCGGAGACGAGGGACGATCTCAACGCTCAGGTCAAGAAGCTGCTCATGGAGGCGAACCGTTTCAAGGAGAAGAGGGACGAATACAATCAGCTCGTCAGGGAAGAGAAGGTGAAGCGCGATGAGCTTACCATGGAATACAACAACGCCAAGGCAGAGCTCGATGAGATAAGGAAGAGCCGTCCACGAAAGGACGATGAGATCTCGATCGGCAGGCTCAGGAAGGACCTCAGGGCACTCGAGTTCAAGCAGATGACCGAGGTTCTGGATGCCAAGAAGGAAAGGGATCTGATCGATAAGATATCCACCATAAAGAAGCAACTCGAATCCCGTGAGCAGGAGATGGAGGCCAGTGATGATCTCCGTGAGCTGCTGGCAAAGGTAAGGGAGACCAGGGCCCGGATGGACGATTGCCACAAGCAGGTCAACGAGTACGCGGACCTGGCACAGAACGAGCATGATTCCATGATAGAGAGGTTCAACAGCTCGGACAAGCTCCGGAAGGAGGCCGATAGGGGTCAGGAGGCCTTCGTGGATTCAAAGATCAAAGCCGACGAGGAACATCATAAACACGTCAACATGATCCATCTCGTACACGACCTTGACAGGCTCATCTTCGCGCTTCGCAACAAGCGGAGGGGTCTGGACAAGAGAACCTCTTCGAAAATGCAGGCACCATCCCCTCAATCCGGCAAGATGGAGGCCGAGAGGATATTCGAGAAGTTCAAGAACGGTGAGAAGCTCTCGACCGAGGACCTCATGGTCCTTCAGAAGCACGGATTCCTCTGACGGCAGCCCACCTGAACGCTGACAGCAATTCGCATTCCACAGTCCATACCTTCAAGAGCTCGTGATGTACGCTCCACCTCTCATCCACTTCAACGGTTGATATGAGGTCCCCGACCGAGAAACCGCCTATGATGCAGAGGACGTCCGAATCCGGGTGCGATCCGATAATATCCTTGAACATCTCCGATGCTTCGACCAACCGGCCCTTGTCGCTCATCAATATCCTGAAAAGACCCCTGCCTCTGTGCGATGAATGCCGCTCGATCCTCTTGAGCGATCCCTCGATGTCCACCCCCCTTTTGACGACGAGGAGCGGATCCCCCCCTCCTGGAACTCTGCCGGTGGCGAGCAACTCCTCGAAGAGGCCCTGATATCTGGCATAGTTCTTGGGCAGGCGGGTCTTCTCCGATACCTCGATGAGATCGTCGCCACGGGTATGCACCCAGAGTCTCAACCTTCCATCGATGTTGAGCAAGGAATCGAGTCCCATGAGCAGGAACTGATGCACGATGTCAGGCCGCCCTCTCCTGCTCCTCTCGAAGGGATCCTTGAACAGCGGATGATGTATGGTCGAATCCAGAAGCACCTGGGAGGCCCTCTTCCCGCGCTTCCTCGCGTTAACGGCCACGCACGGATGGGACCAATGCTCCTTCGGGACCAGCTCCAGCTCCGAGTCGGCCAGAAGCAGATGCAGGATCGGTCCTTCGGATGGGATCCCCGTCACTTCATCAGCTCCATGACCTCGTAGAGGTCATCCACCGTGAAATCCGCCAGGTTCTCCCATTCCGCCGCGGATTCATGACCGGTGACGAGCACGGTCTTTATCCCGGCGGCCTTTCCCGCTTGTATATCGTATAGGTAATCGCCAACATAGGCCATCTCATAGGGTTTCAGACCGAAGTGGTTGAGGGCAAGATTTATCGGTTCGGGGGAAGGTTTCGGGTTCGCATGCTCCCTTGCGATGACGAGGTCCACCCCAAGTCCGAGGACCTCGAGCGTCCTGTGCGCGGCGTTCGCGGAGTTCCTCGTTATGATGACGACCTTGACCCCCCTCTCCTTGCAGAACTTCAAGAGGTCCTTGGCCCCGGGCATCAACTCGGCCTTCTCCGCGGCCTCGCGCTCCCTATCCGCTATCAGCGACAGGACCTCATCCCCCTTCTCCTTGGGAAGGGACCTTATGTAGGCCAAGGTGTCGCCTTCGGGGATCCCGAGCTCTTTTCTGATGGACCGTAGGTCCAGCTTCATCCTGACAAGCGTTCCGTCCAGGTCCATCCCGAGGGCCTTCACCGTCTTCATTTCCATCACCGTTCACTGATATTCGCTTTCACACATCTCTCCGATAGGGGGCAGGAACCGCACATGGGCTTCCTGGCCCTGCACATGGTCCTGCCGTGCTCGATCATCAATAGGTGGCCATCGTATTTCCAATCATCGGGTACGGTCCCGTTCATGATATCCTGGGTCCTCTCACGTCCGGTCGTCGAAGGGACCATACCAGTCCTGATACATATCCGGTGAATATGGGTGTCCACCGGGAAAAAAGGCCTGCCCAGGCTGAAGACCATGACGCAGGCCGCCGTCTTCGCTCCCACGCCTTTCATGGACAGGAGCTCTCTGTATGCCAGTTCGTCGTCCATATCCAGGAGGTGATCGAGATCGAACGAGCCCCTTCGATCCCGAAGGTCTCTCAATATCGCGAGAATGTTCACGCTCTTTGTCCTTGAAAGACCTCCGACCTTTATGGCCTCGGCCAGCTCCTCGACGTCCGCTCCGGCCAGGGATCCCATGTCCGGATATCTGGCCTTGAGGGAGGCGTAGGCCCTGTCCCGGTTGGTATCGTTGGTGTTCTGTGAGAGTATCGTGAGGACCAGCTCGTCCAATGGATCGAGCTTGGGAGGCCTCCTTGGGGGTCCGTAATGCTCCAGCAGTTCGGAGAAGGCCCATTCCATGAACCGGACATCAGCGCCCATGGTCCGCATGATGTGGTAGGGCCTTATACATTTAGCCCCGACAGGACATCCATATCCAAAACCTTCATCTGGACCTCCTCGCGTCCTCCCCACCGGTGGACCGAGAGGCTGCCGATCATATCCACCACGGAACTGTTCCGGACCATATCCGACATTCCCCCCATGCGGAACCATATACAGGCTATGCCCTTCCCTTCCCTTTCCCCCATGAATCTCAGGTGCTCTCCTCCCTGCCCAACGGTGCGTACATCAACGAGCCTGATCTCCCTGAGGCGAACAAGGTTCTCCCGATTGCCCTTCCCGACGGGATCCATCCTCTCGAGGGACGATACGCTCTCCACGCTCAATTCCTCGAAGGACGCATCGATGTCCACCTCGACGACGGGGAGAAGGCCCATAACCTGCTCGTGGACCTCGAAATAATGGTTCATCCTCTCCCTCAGGGCCGGGATGTTGTCCGGAACTATGGTCAATCCTGCGGCGTTCTCATGGCCACCGAACTCCTCGAGCAGGTCGGAGCAGTATTCCAGCGCCGAGATCATGTCCACTCCCGAAGGGCTCCTGCAGGAGCCGCGGGCGCTCACTCCCTCCACGGAAATGACTATGACGGGCAGCCCGATCTCCTCGCACAATTTCGAGGCGGCGAGCCCGACCACCCCCGGGTGCCACTCCGGGTCCGACAGGACGAGGCACATGTCCTCGGTATATCCGCCGTCCATGGCCTGGGCCATGGCCTCAGAATATACCTTCTCTCCGATGCTGCGCCTCTTGAAGTTGAGGGCGTTCATCTCCTTCGAGAACAGTTCGGCGTCGAACCTGTCGTTAGTAAGGAGCAGCTCTAGCGCCATGCGGGGGTCGCCCAATCTGCCCACGGCGTTCAGGCGGGGGACCATCCTGTAGGACACATCATCGCTCCTGACCCCCATGAAGGGATCTATCCCGCATTCCCTCATCAGGGACCTCAACCCTATCATGTCCGTATCCTCGAGCAGTTTCAGCCCCCTGTCCACCATCACCCTGTTCTCCCCCACCAGCGGGACTATGTCCGCTATCGTTCCTATCGAGACCAGGTCCAGATAGGATAGGGCGTCGGCCTCCAGCCCGATATCCTGCAGCATGGAAGCCAGCTTGAAGGCCACCCCGACCCCCGCCAGGTCCTTGAAGGGATAGCCGCAGTCCGGTCTTTTAGGGTCGATCACGGCGTATGCCCTGGGAAGTTCGGGGCCCGGTTCGTGATGGTCGGTGACGACCACGTCCACTCCCCGCTCCGCTGCTGTATTTACCGAACCCATGGCCCGGATCCCGCAATCCACCGTGAGGATCAGGGACGCCCCCTCCTTCAAGGCATGGTCCATACCTCCCTCGGAGAGGCCATACCCATCACCGAACCTGGATGGAATGAAGTGGGCTACGGACCCCCCGGCGCTCTTGAGGAAACGGACCATAAGCGCCGTCGCGGTCAGCCCGTCCGTATCGTAATCGCCGTGTACGAGGATCTTGGACCCGTCCTCCACCGCCTCCTTGACCCTCGATGCTCCACGCCCTATATCGGCCATCAACGAGGGTGAATGGAGGCGACCGATGTCCGGGTCGAGGTAATCCGCGGCGGATCCTGTATCGATCATCCCCCTCGAAGCGAGGATACGCGCGAGCAGAGGGTTTATCCGAATCTCCCGGGACAAGGATGCCGCTTCGACCGGGTCCTCATCGCGCAGGACCCATTTCATCCTCCTCAAAGTGGTCATGGCTGTCGAAAACATGCCGCTACCTTATTTAACTGTTCAAAAGGGGATGTATGAAAGAACTCATTGCTGACGAGCCCTGAAGGAGAATCGGAGAAATACAGGGGCCCTCACGTCCATCCTCTTCTTTCGGCTCAGGACGAACTGCAGGCCCCGGTCGTCCATGCGCAGATTGATATCCTGCAGGCCCCTGACCATCTCTATCCTCTTCGAAGCGTGCATTCGCTCCAGCGACCTCTCCACCTTCCAGGCAGCGAGCTTGGCGAACGCGGACGCGTAGGTGATCCCGGTTGGGACCGCCCCCCTCTCCAGCATCCTGGACCTCTCGGGTTCCGGCACCCCTTGTATGTCACCGTCGAGGACGAAGATCTCATTGAAGGCGGCCGGACCGCAGATACCCATCCCCTCCTTGGCCTCCCTGAGGAGGATCTCAACGGGAACGGAATGGGACATCCCAGGTCCTGGTGTCCGTGAAAGTGAGTGTCCCTCGTTGGTTCGGACAATGTATCCTTTCCAAGCCACGGACCTGCTTGCCTCGGACCCGCCCCCCTCCTTGAGCCTTTCGATGATAGAGGCCTCTATCCCCTTTCCAACTTGGGTAGAGGGGGAGTGCCTGTATGAAATGAACGATGCGAGCTCCTCATCGGTAAGGTCCCAGGCGGCATGGAACTGCGGGAACGACAGTACCCTGATATCAGGGTAACCTTCCCGGTACATCAGCAGTCTCTCGACGCCAATGTCGATAAGCATTACCGAACACTCGATCCCGGAACCCTTCAATATGTCATCCCTGACGAGGCCAAAGGTACCGATCTCTATATCCCCGCCGAATATCTCCATCTCCGTCCCCTCCTCGAAATATGGAAAGGGGCATTCCTTGCGCCTGAGATCGACGTCCTTGATGTCCATCTCGTCCAATATGAAATTCACGATGCTTTTGGCCTTGTCCATGTCCAGCGGGCAGCCCATTATGGCTATGGAGAGAAGATTGTACGTCCTCAAGTGATAGGGGTCCTCGATGGCCTCCCTCCTGAAGTTCTGGGCGACCGTGAACAGCCTTATGGGTATGGATGCGGGATCGTACGTGGCCTGAAGTGTCCTCATCCAAGCGGTGGGCATGAACGCTCTCATCGTGAGAGAGGTGTCCTCCAGGCCGCTGCCCGTGATCTCCGGCAACGCGTTCATAAGGTTCACAGCGTCCCTGACCGTCAGGCCAAGCTCGGCGTGGAGGGAGTTCATGAACTCTTCAGCGCTTGTCCCCTCGTCTATGGTGTCAATTAGGTTCCACAGGACCGCCAGGTCCATTTCCGGATACCGGTCCTTTATTCGAACCTCCAACTGGGGGGTGGGTCCGATCGGTGCGAGCCTCTTGTGCTGGACATGGTAGATCGCGTCCCTGAACACCGGGAAGACCGGGCCCGTCATTGTCTTGACCTCCGAGAAGTCCATGAAAGGATCGGTCTGGATCTCGTCGAAACCCAATGAGAGCATCAACTCCCTCAACCTCTGTAAATATTCATTGACCGGATGGGGGCTTCCCTTTCCAGAGAATATGTCCACGACCTCGTCTAGAGCGATCCCCCTGGAGGGGGGCTTCTCCAGGCCGTCCTTATCACTCATGGGATCGGGCCTCCTCGTTCTCAGGGGTCCACCCTCTCGTCGATAGTGACACTACGAGGTCCCCCTGGGTCCGGTCCAGTATGTAACGGACGGCATCCTGCTTCTTCTTGAGGTTCAACATCCCCGCCGGATAAACCAATCCCTCCATGACCTCGGACAGATCGCGCATGCTCGCGAAGAGGGACCTGGCCCTGTCATATCTGCTGGCCAGCAGCGCGTTCAATATGCATCTTCTCAACTCGCCGACAGCATCGCATGCGCCCATGACATACGCCCTTGCGGGGATCCCGATCCCATCCGGCAAGGGTATCTCCCCGTCCGCGATCAGATGAGATAGTATCATGGCCTCCGCGGCCTCGGCCAATGCGTCCTCCACGAAACCCCATCTTCCGGACATGCCCTCCGGGATGGAGGCGATGAGGGAGGACACACGTTCCTTCAGGTCTTGATCATCGGCCGGTACATCGTTCTTCACGCTCAGGGAGATCCTTTCCCTGCAGATGCGGACCAGGGACCTGGACGCGTTGAAAGCCTCCTCCCTCATGCGGTCCTCCCGGTCCAGCTCATCTTTTATGATCTCCCTTACCGAGGATGCTCTTTCCATCATTAGAGAATCCTCCTCATCCTTAATAAGAGGTTACCCGGAACCAAGGGTCATACGGCTGGGCGCATGGTATCGACGGGAGGCTTCCTTATCCTTCTGATCGAGGCGAGATAGGTCGATATCAGGCAAAGTCCAACGGAGACCGCGAGAGAGAGAGCGGCCAGAGGGAGATCTATGACCGGCTGCACGAAGAATAGTCCACCGTCCCCCTTGGAGATCAAATATGCGGCAAGGTTGACTATGAACGGCATTCCGAGGAAGAGGGCCACGGTCCAGGAGATGATCCCGATCATTCCTCCCTCGATGAGGAATATCCTCAACACCTCGGCCGTGGAGAAACCTATGGCGCGGAGAACGCCGATCTCAGCCCTCCTCTCCTCCACGGACATTGCCATTGTGTTGTATACGATGAAGAAGGCCACGATGAGCACCAAGGCCGTCGTCAGGAACATCCAGTGCAGAAGGGCAGACCTGGCCTCTTCCGACAGTTCCGGGTCGATGTTGAACTCCGAGAACATATCTATGGAACCTGGTATGTTTCCCCGAAGCAGTCCCTCGTCCTCGTCGATCCTCTGGGTGACGCCCAGGAGCATGGAGGAGGTCAGGATCGCAAAGGCGAGCGTTATCGACAGGGTGGCAACGGTCGTGAGCGAGCGGAAGAGACCGTGGCGAAGATGGGATATGGCATATGACGCTGGGTTGAACGTCCTCCCTATCATCCGCTATCACCCGCCGGGGCCCTCTTTTGCGGCCCCCCGCGCACGAGCCTGCCGTCCCTCATCCTCAAACTCCTTCCTGATCTCGAGGCTACAAGCCTGTCGTGAGTGGCCAGTATCAATGTCTTGCCTTCGGAGTTCAGCTCCTTGAACAGGGACACGATCTCCCTCGCCGTCTCGGAGTCTATGTTCCCGGTCGGCTCGTCGGCGAGGATCAGCGAGGGATCGTTTATGAGGGCCCTGGCGATCGCCACCCTCTGCCTCTCCCCACCGGAGAGCTCCCCTGGGAGATGGCCTTCCCTGTTGGAGAGACCCACCCGCTCCAGGAGCTCCCTCGCCCTGTCGCTCATGTCCCTACTGTCGAACATCACGGGAACCAGCACGTTCTCCAGGGCCGTGAGCGAGGGGATCAGGTTGAAGAACTGGAATATGAAACCCACGTTGCCCCTTCTGAAGGCGGCCCTCTGTCCCTCGCTCAGCCTCGTGAGCTCCACCTTTCCTATACGGACGGAGCCCTCATCGGGGACGTCGAGCCCACCTAGCATGTTCAGTAGCGTCGTCTTGCCTGAACCCGACGGGCCCATGAGGGTGCACATCTCGCCCTTGGCAAGCGTCATGTCCAGTCCGTCAAGGGCGTTCACGTTGGATCCGCCCACCCTGTACGTCTTCCTTATCCCTTCTACCGTGATGAATTGCCCGTCAGACATCCCTGAGCACCTCGTGAGGACTCTTTCTGTTCATCATGATGAGGGGCGGGAGCATACCCAGTACCCCGGCCACGATCACAATGGCCCCAAGCAGGGCGATCACGGATACGTCCAGAAGCAGGGGGATCCCCAGCCCGCCCCCGCCCAATGACAGGGGTGCTTCGTCCAGGAAGGGCGCCGATATAGCACCCAGAGCGGCCCCTGAAGCGGTCCCTACCAACATGAGCAGCAGCATGGACGATGCCATGAGGGCCGAGACCTCGAAGTGGGAAAGGCCAATGGCCCTCAGCGTGGCGATCTCGAACCTCCTTTCCATGATATGCAGGGATGCCGTGTTGGTCACTATCAGTGCGAAGAGTATGGTGCATAGTATAGCGACAAGGTAGGTCCAGCTGTCCATCACCCTCTTCACCTCGAAGAGCTCCTTCTCCTCCTCCGTGGGTTCGCCGACCCTGTCACTGAAATATTCCTCGAGACCGGCGTCGATCGATGAGAAGATGACTATCAAAAAGGCCAAGGCCGCCATGCCGGACATGGAGAAGATCGATCTCGATCTGTTCCTCCAGAGGTCCTTGACCATGTATCTGCCGGGTGTCAGGACGCGTTTTCCGCCTTTTTTTATGCCCTTTTGCCCTTCAGCGTTCAAGGTATCCCACTATCCGATGATGATCGTGTCCTGGGCGGCCACATATATTCCACCCTTTCCGATCCTGATGGGGCGCAGGTGCTCGTCGAAGTTGCCCCCCCTCATCTTGTCTATGGAGATGGCCCTTACCCTCACTCCCTTGACCATCTCACTGTGCAGCCTTATCACGCCCCTTGTCAGGTATCCCTCCACCGGAAGCTCCGTCCCGTTGGTCTCGGTTATCAGGACCGAGGTTATGGGATGGTCCTCTTCGGTGGTCACGCTCGATAGGACCCTCATGATGGAGAGTATCCTCCTCCTCGCCCTGAACGCATCGGGCTCCATGGTCCTGATCGAGGTGGTCGAGTCGAGGACCACCCTCGTTGGCTTGAACCTCAACAGCTGGGCCGGAAGCTCCTGGTCCAGATAGGTCAGGGAGGAGATGTCCCCATCCTTCTCCACGTCCTCCGGAGACAGGTCCATGATCTTTATCGAGGGGTCCATCATGTCGAGGGAGTCCATGTTCGCCCTGATCTCGTCATGGGGCTCATCCAGTGTGACGTAGAGGGTCTGTTCCCCCTTGATCGCCCCTTCATGGAGGAACTGCCATCCCAAAATGCTCTTTCCAGCCCCTGGACCTCCCATAACGGCATAAGGCCTGCCCTCGATAAGACCGCCTTTGAGCATGGAATCGAGTCCAGAGATCCCCGTCGATATCCTCCTGTTGAGCGCCATGTATTTCCCTCCCGCACTTCGACCGTTCCAAAGAAATGGACCGTCCGATTAAACCCTTTCGGTGTGGTGACCGTAAGATAATATCAGGTTATATAAATGACCGTAGTTCGGGAGAGGATACATCATGGACGATCGACCCGAGGTACACGGACATCGAAGGCTGGGTCTCGCAGGGATCGCGATCCTGTCGATGGCGATGTTCGGAACGAGTTTCTGGGGCATCGTCCTCGCCCTGCGCGGCATACCTCCCGTCACCATGGCGTTCCTCCGCCCACTTATCGCCTCGATCTCCCTCATATGCTTCTTCTTCATCATAGGCAAGTGCAGGGTGCTGGGAGGGTTCCGCGGACTCTTCACGGCGGGGATCGGGGGCAGAATGCCCATCCTTCCGATACTCGGCACGGCCATGTTCGGGTCGGTTCTACCCAACATACTGCAGAATATCGGCATGCTCATGATGGACCCGGGATCCACTTCCACCCTGGCCTCCCTGATCCAGGGAGGCGGCCCCGTATTCACGATCCTTCTGGCCTCGGTGGTACTCAAGGAGAGGATCGGGGTGTTCAAGGTCGCGGGTCTCTTCATCGTGGTCCCGGCCACCTTCTTCCTGTCCGCATACTCGTCCGAGGGGTTCAGCCTTACATCCAAAGAGACGGTGGGCGGCCTGCTGAACCTGCTCACGGCCGTCAGTTACTCCGTCTCCGCGATGTTCCTCAAGATCGCCCTGAACAGGGGAGCTAGGCCCGAGAGGCTGATCATCATGAACGGTCTTTTGGCGGGGCTCATGACGGCGCCCGTGCTTGCCGTCTTCTGCATAGCCGGATGGGAGGACCCCGCCTCCATCTTGAACGCCTCAGCGGAATCCTTGCTCGCACTCTTCTACGTCTCTTTCGGGATCTATGCCGTTTCCGGGCTGCTTTGGTACAGAGCATACCGGAGCGACGAGGTTTCGAGGATCACCTTCTACGTGTTCCTGCTTCCGCTGTTCTCCGCTGTATGGGGCTACGCCATGCTGGGGGAGAGGCTCTCACCGCCCCAGCTCGCAGCAGGGATACTGGTCCTCGTCGGGGTGGGGATCGCACAGGTCAGAACGAGGGTCCGGACCAGGGTAAACCCTATATATCCAAGATAGGACATCATGCCCTTGGGTATGGATAATGCCAAGAAACGCCTTTATCGCCTTGCTCGTTCCGTTGATGCTCGTTATGGTGTCGTATGCGGCAACAGGGACCCCTAGACGGCCGGACCCCGTCCTTGACCTGGACGGCTCCGCCGATGTGCCGACCTGGCATACCGACGATTTCTGGAACTACACCACCGAGTTCACCTACGGGCTGGACCTGGGCCTGTTCACCGTCAATATACCTTTCAGCGGATGGCTCAACATGAGCGTGGACATGCTGTTCACGGAATCGACGGGGGACCGCGATCCGGTCTACATCTTGGGGATCGACGGCAATATCAGCGGGGGCCTCAACGTTCCATTCTACGGCGAGGTCCTGATCTACCTGGACATAGACGGCTACTTCTGGCAGAGGATGCAGGACCTGGCCCTGTACAGGATGGTTGCCAACGTGACGGTCGAAGGGACAGAATCATATCTCAACGGATACTACCCGTTCGGTTACGAATACTACCCTCCTCTGGAGGAATACGACTTCCCCCTGATCCCCGGGGAGAACTGGACCACCAGCGTCAAGGCCTCCCTCCCCTTCTCGCCGGAGTCCCCCGGGATCGATCTTGCCCTGCGCTCCGAGTGCCTCAACGTGAGCTCCCGGACGGTCCCCGCAGGGACCTTTGACGTCTGGCCCGTCACCACCTCGGAGGGTGGCACCCTGATGTACAACGAAACCGTCGGGAACGCCGTCTTCCGAAGCCTGTACATCGAAGCTGACAGCATCTCCATGGACATACCCATAGAGCTCGGTCTTTACAGGCACAGGCCATCCGCGGTACTGCGTGTTTGGGTGGACAGCGAGCAGCCTGTCTGGGCCGGTGAGGACCTCACCCTGAAGGGGTATTACGGAGGGATCATGGCGACGATCAGCATATTCGTCCCCGGAAGCACCCTCGCGGCAACCACGACGGTCCTAGGAGGTCCTAGGGAATTCTCAGTGAACCTGAAAGCCCCTTGGAAGGCGGATGACACGCCCACCCTGATCGACCATTCCAGCCTCGGTGTGCTGGCCCTGGCCGTGGGAACATCCACGGGCTATGCCGTATGCACTCTGACCACCAAGGCGACGGACCTGAACATCAATGACACCATGGTATCCTCGCACAGCACCGGATACGGCACATTGGACCACCCCTTCATCATCGATATCACGGTGGGGAACCCGTCCAATTTCGCAGCTGGCACCTTCGACATCATGCTGATGGTGGAGGATCCCACAGGAAACACGAGCGGGACGACACACGGCCCCTATTCGCTTCCCGCCGGTGAGGTGATGACCGTCGAAGCCCCGTACAAGCCCGACATGCCCGGGAACCACAGCTTCACGGTCGTCTTGGACCCCTTCAACGACATCCGGGAGATCGATGAGGACAACAACACGGCCAGAGGGCTGTTCTTCGTAGATGAGAGGGCGCCCCTGGTCTGGAACCTGTCGCCGGATGAGGGAGACCTGTATTTGAACGAGGGGGAGGCTTTGCACTTCGCAGTGAACGTGACGCGATACGGAGAGAGCATGGAAGGTGTATGGACCCTGGACGGCGATAATGTCGGTTCGGGACAGGACCATACCTTCTCGGCGAACCACACTGGCCCTCTCTCTCACAGGGATGTCCCTTACATCATCGCCTTCAACCTCGATGAGGATTCATATTTCGAGGGTGAGAAGGGCGGGGCATACTGGGAGATACACGTGATCGATGTCGACAGGCCTCCCGTGATCGATGGATCCATCCCGCCTGATATGAACGTATCGATAAACGAGGGCGAACAGGAGACATTCAGCGTCACGGTCAGCGATCCGGACGGGGACGACGTGGAACTGGTCTGGTCCGTCAACGGCGAGTTTAGAGCGAGCGGAAGCTCGTTGACGTTCTTCTCCCATTTCACGGGCGAGAACTCCTCGGAAGGCTCCCCCTATCACATCAGCCTTTTGGCCACAAGCAGGGAGCTGAACGCATCGGTCTCGTGGACCCTCCACGTCATCGACGTCGACCGGCCCTTCGAGGCGTTATTCGAACCGGAGGAGGAGAACATAACCCTCCGGGATAACACTTCCATCCCACTTCGCTTTTCAGCATACGACCCGGACGGGGATCCCATACGCTCCAACTGGACCTACCTGGGTTCTTATCATGAGGATGTGGACAACATCACCCTGAACGTGACGGGTATGGGATTGATCCACAACCAAACCTTTGATGTGAGCCTGAACCTCTCCTCCGGTTCCTTCGTAACCGCCCGGACCTGGCGGGTCACCTATCAGAGCCCCCTCCCAGTCCCTGAGCCCCCTGAACCCGAGGCTGAACCTCCAAAGGGCGTCATCGTTATATCCCCCGCAGAGGGCGCCGTGTTCCTCAAGGGGGACCCGATCACGCTCAGGGTGGTGGATTCGGACGATAGAGAGGTGAACTACACCTGGACGATGGATGGAGTGACCTACTACGGCATGGAAGTGCTGGTCCCGGCCCTTGAGGTCGGCAACCACACGGTCCTTCTCAACGCGTCGGTCTCCGATCCGGCGACCGCGTGGGTCCTGATCGAGAGGGGCTTCAGCGTCCGGGACACGGAAACCATCGATGTGAGGCCACCCGAGGACGAGCCGAGTTCGGGGTGGTTCATCATCCTCTTCCTTCTCATGGCCCTTGCGGTCCTTGCCGCGTTGATAATCTTTGTCGTTGTACGAAGGAAGCGAGGCGGCGATGTATGGAGCGAGGAGTGATCAGTCATTATAATGGGCTTCCTCAGTCGAAGATGCCGATGAGGAAAAGCCCCATGACGATAACTATGAACATAAGGAGCAGCGCGATCCTCGAAAGCCATATGTGAACGGGCCTCAAGTTCCTGGTCCTTCTTATGAATTTGAAATGAATGAAGCCCAGAGCGGGCGAGCTCAGGAGCATTACGGCGGTGATCCCGCCCAGGATCGAATGGAGGGTGCCCAAATGCCCCGATCCGGCCCTCCCGACCATGTAAATGCCCACGGCGAGGCCTATGACCGTCGATATGGCTCCTGCCACCCCTGCCCCCTTGTGGGCCTTCAGCCACCATTTCGTCTTCCTGGAGGTGTAGAGTATGATCGTCGAAGCGGCCATGAGAACAAGCCCTCCTGTCATGAAGATGGCATGCACCGGCCATAGGACCGGGGCCTTCCTCTCGGAGGAATCCCCTGTCGCCAGATCTATCTCCAGATATCCCCTCCTCGCCTGGGCGGCAGCATGCTGAGAGGTATGGTCATCCTCATCTCCCAGGGCCCAGATCAGCTTCAGGACCCCTTGGGGGTCTATCGGTTTGTCGTAGCGGTCGCCGGTGACTAGCTTGCGTGTGAACTCGATCACCGTCCAACCGCCCGATTGGCTCCCCCCGAACTCCAGTATGTCATCGGTCCCGCCGATTTCCGTATCCGGAGGGTGAGGGCCGTAATTCCCCTGTGAGAAGCAGTCGAGTATATGCGCCGCTCCGGAGCCGTCGACCCATCCTATGATCATATCCGCGTCCTTCATCAATGTGGTGGGCTCGAGGCCGATGGATATCCATCCCGTCGTCCTACCTCTGATCGCCATCCGGATGTTCTCTCCCTCTATTCTCCAGTGTATCTCGAGGTCCCCATCGGCGGCGGTCGCCTTGTATTCGTACTCGCTGCCGCCGATAACTCCGTCCAGGGTCGCGTCCTTCGTGGACGCGAGGACATCGAACTCGTACCTGGCATCGTTCTTCTCGTAGGGATCCCTGGAGGCATCAATGGTGATCCTCTCCTCATCATCACTATCGAGCACAGGGGCGGTGTACGTGAACTCGTAATCCCCGCCTCCTTTCTCCGTCACCGCGCCCACGCTTCCGATCCTCGCCTCGACAGAGACCTGAGCGCCGGTCACCGGGCCATCCTGCACGGACAAACTCACAATGAATGATACTTCCGCTCCCGAGGCGACCTGCTTCGTCTGAGGCATCAAGGAGATCCTGATCCTGTCGTCAGGGATATCGGAGTCGGATATGGTGAAGGACAGGGAGGCCGAGCTGTCGTTGTAACCGTTCCTGGAACCGGTAATTGTCATCGTCTCCGTCACGTCGGTTTCGACCTCTGGTGCCTCGTAGGTGAACTGGTATCCGCCGAGGCCAAGCGCCTCGACCTCCGATACGGACCCGTGGGATATCTCGAACCTGAACGATACGCCGTCGACCGTCTCCGTTCCGGAATAGGCGTTTATGGTGAAGTCCCGCGTTTGCCCCTCTTCGATCCCGGTTATCGAAGGTGAGACCTCTATTCTCATGTCCTGCCTGGGGCCTGTTACGGTCATCTCCTCCGTCATCTCTCCGGCCAAGTTGCACACCGTCCTGACGGAAAGGACATCGCCGTCGACGGCAGGTACGGTATAATAGTACGTGAAGGTGCCCTGGGTCGGTTGGCTCGTATACGTATTTGTGGAATACACCGCCCCGTTCTTGGATACCTCGACCGTCTCGATGTAGTGGTAGTTTGGAGTGGGTGTATTATGGGTGATCGAGACGGCAAGCGTGCTGTTATCGATGTTGTAGTCGAGGGCCATGCTCGCGGCGGGATGGCCGAACGAACCGCCGGATAAGATGAACAAACCACTGATCACCAAGACGGCGACGATGGCCCCGCAAGACGATGGATACAAGAGCTCGCGATATGACACCTGGCTTCCTCCTTTAAGCATTACCCCGCTATCGATATATACGTGAACATAAAAAATACTTTGCTGGTACATCAGAACGATTTGGGATATTATTAAATGGCTCGTGCCCATACAGGTCCAGGGGAAATAGGAATGACTGTAAGGGTCGCGATAAACGGATATGGAACGATCGGAAAGAGGGTCGCTGACGCCGTCCAGGCACAGGAGGACATGACGGTCGTCGGGGTCACGAAGACCAGGCCTACGTTCGAGGCGAGGTTGGCATTGGAGAAGGGTTTCGACCTCTTCGTCGCCATAAGGGACAACATCCCCAAGTTCGAGGCTTCGGGCCTAAGGGTCTGTGGGGACCTGGATGCTCTCCTTGGCAAATGCGATGTGGTCATCGACTGCACACCCGGCAAGATGGGCGCGCAGAATCTCGACCTCTACAAACTGGCGGGGGTGAAATCCATCTTTCAGGGAGGGGAGAAGCATGACCTTACCGGCAGGTCCTTCAACTCACTCTCCAACTACGGGGACAATCTGGGAGCTGACCATGTCCGCGTGGTCAGTTGCAACACCACAGGGCTCACCAGAACCCTCTACCCCCTCCACAGGGACATAGGCATCGATAAGGTGTATGCAACGATGATCCGGAGGGGTGTCGATCCCAACGACGACAAGAAAGGGCCGATGAACTCCATAATCCCCGTTCTCAAGGTCCCATCGCATCACGGTCCCGACGTAAAGACCGTCATACCGGGGTTGGACATCGACACGACCGCCGTGGCGGTTCCCACCACCTTGATGCATCTTCACTCGGTCGTTGTGAAGCTTCGTAAGAACGCATCGACCGAGGAGGTCCTGGACATCTGGGACCGTACACCCAGGGTCAGGTTCGTTTCCGGAGAGGACGGGATCACATCGACCTCGAAGATAATGGAGATGGCCCGGGACATGCAGACATCCAGGTCGGACCTCATGGACATAGCCGTCTGGAAGGATGGGGTCCACGTTATCGAAGGGACGCTATACTACTACCAGGCCATACACCAGGAGTCCGATGTGGTCCCGGAGAACATCGACTGCATCAGGGCGATGTTCGAGCTTACGAGGAACAACATGGAATCGATACTCAAGACAAACATGGCACTTATGATTTGAATTATTGTATGGCCCTAAATGTGAGGACGTTATTATTATATATCCAGGGCATCATTTGCACAGGGAATGCGGCAAGGGCCGCAAAGTCCGGGTAAGGGTGAACAACGATGGTCTCAGGAGGGATCCGCAATGAGGAAAGGAGCATGAGGATGGCCCCCGACGAACAGCCTGGCTCAGGGCTTCCTGCGAAGAGACCGGTCAAGGTCTCCGCCGGTGCCAGAGCGGCGTTCGTGAGGACCGGCGGCAAGAAGTTCGACGAGCTCCTCAACGGCGGGTTCCCCATGAGATCGAAGATACTCGTCCAGGGGGCCGCATTTATCGGCAAGGACCTTTTCCTGAATCAGTTCGTGGCCGAAGGTATAAAGAACGGCGCGCCCGCAATAGTGGTCCTCACTCAATCCACAACTTCCCAGGTCAGAAAGAAGATCGTGGAGATGGACCCTGCGCTAGAGGAGCACGAGAAGCTTGGCCTCGTATC
Source organism: Thermoplasmatota archaeon (assembly GCA_029762535.1). GTDB lineage: Archaea > Thermoplasmatota > Penumbrarchaeia > Penumbrarchaeales > Penumbrarchaeaceae > JARVGK01. The sequence continues at coordinate 28,271 of JARVGK010000018.1, forward strand.
GTACATCGATTGCTACACCAAGACGGCTGGGCTTATCGGCAAGAACCCATTCGCCATATACCTTGAGGGTCTGGGAGATCTGAGCGGTCTCGTATCGGCGATAGAGAGGTTCCAACAGGGATACGGGAAGAGCTTCTTCTACAACAGGGTGGTGTTCGATTCGCTCTCCAGCGTCATCAGGATGCACGGGATCAACCCGACCCTTGATTTCGTCAACAGCCTCAATGCGAAGATGACCGCCTACAACTCCACGGCCCTTTTCGATCTGGCTGGAGGCATACACGCTCCGAACGAGATCAACGCCTTGGAGAGCCTTATGGACGGCGTGGTCACCTTGAAGGAGGACCGGGGAAAGTACCTGGTATCCATAAAGGGACTGGCGAACGTCAAATCCCGGGAGTGGCTTGAGTATTCCTACAACGAGCGCTACATCGATATAAAGGGCATATACTCCTATTCCTATATCCAGTGAGGATACGCGCGTCATTCCTCGTATAGGTCTCTTCGCTTCTTCCTTGTGAGCAGGAAGGCCATGGCGATCAAGAGAAAGAGGAACAGGATGGCCATCAAAAGATATATCCACACTGCCACCGGCCCCTCTTCCTTCACCTCATCTTTGGGCACATAGCTGAACGAGAACGAATGCCATTGGGTATCGTTCGGTCCCTTATCCCGGGCAGAGATATGGAAGCTGATCCTCTCGCCTTGGGCCCATCCGGGATCCTCGAGGACCAGCACGTACTTGCCGTTGCCTGGAGGGTCCTCGCTCATCTTCAACGACCGGCCGTCCGAGAGAACTACCCACATCACCTGATACGGGTCCCCGCGCACCGTTATCGAAAGCATACCGTCCGTGTTCTCATATTCTATTCCTGACACCTTCAACCGGTACACGATCGTGTCGTTGATGGCGATGACCCGCACTTCCAGGGCGATCGCATCGGAGAGGGCCCCCTCGGGGTCCTTCAAACTGAACTCTATCACCATCTCATCGATCACCGTTCCCAAGGGCATGCTGACATTAAGGGTCAGCCCATCGACCGTGCAATAAGGGCAGTCGGTAACTATACTGAGGTCCTCGTTCGGGCTCTCAACGTCATAGATGATGAAGGGATATTCCTCCAGATCGATGATGAGGAACCCGCCTTCATGAACGGTGAATCTGTGGTCCTCCCTGATGGAGATATGAGGTGGATCGTTCACGGGCAGTATGGTGACCTCGAAGACCACGAGCGTCTCACCGCCGGAGCTGTCCTTGAGAAGGGTCGATATGTTAGAGTACCCGAAAGCGTCAGGCATTGGTGCTATCCTCAATGTATCGTTATCGAGGACGGAGACCGATCTGAACATCTCAGACACCTCGAGGACATACCATGACAAGGAGGTGCCCTCGGGATCGAAAGGCTCGAGGGAGAGAAGATCGAAATAGAGTACCTGGTCCTCCAGCATGACTATGGTGGTGTTGGGGTTTCCGAGCTGTGGGGGGTCGTTCACGGGCGAGACCTTGACCAAACACTCGTGGGAGACGTTGAGCTCACCGTCCGAGAGGTCCAGCCTGATCCTTCCGATCCCCGACCAGTCCTTCGCCGATCCTATCCTCAGCAAGGCCCCGGCGATCGTTGCCTGGACCTCGCCCTCGATGACCGTGACGTTCCATACTATCTCAGTGCTGTCCACATCGCCGCCGTGATCGAGGAGGTCGAATTCCAAAAATGAGTCCTCGTCCATTTCGATGACGTCCGGGAAGTCTATAAAAGGGGGATCGTTCACAGGTTCCACGATGAAGGTCATGTTGAGGAACAGGGTAAGCGGTTCAGGGTCGGTTATCGAGATGGTCACCCATGTGCTGCCGTGCCAGTCCTTCTCTCTGGGAAACACGATGAGGTATGGGTTCGACACCGTGGCGACAAGATCGGGGGATCCCAGGACACTTATCTCCAATTCCTCGAATGCGTCATCGGGATCGTCCACATAGAAGGAGAGGTCTATGAAGGACGATCGATCCTCCAGAAGGGTCATATTCTTCAAAGGGACGATCAGCCTGGGAGGGTCATTAACGGGATCCACTATTATCTGGACCAGCGTCCAAACGGACAGCCCGTCGTGGTCGATCGCCCTTATCATCAACTGGGCGGCGCCGTTCATGTCCTGTTTGGAGAGGAGAACGAGGGTCTCGTTGTCTATGATGGCCTTCAAAAGGGTGATGTTCTTTTCAAGGCTCCAGTTCCCCGTCTCGTTCCTTATCTCGAAGGTCAGATGGTCCCAATCGTCAGGGTCTCTGAAGACGTTGTTGAGATCGAAACGATGCTCTCCGAAGTCCTCCATGAGCCTTATCTCCCTGTTCTCCGGGACGTAGTAAGGCGCCTCGTTCATCCTCCAAGTGTCCAGGCCGGACTTCTCACTGCCGTCCATGTAACGCAGACCTATTCTGTCGTCGGAGGCAAGGTCCGTGAGCCAGGACCATCCGATCAGCTCGAGTTCCAACCCTTGGTCCCTGGTCAGCCTGTTCACGGCATCGACGATGAAGGAGGATTGGGCGGCCTCGCCGCCGAAGGCCGAGAACGATGGCCATGCGATCTCGCTGAACCCCATGGGTTTCATTGCTATGAGATCGTGGGCGCCAGAGTAATAATCGTCGGGTATGTCAGATAGGGAATTGATGCCCATTACCGAATGGGGATATGATGTGAGCACGACGATATCCAGCTTGTCGGGATCGAACATCGACATTAAAGAGAGGTTTGCCTCCCTGTTCTCGGACACGATCTCCCTGGCGAAGGTGCAGAACACCGTCGTGTTAGGGGAGAGGGCCTTCACATCATCGTAAATTTCCTCGTACAGGCTGACCCAATGCCTGAAGGCGTGATCGTCCATGGGATCGTCGCCATACTTCTCGTACCATCTGTTGACCTCGTTCCCCAGAGAGAGGTACTTCGGAGAGGACGCATTGACGACGTCCAAGGCGGCCTTGCGATATTCCCCCCTCCACTCGGGATCGCTCAGTGAAGGAGAGGATATCCCTGGAGGCGATATCAAGGACATTCCCTGGCCGTGGAAATTCACGTGTATGAGGGGGAACATCCCGTTGCCTCTGATCAGGTCCTCGACATATAGGTCCCCCCAGGACCCCCCAAGGTCCGAGGGGAGGTCGTAGAAAGGTGTTGGCCTGCCCCATACCGGGACGAACTGGGTGTAGGACGAGGCCTCTTTGTAGGTGTCGGCGAGATCCTCGCCCGCGGCGGGCGTCGGCAGTATGCCCCGGTGGAACCCGATCGGATGCAGTTCGGGATGGTCCTTGGGTTCGACCCCGGAAGCGGGAAAAACCATCAATGGAGTGGTGAGAACGATCAAGGCCAGGAAGATAGAGTATGTACTCATTCCATGCACCGCCTCCTTATTCTTCGATATCGTATATATCCATTGTCGTGAATGATCGGATCATGGAGGGGGATCGATATCTCCTCATCTGTAAAAATGGTATCCCATGGCTCGGGTCTGAGAAGACCATTGTGACAGTAGATATGTAAGGCGTGAACGGATAATTATATATACCCTACGTTTATATGTACATAATAAACAGATAATATTATATATGAATTCGAGGGATTCGACACCGTATATGCTTGCAGGGCAGGGGTCCAAGAAGAAGAAGAACGGGGGACGTTTGTGTGATGTCCTTTCTTCATCGATGATCGGCCATCTTTCCTGATATTATTTTCGATGAGGTGGATCAGAACGGATTGACCATTGACCCGTAGAATATTAGGTTCATCGCCTGGACGAGAAGGGCGCAGGCAAGGAACGCTATCAGTCCCCATAGGACAGAGAGCGGCAGACCTGGCATTATCGAATCCTTTTCGAGGTAGGAGAGCGTCTGTTTCAATCCCAATATTATCGCACATGCGACCAGGACCGTGAACAGAAGGGCTATCAATTCCCCCCATAAGAACTGGTAGTAACCCATCCAGGGCATCTTCAGCATGAACCAGGTGAACGCCGTTGAGGAGAGCAGCGAGAAGAAGATGAAATCGCCTATACCCAAAGAATAATGCTTCCCCTCGTAGAGGCCGTATGAGGTTATGTCCTCTCCCTTATCCACGCGAAGAAGGCCCTTGGCCCTCCGCTTCTTAACGACCGCGGGTGCGGAGGGTGAACGTTCGGTCCTGTGAGAAGGCTTGTTGGCCAGGGCCGACCTCTCCTTCTCCGATTCGGTCACGATATCCTTGATCACCCCCCTCTTCGCAGCCCATAGGTCCCAGAGGGAAACTCCTATCAAGAGGAAGATCACGAAGCTGATCGGCAGGACCACGGCAAGGAAAGGCCCCAACAGTATGGTGAAGGCTATCAGCGCCGGGTTCTTCCGCCGGGGCTCGAGGGACCTGAAGACCATGTTCAGGACAATATAGGTCCCGGCGGAGAAACCCGCCACCAGGGCAAATATGTAAAAGTGGGCTCCCAGCGTCACCTGTATCCCCAAGGCGCCTTTTAGGAAATCCCTGAACATGTATATGTAAAGGAACAGGGACAGCGAGGAGCACATCCAGATCGCTCCCGCGAATATCATCTTGAGAGTGAGCTTCCTTCTCCTTTTGAAGAGGAAGAACAGCCCGAAGGCGGAAATGATCGCGATGCCCACCATGACGAGGGCGTTCAGGATCCCTTTTAAGATCGCCCCCTTAGGAGTGGACTGGTTGACCTCCTGCTGCCCGCCTGTCTGGTTGGTGAGGGTCACGTTCTCCCTGGCATCGGGGATCGTCCTGTCGATGAACACATCCGGAACGATGCTCACGGTGGTTGTCTTGTCATCGGAAATGCCCTTGAAGAACGAGGAGGATCCCACCACGTCCCCGGCGAGGGTCCGGGCCCTTTGAAAATCACCATAGAGAGTGGTGAACACCAAGGGGACGGACATGAACAATACGAGAACGACCGGGGCATACATGGTCCAGCGTCTGTCCCTCATGGTCATTGGCACATCCCTTGGCCGTAAAAAGCCTTTCGGCTGAAATATCGTAATATTGCCGGGCGACAAAACGTATATTAGATGCGTGGATGTTCGCTCCATCAGATGGATGTACGCCTCGCGATGTTCCTCGCTTCCATCATAAGCCTTCTGCCAACCTTTGGGATGCTGACCCTGGCGACCTGGTGGTACGAGCGCAAGTTGGATGAGAAGGACCTCAATATCACATATATCATAGGGATATTCATCGGCATAATCGTCGTTGTCGCCCATATCTACTTCTCGATAACGTACGGATTGACCTTTCTCGTCATCCCAGTGGGGATACTGCTGAGCCTCGGAGAGGTCCTCCTATACAGGATATACGCCAACAGGAAGAAGTTCAGGGGCCGGACGGACGTCCCGTTCATGATATTCTCCTTCTCGCTTGGGATCTCGGGCGCCTATCTCCTGTTCATCTCCGGCCAATACTTCGCCAACTTCGACATCGGCGCCGAGAGCTTTCTAGGGCTCGTGCTGTTCGCTGTGGGTGTGCCTGCAATTCGCGGTGGGACCGCGCTCATCTTCTGCAGGAGATGGATGGGCAGGATGCCGCTGCACAAGGTCCTTGCTTTCCCAACGATAATGCTGGGCCTCTTCAACATCCTGGCCATGCTCTACCTCGCCGGAGGGTTCCTTTGGCCGTTCTCGGCGGGATGCTCGGTGATGGGAGTCCTGTCCCTGGCGGCATCGTTCAGGGACCTGTCGAAGGTCCCGGACCTGGCCTAAGGGCCCTCTATCACTCCGGTCTCCATAGCGACCTTCTCGGCCGCTGCCCTCGTGATCCCGTCCCCCAATATCGTATAGCGTTCGGGCCTGATCCCGTGGGCCTTGGTGAGGGCTTCGACTATATCCTCGTCGTTCACCCCGATCCCGGATGCGGTGACCGGAGCGCCCAGGAGGACCAGGGCGTCCCTTATCTGCCGCCAGTCACCTCCGTGCAGATACATCATCATTATCGTCCCGATACCGCACTCGATCCCATGAAGGGGCGGTTTCCGGGCGATCATGTCCAGGGCATGCGCGAACATGTGCTCCGAACCGCTCGCGGGCCTTGTGGAACCGGCGATCGACATGGACACGGATGAGCTTACCAGGGCCTTAACGACGACCCTGGCCGATTCCTCGAGATGCGGTTTGATCGCTCCGGCCCGCTGAAGGATCATCTTGGCGGTCATCTCGGAGAGGGCCGCCGCATATTCGCTGAACGGCTCTCCTTTTAACCTCTTCGATAGCTTCCAATCCAAGACCGCGGTATAGTTGGATATGACATCGGCGCATCCGGAGACGAGAAGCTCTTTGGGGGAATCGGCGATTATCCTTGTATCGGCTATGACCAGGATCGGGGACCTCGCCGGGATCGATTTCTTCCTGCCGTCCATCTCGATGGAGGCCCTGGAAGAGGCTATGCCGTCGTGGGATGCAGCGGTGGGTACCGATACGAAGTCAAGGTCATGCCTGGTGGCCACGTATTTGGCGACGTCGATGGGCCTGCCGCCTCCAACGCCGATGATGAAGCTGTTCGAGCGGCCCTCCACCAGTTCATCGACGGCCCATGTGGACACATCCGTAGCTCCTTCTATCACGATGATCTCGGTATCATAGTCGGAGCCCTCAAGAGATGAGGACACCCTTCGTCCCGCTATCTCGGACGTCGTCCTGTCACACACGATGACGGCGCGCCCCTTGAGATGGTATCTGGAGCATAGCTGGCCTACCTCTTCCACGGCATCGCTCTTGATCATCACTGCCCTTGGCATCTCCATGACGGAGGGCCTCTCGAAACTATCGCTTTCCATGTGCTCACATCGATCGACTGTTTGAGAATGTGAAAGCTTTATATTTATACTGCGATACTATCAAGGATATCAATGTCCGAGGTATCAAGCCTACTGTTCGATTCCGACAAGCACCATAACCTATCCATCGTCCTTTCCGATGAGGCGGATTTCATAAATCAGGTCATGGACAGGGTCCAATCTGACCGAACCATCGTCCTCACATCCAGGGACAAGGACGTCCAGGTCAAAGAAGGGGTCATCTACTATACATACAGCAGGAACCTGGAGAACTCGATCTACTTCATGAACTTCATCGAGAGGCTGATATTTCGGATATTCCTGGGCGGCTACATCACGAATGACATGGACGTCATACTGATTTCGGACTACCCGTTCAGGTTCATGCTGGAGTTCAACTCGTCCTCCATGCCCTTCTACCGCGTCATGGACCAGCTCAAGGACGCCATCGACCGCGAGGTTATCGAGACCATACTCAAGATCCTCTTCGAGATCCATCTGGAGGGAAGGGAGGGGAAGCATATCGGCACGCTGATCATCGTCGGGGATGTGGACAGGGTCATGGATAGGAGCAGACAGCTTGTCATCAACCCCTATCATGGACAGGAGGAGAGCGCAAGGTCCATCATGACCCATGAGAACTGGGAGTCCGTAAAGGAGTTCGCCCAGTTGGACGGAGCTTTCGTTCTGGACCCCAAGGGCAGGGTGATCTCCGCCGGCAGGTACATCATGGTCGACCCGCAGGTCCAGACGACAGGTGGTCTCGGCGGCAGGCATCTCGCCGCTGCCTCAATTACCCATACGACAGATGCCGTATCGTTCGCGCTATCGTCATCCGGGGTGGTCAGGGTGTTCAGAAAGGGAAAGGTGGTCCTAAAAGAGGATCTCAATTGAGGAATGGTATCTAAGCCTTGGGTTCTTTTCCCCCGTAGAAGATATTCTGATCGCCCAGCTTTTGAATCTGCTGGTGCGCAGGTTGCTGGTTCTCCTGGCAAAGCGGCTGGGCGACTCCTCGATGGTCGACGAGGTCATAGGCGGATTGGTCCTTTCCCCCTTGCTGCTGAACATCCTCTCGATGGACCATGACATATCTCTCTTCATCGATTTCGGGATCATCGTGATCATGTTCCATTCAGGGCTGTTCACCGATCTCTCATCTTTCAGGTCCCAGAAGGTCATCTCGATCGTGGTCGGGGCGCTCGGGGTCGCCGTTTCCTTCCTGTTCATATTCTGCCTGACCCCTCTTATTGATACAGTTCGGACCGGAGAAGGGATTGAACGATCAGGGACAGTTCTCTGCGGTCATCATAGTCACCCTGAAGACCATCATCCTGACGCCTGTGTTGTTCAAGATCGTCCAGGGGCGGATCGAGGAACTACATATCTGATCCGCAAGATGCCCTTATGGGGTATCCGGGACTTCCCCGGTTCTGATCTCCCCTTCCCCGGCATCCTGTCCCATGGAGGAGGGATCCTCCTTGGATGGAACGCCTGGAGAAGGAGATGTCGCCGGTGGCAGGTCCGGCCGGGCGGTCCCCGGAAGGGGAGCAGGCGGCATCGGAGCCATCAGCCCCCCTGGCGGGGGAAGTTGAGCGGCCTGCGCATCCCTGCTCCTCTTGACGAGCACGGCTGCGACCAGGACTATGACCACCAGGAGGAGGAGCAGGAGTATGGCGACCGCTACGATCAGAAGGGTATCGTCCCCCTCGTCCTCAGGCTGGAGCGTGCCTCCGCCTCCGCCGCCGTTACCGCCTCCCTCCACCACTTTGACGTAGATCTGGAAGGGACCGTATATCTGCTCGGATTCGAAACCCTTGGACGAGTCGTCCCGCGCCAATATCCTCACCTCGTAATCCCCCGTGGTCAAACCCGAGGTGTTCCATACGAACGAGGTGCCTGAGATCTCGGAGGCGACGAGCGTCCATTCGCCCGTTCCGAACTTCCTGTAGTAGAAGGAATACATTATGCGGTCTCCGTCAGGGTCATCCCCGGACCAGGCGAAGGTTATCTCGCCAGTTACGTTACTTCCCTTCGCCGGGACCTGGGAGAACTCCACGGTCGGGGGATCGGGATTGTCGATGACCACGCCCTCGAAAATATGCAGGGCAAAGAGGTCCTCCTCGACCGGATCGGGTATTTCGACCTTCAGATAATAGGTGCCGTCCGGGACGTTCGTGACGTCCCATTTGAACGACCCCGTATTCAATATACCTTCCGCCAGGGCGATCCAATTCACCTTGTCGGTCGAATAGTATACGTTCAGGGTCAGAAGCTCGGTCTCACCCGGGTTCGGGTCCTCTGCTATCCATGTGAAGGTCCCCGAACCGGAGAGGTCCTTGTTAGGCATGATGGGGGACGAGATGACCGGACTTTTGGGATTGTAGACCTCGAAATAGATCGTGTACGCCGGGGACGTGAGACCTCTTTTGTCCTTAACTATGAGTTTCAAGGTGTACGTACCGTCCCCGTCCTCGAGCTCGTCCGTGAACCACTCGTAAGTTCCGGTGTTAGGATAGTCCACCACTATTTCTGTCCAGTATCCCGATATGCTCGACATGTACCATAGATCGACCTTCAGGTCGGATGGGGCGTCCTCCCTGTCGCTGGCGGACCATTCTATCTCGACCGCTCCGGTCACCTTGTCGTCCTGTTCGGGATTCAGGAATGACCCTATGGGGGCCTCGTTGTTGTAAATCGCGAACACTGGGGTCTCTACCTCCGCGTACATTCCCGTCGTGTCGATGACCCTGAGACGCAGGCGGTAATTGGTCCCGAAGGGCAGCTGTGTCGTGTCGAACGCCCTCGTACCTGAGTTGGCCAGCCCGGTCTCGTACGCCTCGTAATCCTCGCCTCCGTTTCTGGACAGATAGATGTTGATAAGCAAGTTCTGAGTAGCGTCCTCCTCATCGAGGGCGGTCCACCTTATGTAGACGGTACCGGAGAGCTCCAGGTCCTCGACGTTGATGGAATTCAGCTCTATCGTAGGGGGATCGGGGTTGTTTATGGTGAACTCGAAAGAGGTGACAGCCTCCGATGTCATGTTATCAGTGTCCGTGACGATCGCCAGTATCCTGTACTTGGTGTTGTCCGGAACTCTGGGGTCCATGGTATCCCATGAAAAGGAACCGGTGTTGGGCAGGTCCTCGGCAATTGCGGTCCAGGGATCGGTGGACCTCTTGTAGAAGAGGCTCACGAGAAGGTCCTCCACATCGTCCTCGTCGTCCGCTGCGGCCCAGATTATGTCAATGACACCCTGGGCTACGTTCCCGCTCCTGAACTGCGAGGAGATATCGTCCTCGAGCAGGATTATCTGGGGGGGATCCGGGTTGAGCACGCTAACGTTGAATAGAGTGGTTGTCACGTCCTCCCAGTAATCGGTGCACGTTATTCTGACCTGGTATTCGCCGTCGGGATAGAGGTAGGTTCCCCCACTCATGTCGGCGGTCTTCCAGATGAACTTGCCCTCGGTCCTGGAAAGCGTGTTCCAGGTCGATGCCGATCTCTTCTTGATCTCGACCTTCGAACTTATCTTGTCGTCCGCGGCGTCCGGATCGGAGGCATTGAATGTGATCTCCACATCTCCGGAGATTACCGCCCCCTCGGAAGGCGATATGTCCGATATCGACGGCGGAGTGCCCTCGACCTCGAGAACCCTGAACTTCTTGTGATCGTTCGCGATCCAGCCAAGGTACGCCTTGTTGTTGGTGCCGTGCCTCCTCGGGTGAGCGTTCTGCATGAGGATGGCGTTCGCCTCCACCTTGATGTTGTCGAAATCCGGGTCCTCCACCGTAAAGGTGAACTCGACCCAGGCCTTGGTGTCGTCGTGGCCGGCCTTGGCCTCGATGGATATCATGGCCGTCCCCACCCTCGCGTTTATCCTGTTCTTTATGTTGGTCTCGGTCGCGGTGTGATTCGGGTCTGTGTTCCCGCCGACCCAGGGGTCCATGCCGTCGATGATGTACCTGGGTATGCCCGTGCCGATGTTGTAGCTGCTTCTCCTGGCCGTTGCGACCGATAGTGGGGTCCCGGTCCCGTATGTCCCTCCGCCGCTGTGCCATTCGACGCCTATGTACTTCTCGGGGAACCAGTTGGAATCGTGGTCCATCCTGTCCATCGCTCCCACGACCGCGGTGCAGTATCCGCACCATGTCGCGGTGAAATCCTCCATCAGGATGCGCTGTTTCGTTCCCGTATCGACCGTCTCGCCATCCAGCTCCACGAACACCACCTGATAGATATCGCCGCAGTCGGCGGTCGTTGACTGGGCCCCCAGGTTCTCCTTTACCTTGACTCGGTTCATGTCCTGGAGGAAGACGACGAAGGCGATGTCGTCCCATGTGTTGTTCTCGAGGACGTTGTCCGCATAGTTCGGATCAGTATCTCCGTAGAACGTGGGCTTGTTGAAGGATATGTTGTAGGTCTCGCTGTGGCCCTTAAGACCCCTCGAAGGCGGGACAGAGGGATCCGCCCCCCCGCCCATCGAGAAGGCGGCGAAGGAGGTCGTCAACAACAATGCTATCAGGGCCAGGCAGGCCATGGTCTTCTTTCCGATCATCATCATCACCCTTGTACTTTGGATAATATCTATGGCTTGGACTACTGAAGCTATAAAAGCGCTTGAATCATATATAAGGATTATTGGACGGCATTTGCATGAATCCCGTAACTGGGCTCTGTTTCGGCCATCCTCCATCGAAAACAATGTTAGGGGACGTCGCCTGAAGGGTTCACGGACCAGCTTCTTTTGGCACACCATCAGGTTATTATAGAGGGGTATTTTTCACCAACAGAACCCTCGGCGGGTGTATAAGATGGACGATTCTTACTTCGAGGATATGGGTTTCATGTGCGGGATGGAGATCCACCAGCAGCTCAAGACACAGAGGAAGCTGTTCTGCCGCTGCCCCCCCGTCTATCGCAATGACCCACCACATTACACCATCCTTCGACATATGAGGCCGACGCTATCCGAGATGGGGACCTATGACGGCACGGCGCTCATGGAGTTCAAGACCAGAAAGAACGTGACCTATCAGTTCTACAGGGACACCTGCTGCTCGTACGAGATCGATGACACCCCGCCCTTCGAGATGGACGAGGAGGCGCTCGTGATATCCCTGGTGATCGCCTCAGCCCTGAACAGCCACCTTGTGGACGAGGTGCATGTCTCGAGGAAACAGTATCTGGACGGGACGATCCCGACCGGCTTCCAGAGGACCGCCATCGTTTCGCTCAGGGGAAGGATCCCCTGGAAGGACGGGAGGGACCTCGATATCCGACAGATCTCTTTAGAGGAGGACGCCTGCAGGGAGGTATCGGACATCGGACACGAGGTCACCTTCCGGACCGACAGGCTGTCCATACCTCTGGTCGAGGTGGTGACCGAGCCCGTCGCGAAAAACCCCACAGAGGCAAGGGAGATCTCCGAGAGGATCGGCCGGGTGATGCGCTCGACCGGTCTGGTGAGGAGAGGGGCCGGGGCCACCCGCCAGGACGTCAACGTATCGATTAAGGGCGGAAAGAGGGTCGAGATCAAGGGCGTCCCAAAGCTGGACCTGATCCCGACGATAACCGCCGGGGAGGCGATACGGCAGCACAACCTCCTTCTCATCGCCCAGGAGCTGGAAAGACGGGGGCTGGACCCGGGTAACATGGACGTCGAGGAATTCAATACGATGTCCGCTTCGGACGTGACCGCGCATCTGGAGGGCAGGCATGTGCCCTCGATGTCGCACATCTGGCCCGAGACCGTTCGCTCGGATGGAGAGCACAGGGCCATGGCCGTGCTCGTCCCGGGCTTCAATGGTTTATTCTCACACATCACCCATCATTCCCAGCGTTTCATCGACGAGATCTCGGGCAGGGTCCGGGTGATCGCATGCCTGGACCATCTACCGAACGTATTCTCATCGGATATGCGGCCCCCGGAGGGCATGGACGATGAGTTGTACGCACGGATCATGGCCCATCTCGGAGGTGATGAGGATGACGCATTCGTCCTCGTCGCGGGCAACGAGGCGGATACGCTCACGGCCGTACGGGAGATATACATTCGCTGCAGGGAGGCTTTCGACGGCGTCCCCCATGAAACACGGCAGGTCATTGGCCCTGATGAGACCTCCTTCGAGAGGATACTGCCCGGACCCGACAGGATGTATCCCGACACCGACAGGCCTCCAATAGTGGTCACCCCTGAAATACTGGCGAGGGTGAGGTCGCTTGTGCCGTCCTTACCTTACTGGGAGGAGGAAGAGGAGATGCGCTCGCTCGGGGTCTCGCCGGACAACGCCCGCATGCTCGTGGTGTCCGAGCTGATGCCCGTATACAAAAAGGCGTTATCCGAAGGGTGCAGCGCTCCCCTCGCAGCGAGGACGCTCATGGAGACTTTCAAGGACCTCATGCGTAAAGGGCATGACACGTCCCGCCTGGGCGGGGAGCATGTCCTTGACCTGCTGCGCATGCACAAGGATGGCGCGATAACATTGAATGCCATACCCGAGGCGTTGCGCCACGTCTGCGATAAAGGGGGGTCCAGCGGCTCCGCCGTCCGGGACCTTGTCCTCGAGAAGCTGGAAAGGCCCCAAGCAAGGCGTTCGGCGGAAGAGACGGCCAAGGCCAGGCCAGAACTGGCGGCCCTTTATGCGAATGGGGATAAGGGTAGATTGCTGGGTGCCGTGATGGCCTCGTGCAGGGGAAGGATCGACTCGGATGTGGTCATCGGGATACTCGACTCGATGTTCCCCGGCATCGACAAATAGATTGTTTTATCTATTGTTAATCCCATCATCCGCACTCCAACCGAAAAAGGGGTGCATCGTCTTATGTCCGATGAAAGGAAGATCGTCAGCAGGATGTTCTCGTCGTCCCTTGAGGAGATATTCGGCGGAGAGGACCTGATCCTCGAGGTAGCCAGGGATATGATCAAGGATGAGATAAAGGGCAAGGTCAAAAAGACGTTGAACGAGGACCCCGATCTCAAGGCCGAGTTCAAGGATGCTCTCGAAATGTATTACGAGGCCAAGATACGCCAGGCCATAGCGGCATTCAAGATAGCCAAGGCATCCGCCAGGCTCGGCGTCAAGATGGCCCCGGAGGACATTCAGGAGCAGGTCCACAAGGAGATCGAGACGGAGATTAACAGGATAATCGATGATACCCTGTGATGGAGGCGATCAATTTGGACCCGAAAAAGCTGCGAGGATACGTGAAGGAGGCGTTCCCTGAACTTTCGATGATCGGATCATCGGAACTTCGGGACCAGGTCGTTGAGATGTGGGCCCTGTCCATGGAAGACGGGGGATGGGAGAGCCTGGACGGCATCCCCTTCACCCTGCTGATCCCAAAAGCGGCCTACGATCTCAGGGAGCACACCCGCAGGATAACGCAATCCGCAGAGGCCGTTGCACGGACCAGGGGCGACCTGGATATGGACCTGGTAATAGCCGGAGGGCTGACCCACGACGTGGGTAAGCTGATGGAGTACGAGAGGGGTCCGGATGGAAATGTGGTTGCCAGCAGGAAGGGCAGGCTGCTAAGACATCCAGTTACCGGAATGGAGCTAGCCATGAGGGTGGGTGCGCCACTGGAGCTTCAGCACATAATAGTGGCCCATTCCAAAGAGGGCGACGCGGTAAAGAGGATACCCGAGGCGATCCTCATCCATCACTGCGATTTCATCGACTTCGAGATCGCCAAACAGAGAGCGGGAATGTGATAGTCCCTGTCAAAAAAACCCACATCAGCCAAGGCTCACAACACAGCATGAAGATATCTGTGGGGTTTTTTTGTAAGTCCCTCTCGTCGCCAACACCTCGTTACGGGACTTCGAAACCTGGCGCAACTATATCGTCGTTCGCTCATTACGATTGTGCGCCGTTGTGCGGGGGTATGAGGAGAGAACCGTTTCCAAACGTCCCATCTTCGTACCAAACCACCAATGATGCGGAAAGCTTCTTAAGGAATCAATTACACTCGGAGATAAGGTGGTCCGAATGAAAGCGGTGGTACTGGCAGCTGGCGAGGGAAGAAGGCTTCGCCCCCTCACCTCAAACTTCAGCAAGGGGATGCTACCTGTAGGCAACGTTCCCGTGATAGAATATGTGGTCAGGGCCCTGGCCGAGTGCGATATCAGAGAGATCTCGATAATCGTGGGATATCAGCGGGAGAAGGTGATGAACCATCTGGGGGACGGCAGGGACCTGGGCGTCCAGATCGAATACATACACCAGAAATTCCAACTTGGCACGGCCCATGCACTTTTCCAGGCAAGGGACAGGATCGAGGGCAGGTTCCTGGTCGTTCCGGGGGATTCTCTCATCTCATCAAAGGGAATTGCGGACCTGATGTCGATACCCGAAGACGAATGGGGCATACTAACGGCCACCTCCTCGAACTCCTCGAAGTACGGAAAGGTCGCTGTCAAGGGGGACCATCTTCAACAGATAATAGAGAAACAGAAGATCACCGAGGACCTTATATCAACCGGGGTGCCCTCGGTATTCTCTCTGGCCCTCTGGGATTACAGCGACCCCATGGGCCCCAGCCTGATCAACACCGGAACGTATCTCTTCGATGAGGGGATATTCAACGCTCTCGAACGCATGGGGGTTGGAGAGGCGCAGAAGCTCGTATCATGCCTGAACGACCGCGCTCTGGGAAAGAGGATAAGGGTCAAGACGACCAACAGCTGGCTGGATGCGGTGTATCCGTTCGACCTCCTCGACCTCAACGAGCACGTCCTACAGAGTGTCGCTGGCGGATACGATGGCAGCCTCGACCCCGGAGTTGTCGTAAAAGGGCCCGTGGATATAGGACCCGAGGTCCGGTTGAGGTCCAATACCGTCATAGAAGGTCCAGTGAGGATCGGAGCGGGATCGATCATCGGACCCTGCGCATATATCGGACCTAACACCTCGATCGGCATAAACAGCAGCATCGGGCCAATGTCAGTGGTCAAAGGCTCGTTGATAATGGACGATATCAGGATCGGTTCGCACTGTAATGTATCCAACACGATCATATCGAACGGCTGCTCGATATCGGACTTCTTCGGGGTGGAGAGGGGGGAATATACCATCAGGCTCGAGAGGCAGTCGTTCAGCAAGAAGCTCGGCGCATGCGTAGGGCCCGACTGTCATATCTCACATCATGTCTCGCTAGGGCCCGGGGTCATACTCGGCTCCGGATGCAGTATCGGCCCTATGAGGAACATCAGGGACAACCTTCCCGACATGACCCGGGCGGTGTGAGGTGGACGACGATGTGCGGGATAGTGGGATACCTGGGCGACCGTGAGGCGCTCGAAGTGCTCGTGGACTCCCTCAGAAGGCTCGAGTACAGGGGCTACGATAGCGCGGGATTCGCATCGATCGTCAGGTCAGGGGGCGCTAATGACCTCGAGGTCCGTAAGGCCCCCGGATACATCGATGCCATGGCGTCCGAGATGGAAAGGAAGGGGGCCAGAATAGGGATAGGTCACACCAGATGGGCCACCCACGGCGTCCCCAATCAGGTGAACGCTCACCCGCACTGCTCATGCGACGGGACGATAGCGGTCGCGCACAACGGCATTATCGACAATCACACAACCTTGAAGGACGAGCTGGCATCGAAGGGCCACGAGTTCCGCTCCCAGACGGATTCGGAGGTGATCCCACATCTCATCGAGGAGTATTATGACGGGGACCTCGAGGAGGCGGTCGCCAGAGCCGTTGAGCGGCTGGAAGGGTCCTTTGCGTTCCTTGCTATACATCGGGACCACCCCGACAGGATCGTATGCTACCGGGAGAAGAGCCCGCTGGTACTGGGCAAGGGAGCTGGAGAGGGCTTCATAGCCTCCGACGTTACAGCTCTTCTGAGCTACACCAACTCCTTCCTCTACATGGAGGACGGTGAGACGGCCGTCGTGAAGGCGGACGGGATCTCCGTCCGGAACAGGGATGGGGATCATGTCGATAGGACCTGGAAGCTGGTGGATTGGAGGCCGGAGGATGCCGAGAAGAGCGGCTTCAAACATTTCATGATCAAGGAGATCCACGAGCAGCCCAGATCGATGCATCAGACCCTCGCGGGATGGATGTCGGACGAGGATGCGCTGCCGCCCAGGCTGGTCAGGGCAAGGACGATAAAGATCGTGTCGTGCGGCACCTCCTATCATGCCGGGCTGCTCGGCAAATACCTGTTCGAGCGCTATGCGGGGATCCCCACGACCGTGGAGATGGCCTCCGAATATCGATATGCCGACAGGACGGAGGAGGACTCCCTCGTAATATTGATCAGCCAGAGCGGCGAGACCGCCGACACCATAGCCGCTGCCAGGGAGGCGAAGCGCAGAGGCATGTTCACCCTTGCCGTAACGAACGTCCTCGGAAGCACCATATCCCGCGAGGCGGACCACACGCTGTATCTGAGGTCCGGCCCGGAGATCGGAGTGGCGGCCTCCAAGACGTTCACCTCCCAGGTCATGATGATGTATCTTTTGTCCTCGACGATAGGCCACAGGACCGGGCACATCGGCCGTGACGAGTTCAGAAAGGTAAAGGACGGGCTCAGGTCCGCGATCAGGGCCGTAGAGAAGGTACTGGGAGACACCGAGGCAGTGAAGGCACAGGCGGAATGGCTCTCGAGCGCCCACCATGCGTTCTTCCTCGGGCGATACATAAATTTCCCGGCCGCGCTCGAGGCATCACTGAAGATGAAGGAGATCTCATACATACACTCAGAAGGCTATCCCGCAGGGGAATTGAAGCACGGCCCCCTCGCCCTTCTCCAGAAGGATACGCCCGTGATCGCTCTGATCTCGGACGATCACACCTATTCCAAGATGCTCGGGAACATCGGGGAATGTGCCGCCAGATCGAGCCCTGTTCTGGTCGTAGCCCCGGAGGGCGATTCGGAAGTGTCCAGATATACCGACAGGATATTGAGATACCCCTGGATCGACCCTATGTTCTCACCCCTTGCGATATCGGTAACCATGCAGCTTCTGGCCTATTATGTTGCAGACCTCAGGGGATGCTCCATCGACAAGCCGAGGAACCTCGCCAAATCCGTCACGGTCGAATAGGGGCAAACGTTCAATATCCGTCTTCCCATAACGTCTACGTGAGAACGATATGCATCTCCCTTGTCCTGATGCTCGGCCTCGTCCTGGGGTCAGTTGGCGTATCCGCCGGAAATGAGACGGTCTCCGCTACTATCGAGGTCCCACCGGAAGTGAGTTCCGAGGCCATGAGGTCCAACGATACCGTCATGGTCATAGAGGGTTATTTCACGGTAACGAGGAGCGGTCCGGACCAGCTCCTGCAGCTCTCGGGGGCCCTGACCATATCCCAAGGGACGTGGCCAGCTGAGATCACACCTTCGACGTTCTCCAACCTCGTCCAAGGGGAAAGATATTCGTTCCAGGTTAACGTGACGGTACCCGCCGACAGCGAACTACCCGGGACCGCCTCCTATGTCATAGAGCTGATAATAACGAACATACTCGGGTCCACATCCTTCGAGGAGGCCTTCATCGTGAAGGTCGACCCCCCAGCCCCCGTGGATCAAGGGGATGAGAGCATCATCCCAGGTTTCGAGGGCGGCTTCCCATGGGGGATCCTGATATTCGTCATCGGGCTCCTATTCCTCATCGTCCTTTGCGTCGTATGGGCATTCAGGAATCTGGAACTGGTCCGGGAGATCGGAGGCGGGCGCAGGATAATGCTGCGGGAGAAGAAAAGCGGAAGGATCCTCAAGGGGAGGGTGCCTCCGAACCGTTAGCGGACGAACTTGCGGGAGACCTCTTCAACGATGTCCATGCCCTTGTGGATGTTCTCCCTTGTATTGACGAAGCTGAATCTCATGTGATATTCGCCCCGTCCCCCGAAGGATGTACCGTGAGAGCAGATCAGCCCGTTCCTGGCAAGCTCCAGGGCAAGGTCCTCGGACGGGATCCTGCTGCCGTTCTGGTACAGGTCGTAGGAGGGGAAGGAATAGAAAGTGCCCGGTGGAGAGAGGGCCGTGAACCCAGGTATCTCGTTGAGCCTCTTCGTTATCAGGTCCCTCCTGCCATGGAACTCCTCGACCATGGTCTCGACGAACCCGTCGGCCGAACGCAGGCCCGCGAGCGCCCCGTGCTGAATGGGGGTGGCCGGGCATGCGACCATGTGGTAATGTGCCAGCGAGATCTTCTTAAGTATCTCCTCTCCCGCCGCGATGTATCCCAGCCGCCAACCGGTCATGGCGTATATCTTCGAGAAGGAATTGATCACCACGGCCTTCTCGTACTGTCCCAGGAATGAATGATGGACGTTGCCGGTGTACACCATGCTGTCGTACACCTCATCGGATAGGAGTATGAGGTCCTTGTCCCTGGCCAGGTCCACAAGGTCGTCCCTGTCCTGCCTGGTCACCATACCCCCCGTCGGGTTGTTCGGTGAATTGACTATGAGCATCTTCGACCTCTCGTCGATGAGACGGGAGATCTCGTCGGGGTCCGGCCTGAACTCGTTCTCCTGGACCAATCCGTATTCCCTGATCTGCCCCTCAACCAGCTGTATGTGAGGCCTGTACAGGACGAACCCTGGGTCCGGGGTCAAAACGCCTTCGCCCCTGTTCACGAACGTCAGGCAGGTCGAGAACAGGCCTTCGGTGCCTGAATTGGTCACAATGACGTTCTCGGTGGTTATGTTCTTCCACGAGCCCCTGAGCCTGTCGGCGATGGCCTCCCTCAGCTGGGGTATCCCGTTGGTCGGTCCATACTTGTTGAAACCCATTTCCATGGCCTCCCTGACGGCCTTTATGGCAACGGGCGGAGGCTGGAAATCCGGCTCGCCCAGCCCCAGGTTGACGCTGTCCCCTTTTACAAGATCGAACATTTTCCTGATCCCTGAGAGCTGGATGCCGTTCATCCTCGACGAGTACATCGTATCACCGCTTGCCTTATGCGCATACCATATTTAATCCCGTTGATTACGAAGTTCATCGTCCCATCGTGTCCAGAAACGTCATGTCATTTTTTCCGAGTGGGTCATTTCGGGAAAAAAAAGATTTATAGCTGTTATTGTTTCCCATTCTGCTTATATAAATGATGGGCCTTCCATGGAAGGTTCCGTCCGATAAGAACACTCCCTGGAGGCCCATGGATGACCAGACGCATCGCATTATACCACGATCAAGCCAGCGGCGAGCGCTACGAGGAGAAGGCCTTCAAGAAGACTGGTGTGAGATACGAGAAGATCGGACCCAAGGATATGATCAAGGATATTCTTGCCAGATACGATGTGGTCTTCCTTCCTGGGGCATTTCCATTGAAAACACACGACAAGGGGGGCTTCTTCGAGTTCCTTGACTTTCTCAGGAGGATGGTCAGGGTCTACAGGGACCCACTGCTCGATTACGTCAGGTCCGGAGGCGGGCTCATAGCCGTTTGCGCTTCCTCAGGAATAGTTGGAAGGTCCATCAAGGTCCCGTTATACGCAAGGCCCTTCGCATGGGGGATCAAACCTTTGGGCCTCTTCGACTTCGATGCTGTTTACGGCCCTAGGACCGGTATCGTCGACCTAGAGCCGGTCGATTACGACAGACCTCCCGAGGCAAGGAACGTTGTCGCTGAGGTCCTGGGAGAGTATTCCGGGGACAGGTTCTCCTCGCTCTACTTTCGGGGTCCGGCCATAACCTACGGTTCTAACAACGTCATCCATCCGTCGCTGAAAAAAGAGGAAAAACCCCCCGATGAGATGATAGTCGCGACCTATTCGGACGATGACCCCAGGCTCAACGGCAAGGGGGCCATCGCCTACAAGGAGTACGGCGAGGGAAAGGCCATCAGCTGTAGCGTGCACCCCGAGTTCTCCACCTGGGACCTCTTCGACTCGATGATAGAGACCGTTACGAGAAAGTGAGGTGCTTGAATGGTCCTTGACATGGAGAGCGAATTCTACAAGCTTGCGAAGAATATCACGGGCAACCCCAAGAACCTGCATAAACTGCTTGCGATCTCTCCAGGTTCCGGACGGATGTCCCTCATGGGCGCGGACGGAGGTGTGATCGTATCGGCGGGGATGCTGAAGGCCCTGGTGAAGGCGAGGCCGGAGAAGGCCTATACTTACGGCAAGAGGGCCTCAGGCGACCTTTTCGGAGCCCTGATAAAAGAGTTCGATCAGGAGGTCGAGAACCTCGATCCCGCCAAGAAGATGGAGCTTGCCGTAGGGCTGGCCAGGTCCACTGGATGGGGCAATATGAGGATCAAGGCGATCAACTCGAGGAAGAGGACGGCGACCATCGAGGTCGCCGATCCCCTCGAATCCCGAATGAAGGACGATAAAGGATTCCCAATGACCGCCGGTTACATAGCGGGATTATCCAGCGTATCGTTCGGAGCAGATATGATATGCGAGTGCGGCCCCTCCACATCCGGCGGACCCACGTTCACGGTCAAGGAAATATCGGAATAGATTATTCTATCAGTCAATTGATCATGGTACGTGGTCCAAGGGGTCATCGTAAGGAGGGTCCAGGCAAGGGACCTCGAACAGATCAACGGAATAGCGCACGCGATGCTGAGAGAGGAATACAGCCTGGAGCTGTTCACCCATCTCTTTGAGAGGGCAGGGGGGTCTTTCATGGCGGCCCTGATAGGAGATTCGGTTATCGGATTCGTCCTGTCGGTGCCGCTCACGTCAAGGACCATGAGGATACTCATGTTAGCGGTGAGTGAGGAGAACCAATCAAGAGGCATCGGCAAGATGCTCCTCGAGGCATGCAAGAACCACAGCGTGTCCCGGATGATGAACGAGATCGTTCTCGAGGTCGGCGTTGACAACGAAAAGGCCGTGGAGTTCTATTCACGCAACGGTTTCTCGGTGGTTTCGAGGATCAAGGAATATTACAATGACAGGACGGACGCCTACGTCATGAAATGCTACCTTCCGATGTAGCCGCCCTTTTTTTTCCCCTTGACGCGATAATATGTATAGGGGCTGTTCATCCAATCCTTCTCGCAAAGTGAATCGGGGTTGAAGCATATCCCGGTGCTCTTCATCGTTTCGCATCCGGGCACCCTGTATTCAGTTCCGGAACTGCTTCCCCTTATATGATCGATCTGATAACGTACGATGTCCTCCTTGAAATCCGGTGATGTGGCGAATACCTTGAATATCTCTTCGGGCCCCATCCCTATCGCGTTGAGGAAAGCGACAAGGGCGAATCGCGCATGGTGCGGCAGGTTCTCCCCTGCCTGGGTCATCCCCAGGGCCTGCCTCATGCATGGAGGGATCCTCGTTATGGTGACCGCCCCCATGCTGATCGGCCTGTACTCCTTTCTCCTGGTATCGACCCTGGCCTTGATCTCAAGGGCGATATCCCTTATCGCCCCATGTGAGGGGATGTCGGGACCGGGCTCGAGCCCTGATTCTATCCTGGTCTTTATCAGTTCCTGAACAAGGCGTATGTACCTCCTCCTGTTGAGTTCTATATATCCATTCACCAGCCTCTGATTGGATAGGTCCCATTCCTGTCCAGTGATGTGCGACCTTGCTGACAGGTAATCCGTCATCCTAACCCAGTAGCTCCGCCTGTCCCTCTCGATCAGGTCATCCCCGGAAGGCCTCACCCCCTTCAGGACCATTGGAGGCTCGATCCTCTTCTCCACGGGAGGGGGATATGCCTTGAGGCCGACCTCGGCCCCGATCGAGAGCATCGCTTCCAGGCCCTCGTTCTCGAGATTATCGGCGGCGACCTCGGCCTCCCTGTGCGAGAACCATTTTACCAGATTCCGATCGCGTATCGCGGATACGATGAAGCGGGATAGCGGATAGGACAGGATCAGCGCCTCGACATCCCCGGGGCGTTCCATCTCGGGCCTGCCGGAGCCATCGACGGCGTCCAGAAGCCTCTGTCTGGCGAACTGATGGACAACCCTGAACTCATCGGACGATATGGCGGACATGCTTATTCCCCGCGCCTTCACGTGGTCCCTGGAAGCTTCCAGGAACGGATATCTCGCAACGTCCGCCGGTTCCATCCTCCAGCCCTCAGAAATAGTTCACAGCTCCCATGGTGAAGCCGCATCTGCCGCAGAACACGAGCTGGTATCCGGTCATGTCAAGCAGTCTCGCGTTTGTCCTGAGCTCGCACTCGCATGCGGGACACTTCGGGGTGGCCTTCCTATCATCGTTCATGGCAGGTATATGGGATTAGGGATATATCAGATGAGAGGGTTTTGGAGGCGCCCCGAAAAGGCTCGGGAGGTGTGAAAGTTGAGCGAGGTCCTTGAAAGGTTCCTGAGATATGTGAAAGTGGATACCGGATCCGAGGAGGGAGTGGAGGATAGCTACCCCTCGACGGAAAAACAGAAGGTGCTCTTGGAGATGCTCGTTGAGGAGTTGAGGGAGATCGGCATAGCGGATGCTGCGATGGACGAATACGGCTACGTCATGGGCACGATCCATTCGAATTTGGGCCCCGATCGAGATGATGTGAGGACCATAGGGCTCATAGCTCACGTGGATACATCCCCGGAGGTCTCCGGAAACGACGTCAAGCCCATATTGCACGAGAATTATGACGGAGGCGATATCCAACTCCCGTCCGGAACGGTCATAAGATCGGATGAGAACCCGCATCTCTTGGAGAACATCGGCAACACGATCGTGACCTCCGACGGATCGACCCTGCTCGGCGCCGACGACAAGGCAGGGGTAGCCGAGATAATGACCGCCGCCTCCATGTTGATGAGGGACTCATCCATACCCCACGGTAGGATACGCATCGCGTTCACCCCGGACGAGGAGGTGGGCAACGGAACGAAGTTCTTCGATGTGAAGAAGTTCGATGCGGACTGCGCCTACACCATCGACGGAGGAGTGATAGGCGAGGTCGAGGACGAGACCTTCAACGCGATGACCGCGACGTTCAAGGTAAAGGGGATCAACGTCCATCCCGGATACGCCAAGGGCAAGATGGTGAATGCCGTCAGGATCATATCCGAGATAGCTTCCATGTTGCCACACACGAAGTCCCCCGAGGCGACCCAGGACCGGGAGGGCTATCTACATCCGAACAAGATAGAGGGTGCGGTCGAGGAGGCATCCCTCAAGGTCCTTATCAGGGATTTCTCCATGGAAGGGATCGGTGAGCTGGTGAACATACTCGAGAACGTCGCCGAGTTCCAGAGGGCTAGATATCCCAAGGCCGAGATCGCTCTGGACATCCAGGAATCCTACAGGAACATGAAGGAGGTCCTGGACAGGTATCCGGAGGTGACGAGGTTCGCCGAAGAAGCCGTCCGGAGGGCTGGGGTAGAGCCGAAGAAGGCCATAATCAGAGGGGGGACCGATGGTTCAAGGCTCTCTTTCATGGGGTTGCCCACTCCGAATTTGTTCGCGGGGGGGATGAACTTCCATTCCAGGCAGGAGTATGTTCCCCTTCGGTCCATGGAGGCTGCGGTTAAGACCATCATCAAGCTCGTCAAGCTCCACGCCGGAGACATCTGAACCCTCCTGCTCGGGGGCAGGGAAATATTAAATAGGGCATTTGTCGATTTGACATCATGCGCCGCATCATTTCATCAGGCCTTATTCTGGCCCTCATGGCCCTTATGACATTCTCCATTCACCCGGGGGACGGGACTCCAACAAGGGACGAGAACGTCGATATCGAAGTGTCGTTCCTTGCCCCATGGGAGGGCGGCAGCTACGGGACCGAGGACGGCCTCAACACCACATTGGTCCTGAGCAATCTGGGGACCACCTGGGCCAATCTGACCGGGTCCGCGCAGCTGACCGTGAAGAACTACAACACCGGGGATGCGGTGTGGAAACCGCTTTCAAGGCCTTTCACCGGCATTCCTCCCGGCCAGAACATTACCATGAACTATACGACATGGAGGCCTACGACGGGAGGTAAATTCCAGGCGGAGGTGTTCGTAACCTATTTCGGGGACAAGGACTACAACAACAACAAGGACATCGTGAACTTCACGTTGAAGTCCCAGACCTGGCAGGATGACCCTAAACTGGAAACGGGATCCGTCACCCCCATATTAGGGGACACATCCACCCTCTTCACATACAAGGTATATTTCATTCACAACGATCTGCCCGATTCGATTACCGTGGAGATCGACGGGACGAATTATACGATGGACGAGGCCGATCCTGATGACCTGATAGCCGAGGACGGCAAGGAATATACTTACAAGACCACACTGAACCTGGGCAACCATGATTACAGGTTCTTCGCATTCCAGGGGGCGTTGGGCATCGGGCATCTGAACAACATGACGATGACAGGGCCCTGGGTGAACCTGACATTGAACACCGCCGATCTCCTACCGAACAGCGGTTTCATAACCACAAATTTCCTGATCTCGGTTTTCTACGGATCCTCGGCCAACGAACCTCCCGATGAGATATACGCTATGATAGCCGGAAACAGATATGACCTATCAAGGACAGCGCTGACCCCCATCTATACATCCGGCAGGATAGAGTTCCAGGCAACGGTCGCCGGCATCGACCTTATCCCCTCCCCGGTGATGATCAGCTATCATTGTTCGCTCGGGACCGACCAATTATCCCTCGGCCCGTTCCCTTTCGACGGCCCGTCCATGCTAACGAGCAACATCACGGGGCATGTCAGGGACGCTGATGGGTCTCCTATCCCGGGCGCCACCGTCAAGCTAGAACCCGGGGAGGAGACCGTGACGGACTCCCAGGGCGTATATTCCATACCGACATTCGAGGGGCGAGGCTTCTCACTCGTAGGCAGCGCGGAAGGATATCAGACCAAGACCTATACCGGGATCGACATCTACCCCTCGGAGGATAGGATCGTGGATGTGGAACTCCAGCTGCCTCCGGTCGGAGCGACCCTGTCCGGAAGGGTATTGTCGATGCTGGACGGAGACCTGGTGGGTGTCGAAGGCATAACCGTGAGCCTCTCGGGTACGTTCTTCAGCGATACAGTATCCACCAACATCACGGGTCATTTCATCCTCGAGGACATCCCCGGCGAACAGGGATACCTCCTTTCGATAGAACAGCATCCCTACCTGCCCTACTCGAGCACCCTGAACATACAGAACGGACAGAGCCTTTTCAGGGAGATCGTCCTCACCGAGAAGGATATGGACATCGGGATATTTCCCGCACCCGGGGAGATCCCCCTCGATGCGGAGTTCGAGATACGTTTCGGAAGACCCATCGATACGATGACCCTCGATGTCGGAACCGTACCTCCGCTCAATATGGACATCCTGCCTTCGAATGACAACACCACGATCAGGCTGGTCCCTCTTGAACAACTGCTTTACGGGACCGAATATTCCCTGATCGTAGGGCCAGGGGTGATGGATACCGAAGGCATCAGCGTCGTCTGGAGAGAGGTGTGGGCCGAATATTCAACGGTCATGCAGGAACTGCCCTCGATAACCGTGGACCCGGCCCCCGATTCCATCGATGTGCCTTTACAGCCCGTTATAAGGATGCTCTTTTCGACCGCTGTGAACCACAGCACGTTCAATGCGACCCTGCGGAGCTCGGCCGAACAGGAGGTCGGATTGCCCATAAACGTGACGATATCCGATGACAGGAACATGTCGGACCACGGCAGGAGGACGACATCCGCCGAGATCTCCTGCCCCCTGCTGGCATGGGAGAGCACCTACGTATTGATCTTGACCGATGATCTCCTTGACATATACGGTAGAAAGGTCCTCGAACGCCATTTCATCATGGAGTTCCGCACCGTCGGGGAACCCGACAGGGACGGGGACGGAGTTCCGGACGGCCGGGACGCGTTCCCGGACGACCCGGCAGCCTCGGTCGACTCGGACGGGGACGGATACCCTGACTTCTGGAACCCCGGAAAGACAGAGGCGGACTCCACTACAGGTCTGAAGCTTGACGCTTTCCCCGACGATCCGAACGAATGGAACGATACGGACGGTGACGGTATCGGGGACAATTCTGACCCGGACATAGACGGCGACGGCATGCCCAACGAGTGGGAGGGCCAATACGGCCTTGATCCTTACGACCCGAGCGATGCCTTCGGGGACCTTGACGGGGACGGCTTCACTAATCTCCAGGAATACCTTGCGGGAACGAACCCGACCGATCCAAAGGACTATCCGAGAGAGGGAACGTCCTTCGGCAGTATCAAATGGTTATTGCTCGCGGTCATAGTGCTCCTTATCGTGGTAGGGGTGTTCTTCCTCATCAGGTTCAAACGGAGCCCCGCCTTTGTGGAAGAGTGATGGTTCCACTCTGTACAGTTAATTATATATGGACTGGCCAGGATATTAGACGCCGTGAAAGCTCAACTCCTTATGCTGCTCCTTGCGGCACTTCTCCTGATACCTTCTATGAATTTAGCTCGGGAGGACGGACCCAGCCGCTCCGATGAGACATGGACCATCCTCGTGTATATGGTCGGGGACTGCGACCTCGAATCCGACGCCATCGACGATTTCAACGAGCTCGAGAGGATCGGCTCGACGGACAAGGTGAACATACTGGTCCAGCTGGACCGCATCGCTGGATTCGACAACAGGTCCGGGGACTGGACCGACGCCAGGCGTTTCAGGGTGCTCAAGGACGATGATCCCGACGAGATCCGCTCCACCCAGCTCGAGATCCTGGGCGAGGTCAACATGGCCGACCCCGAGGTCCTCACCGATTTCATCGCTTGGGGGGTGACATCCTACCCCGCCCAACATTACATGCTATCGATCTGGGGACATGCCAGAGGGGTGACGGAGGGTCTTTGCATCGACTATTCCAGCCCCTCGAACAGCCAGACCATGGGTTTGAGGGAGTTCGGAAGCGCTTTCAGGAACGTGAGCGCCGAGCATGACGTGAAATTCGACGTCGTCTCCCTGGACGTATGCTGGATGGGGATGGCCGAGACCGCCTTCGAGCTGATGGGGCACGCATCTTACATGATAGCCGCATTCGACGAGACCCCTGCAGCGGGATGGCCTTACGACGTCTGCATCCCCCTGCTTCTGGATGGTTCCAAGCCCCTGAGAAGTCGACTGATCGATGTCGTGGACGGTTTCATGTCCGTCTACGATATAGACGGAGGGCAGTCCTATGCTACACTGTCCGCGATCGACCTCGACGCGTTCCAGGTCTCATTTGTCCCGGCCTTCGAACGACTCTCAGAGGAGATGTTCTACTCCGCCCACGAGCAGAGGGCGCTGTACGAGTCCGTCATAAGGGACGTCGACAGTACCAGGGGATTATCAATGATGGTCGATGTATATCAGGTAGCGGAGCTCCTATCCAAGGTGACGGGGATCCCCCAGAAGGTGAGGGCATTCTCCCTGGACCTCCTTGCGACGGAGGGGGCGGTGATCGTCCATCACCGATCTGGCTCCTACCATCAGGAAGGGTCCAGGGCCTTCGGCATCTACCACCCGCTCGGCTATTACGATTCGAGATACTCCCGGATACTGGCCACCGACATGACGGCCTGGGACGATTACGTCAACCTCTACATCGCCAACGTCCAGGCTAGCCCCGCAAGGATCAACTGGACGGAGGATGCCCCGGCGAAACTGTCATTCTCCCTGAGGACAACTACCCCCTCGGTCGTTACATCGGTCAGCATCGAGGTCGGCGAGCCGGGGAGCATGACGACATATCCTCTCGGGTCTTCGGGGGGCCTCTTCTCACATTCCATTGACAGGGGCGGCAGGTCCAGCGTATCCTACCGCTACATACTCCGGACCACCAAGGGAGTGGACATCACTTTCCCTCCCGACGGATACGAGGAGGTCAGGTTCGCATCCGAGTCCGATCCTCCCGAGGTGCTGCACTGGCCCCCTTCCATCTTGGATCCCTCTGCGGGGGATCGGATAGTGTTCTATATCCGGGACAGGTCCGGGGTCGATCTCGAGAACACCGCCATGTTCTTCAGGGAGAAAGGGGCAACGGACATGTATTCGGTCCCTCTCGAGGTCGTATCATACGATGCGTTCCGTTCCGAGCTGACCTGCGCCGCATCCGTCGATTGGATCGCCGCCGGGTCACAGGTCGAATACTATCTCGATGCGTTCGACATATACGGCAACTCCGTCAGGCATCCCGGGAGCGGGTTCCTCGAAACCCTGTTGGGCGAAGGGAACCGCTTCTACATCGACGGAAGGCATTCCTCCGAAGGTGGCTATGCCGAGCTCATGTCCATGATGAACGGGTCGATGATACTCTCCGAGACCGGTTCCGGTGCGATCGACGCCGCCCTTTTATCACATTACAAGGGCTATGTCCTTCTCGAGCCGATATATCCTTTTACCCAATCCGAGATCGACGCTCTGAGAGAATACCATCAAAAGGGCGGTGAGGTCCTGTTCGTCATCGATCCCTCGAGCTCAACTCAGAGAACGGTCGCGGCCCCGATACTGTCATTCCTCGAGGTGGGCGCCGACGGAGGGGCCTACCCCGGAGGCCTCCTGATATCCAACCCCTTCACTCAGTTCGGAGATGACCTACCTCCGATATCGGTCCATTCCGGACCGACACTGTCCCATACCGGGAACAGCGAACCACTTTACATGGCCCCGGAAGCAGGGGCCTTGATGGTCCTGTCCTGGAAGGTGAAGGGGAAAGCGATCGTTTCCACTCCCTCCATCCTCGGCGATGATATGATGGACAGAAGCTCCAACCGCGACCTGACCCGGAGGGTCCTCGACTTCCTATCCGCGAACATGCCCCCTGAGGTATCGATCTCCCAGGATCCGCCGGGCGTAGTGAGGCCCGGGACCAGGATCACCTTCGATCTCTCCGGATCGGTGGACCGCGACGGAAGCTTAGAGATCTATTCGATGCAGGTCCCCGGGCTCGGCTATTCGGAATCGCCCGATCCGATCTTCGAGTTCACCTTCCAGACCAGCGGACTTTACACGGTTATGTTCTCCGCCATCGACGAGGGCGGGGCAAGGACGTTCGTGACGTGGTCCGTCAGGGTGAACAGGCCTCCCACTCCCGAGGTGGGGGTGTCCTCTCTGGAGGTCTTCGCCGGGGTCAACGTCGTGTTCGACTACAAGGGCAACGATCCCGAGGGCGACGAGTACACGCTCGTATGGGATTACGGGGATGGTTTCAAAGCAGGAGGACGGACCGTATCCCACGCCTACAGGAAAATGGGGCGATACAACGTCTCTCTTACCGTCACGGATGTGCACGGCATGTCATCGACATGGACGAGCGTCGTCAACGTCATGAACTCGGATCCGGCCGTATCGATCCCGCGGGGGCTCATCATGGTCAACGACGGTGAGCCCTCATGGACCGGATCGAACATGGTGACACTCCAGGCCAGGGAGGGCGACGTTATCTTCATAACGTCCGAGGGCACTGTCGATATGGACAGGGGAGATGATCTCAACTTCACATGGGACATGGGAGACGGCTCTGTAATTTACGGAGGGGATATTGAATACGTGTACAGGACCATGGGCCTGTTCAACGTAGAGCTTACGGTCACTGACGGGCACGGCGGCGCGGGCATCGAGAGGCTCAGCGTCTATATACAGAACAACGATCCCCGGCCGTCCTTCACCGTCAAGACGGGCAGGGGCGGGAGGGTGGAACTCGACGCATCCCTCACGCATGACGATCCCTGGGACATCGAAGGTCTCCAGTACGTCTGGGACCTTGGCAACGGCAGAACGAGGACCACGACCGGTCCCGTACTATCCTACCGATATGCCTTTGGAGGGCGGTACTTGGTGAACCTGACGGTGATCGACCCCGACGGAGGCAGGGGCTACGAGGAGGCCTACGTGACCGCAGGCGGAATGACCCTGGGCCAGACGATAGGGTTCCTCGTCGTTGTTCTGCTGATATTGGCTGGTATCGCCGCGGCCGCGTTCTTCGTGGTCCGCAAGAGGATGATAGAGAAGGACGTGGGGCTGATCGACATACACAGGCCGCGAGGGGACGGGATAGTGTATCAGCGGTTCGGGGAGAGGAAGAGTTGAGGATAGGGCTGATATCGGACCTTCACGGAAACGTTCCTGCCCTGGAGTCGGTCCTCGAGGAACTGGATGTCGAGAGCATAGTTTGTTTGGGGGACCTTGTGGGGATCGGCCCAGATCCCGCAGGGGTCGTTGACATCGTGATGAAGGATAAGAGGATACAATCCGTGCGGGGCAATCACGATCACAACGCAGCTTTTGGGACGTCGTACGGACCGATCCCGGACGTGAGGAGGAGGGACCATCACCGCTGGGTCCGGTCCCAGCTCTCTGAGGACCAGTCGATGTTCCTCAAGAACCTGCCCGCATCCATCGCGGATGGCGGGATCCATTTCACCCACAGCCATCCCGACCATATCGGGCCCAAGGTACCTTATTTCGAACGGGCGGAAACCGGGATCCTCGACGATTACTACGCCGGGATCGAGGGAGGCGAAAGGCTCGTGGCCTTCGGACATACCCATGTCCCTCTGGACGTTATCAGCGATGGCTCGCAGAGGCGTTATTTCAACCCGGGGGCCGTGGGCGCACAGAACGAGGGCATGGCCCAGTACGCCATCATCGATGTGGATGATGGGGGGATCCGCATCGAGAGGAGGAAAACCCCCTACGATATCGAATGGATCCGCCAGGAGATCCGGGCAAGGGGCGTCGTCCACGCGGAGTCGATAATCAGGATCTTCTACTGATTCCGATCCATGCGAAACTATAAATCCAATGACAAGGTGTTTAAATAGAACTTGTCATCGTCGTGACAAGTTTTTTATATAGAAGTTGTCATTAGGTTATCATGGATGATCGGTATCTGATCGAGCAGAACCCATGGTGGCGGGATATAGGATCTTTAGGATCAGACCGCCATCTGAAGAGGGTCGAGCTCTCCGAGGTCAAATGGGATCCCCGGATCAGGTACAAGTTTGACCTTTCCCCGGGTGAGATATATACATTGAGAGGGCCTCGGCAGGTCGGTAAGACGACACTGATCAAGATCATGGCCCAGGACCTGATCTATAGAGGAATTTCCCCCTATTCGGTGTTCTATTTCTCGCTAGACCTGGTCTCGGACCCTGTCGAGCTTGAGGGATTGGTCAACAGATATTTCGATCTTTCCGGGTCCTTTGGGGCGGAGGGGACGCGATACCTCTTCCTTGACGAGATATCCAATGTCGATCATTGGGGATCGGCCATCAAGTATCTGGTCGATTCGAACAAGCTCAAGGATACGACAATGATCATGACGGGGTCGCATTCCATGGATATCAAAAGGTCATCAGAGAGATTGCCCGGCAGGGTGGGGGAAGGCTCCGCTGTCCGAGACAAGATCATGATGCCAATGAAGTTCTCCGAATATGTTCAGAACGTCGATCCCGAACTGTGGGCAAGGATCTCCGAACACGTTCCACGCTCCTTCGAGCCCAGATCGGAGATGATCCTATCCCTGTTCGAGGGAGAGGACCATACTGTCCCGTTAACCTTGTACCAGAGGGACCTTCAGAGTCATCTAGGGTCATACATGCTGACAGGAGGGATCATCAGCGCCATCAACGAGTTCAAAGCATCCGGCAAGATATCACCTCAGACGTATGAGGTGTACATACGATCCCTTGTGGGGGACCTCACAAGGAACAATCTTAACGAGAGGATAGCTAAGCTTGTCGCGAGGTCCCTTCTGGAGATGATGGGGACGAGTTTCAGCTACAACTCCATAGCCGACCTGCTGGATATCGGGTCGCACAATACCGTGGCGAAGTATATCTCCTCTCTTGAGGACTCGTATGTGCTGGACCAGGTCTATCAGGTCGATCACGAGAAGAACACGCCCATGATGAGGAGCAACAGGAAGGCCTACTTCACGGACCCTTTCATCCTCCATTCCGTTAACCACTGGGTGAACGGGACCGGGGATCCCTTCGGGAGATCGGTCGAACTGATATCCGATCCCGAATCGTCATCCCGTTTGATCGAGGCGATCGTCTGCGACCATATTATCCGGTTATCTTACAACATGGCACCGTCGGACCACTTCTCGCATCATGAGAAGGTAATGTTCTGGAGGAAGAAGAGGAACGGAAGGGAGATCGACTTCGTCCTGTGGGACGGGAGGAGGCTCCATCCCCTCGAGGTGAAATACAGGAACAGGCTCCGGGTTTCCGACTGGAGGTCCATGCACAATTTCCCCAATGGATTGATCCTCACGAAAGGGATACGGGATGAGAGGAACCGCAGGCTCGCTGTCCCGGTGGAGCAGTTCCTCATCCTGATATAGAATAGATCCGCCAGGAGATCCGAGCAAGGGGCGTCGTCCACGCGGAGTCGATAATCAGGATCTTCTACTGAGGAGGGATCATTCATTCTTCCGATAGGGAGGAACTGGATCCCCTCCTCCACGCTACGAGGAGGATCCCTGCGATCAGAAGGACAAGGATCGATCCCTCGGGGAAGGATATACCTC
>JARVGK010000019.1 GCA_029762535.1 Thermoplasmatota archaeon
ATATAATAACCGTGGGTCCGGTATCTGAATACAACGATACCAAGATAAGAAGAGGGATCGACTACTCGTATGTTATAAGGGCAAAGAACCTTGCCGGGCACGGCCCCGGTTCAGAATCGATCGTGGCCAGGGCATATGGCCGGCCATCTCCTCCCAGGGATATATCCTACGTTCTATCGATTGAGGGAGTCTATCTGACCTGGGAGGTACCTATAGACGATGGAGGATCGGAGCTTCTCGGCATCAACCTCTACCGCAGAATGTCCGGCCAGGAGGATTGGATCATGATCGCCTCGTTGAGCAATAGGACCGTCTGGTTCAGGGACGTGCCTCCGTCGATATCTCCTTTCGATTACATGTTGACGTCATACAACCTGGCCGGAGAGTCGGATCCCGTCCTGATCTTCAACGTCACGCCTTGCGGCAAGCCCGGGATCCCCGGCGATATTGATATCTCCAGTGGTGATGGGTTCATAAACCTCTCATGGTCCCCCCCGGAGGATGACGGTAGATTGCCGATACGGGGTTACAGGCTGTTCAGGAGCACGATGGATGAGAGCAAAATATCAATCGACCTGCTCCCGTCCGATGGATACTACAACGATACCTCCGTCAAAAACGGTATCCCGTATTCCTATCGCATACTTGCCTTCAACGAGCTGGGGGACGGGGTCATCTCTCCCTTCTTCGAGGCGGTTCCTATTGGTTTGCCGTCGGCTCCGGTTTCTATCAACGTAACGTCCGGGGACCGCTTTGTGGACATCTCCTGGAAACCCCCGCTGAACGACGGAGGACTGCCCCTGAATTACATTCGCATATACCGATCGGTCAATAGTTCAAGTCCCGTGATGGTCCTTGAGACGAGCTTGTTGGAAGGTTCTTATCGGGATCGGGACCTCGATAACGGCGTGGAATATCATTACTTCCTGACAGCCTTGAATGGACTGGGAGAGGGAGAGAGATCGGACATTGTTGTAGCGGTCCCGAGCAGAATTCCCTCTTCTCCTCTATCCTTAATGATCGTTCCCTTATCTGACGGGACAATCGTTTTGACATGGACCCCCCCCGAAGATGATGGGGGTTCCCCTATCGTTGGTTATAAGATCTACAGATCGACCGGTGATGAAGATATGTCGGGGATCGCGGAGGTTCCTGCTGATGATCTGAGTTATGTTGAACGAGACCTCAAAGTCGGAATAACGTACAGATATGGCGTCTCGGCTTTTAACGCTCGGGGCGAGAGCGAATTGAGCGTGGGAACGTTCCGTATAGATGATAATCCATCATCACATATGCTTTCCGTTCTTATTGGCGGATCTTTCATAGTCTTACTATCTTTGAGTATCGTATTATTATATGCATTCCTGAACTACCGAAAAAAAATGATCGATACCGGTAAAAACGGATCTATGATCGAACGTCAGGATGAGTGATATTCAATTTAATGATATACGGATCGATGGTTATTCCTTGTCAGCATCGATTGGGGGATCCCCCTCTCAGTCCCGAATAGGACGACAGCCTGAATCCGAGATCCCCCCTGCAGCCGACGGAGCGATTGATGCAGGGGGATCCGATCCTCATTTCCAGAACTCCCTACCCCTGCCGCTGCCGCAGGTGGTCGAAAGCTCCAGAGGATAGGGCGCGAAGAACGTCTGCTTCAATAGATAGTCCTCATCGAACCGCACGATATAACCTCTCATCAGCTCCCTTATGGTCTCCAGGGAAGCCCTCTCGTCCCTGTACATCTCGATCGAATCGAGGAAGAAAGCCCTCTCCTCGGGCTTGAGATCTTTGGAAACGTAGCCGAAGCAGTGCATCAGGGCGTTGATCATCGAAGTATATTTCGGACCCTTCGCCATTGCCTTCGAGAGATGATCCCGGTAGAGTGAGAACGCCTCCTTGAGCCCAAGCTCCTTCTGGCTCGATACGATACGCCCCATCTTCGCCAGCTCCGCCTGCGAATATGCCATGAGAAGGATCTTGTTCCTGGTGTGGAAATCGATGAGCGCCGAGGCCTTCCTCTCGCCTCTGGCCGCCCTGAACCTCGCGATCGTGAACAACCGAACCAGGAAATGGTCCCTTATCGCAGAGTTCAGAAGCCTGGACTCGTCATCAATGACCGAGTGCGGGAACCTATTCACGACCTCGGCCCCGAGAAAACCGGACCCCTTCCCCGCGGACTGCAGAGCCTCCTTCGAGGGAAATATCTTCACATCCCCGATCCCACACGTCGGGGACTTGGATTTGAGTATGATCCCATCCACCTCCCCCAGTCCGTCAAGTAATTTGGATATGAACCCTTCCATCGCCTCGGTATGGTCAAGGCCGGTATGAGGCTGGAAAAGCCTCCTTTTCTCCCCCTCCATGGTGATCCTCACGGGCCTCCTGGGGATCCCGAGCCCGATCCCCGCCTCGGGGCACGAATGCTTCACCTCGCAGAGGTCCTTCAACGAGGCGACGATCTCGCTTCGGATCATCTGGGCGTCGAACCGACAATGATCGTGTTCCAGGCACCGGCTGACATATAGTATCGGCCTTACATCAGTCATCATTTTTTCCCCCATGAACAAAAAGGCATATTCGGTATATCCATCTATCGGGTTGCGTCATCTTATTAAATCGATAGTTGTTTGCCCCGATCATGGCAAGACCTCCCGAGATATGGAGAGCCGCTGTCTGCGTGGACTCCCCAAACATCTCAAGAGCGATGAGGGAGGCCCTGGACGAGCTTGGATGGGAATACGAGCGGGACAGGTCCCATCACAACTTCTCCAAGCTCATGGTCTTCATCATGATCCCGCAAATGAGCTATGTCTTCCAGTTCCTCGTCCGATCCCCGGTGAGGATCATCATAAACTGCTACGAGGAGAGGCCGACCCATGCCGGGGAGATCCACTACCTTGAGATCAAGGGCCTTGACCTTAAGAACGCCAGGGAGGTCCGAAAGCTCCTTCACGTCTTCGAGGAAAAACTAGGGATGAAACCCTATCATTTCCACTGGAAAGAGCGATTCCGGGCGGGACTTCTGGCAAAACCTCATCTGGAGTCGCCGAGGGAATGGGCCAGGTGGGGGCTCTAATCCTCCTTCCACTCGGAGCTTCCCGGCTTGAAACCGAGCTTGGGGAAGGGCCTTGTGGTCGATGATGAGATATTGTCCATGTGGGCGGCGATCCTCTTCATTATCCTGGCGCTGATTATGGCCGTAAGCGACTCGTTCTGGACGCATCCCGTGTCAAGTAGGACAGACTTCATCGCCAAGTATTCTGCCTTCAGGTCCTCCTCTAGCTTTGTGACCTTGGAGGGATGGGATCCCTTCTGCTCCTCCAACGCGTTATGGGATTCGATGAACATCAAACTGATGATATCCTCCATCCTCTCGAGTGATACCTTGTTCGATGTCTTGAAATCGTCTTGGAAGTCGAACTCATCCCTCATCAGGGCGATATCCTTGGTGTAATCCCCGATCCTCTCGTAATCGATGACTAGCGAGATAATTACGAGACCGGCGTGTATGTTGGGAGAGGAGGTGACCGAGAAATACTCGAATACCTTCCTCCTGATGCTCTGGACCAGTGCGTTGACCTTCTTGTCCCTCATCAACACCTCTTTGGCCGAGGGCTTCTTATCCAGAAGGACCTGCATCGATATAATGAACATCTCCTGTGTGAGATGGTTGATCCTGTCCAGGTCCTCGTACGCCTCGTCCAGGAGGGGGTTCTTCGTCAATGCGTCTATTATGCTCTTGAACATATCCTTATCTCCTTCTCTCATCCATGCATCAAAATATAAACCTATCCATGAGTATGACCATCCCCGGGATCCCGAAGAATACCACGATTATGAAGAGTATCGCCCATTTCCTGTGCCAGCTCATGTATTCAGCAGTCCATCTTGCAAGGGTGATCGGCACCTTCCGGAGAGGGTAGAATATCAGTATCCCGCACATGTTGAAGAACAGGTGCACAAGTGATATGGAGAGGGCCATTTTGGAACCCTCGCAGGGCGTGAGGGTCGCCAGCGCCGCAAGAAGGGCTGTGATCGTGGTCCCGATGTTCGCCCCCAGGGAGTAGGGATAGATCTGATATATGCTGAGGATCCCGCCTCCGACAAGGGGCACGACCAAAGATGTCGTGACGGAGCTGCTCTGAACGAAGGTCGTCAATAACAACCCGAAGCTGAACGATGTGGCATCGTTCTTGAACAGATATCTGTCAAGGACCTTCTGGACCCGTCCCTCGATGGCCCTCCTTGCGGATCGGGTGATCAATACAAGGGCAGCGAACAAAATCGCGGTGCCCACGATCAAGGTCACTACCCCCTCATGCATGCCAATTGTCGATATCAGTTCGGTTATGGGTTCGAGCAACGGCCTCAACAGATGATCTATCAGCTCGAACTCGACACCTTTCTTCCCCAGGAGGGCCCCGGCCGCCCAATATGCCACACGCTCGAGTATGCCTTTTCCGGTAAGCTCCCTCACGAGCAACTCTATGGGGAACAGCAACAGGACCGAAAGTAGGTTGAAGAAATCATGCACCAGCGCCCCCGAGAACGCCCTGCGGAAGGATTCAGCATTCCTGATATGGCTCAAGGATACTATGACGTTCGTCACCGAAGTGCCGATGTTCGCGCCCATCACGATAGGGATCGCGTTGGGATAGAACCCGGGGTTCGCCAGGACCATCGTCACGACCATGGAGGTGGTGGCGGAGGAGCTCTGGACGAGCGCTGTCGCGAATATGCCGATAGCGAGGCCGACCACAGGGTTCGAGGTCGAGGCGATCAGCTCTTGAGAGAAGTCCTTGCCCATCAGCTTGAAACCGGATCCCATCAACTTCACGCCGATTATGAAGAAATAGACGGCGAGAAAGAACAGGAAAAGGTTGAACCCCTGGTTTCCCAGGATGGTCTGAATGGGACCTGACCTCTTGAAGCGCCAGCTGGATCGGTCCTCTGCCATGGTCCCACCTATTGCCTTCCCCCAGCACCTCGCAGGCCGGAACAGGTAGGGTTAGCATCTCGATATAGAATATATATTTTACTTACTACAACACCGGGGCTCAGCCCATGTCCACGTCCGGGATCTGGAGTTGCTTCATCAATTGCCTCCTGATCCTCCTGTTGGAGGAGAAGCCCTTGACGGCCTTCTGGGACATGTTATAATACTTCAGGAGGGATCGGACCTCCTTCTGGTCCACCCCGGCCCCCTTCGCGATCCTCTTGAGCCTGGAGGATTTGATCTCGCGTGGGTTCTCCAGCTCGAACTTGGTCATGGAGTTCATTATGACCTTGAACTTCTTGAGCCGGGCCTGGGCTTCCCTGGGGTCCTGCATCTCCATCGGTCCCTTGCCCCCGCCGAAACCCTGGGGGAGCATGCCCATTATCTTGTCCAGAGGCCCCATCTTCGTCAGCATCTCCATCTGGTCCCTCATCTCGAGGAGGGAGAACTTACCACTCATCATCTTCTTGGCCATCGCCTCGGCATCCTTGCCGCCCATGGAGTCCTGGGCCTTCTCCAGAAGCGTCTGGAGGTCCCCCATGCCCAGCAGTCGGGATATGAACCTTGGCGGGTCGAGCTTCTCCAGGTCCTCGATATGCTCTCCGGTACCTATGAACGTCACCGGAGCGTTCGTTACGGCAACGGCCGAAAGTGCCCCTCCGGCCTTGGCGGTCCCGTCCAGCTTGGTTATTATGACCCCTGTGACCTTGACCGCGTCGTGGAAGGCCTGTGCTTGAGGGCCCGCTTGCTGCCCCACGGCCGCATCGATGACCAGGAACCTCTCGTCAGGTTTCGCCACTTTTGCGATGTCCTCCATCTCCTTGATGAGGTCCTCCTCGAGCGAATGTCTTCCGGACGTGTCTATGATGACGATGTCGAAATCGGCATACTGCTCCATGCCCTTCTTAACCACGGCAACGCTGTCCTTGGCTTTGGGGAAACCGTATACGGGAACGTTGATCCTGTCGCCCAGTTGCTTCAGCTGATCGAATGCCGCAGGCCTGTGGACATCGGCAGCTATGACCCCTACCTTGAGCCCCCTCTTCTGGAAGTACTTCGCCATCTTGGCCGTGGTCGTGGTCTTGCCTTGTCCGTAGAGCCCGATCATCATTATGACGTGCTTCTTCAGACCGACGTCACGCGGCTCCCCGAGTATCTTCACCAATTGATCGTAGATTATCCTGATGACATGCTCCCGGGAGCTCATCCCCGCAGGGGGCTTTTCCTCGAGCGCACGTCTCTCGACCTCCTTTGTTATGGAGAGGACCAGCTTGACGTTGAGGTCCGCCTGGAGCAGCGCCCGCTGTATGTCCCGGACAACATCCTTTATGACATCCTTATCGATGTTGGAGGCGTTCGCTATCTTCTTGAGCGTCCCCCTGAGGGATTGCGCGAGGGAATCTAGCACCGTGACGTATCACCAAGCCCGCGATGATGATGGTGTGATATATACGTTATGGGGACATATGAAGATAAATTCATCCCAATTACCCAAATCATTTTATATCGACATATCGATGTTTATAACGAACCCGATGAGGGAGTGATGTTCCTTGGCGGAAAAAAAAGAGCAAGGGGAAGGAAGATCGAGGATCTTCGACACGTCCATTTGCCACGCTCAGTTCCGGCGGGCGAGGGTCGATCCCTCGAGGAAGAGGAGCTTCGATCCGGATAGGAAGTTGAACTTCGACCATAACCGCAAGATCGCCGCCAGGATGAAAGGCGTGCGGTTCAGGAAAGGTTTTGCTGTCGGTTTCCGCCACATGCTCCTCGACAACATAGACGAGATCTCCGACCCGAAGGAATGGGTGGACATGGGGAAGGCCAAGATGCCGGAGACCTACGTGAAGGAGGAGGTCAAGGACTGGGAGAAAAGATGGGGGAAGGACGAGAGCTTCGAGGAGAAGTGGAAGCTTCCGAAGAAGTACGTCAAGGGATCGAAACCCTCTACAAAGGCCTCCGTCAAGGAGCCGGTCCAGGCGAAGGTGGTCTGGAAGGATAGTATCTCTCCAGCGAACAAAAAAAGGGCCAACGCGCTCAACGAGTACGGATTGACATTGATGGAACTCAAGGATTACGATCAGGCGATCAGATATTTCGACAAGGCGATCGAGATGGACCCCCTGGAAAGTATCTACAGGGGCAACAGGGACAGATGCATGGATTGGATCCGTTACGTGAAGAGGGGTGGGAGCAGATGATCTGGTGGCTGTTCATAACTTACGCGGTGATAGGGGCCATCTCGCTCATCGTGCTGATAATAATGCTTGTCCTCGGCGGGCTCGGGTCGGTGGATGTTGACATCGATGTGCCTGGTATCGAGGTGGAGGGCCCCAACTTCGACATAGGCGATGGAGGTGCCCCGGGGCCAGTGAGCGTTCCTGTCATACTTTCGTTCATGTCCGCGTTCGGTATCCTCGGGGCGATAATGACGTTCTTCGAGGTGCATCCCGCAATAACGCCGTTCCTTTCGGCGGCCGCCTCGCTGATCCTCGCCGGGGTTCTATTCCTCCTAACCCTCTATTTGTTCAAGAGGGCGCAGGCGGATTCAACGATATCCATACCCAAGCTCGTGGGAATGGAGGCCTCTGTCAACGTGAGCATAAGAGGAGGAAAGGAAGGGCAGGTGGTGCTCGTGACGGAGCAGAGGGGGCGGACCATACTTCCAGCAGTAGCGGATCGGGACATTGAGGAGAACACCCGGGTCAGGATAACGGGCGTCGTAGGGGACGCCGTCAAGGTCATGCCGATATCGGATCGGAGGAACAAAGTGAAGGGAAAGAAATGAGGAGGGAAGAAGAATGGTAAACGGATGGATAATACTATTGGTGGTGTCTGTGGGGCTGCTCGTCGCCTTCGGGTTCGTGCTGTTCCTTATCTATGCAAGCAGGTACAAGAGGGTCCCGCCCGACCAGGCGATGGTCATATACGGCAGCGGGTCCAAAAAGGGAGGGAAAGGATACACGGTGGTCTCCGGAGGCGGCAAGTTCATAATGCCGATATTCCAGGGATACGACTTCCTTCCCCTGGACGTGAGGACGCTCGAGATCGCCGTCACGGACATCGTCACCGATGTCAAGACGTCCGGTGCCAAGATGAACATCAAGGCCGTAGCACAGGTGAAGATCGCCTCAGATGAGGCATCTCTCTACACTGCCGCGGAGCAGCTGCTCCACAAGACGGACCCCGAGATCAACGAGATCGCCCAGAAGACGCTCGAAGGCCATGTCAGGGGTATATGCGCGACAATGACGATCGAGTCGATCAACTCGGACAGGGACGCGGTCGCCTCCCATGTTCAGTCCCAAGCCGCGAAGGACCTGCGCAACATGAGCATAGAGATCCGCTCCTTCGTCATCAAGGAGATAGAGGACCAGTATGGATACCTGGACGCCCTAGGGAGGAAGAGGACCGCCGAGGTCAAGAGGGACGCCAGGATCGGAGAGGCCATCGCCAACAAGGAGGCCACAATAAAGGAGGCAGAGTCCGCCAGGGAGGCGGAGAGGGCAAACGCCCAGGCGGAAGGGCAGGTGGCCCTCTTCCACAAGGAGAGGGACATCACCAAGCAGAACGCCGAGGCCGAGGTCGAGGTAGCCAAGGCCAACAGGTCGATATCCTTCGACCTGCAGGACAGAAAGCGGCGCCAGGAGCTCGTCAAGGAGGAGGTCCAGATAGAGATCGAGGAGCGCCAGAAGAAGATCGAGCTGCAGGAGAGGGAGATCGTTCGAAAGCAGAAGGAGCAGGAGGCGATCCAGGTCGTTCCGGCGAGAGCTGCGGCAGAATCGAAGATCGCGGAGGCCGACGGTGAGAAAGGGCGCATAGAGAGGATCGCGGAGGCGGAAAAATCAAGGACGATCCGTGGTGCGGAGGCCAAGCAGTCCGAGCTCAAGCTCACCGCGGACGGAGAGCGTGAGAAGCTGCTGAAGCTCGCCGAAGGCCAGGCTGAGAAGATACGCAAGGAGGGTACCGCAGAGGCAGAGGTCATCAAGCTCAAGGGAGAGGCCGAGGCCGCGGCGATAAAGGCCAAGGGCCTTGCCGAGGCGGAGGCGATGGAGAAGAAGGCCATGGCCTGGAGGAAGTACGGCGATGCGGCGGTGACCCAGATGATCGTGGACCAGCTCCCTGAGATCGTTCAGGCAGCGGCATCCTCGCTCGAGGGCGTCGACAAGGTGATAGTGATGGGAGAGCAGGGCCCGAGCGGTCTTGTGGGCAAGACGGTCGATATAGCGGCCCAGATGCCCACTCTCATAAAGTCGCTGACCGGCGTTGACGTGACCCAGCTGATAAGGAACGTCGTCCAGAAGCCCCCGGAAGAAGAGGGGTGAACCATGAAAGCGGGGGGGGTCTTTCCCCCCTCGCACAACCGGGTGATTAGCGATGAGCGGCGATCTCGATAGGGCCATGGCGGCAATGCTGATGGACATGGGCTCGGGTTCGATACTCGATCTCATCAGGGTTGCCAGGCTGGAGAGGGCCAGGATGATGGACGCCGGAGAGGTTCAGAAGGCACAGGACCTGACCATCCTCGTCAATGACAGCGTCCATCTTTACAGATGCGCCCTTGATCTCGAATCCGATCCGGAGGTCGTAAGGAGGAACAGCATCGCCCGGTTATTGAACACCATCTCCCCGGTGCTGCTCTCGGTCCAGGACATCAAGTCCTTCAAGGAGCGCGGCCCCTTGGATGCGATCAGCACGGTGATCTCCACTCTCTCGGATTTCGCATCCGCGTCCCAGTACCTCGCCTCTTCGAAGCTGATAACGGAGGCCCATTACAGGGAGAACATGATGGAGGTGGAGGAGCGGCTCGCAGAGCACATCGAGGCCTCCGCAGAGGACGTGATGGAGAGACTTTCAGCCCTTTCCAAGCTGATGGACGACCTGCTTCTGGGAGATATTCCCGTCGTTTCAAAGCCATTCGTTCCGCTCCTGATATGGACCCTGATCGTGGTGATGAGCTACTCCGGCTGCAGAT
Organism: Thermoplasmatota archaeon; assembly: GCA_029762535.1. GTDB lineage: Archaea > Thermoplasmatota > Penumbrarchaeia > Penumbrarchaeales > Penumbrarchaeaceae > JARVGK01. The sequence continues at coordinate 9,978 of JARVGK010000019.1, forward strand.
GACGCACCTTTCACAAACCTTAATAACTGTTCATCATGATTCGCCCCAAGCGATGATATCCGGTGATATAGATGGATGAATTACTCAAAGGGCTCGAGCCCTCTCTGGTATGGAAGCATTTCGACGAACTGAGGAAGATCCCCCGCTGCTCCAAGAACGAAGGGGCGGCCATCGACTACGTCGTGTCCGTGGCCGAGAGGCTGGGGCTCAAGTGGAAGAAGGACGTGGTCGGCAATCTGGTCGTGAGTAAGCCGGCCACCAAAGGCCATGAGGGAGCCCCCGGCGTGGTGCTACAGGGACATGTGGACATGGTATGCGAGAAGAACAAGGATACCAAATTCGATTTCGAAAAGGACGCGATCCAGCTAAGGAGGGAGGGAGAGTACCTCTACGCCCGGGGCACTACCCTTGGCGCGGACAACGGCATTGGCGTATGCGCGGCGCTGGCCGTACTCGAGGACGATAAATTGGTTCACAGCCCGCTGGAGGCATTGTTCACAATAGACGAGGAGACGGGTCTCACCGGCGCCTTTCAGCTGGACGAACACATGCTCGAGGGCAGGCTGCTCATCAACCTGGATACGGAAGAGGAATACGCCCTCTACGTCGGATGCGCGGGAGGGGGCGATTCCAAGATAAGAATGCCCGTCCTTTGGACCACTCCGGAGAATGGCCTCGTTCCTCTTGAGGTACAGATCACAGGCCTGAAGGGAGGACACTCGGGTGTAGATATTCATCTCGAGAGGGGCAACGCGATAAAGCTCCTTGGAAGGATACTCTGGGAGGCGAGGCAGGAGATCGAGTTCGACATCGCCTCCATATCGGCAGGGGACAAACATAACGCGATCCCCCGGGAGATAGAGTCCGTCCTAATGGTCCACCCCGACAACACCTCAGAGCTGGACGAACTCTTGAAGGAACTCTTCGATGTGGTGAAGGCGGAGTACCGCTCTGTGGAGCCAGGCATGGACCTCGTGATCATGGAAGGACCGATGCCCGCACAGGTGATGACTGGAGAGGACACCCTGCTCCTGCTGAACTATATTCAGGCCCTTCCCCATGGGATCCTCAGATGGAGCCCCGACATATCCGACCTGGTCGAGACCTCCGTGAACGTCGCCGTCATCAGGTCGGAGGAGGAGGTGTTCTTCCACCTATCGTCCAGATCCTCATCGGACACCCAGCTGGAATCCGTCAGGGAGAGGATAAGGGCGATCTCCATGCTCGTCGGAGCTGAGGTCGAGGAGGTCCCGGCATATCCAGGATGGCTCCCTGACCTGGGCTCTAGGACCCTCGCGGTCATGAAGGAATCCGCCATTGAGCTGTGGGGAAAGGAGCCTGAGATAAAAGCGATACACGCGGGATTGGAGACGGGAATAATTGGTAAGAAGTTCCCCGGGATGGACATGGTATCCATAGGCCCTCAGATAGAATATCCCCATTCCCCCGACGAGAGGGTGAAGATCGATTCGGTACGGGAGTTCTACGAACTGCTCGCTTTAGGGTTGAGGAAGCTGGCATGATGTCAGCATATAGGAATGTGTAGAGCAATGTTTTATAATGTGATATGGAATGAGGTCATTGAATGACTCCCTTCGTCGTTGTTGAAGGTATAGACGGGAGCGGCAAAGGAACACAGGCGAACCTTCTTCTTGAGAGGCTCAAGGAGCTTGGCAGGGATGCTGTACTTACCAGGGAGCCCACCAACGGGGCCGTCGGCAAGCTCATACGCGAGCACATGCAGAACCCTTTTCTGGATGACAAGTCCCTGGCCCTGCTCTTCGCGGCCGATCGGATAGAACACATAGAGAAGGAGGTGATCCCCAACCTCGAGAAGGGGAGGGTCGTCATATCCGACAGGTACGTCTATTCTTCGATCGCCTATCAGGGTCAGACCCTGGACCCGGATTGGGTGGCCTCGATAAACGACCATGCTCTGAGACCGGATGCCGTCGTCCTCATCGACATGGACCCCCAGGTGTCATTGAAAAGGGTCCAGGAACGGGACGAGAGCATGGAGTACTTCGAGATGGATATGCGCTTCCAGGAGGGGGTCAGAAAGACGTTCCAGTCCCTTTCCAAGGGCCATCACCTGCCCGAGTCCCTCAAGACCGATTTCATCGTGGTTAGGGGGGAAGGGATAAGGAAAGAGGTATTCGAGAGGATATGGGATAAGCTCGAGAGGCACGTGATGGGATGATCATGGGGCCCATCTGAACCTGGCCGTGAAATGCCTGAGGACGGGCGGCTCATGGACCAGCTCGAAGCCCTTGATCTCATCTCTCATACTCCATACCTTTTTTACAGCCTCGACGACATAGTCCATGTGCCTGAACGTGTAAACCCTTCTAGGTATGGTCAGACGTACCAGCTCCAGCTTGGCGGGCCGGTTCTGTCCCGTCTTCGGATCCCTGCCGTTGAGGAGGGTTCCGATCTCGACCCCTCTGACCCCGGATCCAAGGTAGAGATGGGCGCAGAATGCCATGCCCGGGAACCTGTCCGGAGGTATATTTGGCAGGAACCTCTTCATGTCCAGATATACAGCATGGCCTCCTGGGGGCCACAGGACGGGCATCCCTGCCTCCTTCAATCTCTCGGCGAGGTACCTGACCTGTCCGATACGATAGGCGAGGTATGATTCTTCGATCCCCTCGTACATTCCAACGGCCATTGCCTCCAGGTCCCTCCCCGCCAAACCCCCGTAGGTGACGAAACCCTCGAAGAGGATCCCGTAGTTCTTGATCTTGTCGTATATGTCCGGATCCCTCGTCGCCACGAATCCGCCAATGTTCACTATCGCGTCCTTCTTGGCGGACATCGTCATGATGTCGAAGCAGTCCGCCTCCATCCTGGTGATATCTTTTATCGTGTGGCATTCCATTCTCTTCTCCCGCGTCTTGATAAAGTAGCAGTTCTCGGCATACCTCGCCCCGTCCATGCATACGCGGATCCCGTAACTGTCCGAGAGCCTTTTTACGGCTCTCATGTTCTCCAAGGAGACCGGCTGCCCCCCTCCGGAGTTGCATGTCGCCGTGACCACTGTGAATGGGACCCTATCCTTGCCGAACTCCTTGTAGACCGCCTCCAGTTTCTTGAGGTCGAGATCCCCTTTGAAAGGATGGTCAATGTAAGGGTCCGCGGCCTCGTCTATGGTGCAGTCCACGGCCGTGGCGCCCTTGTGCTCTATATGGGCCTTGGTGGTATCGAAATGGGTGTTTCCCGGGATCACATCGCCGTCCTTTATGAGGGCCGTATGGAGGACGTTCTCAGCTCCTCGGCCCTGATGGCAGGGCAGAACATGTTCGAAGCCGAGGATATCCTTGACAGCGTCCTTGAGGTGGTAGAAGTTCCTGGAACCGGCGTAGGTCTCGTCGCCCATCATGAGACCCGCCCACTGGCGATCGGACATGGCCCCGGTGCCGGAATCGGTCAGGAGATCGATGTATATGTCCTCGCCCTTTATGAGGAACACGTTCAATCCCGCCTCTTCAAGCCTCCTCTCCCTCAGCTCCCTGGAGGGGATCCGTATCGGCTCCACCATCTTGATCCGGAATGGCTCAGCTTCCACTTCGATCTCATTAGAAGACATGTTTAAGGTTAAGGCTCCATTGCTTAAATGCCTTATCGGGAGGCGGGCTTTGAAGAATGGGTCATTTCCTAATTCGGCGACGCGGTGTATCTCGATGTGGCCTTAAAGACGATCGGCCCCGCTCTCATTTGTTCGATCCAGACAGCTCACATCGAAGAGGAACGACATTACACGCCGTTGCCGATGCTGCGTTCTTCGTCAGGTGTCATTTCGAGCTCCTCCCTGATCACATCCGCGAGCCTCTTGACGCCCTCTCTGAGCTCCTCGTCCTTGCAGTAGGAGAAGTTCAGCCTCATCGAATTGTACTGGCTACCGTCCGGATAGAATGCGTCCCCCACCACGTATGCGACCTTCTTCTCGAGGGCCTTCTGAAGCATCAACCTCGTGTTCACGCTTCTTGGGAGCGTCACCCACAGGAACAGCCCTCCCGTCGGTGTCGTCCACTTGATCCCCGGCGGGAAATGCTCCTTGATGGCATTGAGCATGATGTCGCGCTTCCTTCCGTACATCTCCCGGATCTTGAGTATCTGCTGGTCAAGATATCCCTGGGACATGTACTCATAGGCCACGTACTGTCCGAACACGTTAGTGCATAGGTCCATGGCCTGCTTCGTGAGTATGAACTTGTTCAGTATGTCCCTTGAGGCGATGGTCCACCCGAGCCTGAAGCCGGGAGCGAGGATCTTGGAGAACGTCCCCAGATAAATTACCCGTCCCTTTCTGTCCAGCGACTTGATCGTTGGGACCGGATCTCCTTCGAAGAGTAGCTCGCCGTACGGATCGTCCTCGACAATGAGCAGATCGTACTCGGATGCAACCTCCAGAAGAGCCTTCCGGTTATCCAGGGGCATTGTCTCTCCGGACGGGTTCTGGAAGGTGGGGACGACGTAGATGAACTTGGGATATACCCCCGTCTTTGTCATCCTGTTTATGTTCCTCCTCAGGGCATCGATGTCGAAGTTCTCATCGATCATCGGGATCGCCTCGCAGTTGGCCCCGAACGCGTGGAATGCCTGTATCGCCCCCAGATAGGTGGGTGCGGTGGAGATGTAGGTGTCTCCCGGGTCGATGAAGTTGAAGGCTATGAAGGAAAGTCCCTGCTGGGCACCGTTTATTACCAGGACATCGTGCATCTCGCAGTCTATGCCTTTCTTCTCCCTCATCCTCTTGGCGATCTCGCTTCTGAGTGCGGGGAGGCCCTCCGTGGTCCCGTACTGCAGTGCGCTCAGGGCATGCTCCGTGAGCACCCTGTCAACGCACTGTCTGATGATCTCGACGGGAAAGGCATCCGGGTTGGGGAGGCCTCCGGCCATGGAGATGACCCCCGGTGCCTGTGTCAATTTCAGGATCTCCCTGATCTCCGAAGCCTTCATCCTCGTAGCCTTGCTTGAAAACAACCTCTCTAGATTGACCACCATGGGGACACCGCATCCTCTAGGAGGCGTTCATTATTAAATGTTAGGGTCGCCCTCTTCGATCGTCGGCGGTGCCTCTCCGATCCGGAAGGTCAGTTCATCCTTCAATACATCAACGGTCACGGAGGCCCCTTCGATCATCCCGCCGCTGACGAGCTCGTATGCGAGCCTGGATTCAATGTACTTCTGTATGGTCCTCTTCAGTGTCCTCGCACCGTAAACGGGATCGAACCCTCTTCGGGCTATGCTTCTCCTTGCCGCTTCCGTCAGGCGCACGGTTATCCTCCTCTCCGACAGCCTCCTGTTCAGATCGGCGATCTGGAGGTCCACTATGCGCTCTATCTGCTCGAAGAGCAGCGGCTTGAACATGATGAGGTCGTCAACTCTGTTGAGGAATTCAGGCCTGAAAGCGCTCTTCAACGCATCCATGACCTGCTTCTCCACGTCCGGGCGGAGATCGCCCTTGTCATCGATCCCCTCTGAGATGAAGGCCGAGCCAAGGTTCGAGGTCATGATAAGGACGGTGTTCCTGAGATCGACGGTCCTGCCATGGCTGTCCGTCACGCGCCCGTCGTCCAGTATCTGCAGTAGTATATTGAAGACCTCCGGGTGCGCCTTCTCGATCTCGTCGAAGAGTATGACGGAGTAGGGCTTCCTTCTCACTGCCTCCGTCAACTGCCCTCCCTCCTCATAGCCTACGTATCCCGGAGGGGCCCCGATCAACCTGGATGTGGAGAACCTCTCCATGTATTCGGACATGTCGATGCGTACCAGATTGTCCTCGGTATCGAACAGAGCTTCGGCGAGGGCCTTTGCGAGCTCGGTCTTGCCCACTCCAGTGGGCCCCAGGAATATGAAAGAGCCGATGGGCCTCCTGGGGTCCTTGATGCCCGCCCTGGCTCTCAGGATGGCCTGTGAAACGAGTTCAACTGCCTTATCCTGGCCCACGACCCTTCTGTGTAGCGTCTCGTCAAGCTTAAGGAGTTTCTCCCTCTCTCCCTCGAGCAGTTTAGTGACCGGTATCCCCGTCCACTTCGATACGATATCGGAGATCTCCTCGGAGGTCACGACCTCCCGAAGCATGCCTCCATCACCCTGCTTCTTTCGAAGATCCTCCTCGAGCGTCCTGATCTCTTTTTCAAGTACAGGGATCCTTCCGTGCTTGAGCTCCGCGGCCTTGTTGAGATCGTATCCCATCTCGGCGTCCTCGTACTCTTTCTTCAGCGCCTCTAATTCCTTCCTTTTTCCGTTGAGCTTTGTTATCAAGGCCTTTTCCGAATCCCACCTTGCCGAAAGCTCGTCCGTCAGTGCCCTGAGCTCGGACGCCTCCTTTCTGAGGTCCTTGAGGCGGGCCTTGGATCCCCGGTCCTTTTCCTTTTTGAGGGCCGCCTCCTCGATCTCGAGCCTCGTCAGCCTCCTTACCAGGTTGTCCAGCTCCTCAGGCCTGGAATCGATCTCCGTCCTGAGCATCGCGCATGCCTCGTCGAGTAGGTCTATCGCCTTGTCAGGCAGATACCTGTCGGTGATGTATCGGTCCGAGAGCATCGCCGCGGATACCAGCGCGTTATCCAGAATGCTCACCCCGTGATGCACCTCGAACCTCTCCTTCAGACCGCGAAGAATGGATATGGTATCCTCCACCCCCGGCTCCTCAACTAGTATGGGCTGGAACCTTCTTTCTAATGCGGCGTCCTTTTCCAGATGCTTCCTGTACTCATCGATCGTGGTCGCACCAATACAGTGAAGCTCTCCCCTTGCGAGCATGGGTTTCAGCATGTTCCCGGCGTCCATGGATCCCTCGGCCTTGCCCGCGCCGACTATGGTGTGCAGCTCGTCTATGAAAAGTAATATGCGCCCTTCGCTGTCCCTGATCTCCTTGAGGACGGCCTTGAGCCGCTCCTCGAACTCCCCCCTGAACTTCGCCCCGGCGATCAGCGAACCCATGTCGAGAGCGAAGATGGTCCGGTCCCTGAGCGTTTCGGGCACATCCCCCTTGACGATCCTCTGTGCCAATCCCTCGACTATGGCCGTCTTTCCGACCCCGGGATCCCCTATCAATACCGGATTGTTCTTGGTCTTCCTCGAGAGGATGCGGACCACTCTTCTTATCTCATCATCCCTGCCGATTATGGGGTCGCTCCTTCCCAACTGGGCATCCTTGACCATGTCCCTGCCGAAGCGCTCCAGGGCGTTGTACTGGGTCTCGGGATTCTCGCTCTCCACCCTCTTTCTGCCCCTGATATCCGCTAGGGCTTCCAGCGTCCTTTCCCGGGACAACCCCGCCTCCATGAGCATGGTCCCGGCCGCCGTCCTCTTGCCCTCGGAGATCAGGGCCAGAAGGACATGCTCCACGGAGACGAAGGAATCCTTCATACCCTTCGCCTCCTCCCTCGCCTCCGCCAGTAGCCGGATCAGTCTGTTCGATGCATGCACACTCTCCTCATCGAAACCGCTTCCAGTGACCCTGGGGACCCCCTCCAGGTGATGGGAGATCCTCCTGGTAAGGGAATTGACGTCCACGTCCATCTTTTCAAGAAGGGTCGGTATCAAACCACCATCCTGGGATAGCATGGCCATGAGAAGATGCTCTCCGTCTATCTGGGGGTGGCTCTCCCTCAACGCCATTATCTGCGCCTCCTGAAGCGCTTCCTGCGTCCTCTGTGTGAACTTGTTCATGTCCATGCCGACACCTACACCATCTGTTTACAACTTGATGTTGTATAGTAATAATGGGCAGTATTAATATTTTTCCGTTATATCCCTCCAGGGTAGAGGCAATTATTTAGCATCATATCCTCATACCGGATCGTCGGAAACATTGGTGTGGAGCCCTTTGCGCCTATTCGGATTGTTCGGAAGGAAGAACGGCCTGGTCGGTCATCGTGAGATAAAGAGGATGCACATGCTGCTCGACCTCGATGGGCTTCTCTCATCGATCCAGCTAATGGACCCGGAGTACATGCCGCATCTTCTCGATTACATCGAGGATATACTAAGGCGCTACCCTTCGCTCAAGCCACCGCAAGAGCAGGATATCGCCAACATCATGGCGATCCCCTTGTCCGGCAACATGATACTGCAGTCAAGATGGCTTTCTTTGTGCATACACCTGATCGAGAGGGACCGCTTCGATCAAATGCTCAGGGGTGGCATTGCCTCAGCCCTCAACGGTATAATGATCAGGGATCCCGGCGTCCCGGACGTCAGGGTTTTGTACATGCTTGCGATCGTCTCCTCGACAGAGGACTGCTCGATCCTATCCAACACCGAGAGCATAGGCAGGTTGATGGACGTCATGGACAAAGGAGACGTGGAGGAGAAGCGTTTCGTACTGACCATCATGGAGAACATCTCCGCAAGGATCGGCATCGATGTGCTTACGGACATGGGCGGACTCGAGAGGTTCAGGACGCACATCATCGATGATGATCCCGAGGTATCGTCAATAGCGAGGTATCTCATGGGGCGCGTGGAAGCGGACCTGGTATCGAGAGAGAGACGTAGGTCAGTCTTGGCCATTCAGTCCACGGTCGTTGAAGAGCCCGTGACGGTAGATAGAAAGGCCGAGAAGGGAACCGGTTATTACAGGCCTGAAAGGAAGGTTATTAGGCGTTCAAGACCTGCAAGGGCCCAGGATGTAGAGGTAGTGGAGGACCTGTCCCTGCGAAAGAGAAGGCATATGGGAAAGTACGAGAAGGATCTGAAGGCCGCCCTGGACAGGGAGGCCAACAGTACCTACGATCCCGATGAGGAGTTCGTTATCGAGGAATGATCCATTTCTCAATAGATGCCAGTAACCTCAGGTTCATCGTCGAGAGGGGATACCTCGTATTCGCCGGAGAGATCGATCTCCCTCTCCTCCTCGGCGTAGATGTCCTCTTCCTCCTCCTCGGCGATGAGTTCGAAGTCCGCTCCGCACTCGGGGCACTTGGGGGCATCTCCGGGAAGTGATGCGCCGCATTCGGGACATTCGAAGAGGTCCTCCTCGAATTCCGCACCGCAGCTCGGACAGACGACGTCCTCGGGACCCACGACCGACTGGCATTCGGGGCACATGAACTCTCCCTCCGCCAGCTCACCGTATCCGTAGCCGCCGTAACCGCCCCTTCTTCCCCTTCCGTAGTCCTCCACTCCCTCCTCGCGCTTCTTCATGAAGAGATACAGGAGCACACCGACGAAGACGATTATCACGAGGATGATAATGAGGATTATTAGCCATGTCCAGGACCCCGGCTCGTCCTTCTTCTCCATCTCAATGATGCCGATGGTCCTTTCGATACCAGCTGTAACGACGACCGTTGTCTCGAACGTCTTGAAGTCATCTATGGTCACGGTGAGTGTCCAGGTTCCGGGGTCGACATCAGTGAATGTGAAATAGCCGGTCAGGTTCGTCTGGGAAACCTTCTTCTCGGTTCCCTTGACCAGGGAGATCTCCACCTGGGAGGGGAGGAAAGGCTTGCCGTCCTCATCCACGATCCTTCCGCTGACCGTTCCCGTGGTGACCTGCCTGATCGTCTCGAAGACGAACGTGTGTCCGCCGAAGAAATAATCATCGTCCGCAGGTTTAATATCGTTCTTGAGCTCGGCGAGGTACCTCGTTCCGAAATCCAGATTCCCGAGCGGTGTGAAGATGGCGGTCCTGTTCATGGGGTAGTATATGACCGATCCCGTCACGGGGATGGTCTCGTCCCTCAGCAGCCGGAAGGTCGCCGTATTTATCGTGGAACCGTCCATGTCGGCGGAGAACACCACCTTGAGCTTGACGGTCACGGGTATGTTCGTCTGGCTGGTCCCGGGAGTTGTTATCACGGTAACCTCGGTCAGGACCGCCTCGGTCTTGAACTCAGCGTACTGCGGGAACGGGAAGAACGCCCCGTTAACGTCCTTCAGGAAGGTCCCCACCTGTATCCTGTAATTGTTGTTGTAGGCAAGTTCATCGACAGGGTCGAGATATACCGTCTTGAGGTCCGCCGACATGCTGTATTCCACATCAACGGGAAGGGTTGTCTCGAGGTCCAGGAGTATGATGTTTTCGAGCGTGGTATTGTCTATGGCCCTAGAGAAACTGACGTAGATGATCTCCCCAACAGGGAAGCCGGGTTCCTGGTCGGGAGGGGAGAAATCAATGACCTCGAATGGGATGTCCACAAGCTGCAGGTTCAAAGAGTTCCACTGCTGGGCGAACAAGCTGATATCCTGGCTCGCGGGCTCGTATCCTTGATATGTTGCCGTGACGTTGTATACTCCAACAGCGAGCTCATCGAACTCGTAGTATCCGTCCTGGTCGGTCTCAGTGATGGATGCCGGTCCGCCGATCAATGTGGCGGTCACCGTTGCAGCGGATGCAGGAGCGCTGTTGGGGAATGATATGTATCCTCGTAACCCGCCTATGTCAAGGAGGACAAGGGAGACGTTGACAACGGTCTTGTTCCCGGCGGTGACGTTGGCGGTCGTCGTGAACGAGCTCGCCCATCTCTTGCTGAACATCAGGGTGTAAGTACCAGGTGCCAGGTCTTCGAACATGTAGTTTCCGTCGACATCCGTGAGGGTGTTGTCGATCATTACCGTGGAGATCCACAGCTCGACCTCGACGTCCTGTAAGGGGGTCCCTGCCGCCGTTACGATCCCCTCGATCGTGGTCGTGTCCTCCACCATGAAGACGGTCTCGATGACGTTGTTCTCCACGTCATGGTCCGGATAGTCGACGGTGAAGGTCGAGATGAATGTCCCGCCAACGCTCGGCGTCCACTCGGGGAACGCGACGTTGGAGAACACGTAGGGCGGGTCCCTGGGCGAGCTCCCGCTCTTCTCCATGATCACTACCGTCTCGTTGTATATGATGTCCGTCCCCGCTTCGATCATGAGGTTCACTGTGACATCGTCGATCCAAGAGTCGACGTTCCCCTCATATGTCACATCGCATCTGGGCATTATTGGGGTGTCGATGGGGAAGAGCGCCCCCTGATCCGGATACGCGTTCGATACTGATAGGTCGATCACGTCCTCAACGATGATGTCGAGATGGTCCTCGAGCAGTGTGGAATCGTATGTGGTGTTCACATCTATCCTGAAGTTGCCCTCCGGGAAGCTGACGACGCCCATCTCCACATCGACGAGTGCCATAGGGTCCAGGGATATCCATGAGGATTCGTTCCTCTCGTCGAGGAGAGTTCCGTTGTAATACATTATCGTCATGAATATCGTGAACTCCTGGAACAGGAATTCGTCACCTATGTTCGTTATCCTCACCTTGATACCGTGGTCCCCGACCGTATACTGTCCACCAGGGGCTATGAACCCGTCCATCATGATCTGGGTCAGTTCTGCCTCGGGCCCCCTGGTGGGTTCTGCCCACAGCCCGCCGGGGATCAAGGTCACCAGGACCAGCATTGCAAGGACTATTGCTCCGTAATACCTTTTCATACCATATACCTCCCGTCACCGCAGAGAATCCGTGTCTTTCCCATAGCTCGGCATCATTCCCCCGATGCTCAGAAGCATCATGTTTCGGATCATCGACATATACGAATACCATTATATATTATATTCCTCGCCACATTTCTCGGGATGATAACGTTGGAATATGCATTCTGCATTTTTTTGGGGCGAAATCAAGATAACCATCGAAGGCATCCCACCGTTCATGCATCAGATCATGACCGTGGACATGGAGAAGGACCTCCTGGAGGCCAACAGGGCGCTCGCCAGGGAGAACAACGGCCTTCTCAAGGATAAGGGCATACGATCGGTGGACTTCCTCGGATCGGTAGGGTCCGGAAAGACATTGCTGATCCAGAGGCTCTCAGAGAGGCTCATGGACAGAGGGATGAGGGTGGGGGCGGTGACCGGGGACGTATCCGGCGACGACGACATGAGGAGGCTCTCCGCGATAGGGATCCCCGTCGCTAACGTCAATACCGGGAAGGAATGCCATCTGGACGCACATCTGGCGGAGCACGCCCTTGAGGACCTGCCCCTGGACGACCTGGACGTGGTTTTCTTCGAGAACGTGGGCAACCTAGTATGCCCGGCCGATTTTCCGATAGGAGCGGACAGGAGGGTGGTCGTAATATCGGTGACAGAGGGCGATGACATGATCAGGAAGCACCCCATGATATTCATGGAATCGGACGTCATCGTCATCAATAAGACGGATCTGGCCCCCGTGATGGAGGTGGACCTCGCTCTGCTTCAAGGTGATGCGGGAAGGGTCAGGCCGGACGCCCCTTGCATACTAACCGATGCGAAGCGTGGCGGGGGCATCGACGATCTGATGGAGGCCCTGGGACTCCAGGGGTAATTCCATGAGGAGCGGCCCTCATCGCATCTCTGTCAGGGGGGTGGTCCAGGGGGTGGGCTTCAGGCCTACCGTGAAGAGGGTGGCCGATTCCATCGGCGCCCGCGGGCATGTCAGGAACGACGGGTCCCACGTAACGATAGTCACCGATATCGAACCCGCCTCATTCATGGAAAGCGTCTCGAAGGCGCTCGGCCCCCTCGCAAGGATAGAGGGTTTCGTCTCCGAGGGGACGACCTGGGCCTCGGAAGGGTATCCCTCTCCACCGGATAAGTTCTGCATAGAGGAGTCCGCGGAAGGTGCCAGGGACTCTCTCCTCCCTCCGGATACGGCGATATGCGAGCATTGCCTCGCGGAGATGCTCGATCCTGACGACAGAAGGCATGGCCATCCTTTCACGAACTGCACCGACTGCGGAGCCAGGTATTCCATCATAGGATCGGTCCCCTACGACAGGGAGAGGACCACCATGGCCCCCTTCGAGATGTGCCCCGAATGCAGGGCCGAATATTCCGGCAGCGATGCCAGGCGTTTCCACGCTCAGACGCTTTCCTGCCCCCGGGATGGCCCCCTCTACCGCTTCCTCGGCCCCGGCCTGGAGCCGCGATCCGAAGGTCATGTTGCGATAAGGGACGCGGCCAGAGTCATCAAGGACGGCGGGAAGGTCATAGTCAAGGGCTGGGGCGGCATGCATATAGTCTGCGACCCGGAGCGGCTCGAGGACATGAGGTCGTGGTACGGGCGGCCCCACAAGCCCTTTGCAGTGATGGTCGCGGACATCGAGATCGCCTCCCGGATCTGCGATCTCGACCGTGAGGCCGTCTCCTGCCTGGAGTCCCCCATGAGGCCGATCGTACTCGCAAAAAAGAGGATCGATCCACCTGAATGGGCCTTTAGAGGCCTGGACCTGGCATCTCCTGGACTGGATTCGATAGGCATCTATCTGCCCTACGCGGGCGTCCACTATCTGCTGTTCAATGCCCTGAAGGAGGCCGGGCTATCACATCCCTGGATGCTGATGACCTCGGCGAACGTCCCGGGGGAACCCATGGGGTTGGAACTGTCCGACGTCGCCTCTCTGGGGGCGGACGGTCACCTTGTCCATGACAGGGAGATCGCGTCACGATGCGACGATACCGTATTCATACCCAACCCCATACCTGCTTCGGAGCATCTTTCCTCGCCGGGCCCCTTCGGCATCAGGGGTTTCATCATCAGAAGGTCCAGGGGTATAGTGCCCATGCCGCTGTCCTCGTCCCACGTCAATAGGGTAATTGGGATGGGGGCCGAGAGGAACCTCACGATATCCCTCGCAACGGGCGGAAGGACCTACACCACGCCATATCTTGGAAATTCAAGGGTGCCATCGGTCCTCGATCAGGCCGTGCGGTCCCTGGACAGGTTCAGGGACCTATTCGGGCCCGGGAGATGTGATGCGGTGGTCATAGACAGGCACCCGTCCTACACGACAGGCCGCCTGGGTCGGGAGATCGCCATGTCGGAGGGTGTTCCTCTCTTCGAGGTGCAGCATCATCACGCCCACGCGGCCTCTCTGCTTCTGGACGTGGACCTCCGAGAGGCCGGGGTGATAGTTCTGGATGGGGTGGGGTTCGGGGATGACGGGACGCCCTGGGGGGCGGAGGTCCTTGAGGCCCAGGGCCCCCGCTGCCGCAGGCTCGGTCATCTCGAGCCTTTCGGGCTCCCGGGCGGGGACAGCGCCGTGTATCATCCCGAGAGGATAGCATACTGGCTTTGTTCCGATGCGGGAAGGGATCTGTACATCGGCGATCCGGGGACGGCCCGTACGCTCGACAGCGTTCTCTCGAGGAGCATCATGACAACGTCCATGGGGAGGCTGCTCGACGCCCTTTCCGCTATCGTACTGGGCGTCACGTGGAGAAGCTATGACGGGGAACCGGCCATGAGGCTTGAATCCGTTCTCTCCCGATCGCGGTCACCCTCCAGGCATCTCTTCGAAAGCGACATCAAGGGAGGCGTCGTCTGTTTAAAGAACCGGTGGGCGGCCCTGTTGGAAGCGCTTTTCGGGGAGGGGGATGTTATATTGCCCTCGCCGAAGCAAGGGTTGAGGACGGATGTCCCCGACATCGTCATGGGATTGGTCTCCTCGATCTTGGACGACCTGGTCCAGGTTTGCGTCGATGGCAGCCCCCTCTCCCATATCGGGATATCCGGGGGTGTTGCATACGACCTGCCGATAGTGAGGTCTTTCGTCTCCTCGGTCAGGGACAGGGGCCGGGTCCCCGTACTGCATTCGAACGTACCTCCGGGGGACGGAGGGATCTCGGTGGGGCAGGCTGAGATCGGCGGACTTCTTCTGGACGGTAAATAGAGCATGTCAATCGCAAACCTGATTTAGGGGAATGATAGTCCCCTCCGCCATGTGTCTTGCGATACCGGGCAGGGTCGTGGAGATCCTCGATGGCCGACGTGCGATGGTGGATTACGGAGGGACTCGAAGGGAGGCGGACCTCACATTCGTCGAGGCGGTGGTGGGACAGTACGTGCTCGTACATGCCGGGTTCGCCATGCAGGTGCTGGAGGAATCCGACGCGCTCGAGACGCTCGCGCTCTGGGATGAGGCTCTCTCGTCCTTTTCGGGGTCCGACGACGGGGGAGATGCCTGAATTGCACGAGCTTTCGATAGCATCGAACCTCATCCAGGCCTTGAAGGACGCAATGGAACAACATCCCGGCTCATTGGGCGTGTCCTCCTTCGAGGTCCGCATCGGCAAAGCGTCCTTCGTCTCCCGGGAGCAGCTCGGTTTCTGTCTGGAGATATTATGCAAGGAGGACGGTCCTTTGAAGGATGCCAGGGTGTCCTTTTCCGAGGAGGATGTCGAGATCCGATGCTCCGGATGCGGGAGGATTGGCCCAATGGACATGGCCTCGGACCCCTCGTTCCACTACGCGCTGCCTATTTTTGCATGCCCGGAATGCGGGTCCTCCGTGGAGATCACCAAGGGCAGGTCCATATCCTTGACCAACGTGACCCTGTCGATGGAGGGGGAGTGATGGGGAGGGACGACTTCAGGGACCCGATCCGGGTGAGAAAGGCCCTGGATGCCATATCCGAACTGGGGATCGAACTGTCCGTGATGCACGTGTGCGGAACGCATCAGGACACCCTTGTCAGGTTCGGCCTGGAGCCCCTTTTGAAAGAGGTCGGGGTTTCCGTGCGGCAGGGCCCCGGATGCCCGGTGTGCGTCACCACGCCCGAGGAGGTCGAGCTCGCGATCGTCCTCGCAAGGAAGGGGGCGATCATATGCACCTTCGGCGACATGGTGAAGGTCCCGGGCAGGGATTCCACCCTCGCCGGCGAGAGGTCGCGCGGATCCGACGTGCGGATAGTTTACTCCCCGTCCGACTCCGTTGCCATAGCTATGGAGAACCCGGATAAGGAAGTGGTGTTCCTGGGGATCGGTTTCGAGACGACGGCTCCGACGACCTCGGCCCTTCTGCTCAAAGAGGACCTCCCTACCAACTTGAGCATACTCTCATATCACAGGACTGTCCCCGAGGCCCTGAGCTTCATCGCCAGCAGTGGAGAGGTCCGCCTTGACGGCCTCATCGAGCCGGGACATGTGTCTATGATCATCGGCGAGGAGCCTTACAGGTTCCTCACGGATGAATACGGGATCCCGCAGGTGATAGCGGGGTTCGAACCCTTGGACCTGGTCATGGCATGCTTCGAGATCGCGAGGATGAAGGCCGAGGGAAGGACGGAGCTCGTCAACCACTACTCCAGGGCGGTCAGAAGGGATGGGAACCCTTCGGCGCTTGCGGCAATGCGTAAGACCTTCGTGAAGGGGGATCGCCGCTGGAGAGGGTTCCCTGTCATCGAGGGATCGGCGCTGGACATCGCGCCGGAATTTTCCGAACGCGACGCCCTCAGGCGATTCGAGGAACAGCTCGAGCCCCTGGAGGGCGTCACTTTTCCCGAGCCCGAAGGATGCAGCTGCGGGGAGGTGCTGCGGGGGATCGTTGACCCGAGGGAATGCCCCTTGTTCGGGACGGCATGCACCCCTGACGATCCCGTCGGGCCGTGCATGGTCTCGAGGGAAGGGTCCTGCAACATCCTTCACAGATGGGGCGCCCCGGACCTGTAGGAAAATACTTTCGGTTTTTAACACGACTACGTCGTGTGGGATATTTCCAGTCCGGTTATGTTCGTAAGGGTCCGGAGTGGAGGTATAAATAATAATGAAGTGTAAAGCCCTCTGCTGATGCGTTCCGTTGGCATCGGCACGAAAACAGAAAAACGGAGGAATCGAAAATGACGAACGAAACCAAACTGATGGGCTATGTGAGGCGCTCCAACAACGGCGGCGCCATAAAGGTGAGCATCTCCGAGAACGCTTTCTCGGATGCGAGGAAGTACGAGAGCGCGAACGGCGAGAGGTACGTCGGGATGATAATAAATCTCAACAAGCTCCGCGATCTCCTGACCGGCGAGAGGGATGTGACGAGCATCTCCCAGCTGGACGGGCAGATGCCCTCAGGCGAGTCCGCCTGAGATCCACCCGTTGAGGGATGGTCCCATCGGACCATCCCGTTCCTGTGGGGCGCATGTCACCTCCGGATAACAGGTATCCCACAGGAACGAACTCCCTTTCTCTCTATCCTACCTGTAGGGTAAGGACCGTATCTCGATCAGGTCTTATCAAGATACCGACATATTTGGGCGGGGTCAGAAAGATCCTTCTGGAATCGTCTTAGCAGACCACAAGTATGTCGAAAATTACATATCATATTATCATTATAATGATAGAATAGAGGTTATATTATGGTTATAATAGTTCCAGTGTCCGATCTTAGAAATCATTTCCGATCCATATCCGAGATATGCCACAAGGAAAATGAACCTGTATATCTGACAAAGAACGGCAAGGGAGACCTTGTCGTCATGAGCATGGCCCTGTATGAAAAGAACAAAGCACTGCTGGAGTTGTATGAAAAATTGACATTTGCTCAGAGGCAGAGTGACGAGGGATGCGATCGTGTGTCCCATGAAGAGGTCATCAGAAAACTGAGGAACAGGTAATATGACCGAAATATACGGGATAGAATATCTTCCGATCGCGGTGGAGGATCTCCTTGAGATATTCGATTACATTAAGGAAGATGATCCATCCTCGGCAGGTCCGTTCATAGACCGGATCGACGAGGCCATCAGGAAGCTGGAGTGTTTTCCCTATCTCGGTTCGATCCCCAAGGATGATAGATTGGAACGATCCGGTCATCGAGTTCTCATCATCGATAATTATCCCGTATTCTATCTGGTAAGAAAGAATATCGTTGAGATAAGAAGGATCATCCATGGAAGGAGAAAATATTCTTTCTTGTTTTAGATACCCTTCAGATCATCTCCGATTCCCCTTGCCTATCGAAGAAGTACATTTTACACCAAACTGATTTCTAAACAATAGCTCATATTATTATTCGACATCGTGATCCCAGGGAGAATGGTCCCTATCCGAAGGATCCGGGGCAATATAACCTCTATTTGTTACTTCCCGGCCCCATCCCCCTCTTGAGAGGAGGATCACTGCAGCAATAGATGCGAAAACCATTGGTCACATAGAAAAGACGATCAGAAGGGAATGGTCCCGAGATCGACCATTTCTCGCCCCTGGACGATGTAATCTTTATCGGCATAGATAATAAGTTCGGATCGCTCTCGTATCGATATGATCCATCCTCGTATGGGGATCCCCTCACAATATCCCGATGATCCCCGAGACGAGGCTCGAGATCCCCGCCGCGGCGACGAGGAGGAGGGCGATCCTCCTGAACCTCGCCTCCGGGATCCTGCCCGAGGCGAATATGCCAAGGGCCAATCCCAGAAGGAGCCCGGGCAATAGATATGCCGCCGGAAGGGCGGAGGAGGGGGTCATTATCCCTCCCGCGGCGAAGATCCCGATAGTTATAATATTGGTCGCCAGGAAGTAGGTGACGAGGTTCGCCCGGAAGTTGTCTCTGGGCATTTTCTGGTTCTGGAAGAACAGGATCACCGGAGGTCCGCTCATCGTGACCGATCCCTGGAGCAGTCCTGAGAGGATCCCCACGGGGATCGATGCAAGGCGCTCCCTGTCGATCCTCACGGAAAGGCCCAGGAGCAGCGCCGCGGATGTGATCAGCACCACGGCTCCGATGACGATCCTCAGGGCAGGGGGAGACATTACAAGTAGCAGGTACGTCCCCAGAGGGATCGCGATCGCGGCGCTTAGGAAAAGGGGGAGGACCGCCTTTAATTTCAGATGCTTCCTGGCGTGTATCAGCACCCCGATGTTGATCACGGTCCCTAGCAGAACGGTGACGGGGACGACCTCTTTCGGGGAGAGGAAGAGCGACAGGACCGGGACCATGATAAGCCCCGAACCGAAACCCGTCAGGCCCTGGACCGCCCCCGCCATAGCGGCGATCAGAAGCCCGACCACTATGAGGACGGGATCCACGATACAGGCAAGGGATACGGATTTATACAATCTCCCCTGAGTACTCATCTGGACCCGAAATAGAACCCGGCGAAGGCGATGCTCCCTCCTATGAAGAAGAAGGGCAGCGAGTCGTAGAAGCCGAACAGCGCAGACAGGGAGATGAAAACTACGATGCACAAAACCGCTGCGGCTTTTAGATGCCTCAGCCACATGGGGGTCTCGAACTCAAAGCGGTTCGCGATCTTGTTGAAGATATAACCTATGGTGATCCCCCCTAAAACGTAATAGAACGAGATGTAGTCCCCATACAGCCGCCCGTCCCGAAGGAGCGAGTAGAGAAGAGCGATCGCGAATCCAGTGACCAGGACCCACCGTATGCTGCCCTTGGGCATGTTCAGTGGCTCTTTCGTATTCTTATCGACCACGGTTTGAGACCCGTGGTAAAAATAGTGTGTGCTCCTGAGGGCGAAGTAGTATCCGAACACAATCAGTATGGTCTCGAGCAGGAACGGCGGAGCAGGTTTTCCGGTGAATATCATCAGCCACAGCGTCCCGCAGAATATCAGCGTTATCAGGGATCGAACGGATCCCCTCGGGAGGTTCAGTGGCTCCTCCTTGCCCCTGTCGGCAAGGTCGATGAAGACGAAATCCCTCTGGGATTTGCTCCATTTCAGGGCAAAATGCCTTCGGCACTGCGGACAGTTGTAGATCGCCCCTTTGCCCAGGTATTCGGTGATCTCCCTCCCGCATGCCGGGCATCTCTCCCTGTTACCCTTTGACGTCATCCTTTACCGGACCATGAGGGCGCTTCCGGGCATTTATTCGTTGCCCTCAGATGAGGAAGGGCACTCTCCTCTTGTAAGCATCGTAATCGGCTATCCGCCCCATCTCCCTCTCCTCCACGATGCAGACGCGGACATACCATGCTACGAGGACGGACCCCAGTATCAGCGTCAATATCGTGGGCCAGCCTATCATCCAACCGCCGACGACGAGGATGAAGCCCAGGTACTGCGGGTGCCTGGATACAGAATAGACCCCGGAAGTGACCAGTACCCCTTTTTTGACACCTCTGTAAAGGGCAACCCATCCGATCATTATTATAGCGGACCCTATGATCATCATCAAGGCCCCGTAAACCATCGGGATCGTGAACCCGAAGCCCACTCCCAACAGGTCCACCTCGAGGGCGAGATCGGGGGCGGGGGCGGATCCCCCGCCCAGATATCTCGAGACGAAGAAGATAGTCAGGGGCAGCCCGTACATCTCGACGAACAGCGATACGAAGAAGGCCCCTACGAGGCCGAACCCCTTCCAATCGACCCTCTTCCTGAATGACAGGGGGATCAAAAATGAAACGAACACTACTATGTTCAATAAGACCAACCACCACTGGTCGCGAATGAGCGATCCCGTGATCGAACCAATGAAATGCGCCGAGAAATGCTGATAAAGGCTTACGGGAAATAATAGCATGGACAGGAAAAATACAACGGAGGCGACCCTGATTACAGGATTACGCATCCATCCGGGCCGCCCCTTCAAAATAGATCCTCCCTTGCATTGACGACGCGCTCCGGCGCGTCGGTGAAGATCCCGTCCACGCCGATCGCGATCATCCCCGCGATACCTGTGGGCTCGTTCACTGTCCAGACGTTGACCTTGATCCCCCGCCGATGCGCCATCTCGACGAATTCGGTATTCGTAAAAGAATGCTCGGTATGAACGTATCTCAACCCCATCTCGTTCGCGAAATCGAGGGCCATCCAGGGATCCCCCTCGATCAAAAAGGCCAAGGGCAGGTCCGATCCCAGCGCCTGGAAGTCGGCTATCGATATCGGGTTAAAAGAGCTTACGAGGAACATCTCCGGAGGGATCCCCTTATCCCGCCTCTTTTTAACTTCAAGACCCGCAGGTCCCGCCACCCCCTTTCCCTTCAACTCTATGTTTATCGGGACCCTGCCGCAGAACTCGTCCAGGACCTCCGTGAGCAGAGGGATCCTCTCCCCTCCCCCCGCGTCGAGGGCCTTCAGCTCGGACAGGGACATATCCTTCACCCTCCCCGTCCCGTCCGTGGTCCTGTCCACCTCCTCGTCGTGTATAACGACCACGTAGTCGTCCGATGAGAGGTGAACGTCCAGCTCTATCATGTCCGCTCCCAACGATACCGCCTTGCGAAAGGAGGATAGGGTGTTCTCCGGGGCATGGAAGGGGGCCCCGCGGTGCCCGATGGACAGTACCATGTTCACTTCATGGTCGTGCATCTAAAAAACGATGGCGGTCATTCCTCGAAGGCGAACCTGTGATCCAATCCGAGCTCATCCCTCATGGCCATGAACTCCCGCTTGAGGCTCTCATCAAGAGGTATGCCTCTCTCTTCGGATGCCAGCATGCTGAGGTATTCCTTCTCCCCGGCGGTGAAGACCCTATCCCCTATCCTCCTGGACGAGCGGAGCTGCCGGAGGATCTCTCCGGTGGATGCTTTGAACTCCTCTGGGTCGCAGAAGGACTCGACATCGATGGCAATGAAGAAATGGCCCACGTTCAGCCCCGTCACGGACTTCAAGAAAGCTCCTCCCTGCAGAGCGCTGGAGAGCACCTCGATGACCGTGGACAACCCGTATCCCTTGTAACCCGCCCCCTCCTCCCCCGGCCCGCCCAGGGGAACCAAGGCGGCCTGTCCGTTGGTGAGCGCCTTGAGGATCGCTGCAGGGTCCGTCATCGTTGTGCCGTCGGCCCCTATCACCCACCCGTCTGGAACCTCCTTTCCCAGCCTGGCGTAGTATTCGATCTTTCCTCTCTGGGTCAGGGACGTGGCGCAGTCCAGAAGGAATGGAAAATCCTCATCAGTGGGGATCCCCACCGCCAGGGGGTTGGTCCCCAGCATGCCCTCCGTCCCGAAAGTGGGGGCCACGCTCGGCCTGGCATTGGTCCCGGACATGCCGATCATCCCCTTGAAAGCGGCCATGCGTGCGTAATAGCCCGCAATGCCGTAATGAGTGGAGTTCCTGACCACGGCCATGCCCATGCCGTATTCCGATGCCTTCTCTATCGCGATCCCCATCGCTCCTGCGGCGATCACCATGCCCATCCCGGTGTGCCCGTCAATGACGGCCGTGGAGGGTGACTCACGGATGATATCGAGTTCCGTCACGGGTGATTGCAGCCCCTTCCTTATCCGATCGTAATAGAAGGGCTTCATCCGGTTAACGCCATGGGAGGTGATCCCCATCCTGTCCGCTGTCAGTATAACATCAGCGCATAGTCTGGAATCCCCCTCGGGCACACCAAGGGCGCAGAACACGTCCCGAATGAAATTTTCGGCCTCCTCAAAGCTCAAACCGGGATCCATTGGCCCACTTCCTTTGAATTCATATCTTGCCCTTTACCCCGCAATGCGGGCAGACTATCTCCGTGGCGTTCTCCTCGATCTCGAACATCTCCCTGCACTTGGGGCATCTCAGAGTGAGCTTCTCGGGCCCCGGGCCGAAACGCTCCTCTATCAACCTCTCGGTATCGGAATCCAGGTCCCCAACCGCACCGCAGAAGGGGCATGAAAGCCTATCGACCCTTTCGGAGACCTCGAAGAGACCGGAGCATTTGGGGCAGATGATCGGTATGGACTCCGTCTCCTCCTGAGGAGGCCCCTCCTTGTCCTTTGTCTCTTCCTTTTCGTCTCCCGGAAGCGAATCCACCACGCCCTTGGCGCCGCATCTGTCACAAATAAGGTGCACGGGCCTCTCTCCCGTGTCCCTGTAGGCGAACACATGCATGCAGGCCGGGCATTTGATCCGGACCACGTTCTCCTTCTTCTCCGGGGCCGGAGGCGCCTGCCTGGGCGCGGGAGGCGCCTTCGCAGGCTCCGGCATCTTCTGCATGGGCGGGGCGAACTGTGCAGGCATTTGAGGCCCTGCAACGGGCGGGGGTTGTATGTCCAGCGTTCGCCTCTTGCGTGTGAAGATGAATATCAGTACGATGCAGAAAAGTATGATGAAGGCCGCCACGATTATGAGCAGCACGTCGATGCCTTCTTGCTCCTCGGGCTCGATCTCGACGAAGATCCTCGCGCTCGAATATACGACCGTGCCAGACCTCTCCACCACAACTCGAACATCGATGGTGTTCGGTCCCACGTTGCCCTCTCTCGTGTCCCAGTCGTAGCTCCAAGTGGACCAGTCCAGGCTGCCCTTGCACTTGAGCCATTCCCCTCCGTTGATGCTTATCTCCACCGAACTGATAAGGGAACCGCCAGCCTCCCTGGCGGTCCCGCGAACGGTGACGATATCCCCCACAATGGAATTGTTCCCGGGGGAAGTGATCCTGGGCGGGGCAAGCTCCTCAACGTTCACCTGCAGCGAGGAACGGACCTCTATGTGGCCGTCCGATACCATGACCTCTATCTCCTTGTTCCCTGGCGAGGAGAAAGTATATGAGACCTTGGCCCCGGTCTTCGTATCGCCTTCTATGTACCATGTGATCGTCAGCACGTCGTTGCGGTCCTGGTCCCTGGCCGTGGCCTCGAACGTAACGGGTAGGCCGACCATTGACCTGTCGCCTGGCGTGGACCATACCCTGGTGAACTCCGGGGGGTAGCTCCCCCTGATCTCGATGATGTCCCTGTCCCATGCCCCGTACCTGTCAGTGACGTTGAGGGCGACCTTCACAGGTCCCGGGCCGTTCAGTACGAACCTGATGACCTTTCCCTTGCGGTCCCTGTCGTTGTCCGGTATTCCGTCGCCGTCGGAGTCCTTTGTGATGTCGAGGTCCCAGTAGTAGGTCAGGTTGTCCCTCTCGTTGCCGTCGATGATGCCGTTTCCGTTGATATCGTCATCCGGGTCGTAGGATAGGGATCCGTCCAGCTCCGTCTCCCCCCTGCCGTCCTCGAGCGGCATGACCCTGTCCCTGCCGGCGTCGGCGACGGGCCCCTCATTCGGATAGTTCACGTCGATATCCAGCTCCGTTGTGGAGATCGCGTGCCCGTCGGAGACCTCCAATATTATGGTGAATGCCCCCTCTTCATTGAACACCGTGCCAGTGGAGAAACCCTGGGCATCGAAAGTGCCGTCACCGTCGAGGTCCCACCTGTAGGAGAGCCGATCCCCGTCCTCGTCGTATGACCCGTTCGCGGTGATGGGCAGATATTCGCCCACCAGCGGCTCTTCCATCAATTCGATATTGGCCACAGGTATGGAGTTGATCCTGATCCCGAACATTGCCGTGGAATTGGTATCGGTCAAGGAGCCGTCATCGACCGTCAGCCTCACGTCGTAGCTGCCCCACATGGACCATGAATGGTCCACCTGGGATCCGGTCCCGATCCTTCCGTCCCCGAAGTCCCACCTATATGATAGCTCGTCATCGTCCGGGTCCGATGACAGGGCCCCTGAGAACCGTGCGGTCTCGCTCACGTTCACCACGGATGGCCCTTGTATCACGGCAATAGGCGGACGGTTCCTGACCGTGATCGTTACCGAGTCCTCGTCAGAGAGATCGTCAAGGTCGGTCACGTTCAGGGTGACGTTGTGAACGCCCTCTTCGAGCGTGGTCTCCAAAAACATGCCGTATCCTATGACCCTCCCCTGGCCGATATCGGTCCTCCAGGTGAAGTTCAGTATCTCGCCGGGATCGGGGTCCGCCGTGGGGGAGGCGTCGAAGTCGATCATCTCGTTCTTGTTGTAGGTCGAGGCCATGGACTTGATCCTGGCGATAGGGGCGGTGGGGGGGTCCCTTACCCTGATCTCCACCTCCTCCAGATCGTGTCCGCCGTTGGGATCGGACACGTTCAACGTGATCATATGCCATCCGACCTGGGAGATCGCCCTGGTGAAGAACCGCTCCCCGGAGAGCTGTCCTGTGATGTTCGATGTCCATGTGAAGGTGAGCGGCCTTCCTTCGGGATCGGAGCTGGTGTTCGCCGAGAACTCTATCGGATCCCCTTTGATATATACTGCCCCGGAGGGGCCGGGGGAGAGCATGACCGCGTTCGGGGGCAGGTTCGCGTCCACGAACACGTTCACCGAATCGGTGTCGTTCTGCCCATCGGGATCTGTGACCTTTAGTTCGAAGACAAGCGTGTCCACGATCGTCACCTTGAACGTGGGAGTTATAGACCCGGGATCGTTGATCACGATGGAGGAGTGGCTGGTGCAGCTCCAGAGGAAGGTGCAGTTGTCGATGTCCTCGTCCGAGCTCAGAGTTCCGTTGAGCATTACGACGTCGTTCAAGAGGACCCCTGAAATATCCTGCCCGGCGTTCGCGGAAGGAGGCAGCCCCTCATCCAGCGGCGAGTCCGCCGAGATCGCGATCAGCATTGGTGAAGAGATAAGGAGTGCAATGAGAAGCAAGGCGGACTTGCGGTTACAGAACCCATTGCTGCTCGTCCTATCCTTAGACAACATCCGTATCGCTCCTTCCCAGCGCACATGCTGGGCATGCTCCGATAGAGGGCCGATGAATATAAATCATTTGGCCCCGGGGTTAGAAGAAATCCTTCAGGAGCATGATCTCGTCCAGAGGCCCCTTGACCTTGAGCTTCTTCAAGGCGTAGGCATAGAGGGGGCTCATCTTCTTCTCGATGATCTTGGTCATCGTCGCCGTATCGGTGGTCACCCATAGAGTTGGCTCGTCCAGGGTGCCTTCTCTGGGTTCGAGGACCTTGCCCCCCGTTATCTCTATCACGTACGTTCTCTCGTCCGTGAAGGACAGCACAAGCGTTCTGTCCTTCGCGTTGGCCATCTCCCTCATCTTCTCGTCCGAGGCGATCTTCTCGTTCACCCTGGCGCACATCTCCTTGAGTATCTCAAGCATATATTCACATCTCCTGTTCGATGATCCTTATGAGGCCCCTGCCGGAGTTGACCCGGACCCTCATCCCATCTTTCAGCCTGTCGAAGTCCCCTTCTCTGAGGCGGTGGACAAGCGGTATGCCTGCAGCTATACATCCCATCGTAATAATAGCATCGGATACGAGCATGACCATGGCCGCAGGTGAGTTGTTTTGAAGCTTCATATTATAGATCACGTAGGAGCCGACGGTCGATCCCTTGCCCTCCCTGAACGCAAGTATTCTGTCCCTGACCTGGTGCCCCTCTCCCTTGAACGTGACCATGCCCGTTTCGGGGTCCGCGTCCCCCAAGAACGAGATGGCACCATCAAGCCTTAGGACCTCTCCATCCACCCATGAGTCGGATATGCCCCTTAGTCCCACTCCGGATATGTCGGCGTCCAAATCGATACCCCGGTCAGTTCTCTTCCTCTGGGCGTTCTTTCTCTGCCGCGGGCTTCTCCTCTTCAGCGGCGCCGGCCATCAGGGCCATGGCATCGATCTCGGAAGTGGGATCAGTATCCTCCGGGACCCCGAACTCGAGCTTCAGCTCCTCGTCGAAGACCGGGCCGCTCCCGGCCTTTTCGCCCATTGCCTCTTTTCTTACCTCTCTGGCGGGCTCCGTCCTTCTCTCGTATGGATCGTCGGCGCTAACGACCTCTATCGATCCATTTTCCATGGCAGGGGATGGACCATTGTCCGATCCTCCGTCTGGCTCGGTCGATGCCGATGCGAGCACCTCCCGATCGACGATGCTCTCCATTGCCTCGATGTCCTTCTCGTCGATGAGGGCCTCTGGGGCTTTCGGTTTGGCCTGGACGGTCCCCAAGGAGTCTGAGTAGTTCGGCCTCCTCTCGGCCTGGGCGAGCATCCTCTTTCTATCGATCTCCTCCTGGGTCATGGGCCTCCAGACCGAGTAGGAGAGTCCTTTGTACGGCCTGTTGTGATAGATGGGGTCCCAGGTCTCGATGAGAAGGTCGGCCTTGAGATCTCGGGCCATGGCCATGGCGTCCTTCCTCAATTTTTCCGTCGCCCGGTCCAGATCGAAGGAGAATGCCTCCGAGCACTGCGTCCAGCCCCTTGATTCCAGGGCCTTGAATATGTCCCTCTGCCTGTCAAGGGTTATCGACTCGAAGCGGATGTTCTTCTTCTTTCCGAACAGACCCATTTTTATACCCCTTATCTCATCCATTGCCAGGACAGATGTCGGATGAGGGCCTTTGGGTTATTTTTTTATTTCCCTTCACGCTATCCGACGACCAAACATAGACATCGATGTGGTAAATGATGGATGTTCTGCCCTTGAAAGGGCCTTCGAGGATGAAGGAGGCCGGGGTAAGGCGGACCCCCCCCGTCGTATCCTGGATAGCGATAGTCACCGGCGTATTCCTCGTCGGGATCGGTCTCCTCCTCCTCCTGTGGGGTCTCTCGTGGCAGGGGGCCCAGGAGGAAACGGACCCCCTTGAGCCGGACACGTCCGTCGGAGGGCCTTTCCTTCTCCCGGCAGGCGTATTCACCGTGGCGCTGGGATTTATATGGGTCCTCACGGGTTACAGGGGCTTCCCCAGAGGAGGGCCCGCGAAGAGGCCGTGTCCCCGTTGCGGGAAGCCTCTTGAACCCGACCTTTCCTTCTGCTATCACTGTGGCGAGGAGATTCCCCCCGATCCCAAAGGTGATGGGAG
Source organism: Thermoplasmatota archaeon (assembly GCA_029762535.1). GTDB lineage: Archaea > Thermoplasmatota > Penumbrarchaeia > Penumbrarchaeales > Penumbrarchaeaceae > JARVGK01. The sequence continues at coordinate 37,242 of JARVGK010000019.1, forward strand.
CGATCCCGTGGTGCGAAGGAGATAGGGGTTCTGCGAAAGTACTTCTATATCGATAGCTTTACCTGCTATCATGAAAGCGGCATTGGATGCCCTCAAGAGAAGCAACATCTTCAAAGACCAGGCCAAGCTCTCCTTCGATTACGTCCCGGACGACCTTCCGGGAAGGGAGAGGCAGATGGAATCGCTAGGAAGGCTGTTCCGGTCCGTAATATACGACAGGATGGCCCAGAACGCCATGGTTACAGGTCCGGTGGGGTCCGGGAAGACGGCCGTCGTGAAGCGATTCTGCCAGATCCTCAAGGACACTGGAATAAACAACAAGAGGCTCATAGAATACGTTCACATCAACTGCAGGACGAGGAAATCGGAATCCATGGTCATGCTCTCCATACTCACCCATTTCGATCCCAGGTTCCCCGACAGGGGTTTCTCGATCCCCGAGATGCTCGAGATCATGAAGAAGTTCATAAAGAAGAGGGAATGCCATCTGGTCATAGTCCTCGACGAGGCCGACGTCCTTTTGAAGAAATCCGGGTCGGACCTCATCTATTCCTTCACCAGGCTCCAGGAGGAGGACCAGGAGATGCTGGGGGCGATCTCGGTGATCCTGGTCTCCCAGAAGCATATAATGGACCATATGGACAAGGCCTCCATATCCACCTTCAAGAGGACGAACCTCCTGGAGTTCGGAAAATACGACAGGGAAGCCCTTCAGCTTATCGTGGAGCAGAGGATCGGCATGGCCTTCCATCTCAACGTTGTCGAGGACGGTGTCTCGGAGATGATCTCATCCATGGCCGAGGACTACGGCGATGCGCGCTTCGCCATAGAGCTGTTGTGGAAGGCAGGCCTGGTCTCGGAGGAGCAGGGCTGCGACAGCGTCACCGCCGAACACGCCCGATACGCAAAGGCCGAGGTCAAGCCCTTCATATTCGAGGACACGATATCTCAGCTCAACGTACACGAGCAGCTGATGCTCCTGGCCGCCTCAAGGCTTCTCAAGAGATCGGCATACTGCTCCACGGGGGAGCTGGAGGAGAGCTATCAGGCGCTGTGCGAGGAGGTGGGAAAGAAGCCCCTCGGACATACCCAGTTCTGGCAATACATGAAGGAGCTCAACGCCTTCGGTATTATCACCACAAAGAGGTCCGGCAGGGGAACGGTTGGCAACACCACCCTGATAACCATAGAGGATGTCCCGGTCTCCGAACTGATCGCTTTCATGGAGAAGCGTCTGATCTGAAGCTCACTCGCCATCCTTCACGGTGTAGTCGTCGGCGAAGAGGTCTTCGACCTGGCTGTGTTCCTCTTCGGTGTTCTGCTCGGGAGGTCTCCAGACGTTCTCCTCCTCCTCGTCCTTCTTTGCCTCCTCCGTGAGATCCTTCTCCGCCTCCTCGACGAACCCGGCCAGAAGATCCTCCTCCGGCGGGGGCGGAGGGGCAGCCTTCGGCTGCGGCGGGAGCTGCGGCTGGGGTTTCGGCGCAGGCGGCAGCTGTTTTTCCGGCTCCGGGGCGTACATCATCGGCTGCTGCACCTGCTTGGGGGATCTCAACAGGAGCGCGAAGAGCACCACGATGACTATCAGTATGATCCCCGCAGCGATCACTATGATGAGGATGATAAGCATGTCGTTGCCCTTATCCGTTTCAGGATATGGAGGGTGATCCCCTTTGATCAAGGGATTGGTCCCGGCCAGGTATTCTTCGAGGTTCGTGAAGCCGTCCCCGTCGAAGTCCAGGTAGGAATCGTTCTTGAACTTGTCGAATCCGGTGTACTGGTCCTCGTACCAGTCCGGGATCCCGTCCCCGTCCGAGTCGAGGTTCGGGTCCACCTCCTCCTCGCTCGGGGCGATGATTATCGTCTTCTTGGCCACCCCCTCTGCCCCGTCGGGGTCCCGAACGGTTAAGGTCACTATGAAGCTCATGGGCCATTCGTAGGTGTGTCTGGAGGTCTCACCATACACGGGATCGGACCCGTCGCCGAAGTTCCAGATGAAGGTCAATTCATCCCCGTCCGGGTCGAAATGGTCCCTGGACCGGAACTCGATCTCGGATCCCACCTTGAAGCCGCCGATGGCGGACATATCGATCCTGGGCTCGACCGGCGGGTCGTTCACGTTCACGATCTCGTAGTTGACCCTGACGGAGTCCTTCTTGTCCTTCTTGTCCGAGACCGTTATTATGAGCTGGTGAATTCCGACATGGTCCTGCGTGGGCAGGAATGAGAAGGTCGTGGTGAAATCGTCCTCGGGGTCAGGTATTTCGGTGAAGGCGGGGTCGTTTATGCTGAACTTGACCGCGTCCCTGGGGTCGATGTCCTCGGCCTCCACGGTGATGATGAACAGCTCTGCTTCGAACCCGTTCTTGCCGTTCTCCGCATCCAGCGTTACGGCGCCGTTGACCACCGGTTCGCCGTTGATCCTGAGTATCGTGGGGGGATCGTTCACGTTCTCGACATATAGGACTATGTCGATCTGCTTGCTCTGGGTCTTCTGAGCGTCCATGACGTAGAGGGTGCTTCTTGCCTCCCCCATGATCGCATCGTCGTTCGTGGGGGTGTACGTTATGTATGCCTTGTGCGGGTCCGTCGGATGACGGGTGGCCTGCCATCCGATGCTCCCGAGCATCCACGTGAGGGAATCGGCCTGGCCGATCGAAATGTCGGGATCATATGCCTCCGCAGTGATGTTGACCTCCCTCTTCTCCATCACGTTGTAGAACCTGGCCTCCGTATTGGTCTTGAGGTCCACGGTGTCGCCGGTGTCCATGTTCCTTAGTGAGAGGAGGACCGGGGCATCGTTAATGTTGGTCACTATGAACTTCAGCAGGCAGTGATCGTCCTCATGTGGGGGATTCCCATCGTCTATGGCCACCTTTATCCAAGTAGTCCCGACGTCGTCGTTGGTGGGGATGAAGTCGAACTGGCCGTTGGTGTAGAGCTTGAAGGCGGGCGTGGTGGCGTTGTGGGTATAGACGAGGCTGTTCTTGTCCGCCGTATCGTTGTCCCGGCCGTATATCTTCTTGGAGCGTATGGATTGGGCCTGGGTGATCTGGAACGTTATCCAGTCGTGGTTGTTTACGGCGGACCCGGTGAGCGTGTCCACCTTCTCGATATACGCGTCGTCGTTCACGGGTAGGATCGTCACCGTGAATATGTTGGAAGGCGTCATGGCGTCGTCGCCGGAGTCCTTCTTCCAGTCCACGCCCCAATCGAACGCCCTGACCCTGAAGGAGACGGGGGCGGCCGTGAACCAGTTGTCCTCGGTCACCTCGACCCTGAGATGCCTTCCGTCGGGGGCCACCTCGACGACGAGCTGGGAGGGGGGGGTACCCTCGGCCTTGACATCAAAGCGGAGATCGCCGTCGGACCAGTCGTCGTTGAAGTACTCCTCGAGGTCCAGAATGTCCTCCCACGGCCCCATATCTTCGTCGAAGGCGAGATCCGGTATGTCCTTGACCAGCGATGGTGGATCGTTCGGGGGGATGATCTGCACCGCGATGTTCGTGATATTGTACTGGACCTCGGCGTTGCCCTCGGCCCCTAAGAACGCCTGGCCCCCGGCAAGCCATAGCTGCAGGGGTGATATGCCCAGCCACGCCTGGCTCACCTGGGCGTTGAAGCCCACGTTGATCGGGTCGTTCCCGAACAGTATCCCCACAAAGGGAAGATTGCCCCCTCCGACAGTGGCAACGGACACTTGCTGTGAGGAGTAGTTGAACCAGAGGAAATATACCGAGGCGATCGTGGTCGTGTTGACCTTGACGTTGTAGAGGGCGGGCCCGGCGTATCCGAACATCTGCCCCCTCTCCTCGGTGGCGACATCCACCTTAAGGGACATCCGGACATGATCATCCCTGGTCGTCTGCAGTCCTTCATCCGTTATCGCAGCTGTGAGATCGTACCAGTTCATGAAATCGTGGGATATGTTGACCTTTTGCATGTTCGCGGGCTTTATGGTCCTGTTGACGAACTGACCCGAGCTATATTCTCCGTTCCAGTTGGACTGGGACACCTTCTCCAGTGTCACCTTGAAGCTGTAATCGATCTTGGTGCTGTTCCAGGACATGAACCTGAAGACAATGGGCAGAACGGCTAAGTGGTTAGGATCCACCTTCGGGATGTAAACGAACCTGGAGTGATTCCCGTGGAATTTGCCGGTGGCCTCGAAATCGAGGTTGTTATACTGCCCGAACAAATAATCAGGATAGTAGAAGTTGGTGGCAAGGGTTGCGTTCTTGTTCTCCGCGTCCACGGAGAATATGTCCAAGATGAGCTTGTCCACCTGGTTGGTGGAGGCATAGATGGAGAGGTTCACCTGGTAGAAATCAACGTCGCTGGGGTGAATGTTGTTCCCTCCTATCCAGGAGGTGACGTTGTTCTCAATTTCATCTCCGTCGTAGACCAATGTGGCATTATCTATCGCATCGTTCTCGTCCTTGTCACCAGCCCCGGCCTCTGGACCCCTGGATGGAGGCGGAGACCACTTCATGGACCATTCGTTGTACCTCTGTGCCATGAACTCCTCGATGCTGGTCGCATCATAGGTCTGGATCGTTGCGGCGCCGAGTTCGGCGAGCTCGTGGATGTCCCATACCTTATCTTCCTCTATTTCGAGGATCCCCTCAGCGGGCTCATCATCGACAAGGAGCTCATCCTCCGCTCCCGCTGGAGCGAAGAGGATGATGGACGATGTCAAGAGCATCAAAACGATGAAAGCGTTCAAGGCCAGTTTTCCATGCATGGGAGGTCCTCCAGATACGATATAGACAGTTGCTGCAGGGTTCGACTCGTGCCCCTGCCTTCTCATCATGAGAAATCTCGATATTAAGTATTTACGGTCCCTTGTGGTCCGTTTATGTCATCCACGGGCGGTCACAGGACCCTGGCCCAGGCCTCCTCGGGGATATCGTCATAGACGCTGATGCCGTCGGGATCCACGCTGTCGCATTGGTCCGATCCTGCGCAGGCGACGGTGTTTATGGTGTTCTTCTTGAGGAGCCAGTAGTGTATCCTCCACTCCCTGCCGTCATAGAGGGTCGTTTCCTCCCTCTCGGTGACGAGCAGCCCGAAATCCTCGAGCATGTAGAAGAGATCGCGGTCCTCGGGCTCGAGAATGTTGTCCACGATCCGATCCCCGAAGCCGAAGAAGTTCAGGACATGGTAGGCCATGTTCTGTGCGTCGTCCTTGGTCATGTTGTGCTCCTTGTACGAGTTCATTATCGCTGAGGTCAAACGATTCAAGCAAACGATCCTGTCCATTGCCTTAAAATCCATCTATACACCTCGGAGAGGACTCGGTCGGGCCTTCGGCCCCTGGCACGAGCCGGCCATATTCAAGAATCCATATTTAAAGATTTTGGGCCAGAACCGTCCATTCGCGGGGTTTGGTTCCCGCTCCTCGTCCCAGAAAAATATTATAACAACAGGGACATTGCCCGGCATATATAGCCGGAGGGATCCCTTGGCGGACGACGACAAGAAGCATCAGAAGAGGCTCAAGGAGGCCAGGAAGGTCCTCGAGAAGAACTATCGCCTCTATCAGGAGGGAAAGATCACCACCGACGAGCTCAAAGAGAAGCTGAGGCCCTACAAAGCGGAGCTCATCGAGCTGAAGCTTCTAAAACCCGACAAGGCCGAGGAGAGGCCTCCGGAGGCCGTAGAGGCCAGGACCATGCCGTTAACGATAAGGGCCGGGCCATGGAAGAGAACGTCCACCCTCACGGAGGACGAGGTCCGCCGTAGGATAGACCAGATATCTTCACGAGGCCCCTCAGATGGATTGAAGGAGGTCTACAGGCAGCGTTTCGGCGAGGACCTATCCCCGCCGTCCGAAAAGGTCCTCTTCGAGATAAGGGAAAGGGCCGCAGAGGCCCCCGAAGAAGAGCAAGCCGTGGAAGAGGGGCCCAGGGATATGTCGGACAGGTCCAAAGGCTTCCTCAAGACCCTCTTCAAAAGGGGCAGATGATAAAGACAGGAGGAACGATCATTGGATAACCGAAACGATTATGATCAGGCCACGACGGTCTTCTCTCCGGACGGCAGGGTGTATCAGGTGGAATACGCCAGAGAGGCCATCAAGAGAGGCGGCCTAGCCATGGCCATGAAGTTCAAGGACGGCATCATATTCACGATAGACAAGACAATGCACTCCAAATTGGTGGAGGAGGACGATCTGCGCAAGTTCTACAGGATAACGTCCTCCGTCGGCGCGGCGGCCTCCGGCCTCATCGCCGATGCCAGGGTGCTGTGCGATATCCTGCGGGACATATCCCAGGAGGAATACAAACGCTACGGGGAGCAGGTAGACGTCAAGTACCTCGTCAACAGGATATCTAGAATATGCGAGATATACACGAGGTACGAGGGCGTCAGGCCGTTCGGAACCTCTTTGATAATCGGAGGCAAGGATTCCACCGGATACAGGCTATACGAGACCGATCCCTCCGGCGTGTATCAGGAGAGGGCCGCAACGGCCATCGGGACCGGCTCGGAGATCGCGCTGCCCCTTCTTGAGAAGGGATACATCCCCGAAATGGAGAGGAGCGCCGCCCAGGTCCTGATCTGCGATATACTCAAGGAGATCATATCCGCCCGTGATCCGGACGAAATCTCTGACCTTGAGGTCCATATAGTCACGGACGAAGGCTTCGTGATGATAGATATCGATAGGGACCGCCTCATAAAGGGCTATCCTGGCGAATTATGTCCGGCAAGACCGGGAGCGGATGATCTTGACGCTTTCCTGGACTCGATCGGTGGATTGTCCATCGATCTAAAGAGCGCGTTGAATGAACATTACTCTTCGAGGCAGGCCCTTGCCGATGCGAAGGATTCGGACCTCCTCAAGATCAAGGGCATGGGCCCCGCTATCCTCAAGAGGATAAGGAAGGCCCAGGAAGGTTGAGGGGTCACTTCTTCAATTCCTCGGTGTTCCTCAACAGCTTCACGCAGGCCTCGACGGCGTTTCGGGCGTTCTCGATCCTGGCCTGGGCCTGGGCCCTTGACATTCCCGGACCTGTTATGCCCAGCCCGACGGGCTTGTCCATCTGAAGAGATAGATCGACGAGCTTCCTTGCGGAATGCTGTACGACCACCTCGTCATGGTCAGTCTCGCCCTCTATCACGGCGCCTATCGCGACCGCGCCGTCCACGTCCTTCCTCGACAGCAGCCTCTGCATCGCGAACGGGATGTCGTAGACCCCCGGGACGCTGACGATCCTTCCGACCGCACATCCCAAAAACTCCGCGTGAGCCTTGGCCCTCTCGAGCATCATCATCGTGACGTCGTAATTATATTCCGACACCACGAATCCCAACCGGATCTTTCCTTCCATGTCTTTCACCATCCAATGACTCAATGATGTATCGCGCTTTTACCGCCTTTTACCGGGCCCGCATCCTCGAAACCCTGGCGCTGGCCTGTCCCGGCGAGCCTTATGAGCTCCTCGGGCCTGAAAAGCATCAGATAAGCGCTCTTCGCGTGCTCGACCGTCCTGTTGCGGGCGAGCATTGCGAGCGTTCTATCGTCAGGGGCCTCATCCATGTGGACGAAAACCTCGATTATGTGCTTGTTCGTCATCAGCTGGGCGTGGATAAGCCCGGTCGACGCCTCATGGGCGCAGACCTTGTCAAGGGCCTCCTTTCCCGGCATGCCCAGGGCGATGACGATGTCGCACCCCTCCTCAAGAAGCAGCTTGCATTCCACCGGGAGGTCCTTGATCCCCGGAACGGTCCTTCTTATCACCTTGAGGTTGGGGCCCAGCGACCTGAGCTCGGATACGGCGATCGAGCCCATATCGACGCGGGAGAACGTCGTGTCCACCACGCCGATCCGCCTCATTCAGCACTCCTCCTCCTTGATCCTGCTTATGATCCTCGTGGTGCAGTCTATATCCCCCTGCCTCTTCCTGAGCCTCTTCACCTTCGAGCCGATCCCCCTCTCCCTCAGCTGTGACTCAAGTTGGGCCGTCTCCGGTTCCTGATCGTAGCCAAGTACTATCATGTCAGGCCCCAGCTCCTTGACGATCCTGAGCGGATCCGCCTCATACCCCAGCAGGGCGAGGTCCACGATCCCGAGCGATTCGACCATCTCCCTTCTCGCCCTCTCGTTGTTTATGGGCTTCCTTTTTTGTCTCCTGACGGTGGAGTCCCTTGCCACGACCACGACCAGCTCGTCGCCCAGCCGCTTCGCCTGGCTCAAGAAGCTCAGGTGGCCTGGATGCAGAATGTCGAAGACCCCGGTCGCCATCACCCGGACCCCGCCTCTGTTCGGAAAGGATATGAGGCCCTTGTCCAGCTCAGAAGGCTCCGTATCGGTCTGATCGGGCGGCCTGTAGGTGCGCTTCCATTCGCCTTCCCATGCACTCCAGGCATCTATGATCTGCTTTCCCTCGAGGAAGGGGATCCCGTTCTGTCGGGCGTATTCCATCACCGAGGCCTTGGGCATCGCCCTGCCGTTGTCGCCCATTATCTCGCATCCGACGGTCACCCCGGAGAGGCCAGCCATGGTCGATAGGGCGCAGGATAGCTCGGTATGCCCGAACCTGTTCTCAAGGATGCGGTCCGATCCAAGGCATATCGGGACGTGGCCAGGTGTCCTGAATCGCTCCCCGAACAGCTGTATGGCGTCGGCGTAATCCAAGTCCGCGGTCTCCATGGCGGTAAGGGCGAAGTCCTGCACCGTCAGCGCCCGATCGTTGTCCGTTATCCCTGTGAAAGTTCTCCTGTGATTGATCGATATCGAGAAGGATGACTTGGTATCGTATGGTATGTCGTCAGGGATCAGGGTGTCTATCACCGGATATCGATGGTTCATTCCGGGGTACAGGTCCTGCAGGAACGGCAGCCCCAACTTGTCCCTTATATCGGGCCTTACCATGAGGAATATCAGCCCTCCCCCCTCCTTCCTCATGGTCCTGATGTGCTCGCTCTTGCAGAACTCCGCGGCGAGGAAGAAATCGCACTCCTCCTCTCTGCCATCCGCATCGTAAACCAGTGCGAAACTGCCATCTTTGAGGCTCTCGATCGCTCTTTCCACGTTATCCGGGGCCATCATCTTCCCTCAAATATGTGTTGTAATTAAATATTTTGTAGCTACCAATATATTGGTATTAATCATCCTCTTCCATGGGGGTCATGAGCTCCTTGGCGTGAAGCGCTCCGGTCCTTTCCCGCTCATCCCTGCCCGTAACGTCCTCGAGCCTGTAGACCCGTCCCTCCAGCTCCAGTGCGCTGTCCATTATTGACCGGGATTCGGAGTCCTTCCCCATCTTCTGCAGTATCCTGCCTTTGGAATAAAGTGCGGGATAGTAGGACGGGTCCATGTTTATCGTTTCCTCGTAGGCCTCCAGAGCCCCCTCTATGTCCCCGAGGGCCTCCCGGACAAAACCCAGATTGTTCATCACGTGCGGCCTCTGCAGCCCCGCATCGATGCACTCCTCGAGCGCCCCGGAGGCATCCTCGAGGCGCCCCATTTTGATCAGGACGATCGCCAGGTCGGACAGGACCTCCACGGGGGCTTCCTCCATTTCGAGAGCGCTCTCGTACATCTCCAGAGCTCCATCGAGCATCCCCATCTCCCTTCTCAGAAAACCGAGGGTCGATAGGACCCTCCAGTCGTGAACTTTTTTTGAGATCCCTTCGTACAGACACATGGCGCTGGCGTAGCTCCTGTTCTGGAGCAGGTGGGACCCTATGGAATCCATCAGCGAAAGGATGCTTTCCTTGTCCATTTCCAAGAGTCCCTGCTGGGATCGCAGGACGTCCAGGATATACTCCGATTCCTCGAAGCTCCCATTGCAGCTCACTGTCATCTCCAGATGCCCGAGGGCGGACATAGGGTCCCCATCCGCGAGATCGAGTATCCCCAAAAGCTCCCATGCCCTTCCAAGTGATGGATCCACCCCCATTGCCGCCCCGGCGCTCTCCCTGCATGCGGGATAATCACCTCTGGAAAATGCCTCCTCCGCCCTGCCAAGGTCCGCAACGGCCTCCACGTGCTCATCATATTCGGGTTCCATCCATTACAACTCCGTTCTCAGGGTATCAACCTCTGCTCCATCCTTCGGCTTCGAGGGCCTCCTCGGGTTTTATCGAACTGAAGTCCGCTATGGAATAATGCCTGTTGCAGCGCGGGCAGGAGAGTATCGCCGAGCCGTATACCATCAGGGGGTCCAGGCACATAGGGCACAGCGGTTTCTCCCTGTACGTATAGGACGTGTAGGTCCTATGGCCATTCTGGCACTGTCTCCCATTGACGTTCATCGTCATCAGGGTCACGGACCTCTTCGAGATCTCGCTGCCCATGAGCTTCAGCCCGCCCACCTTGATCTTGGCACCCTCGACCTCATGCTGGACCTCCTCGTTCTGTTCTAGCGTTGGGGCGCCGCACACTTTGCAAGGAGATGTATGGTCGTAGCTTCGGTTTTTGTGTGCGAAGCGCTTGATCTCATCCTCTTCGACCTCCAGCGCCCTTTTTTTTCGCCTCTCCTCCTCAACCGATATATCGAACCCGCATTTGTGACAGGTGTGGGCGGCCGGGTCCTTCTGATAGGCACTGCAGTTGGGGCAGTATAGCATGCGCTTCCCGCATCATGTTACGTGACCTAATACTTTACGTTCGGCGTTTTGTCCTGGCGTAACGATATATGCCGGCAGCCACGATGGCGCAGGCAACGATCGCGATGAGCGCCAGCGCTCCTCCGGTTCGAATCGCCTCCAGGGGGCCGGGATCGGCCCTTCTCATGGTCAATTCGATCTCTCCGTAACCGTAGAGCTCGTATGTGGTCTCGCCCTCCAGGCCGGACCCGGAAGCTTTTATTGTGTACAGGGAGGAAGGCATCATCTCCAGGCGGAGAACGCCGCTGCCATCGGAGGAGGCCTGGAACGTCGCTCCGTCAACGAGCGAGGTGAAGTTCACGGTCGCATGAGGAACGGGTCCACCTTTTCCGTCAAGGAGGGTCACCTTGCAGTCGGAGAGGGCCGAGAAGGCCGCGAAGGGGCGTGGGATTATGTCTATGAGATCGTCGAAAGCGTACTGGGGATGCTCCCTTGCATGGTCGGCGGCTATGAAGGGCGCTCCGCAGGAATGTCCGAACCTGCAGAACGTCTCCATGCGATAGGCCAGGGACCTGTTGGTGGCCTTTGCGTCCAGGGATCCGTGGGGGTAACCCGAGGCGTTCTCGACATGGCCGCAAAGTGTGTGCGAGCACGGGTTCTCCTTGTTCTCAACGGTGTCGTAATGGTCCCCGAGGTATCCCATGGCATCGAAGACGGTGATATTGCCGTAGTCCCTCTCCCTTATCTGCTCCCATCTCACATACCTCGGGTAGCTGCCGTGGTCCCATTCCCTCGGAGCCCCCATCTCCCTTGCGACGGTCTCGTCCCAGGGATAGTTGCACGATGGTATGAAACCGTTCATCGTCCGCTTGATCGCCCATTCCCTGGCACCGAGCTCGAGAATGGCCACCTCGTTGGTCTTGGCGTCGGCGAGAAGGTAATCGCCGCAGTATGCACCGTTCGTGTTCTCGAGCATGATGTCCTTGAAGGAATCTATGGAATCGGCGAACTGCACCGCCTTTCTGAGCCTGACGAAAGAGGGCGTGCCCCCCCAGATATAGGGCCCCCTTCCCAGAGTGGTCTCGGCTATCACAAGGCCGGCCGAGTTCTGGTACCATTCGGTCCCGGACCATATCATTCCGGCCGTCACCTCCATGAAGAACCTGTTGCCCACATCCGGTATGACGTCCATGAAGACGGCATGGGCGGGCGAGAGGAAGTAAGGCATCCACAGGCTCTGTGCGATCACGAATCCACCATCGGCCGTGGCGTCCCCTGTAGCCACGAAAGCGCTGCAATGATGTATCATCTCGATCCCCAGCGAGGCGCTGCTCCCAGGCAGCCACCACAGAGGGTTTCCCGGGGGGGACGCCCTCCACCATATGTCCCATATTGCGTTGAGAGAGAGGATGTCTATCCAATCCACCGGGTCGTTGTTGGGATTCCTCGCGCCCATCTCGCTCGCTCCCCTGGCGATGCCCTCGATCTCCGTCCTCTGATCGGCCGGGACATAGAACCAGTAGGCCCTGCCGTGCAGTCGGACCTGGCTCCAGCTGAGGTCGTTGCTTCTCTCTGTCGCGTGGGCATAGGCCGATAAGGAGCGCTCGATCAGATCGTGCAGCATTACACCGTGTTGGTATCCTATCCTGTCCGGCGATCCCCGGACCTGAACGTAGCGGAACCCTTCCTTCTCGGTCATGAATCCACCGTGAAGATGGATCTCTCCCGATGGGACCAATGAGAAGGCAGGGATCGAGATGAGGCAGAGGAGCATCAGGGGGGCGATCGCCTTGACCATTACCGAACGATACATGATCAGCACCTCTTCCTAACGTACCCGATTACCGCGGCCAGGCACACTGCCGATACTATCAGGGGGATCTCCAATCCGGGCAGGGAGACGCCTCTCTGCCTTATGTAGAAAGTATGGTAGACGACCTCGGAGAGGGCGTTGTCGTTGATGGCCTGCATCGAGGAAACCGAGAACTTGATGGGCGTCACGCTGTTCGTGTATGGGTGCCATTTCACGGGGGTCGTGACCCGGAATGTTATCGTTCTCTCCTCGGTATAGTTCAATGTGAAGGAGCTTATCTGGTACTGGACCGTCCAGCCGTTCGATTCTAGCATTTCCTTGTTGACCAGGTCGAGAGCGATCCTGTCGTCCCCGTTCCCCTCGTTTATGACCTTGATCTGCAGAAGCAGTTCGCTTCCGGGCGCGGTCTGCATGTAAGCCCTCGGGCTCTCCACGCGGTAAAGGTAATACTGGTCTATGTCCAGGATAAAGGTCTGTGATATCACATCTCCTGTTATCGAACCCGGTTCGTATCTCCACCTTCCGTTCACGGAGAAGACCTGTTCGTCGATGTCGGTGAGCTCCGTGCAGGGATGTCCCGGCGGGACCTGCAGGGAGAAGGAGAACCGGGCCTCCCTTGTTGAGGAGAACAGGACAATGGGGGCGATCTCTGTGACCTCGAATATGCCCGCATCCACCCACAGCTCGACGATCGCGAACTGGGCCTGGACATCGATCGGTTCGGTCGCGACGATCGTTCCAGTGTATGTCACCACGCCGTCCCAGCCGGGCCCCACGCTGGCGATCGCCGGCATCGGGTCCATGATTATGGAGACGGCCACCTCGCCTATGGCATCCGCCTCCTCATGCAGGAAGGATGCGGCTAGAAGCGATAGGATCGCTGCGATCATCAATAACGTGGTCGATCTGGAGGAGGGACCCATCGGGACGATAAAGTGTTACAGGGATATATAAATCTCCGTCACCTGAGCAAGGGGCATCATTTAATTATACGGTCAATCCCATACCCTGTCGCGAGGCTCCCGGGCGAAATGATTCGGGGGGTGGTATGTCTGAAAAGGGATTCTGTTGGCGTTTTCATAGACGGGGATTATCTGGACGGCATTCTGAGGAGCGAGTTCGAGTCCACGAGAATGGATTTCATGACCTTCTCGCAGATCATTATTCCCGAGGGGTCGCATCGCTTCAGGACGTATTACTACAAGTCCGTCCCATATCTCGGGTCCGAGACCAGCGATGAGGAGCGCTACCGCTCTGAAGGCGTGGAGAAGTTCCTGCAGTCCTTGAGGCATCTCCCCCGTTTCAAGGTCAGGCTCGGGGAGCTGAACCGATCCCCCGACGGACAGTTCAAGAGAAAGGGCCTGGCCGTATCGATGACCGTCGATGTCATAAGGCTCTCTTCCGAGAGGATCATAGACAACATATTCCTCGTCTGCGCCGATCCGGAGGTGCTCCCGATGATATCCGCAGCTAGGGACATGGGCGCCATAGTCCGGCTGTATCACGGCGAGAACGTCCCGGAGAGGATGCTCGCCGAGGTGGATGAATCGGTGCGGATAGATGCCGATATCGTGAGCAGATGCATGAGGCCTTCTGCCGATAACGGCCGGTAAAGGGATGCGCATGTTCCCTATAGCACATGCCGGACTGCCGCTTGCGCCCTTTCTCTTCTCGAGGCGCATGCCGAAGGGTTGGTGGCTGATCGTTGTCGGGGCGGTCCTGCCCGACATCATCGACAAACCCCTGGGCCATGTGATACTACCAGAGAACAACGGCAGGGTTTTCGCGCATACCCTTCTCCTATCGGCACTTTTACTCGCTATCGGAACGAAATGGAGGCCCGCGCTGCTTTTGAGCTACGGCACTTTGACCCACCTGCTGCTGGACTCCATGTACATGGACCCGCAAAGCGTTATGTGGCCGCTCATGGGGGGGTTCCGCAGCACGGACTTCTCGTACATAGGATGGCTGGAGGCTTTGAAGGACCCTGCGGTGATCCTCGGGGAGATAATGGGTGCGGCATCGATCACGGCCTTCGTGTGGAGGTTCCGCCGCAATACTAAAACAATTTATAATAAAATGTCATGATGACCAATTCCGCAACATTATGGCCGGGGTGGTGTAGCCTGGTAGCATCGGGGACTGTGGATCCCCTCGCCCGAGTTCAAATCTCGGCCCCGGCCCTCCGGCTATATACAGAAGTTAAGGGGTTACGCATTGACGGACGAGAGCGCACCACAGCAGGCACAGGCACCCCAGATGGAAGCCTGTAAAGGGCCCTCGGGTTATATATTCATCCTTGCCATGATGCTACTGGTCTTCATCATGTTCGGCGGCCTCGGTGACAGCGTGGCCTCGATCGCGGGGGTCGTCCTCGACCCCCTCATAGGGTTCAACGGAAGGTACCCTGTCATCACCATGCTCCTGGCCGGGTCCACTACGATAATAGTCTCCACCATAACAAGGCACTTCATGGTGGACTGGGTCGAGATGGCCCGCAAGCAGAAGATCCTTGGAGAATACAACAAACAGGTGAGGGCGGCGACGAAGTCCGGGGACCCGAAAGCCTCCCAGAAGCTCAACGAGCAGAACCAGGACATACTGGGCATGCAGTCATCTATGATGATGGACCAGATGAAGAGCTCCGTTATCACTATGGTCATAGCCATACTGATATTCAGATGGCTCTTTTCCTTCATCCAGGGATTGGAGCATCCGACCCTGGCGGTCCCCTGGGACCTGCATTTCCCGCTCCTCGATTACGCTCTCGAGCAGGTTTGCGGCAGCGTATGCGCCATGGGCAGCGGCGGGGGCATACCTTACTGGATCCCGATATACGTGATAATAACCGTGCCCATAGGACAGGCCCTGATGCGGGGCCTCAAGTACTTCCAGTTCTCCAGAAAGCTCAAGAACGATGGTTTGGACGTGTTCGGGATCATGACGCCGAAGGCCCCACGGGAGGCCCCCAAAGCGCCCAGTGAGAAGAAGGAGACACCGAAACAGAAGGCCCAGAGGGAGAGAGACGAGCTCAGACAGAGGTGATGTTATGAGGAAACTGATACAGGTCGGCAAGGTAAAGGAGGTCTACGAGGTCGATGACCCGGATCTTCTCGAGTTCACTTTCACGGACAACATATCCGTCTTCGACAAGATAATCCCTACATCCATCCCTCGAAAGGGGGAGACCCTTTGCAGGACATCCGCCTACTGGTTCTCGAAGTCCTCGGAGCTGGGGGTCGGGACCCATTTCAAGGAGATGACTGGACCGAACTCGATGCTGGTGAAGAGGGTGAGGATCGAGAGGGACATGAAAAAGATAACGCCGGAGTCGAATTCCATATTGATCCCTCTCGAGATCATCGCCCGCTACTATGTGGCGGGATCGCTCCTTGACCGGTTGAAGAAGGAGAAGGTCAAGCCCGAATCCGTCGGGTTTGCCCCGGGCCATGTCCCCAAGTACGGGGAGGAACTCCCGGAACCTCTCATCGAGGCCACCACGAAGCTCGAGGAGATCGACCGCCCCCTCACCGATAAGGAGGCGATGGACATGGCGAAGCTGTCAAAGGACGAGTGGGACCACATGGTGGAGGCGGTCCTGAGGATCGATGAGGCGATGAACAGGAGCGTCAAGGATCGGGGATTGATACACGTTGACGGGAAGAAGGAGTTCGGCTTCGATGCCGAGAGGGTGCTGATGCTCCTCGATACGTTCGGGACCGCCGACGAGGACCGCTTCTGGGATCGGGAAGCGTATGAGAGAGGAGAGCTAGTGGAGCTCTCCAAGGAGACGGTGAGGCAGCATTACCGGTCATCGGGTTACTTCGACACACTAATGGCGGCAAGGGACAAGGGGATCCCCAAGAAGGAGGAGCCCCCGATCCCCGCCCTGCCCCCCGAGATGGCCGAAAAGGTATCCCGCCTCTACATCGATCTCTACGAGCGGATCACCGGCGAGAAGTTCTAGTGAAAGGTCGGCCGGTATACCGGGCGTCTTCTGGCAGATCTCGACCGGTATACCGGGCATGTTCGTGATCTTCGATCCATTCCGGTCGTCTTGGACCATGATGAGGTGGTCATCTATCAGAGGGTAGGCCTATAGGATCTCCCCCTTACGGAGTAGGATCCCGGACCGCGGAGGGGATCGGGGGGCTGGGAGCATCAGGGGTTTGTTGGGGGGATCCCCTTCTCCTCAACATAACCGCGGCAACGATCCCCGCACTCCCTCCGGAGATGGTCCGGAAGGTATCCCGCCTCTACGTCGATCACTTCGGGCGGATCGCCGGCGAGAAGTAACACCTGTCGCTACCTCTCCAAACTGGCCGTGTTCTCCGATCAGTGACGACTGCTTTTGATCATTCCAGGGAATGGAAAATGTCCTTGCATGTCTGAAGCCAATTTTCCATTGACAACAAGATGAATGCAGGGACAAGGAGTATCCTCCCTCTTCTTTCGAGAAGGTCCTTTGTGGCGACGATCCCCATCTCGAGATCCCTCTTCTCGACGAACCAGGATATGGTCCTGAGGTCCCTCCCATCGATCTTGCTCGAATACTTCACCTCAACAGGCAGCGGCATATCCCTATCTCTTGCAATTATATCGATCTCTTTATTACCATCCCTGTAAAAGAATACAGGGTCCAGATTTGACACCATAACGTTCTCGATCACCCTCCCTATCTCCGGGGTGTCGATCTCTCCATCAAAGGATTCGATGATGCATGGATGGGCAAGATATATCCTTTTGGCCTTCTTCGATGAGGTCAGGAAATTCCTGTGATAGGAATACACTCTGATGAGGCAATAAGCACTGAGCAGGGCTCTGAGGTATTTGGATACTGTCTGTCTTGAGATGCCAAGGTCATCACCCAGGGAGCTGAGGTCAACTATCATTCCGGGATTTGAGGAGAAGATCTTCAACATCTCCCTCACGAGGTCCGTATCCTTGATCCCTTCAAGTTCCTTCAGGTCCTTGTTGATAATATTATCGACAACGGAGGACCTCACATACATCGATCTGAATCTCTTCTCCTCCCCGATGATCTCGATGAACCCCCCGGAATGGGCATACTCTACCATTTCCGCGATCCGCGTCCTTCCCTCGAGCATCGCTTCCTTGATACCATCCACTGAGTGGATAGGGGCCATCTCCTTCTTTCCCGAGAACCTGAGGAACTCCAGGAAGGAAAGGGGTCTCAGTGTGTTCTTGAGGATCCTTCCGGCAAGGACCGATCCTGAGGTCGCCTCGATCTCCATACCTGAACTTCCAGATATGACGAACTTCAAATCCTCATCGAGATCGTATAATACCTTGATGCTCTCAGCCCAACCATCGAGCTTCTGGATCTCATCGAGAAAGATGTACTTCCTGCCATCCATCTGTCCTTGCAGGTCCTCTCTGAAGGTTTTCAGGACATCCTTCAGGCCATGGCCCTTGATATCGAAGGTGAAATAGAGGATGTTCCTGGGATCGGTCCCCTCCACGATCAATCTGTCGATGAGCTGGAACATCAAGGTTGACTTTCCGACCCTCCTTAAGCCCACGATAGATACGATCTGTCTCTTGTCCATCATGTCCCATAGGAAGGGAAAGAGGTCTCTCTTCATCCTCTTCGCAAGGTGTAGGGGTACCCGGCCTTCGGTCCACCATCTGTTCAATTCCGACATCTCGTTAATGTCCATTGCTGGGGAATATGTTAATTCTAATTAACATACTTTTCGTTTATATGTTAATTACAGTTAACGTAATTTCCATTCCATATCGATCTCTTTCCATGGGGGCCAAGGTCATGATACTGAAATTGATGATCGGACCAGGGTACTTAATGATGGGCCAGACCGGGTCTGCCTGGGCAATTCCGAGCTGTGGTCCATTTCGCTCGTGACCGTCGGCTTCGGGATGATCCCTTTGCTCAAGCATGACATGAGAAGGCTTTCGACCCTCCCGGGATCACCGATCCAGATGTTCCTGGGTGTGGGGGCATTCGTCGTTAGGATGCTCATCGCCCGATCCACTATATGATGCGAGGGGGGATCCCCTTCTCTTCAAGATAATGACCGCTGATGCGATCCCGAGAAGGAGGAGGAGAACGACGATAAAAGAGATCGCAACTACCAGAACCAGTCGAGAGTCCTCCTTCACCTTGCCCTCCACGGGATCGGATAATGGGCCCTCTCCGTTATCGTTTACTGCGGATACCCAATATTGATATCTCCTTCCTCTTTCAACGTCTCGATCCACGTATTCGAGTATGTCCGGCCCGACCTCGACAATGAGTATAGTGCTTCCTTCGGAATATGACCTGTAGATCAGGTATTTTATGATCGGCAATCCTCCGGTATCCTCCGGAGGACCCCAGGAAAGGGAGATCGCTTTGGAAGCGGCCTCGATCTCAACGTTCAGGGGAACGGAGGGTTTTCCCGAAGGAGTTGCGGAGATCGGTGGAGAATGCACGCTTTCTCCTATGGAATTGGTAGAGGTCAGGGTATAGTGGTATGTGACCCCGTTCGTCACCGTCGTATCTCTGAATGACCCTCCAAGTATCGACGTTGTCAATATCACAACGCTGGAGTTCGGATCCTCCCCGCGATGTATCTTCATCTCGGTGACGGGATCCCCTCCGTCATCTTCCGATTCCGCCCAGGATATGTCAATAAATCCGTCCCCGGGAGTGATCTGAACATTCGACGGAGGGGACGGGATCCCTGCGGGCTTTGTGTTCTTGGTCTCTGTGGCTGCCCCCTCGCCAATAATATTTACAGCTGTGACCCTGTAATGATAAGTTGGAGTGCACCCCCAAAGTGATACAACAAGTTAAGCAACAAGAACACCATGGGGGTGTGATATGGGAAAAACACGGCGAAAATACACCAGGGAGTTCAAGTTGTCTGTCATTCGAGAGCTAGAATCGGGGATCTCTATCAGTGAGCTGGCCAGGAAAAATAATATTCATCCAGCTCTTCCAAGCAGGTGGAAGAAGGAATATTATGAAGACCCAAATCGTTCCTTCAGTGGCAATGGCAACATATACAAACTCGAAGCGAGAAACGCTGAGCTCGAAAGACTTGTTGGACAGCTTTACGCAGAGAAAGAGTTTTTAAAAAAAGCTATCGCCAACTTGGAAAGAATCAAGGAAGAGGAGACACGATTGGTAAAAAGGAGGCTGGATGCATGAGCATTCAACAAATGATATCCAGCTCTGGTTCATTGTCAATTGGTAGAGCCAGCCAGTTGCTCAGTCTTCAGAGAGTTGATTATTATCGTTGGATCGATAGAGTAGATTACCTCTCAAAAATAACCCATGAAGACAAGCTCATTCTGGAAGAGATCAGAGAAATAATCAAGGAATTCACGGGATACGGATATCGAAGAGTGACAATGGATCTGCGCAGACGCGGTAATGAAGTGAATCACAAACGTATTCTGAGATTGATGAAAGATAATGGATTATTATGCAAGAATAAACGTAAATTCATTCCAAGAACCACAGATTCGAACTATGATAATCCAGTATATCCGAACTTGATCACTGGACTTGATGTAACCCATCTGGATCAGGTATGGGTGTCCGATATTACATACATCCAACTGGACAAGGGATTTGCATATCTGGCATGCATTCTTGACATCTTCACGAGGAAATGCATCGGATGGAACCTGTCAAATAACCTTAGGACAGATCTTGCGATGGGTGCTTTGAACATGGCTATTGACACGAGGTTGGGTTCAAAGGTCAATGGATTGATCCATCATTCGGACAGAGGTGTCCAGTATACGTCTCATGAATATTCGAATAAGTTGAAGGAACATGGAATACAGATCAGCATGAGCAGAAAGGGAAATCCATATGATAATGCGTTTGCAGAGAGCTTTTTCAAGACGTTGAAGGTTGAAGAGGTATATCTCAACGAGTATTCGGATATAGATGATGCGTGGGATAATATTCAGAGGTTCATCGAGGATGTCTACAATGAGAAGAGGCTTCATTCGGCATTGGGATACCGGTCACCTGTCGACTTTGAGAAGGAGGTGGCTTTAAATACAATTGCTTAACTGTTTGTAACAACTTAGGGGTTCACTCCAACATTAATACTTTAGTACCTGACATTATAGGTACCGCTTTGCCTAACATATAATTGAAATAATTCCCGATATCCATAATAATTAGGCGTTGACAGTTTGATCCGTCGGTTAATGCTGCTGGGTTTTCTCTCCCACAGAAATGAATCAAATACATTATTGAAAATAACTCAATTCTGGACATTTCAATCACGTATTTTTCTCCTTTTTTCCATCTAAATCGGCCTTTTTGGCAGAATCTATCAGTATCTCTTTGGCCCGGTTGATCCTCTTCATCTTACCCTCATCCAACATTGTGCAGGAGTCTGGATGATATTTCTTGGCAAGAATCCTGTATCTTTTCTTTATATTCTCTATCGAGGCTCTACTGCTTAGTCCAAGAACCCAGTATGGATCCTCTTCGAGGTGGCCCTCATGGTTTGGGATAATGACGAATCGGTCCTTCATCCTCTTTCTTCCTCTGTAAATGATGACTCCCGCTACTGCAAGCGCTCCCAGAAAGAGCAACAAGATAAAGAGGAGGAGTAGATTATTCATAGAGGTTTTACGGATCTCGTAATAAACAGGAGGAGACACCTGGACATTACCCGAATCGTCCGAGGCAAAGAAAGTGCAGGACAATCCATCTTTCATTCCCTTGGTCCATAAATCTCCGTAATAGGAACCGACCACAACACCGGGAGTGAGGTTCACATCTACCGTAATATCTCCGTCTTCGACGACAACCCAGGTTCTTTTCACACCTCGATTGTCGCTTGCTTCAACCATAAAGCTGATTCGATCCTTGCCACACTTCATCACTTGGGCATGTTCGATATAAGGGGCCGTTCCATCAAAGATCTCAATATCCATAGTACAACAACCTTCATTCAAACCGTAATCCCTCACCCACCCCGTGATATGGATAACATGGGATTCGGGGGGGATCCAGATTTTAAAGGTCCCGTTTTCCGCGTAGAGCGAATAGGAATTGTATTCATTGTCGAAACCGTAAATTATACCGCATTCTTTTATAGAGACGAGATCGTAAAGCAAGGGACGCAATGAGAGATGATGGGAAGTGAGCGGTTCACTCTCAACTTTGAGTTCGATCAGAGGAAGGCCGATGTCCTTCACATCCAACGAGGTCTGGTTCACTCTCCAATTTCCTTCATTGTCCGATGCTCCGACGATATAGTGCATCTTGCTGGCGTTCTCCTGAACGTATATTGTGAAAGATTCGGGGATCCCGGATATGTTATAAGGAGGATTCTCATCGAACCAATACTTAAAGAATCCCCTCTTCACTTCAATATTGTCCCTTGTGAGGAATTTAATCAGCATTGATCTACCGGTTCTCGGTTCATCACAATGAATTGTCTCGATCGTGGGTTTAATCGTATCCTGGATCGGGATCTCACGACTAACTTGCGGTTCAGGAGGGGGGATTCCACCCCCGGAATTCAGATCATTATCCTTATTATTGTTGTTAACATATATATGATAGCTCAAAATCTTACCGTCATGGGGGATGATAAATTCTCCTATCCACGTGTTATTGCTTATCTTGATCAGATCTACATCTATCCATTGGCCATGAACGGAAAAAGAAGCAGAGGCATCGTTCACTTCAATGTTATCTTTTACAGTGAAAGATAAGGTGAAGATCTCCCCCGTTCTGGCTTCACTATCGCTTTCATCGATGACTTCTGGGTCGGTCCCCGATCCCCTGCTCGTTTCTGAAGCCGGTTCATCATCATCTTTGATGTTGATTTGATCGTAGCTATCCGGAAAGATATTTGAGGGATCCCCCTCAATCCCCGAGAAAGAAGGGATAAATAGAAGGATCACAAGAGTTAGCACGATAAACGCATGTCCATGCAAACACTTGCGCACACTATCCCTCCTTGGATCAAGGGAAGAGCAGTTATTTCCTCTGAAGTTTCCATTGTCCATAATGTAAGATATACTATATTCCAACATATATAATTTATTTTGGCTCTTCTCCCAATTTAGGTAAAAATTAGTACCGCCTGGCCTATCATGTTCTTTGGTGTCAAACAATGAAAGCCAAACGGTACAGATACGCTATACTCTTCAGGACTATTTTTACCTTCCTAGGATTCCATTATGATAACTTCCTTATCAAGGACGATTGTCTTCACATATCATTGAAGAGATACAGAAAGACCGCCACATGTCCTAAATGCAACAAAAGGAACAAACTATCCAATGATTTCTATGAACGTAAAGTCAAGGACATGAACATAGGACCATTTGAGTGCTTCGTTACATTCTCACAGAACAAGATCCGATGCAAATGTGGATTCAGAGGTCATGAACTACTTGAATTCGTTAGACCCTATGCCAGATGTACTATCAGGTATGAACAATATATCTTTGAGTTATGTCAGAGAATGACATTGACC
>JARVGK010000001.1 GCA_029762535.1 Thermoplasmatota archaeon
CCAGCATCTGCGATCGGATCGGTCAGATCCACGATGGTCACGTTGAAAATGCTCTCTCCAACGTGACCTGCATTATCCGTCACTCTCAAAGTGACGGGGATCCTCCCCGGTCTATCGAAGAAGAATGAGACGTTGACGCCTTCGAGTACGTGGGATGTGCCGTAGTAATCGAACAACCATTCGTACTTGGCGATCCCCCCGGTGTCCCAGGATCCGCTCCCGTTAAAGTAAAGGGTCGATCCCTCGTCAGCAAAGAGATCCCCTTGAGAGATCGCTTTCGGAGGCCTGGCATCAAGGACTGTTATGTTGAAACTGTCCGAATCGTAATTACCGGCAAAGTCGTAAACGGTCATCTCAACGGGATAGTATCCGGGTATGTCGAAGAGGAATGCGAAGTCCAATGCGTCCTTCAATACAACAGTACCATTATAGGTGAAGTTCCATACCGCCCGGGTCACTAGATTGTTGTCATGACTTCTGTTCGAAGTAAATGGGTAATACGTGCCTTCATCTATCTCGACATCCTCTCCTGCAACGGCAACTGGTTTCTCCGTATCGAAAATAAGAGGGTACCTATCTATCAGATCCCCCACGACATAGGGATCGTCCCCGTAACCGTCGGATCCCCACTGGTCCTGATTCGACCCTTTCATCCTATCGACTCCCTCATAATCGGACCAATAATTGCCTCCATATTTATAGGTATTATAAAGAAAATTATTACTGTTCGTGTATTTTATTTGAAAAGTATTGTTTATTATTTGGTTTTGAAAAGCTTTATGGTTTGTACCTTGAAAAAACATACCCACATAATTATCCTGAATCTTATTATTAAATACCTGTGATTTTGTCCCATTCAGAACCATCGCATATTTATTATCGATAAAATAACTATTCTTAATAATTACATTATTATTTTGACCATTGAGATAGATTCCTTCGTTGTTATTTGTGAATAAGCAGGAATCAACAACACAATTACTGTTTTCAATTCCACTTATTATTTGAATCGCTGAATCACTTGGATTTGAATAATTAGAAAATATTGAATGTTTTATAATCCCATTTTTACTATATCCACATCGCAAGCCAGTTCCATTACCCTGAAAAAAAGAATTATTAATATAACATCTATCACCAGAAAATATAAGAGAATTTATATTAGCGTTAAAATGGGAATTATTGATATAGATATTATATCCGGTTAAAAGTAATTCAGTTTTATTAAAGTAACTATTATTGATATAG
Source organism: Thermoplasmatota archaeon (assembly GCA_029762535.1). Classification (GTDB taxonomy): domain Archaea; phylum Thermoplasmatota; class Penumbrarchaeia; order Penumbrarchaeales; family Penumbrarchaeaceae; genus JARVGK01. The sequence continues at coordinate 1,249 of JARVGK010000001.1, forward strand.
AGATCATTTATTCCTAAAGCTTCAATTTGACTATCGATCACAACAGAATTCTCTATAAAGTAAGTCCCTAAAGAAAAATGTAAGTTTCCGTTGATCTTACAATTCAAGATTTTAATATTATCATCTGAAGAACTGATACTCTCTGAATAATTAGCAACAATCTCGATATTATTAAAAATGACGTCAAGTCTTTTTGTTTCATTATGAATATGTATTGTGGTTATACCAAACGCTTTTTGTATGATTGTTGGCATGCTTTCATTGTAAGAACTCAATGTTATTGAATTTTTTATCCATAATAACTCATTGATATAATAATTGCCCTCTTTTATATATATAATATCTCCATCAATGGCAGCATCGATAGCTTCTTGGACATCTACATAATCGCTATTACCATCCAAAGATACCGTGATGATATTTGTCCTATTGATAGCAGATATTTTATCATTAAAGGAAAAAACTCCGAAGATTAATGCTATAAATAACAACAAAATTAATCCCTTTGCTATATTTTTTCCTACTATGTACATGTCTCTTATATAATAATAATCTATTATAATACACTTTCGCTTCCCATAGGTGCGTGGCGTACAAGAATCAAAGTAAGATTGACTACCCCCATTCCTATTGGTCGGTTTTTTAGATAACGCAGTTATCATGGATCACATCCGTAAAGCACCGCAGATCCTGATCGTTGCCAAGTTCCATGGAAAACTATTGTATCAGATGAATTTTTGTATATGGCGACATCAACGTAATCGGAGTCATATTCAGAAGTGTCTGCATTTCTTTGCTCTAAAAAGGCAGCATTATTATTTCTAATCTTATAATATACATCATCACTTGTAGTCCATATTACACAACATTTGTAAGTAGAAGCATCTGACCAAAATGAATCTACTGCAACATATCTTAAGTTATTAAAACCGGAATCTCCATCATCGTCAATTTCAATATAATTGAAGGTGCCGCCACCATCTAAGGATCGAGCATATTTAACTTTATCATTATTATCTTCGTTTTTTATCCAAACAATATCAACAGTATTACCATTTCCCCCTTGGACTTGGCCAATAACTGATACGTCCGGCCATCCCATTGATCCATCACCTAAAGTTGTTTCATCAATGGTAAAGGGTGGGTTTAAATTCAAATTGTTTCTGCCCGATGTTCCATATTTAAGGACTATAAAATCATCCGATATTTGAGGATTACTCTCTTGATGATATTTGTCATAGACAATATATAAATTGATTAAATCCTCATTATATATAATACAATCTATAGCGGGTTCTTTATAATCATCACTATAAGATGTCGGTGATACGATATTGGAAATATCAATATAATTACCTGCGTTGTCGGTATATTTTCTCCAAAGTTGGATACCGTATCTATTTGTATAAGATGCCGATTCATTTTGCCAAACTACGTTTAAAAAAAAACTTTAGAATCCCCGCCAGAATATGATTCAGTAGCGACTTTTGGATATTTATCATTTTCATCATTGTTATCAGATATGCTAAAAGAACTGCCAATCGTTGGAGGAGAAGAAGAACAATCAATGATGCAACCCTGAATATCCCAATCATCATTTGTTCCATATTGTTCATCTTCCAGCCTTTGTTGCCAAACAACTATCGCTTTAACCTTACTACTGTCCCTATAATCTACATAAAATTGAATATCTGGGTGATCTTGGTCTAAATCTTCATCAGAGTCGATCCAAGCAAACCACCATCCAACACTAGGAAGATTAAGAGCTATACGAATTTGTTGAGCATATCCAATTTCAGAAACAAAGACTATTCCAGTATAATGATTATTACTAATGCGTATTGCATCTATTTGAGGATGATATGATGGAATGTATAATTCACTTCCTGTTGTATATGGATCTTCGGAGTTTTTATCATTTCCAATATATCCGGAGATTTTGTAACTGTTGTATTCCATTGAATTAGCGATCACACTGACAGGTAGGATTAACATAATTATTATTCCTACACTGATGCCGAAATAATATCTTTTCATTTTTTTCACCTCTTTATATCCAAAATATTTATGACCCCTGATAAATGACGGGATCCTGCCCGGATCCCTGGAGTAGTTCCACCTCCTTGGTGAATGCTTCTATGTAATCTACTATGCCGTCCGAATCCAGATCCGCCGTGGGATCCTCCAGGCTCCTGGTTATATTGAATAAGTCTGGATTCATTTGCTGATTGGATCCCATGGAGCAGATCACGTCTCGCGAGGGATCCGCAAGATCCTCACCTCCAAGGCCGGATCGCTCACCGTTAAGGATCACGGTCATCGATGAACACTGGATCTGGTCCAACCACGAATCGATTGTCAAGGCCGATATATTGCCGTCGTCGAAGGCAAAATAGGTCTCGTCGAAGACCTTCTTCGCATGATCCGAGATGTATATGACGATCTCATCAGAAGGAAGGGAATTCGATATCAACCATTGGAAAGCGGCCTGGACATTGGAAACGGTGGCAGGTCCGTCCGCACCTGATTCGGACGGATCAGTCAGGTAATAGATGTCGTTATCGGTACATGTATTTTTTATATACTCATAGAAGGAGGCGGACTTGGATAGTTCCTCTGGAGAGTAGCCATCCGATCCAGAAACGATGATCAGGCATTTGTTCACCGGCGGATTCTCTCCGTTGGCCCTGATGGAGATAACGATCAGGATCAAAAGGATCGAAGAAAAGACGATGAAAGAGAATATCGATCCCCGGATTTTCTCATCTTTCCCGTCCATGATGATTTGATGAGAATATGTCCTATTTACCTTTTTCTTGCTTTTCGGATGCAGAAAGGGGGGGCTTTATATAGGCAAATGTACGGGGTGGATAACCATTCTCGACGAGGCATTCGTTTAATACTTCTTGCCATTCATCTTTTTTCTTAGCATACCTGAGAGGGTAAGCCTCCGCTCTGTCATAGGAATCATAGGCTTTATCGATCTTGCCTTGACGGATGTAAAGCAATGCTTTGTTATATTCGATGTCAGCCAATCCTTCGAGATCGTCATATTTCCGAAGAATTTCTTCCGCCCTTCTGATCTTGTTCCATGCGGTCCGATGGTTTCCCTTCATTGATTCGCAGTCGGCAAGATTTATCTCTATCAGCGCTTTGGTCCAGATAAGATCGTATTTGTTGGTAAGGATCAAAGCTCTCTTCCAGGTCCTTTCAGCAAGATTAAATCTCCTCTGCCTGAAATAATGAACTCCAAGGCTGTTACATAGTTCGGTTCTGGTCCTTTGCATATTCAGGGCTTTCATCATGCCTTCACTCGTACGGTAGAGACGGGTTGCCTTGTCGTGGTCTCTCATGTCTGACAGAATATCGGCCTGCAGATAGAGCAACAAAGCCTTGTGAAAAGGGTCCTTCACTCTTTTCAGCAGTTTCACAACCTCGTTCAGGGCCGATTCGGGACCCTTAATGGCTTTGAGGCATTCCATGCATCCGATTAAGCACACTATCCAGTGACCGGGCGTCAGGCTCTTCTCAGACCTCAGTCCGTCGAAGAGGCTGAAAGCCTCTTCTATCTTGCTTCCACGCCGCTTTACTTCGGCAATGATCAGGTTATCGCTTACTTTCGATGGATCAATAGTATCATGCACCTGTTCCGGCTTGATCCCGAGCATAGAAAGGCCAGAGTACAGATCGTCAACTTTTATCTGAGCATCAACTCCTTGATCCAATATTTCATCCATCTTCAACCTCTCTTCCGATCCGGGACGGAGAGCTTTTTTAGTGTTCAAGTAATCAATGATGTCGAAGCATTTATTTTGCCGAATAGCTGCCGCAACTTCTATGTACGATTTCTGGTCCTTGATGAGAGGCATTATGGTTCTGATTTGACAGATTCCCGAGGTGGAATTCTTTTCGGGTATCAGGTCTCGATCCATCATATCCGTATAGAGCCTTTCGTGTAAATGTGCACCTTCAGCGGTAAAATAGAAAGCGTTCATTTGTTCTTCAATCATGCCCATATCTCGAAGGTGTTTCATGTGGCGATTCAAGGTGTCTGTTTGGATCCCTAAGAGATATCTCAATGCCTCACTTCCGGGAGGATGGTTCACACCAAATAAATTGAATGATCCGATGGCAAGTAGGATGAACTCTTCGCGCTTCCTAATGTGATCCACCTCTGTTTAAAAATAAAGCCTATTTATTTAACCCTTTTCGGTCCCCGTAACAATTTATTTGAAACCATTGTTGAAAATCTCCTGGTGATCTCGCTATCATATAGATGATACCATGTCATCTGGGAAACAAATCGATGCCTGCTTCTACAACGGATCAGAAAATCCGAACAGGAGCACCTGACACATCTATCGAGGAGGAATTCCACGGTTCTTTGTAGGCCAGATCGGACTCATTTACTTTTTCTATGATAACCGCTCGCTCCGTAACAATGTCCAGAATATATAAGCAGGTTGTCATTTGGCCTTGTACTAAATTCCTACGGTTAATCGAAGAGTGGTCTGTACAATATAACTGATGTGTCAGGTCATTCTCATTCGGTGGGATCCGAAACCTTTCCCATGAAGAGGATCGAGTTCGTCTCCTTGTGCATGATGAGGAACATGAAGGGGCGATCCGCCTTGAACGTGGGGATCTCTGGACCTATCGAGAGCCTTCCCACTATCACCGCCGTCGCTGCAGCGGCCTCGGTTCCCTCCTCATTCACCTTTACGAAGGACTTGTGCAGCACCGCGGAAACGAACAGAGGCTCGATCCCGGCGTTGAGGCCGCTGAGATCGGCCCTTGCGGGATCGAAGGCATCCACCATCCCGAGGGCCTCGAGAGGCTCCTTCAAGCTGTGATCGGCCTCGATCTCGAAGCGGGGCATGTGCACGTTCACCTCGGATCCATTCATACCGGAGAGGACGTCGTTCAGTTTATCGGCAGAGAAGGACCGCTCCAGGGAGGAAATGTCGTTGCCGGAGGGTAAGAGGACGATCATCGACAGCTCCTCTCCCTTGTAAGGGAGCTCGACCGCCTGCAAAGAGTCGTCCTCGTAATAGTTCAACCCCTGCTCGACCTTCATGCTCATCATAGGGGCCTTGACCGTCGAACCGGAGGAGAGGGTGAAATCCTCTTCCTTCGTATCCTTCTTGTTGAACTCGTAGAGCCACTCTCCGTAGAAGTATATGGCGTTCGTGAGGACCATCACGGTAAGCGGATCGATGGCCCCTTCGGGGATCAGGTCCTTGATCCTGTCCCTTGTCTGCTCCTTTACCCAGGCGTTGATGGTTTGCCTGGACCCGTCCGGATCGTTCTCGAAGTCCAGCTCCTGGACGCCCCCGTAGTAATACTGCACGATGAGATCGAAGAAGGACGGAAGGAAAGGATATCCCTCCTGCGGCCATATCCTGTTCGCCGAAGATAGTTCGAACTCGCCGCTGTTGTTCCTTATCAGGTTCTGCATCCTGGCGAAGGATGCCCTGCGGGACAGATCGTCCTCTGGCAGATACATCATGTCATGCATCTGGCCAGCGGTGTCGTTCCTCGCCCCTTCATATGTCATCGAGAGGGCAGTGAAGATCGAATACGGCGATATGAAGGCGTTCTCTCCGTTCTCGGAGAGCTTCAGGTACATGTCGATCCCGAAGCGGTTCAATGCTCCGGACATGTCCTCCACTCCCTGCTGTGTCGCCCCGGTCTCGTTGAGCCCGATCCCGTCCCAGGGGATCTCATCCCCGGGATGGATATCGCCCTTCTCCGTGCACCCAGAAAGTGGGATCACGAGCAGTATGAAGGCCATCGAAGCCGCCCAGAGGAGGCGATCCCTTGTTCTATCCATGGCCGCTACCATCCCTTATGCGTTGTAAAGTATTTTTTGGTGAAACGATGAAAATCGACCGGTCCATACGGATCAAACCCGGTCAAAATACCTTTACATTTTCTTCATGAACTCCGAGAGGATCCCATAAAGGTCCGGTTTGCCTATGACCTGGAGATCGTATCTCACCCTGATAAGGGGCTTCTCCACCTTCAGAACCCTCCTGAGATCGATAGGCGTTCCCGAGATGACTACATCGCAGTCCGCGGCGTTTATCGTTTCCTGAAGGTCCATGACCTGCGCCTCCCCGTATCCCATTGCGGGGAGGACATCCTCGAGATGATCGTACTTTTGAAACGTATCCAAGATCGATCCCGAGGCGAACGGCCTGGGATCCACGATTGATGCCGCCCCGAACTTCAAGGCGGCGACGTATCCGGCACCATATCCCATGCCTCCATGGGTTACCGTGGGGCCGTCCTCGACTATGAGTGCCCTCTTTCCCTGGATCATATCGGGGTCCTCCACACTTAGCGGGGATGCGGCATCTATGATGACCGCAAGCGGGTTGATCTCCCTGACGTTGTTCCTGACCTCCTCCACATCCTCCGGATAGGCGGAGTCGATCTTGTTGATTATGACGACATCGGACATCCTGACATTCGTCTCCCCCGGATAATATGAGGTCTCATCCCCAGGTCTTAATGGGTCCACGACGGTTATCATCAGATCCGGCTTGTAGAACGGCATATCGTTGTTCCCTCCGTCCCAGAGGATTACATCGGCCTCCTTCTCGGCCTCTGCTAGTATATCGGCGTAGTCCACGCCTGCATAGACCACCGATCCCCTGTCGATATGGGGCTCGTATTCCTCCCGTTCCTCGATCGTGCATTCGTGTTTGTCGAGATCCTCGTATGTGGCAAAGCGCTGCACCCTTTGTCTGACGAGATCCCCGTAAGGCATCGGATGCCTTATGGCGACGACCTTCTTCCCGGCGTTCTTGAAGAACTCCGCTATGAACCTAGTTGTCTGAGACTTGCCCGCGCCGGTCCTCGAGGCGCAAATGGCTATGACCGGTTTCTTTGACCCGATCAGGGTGTTCTTGTGCCCCATGAGCATGAAATCCGCGCCTGAGGCGTTGACCCTGGAGGCCTTCTGCATCACTGTCTGATACGACAGGTCGGAGTAGGCGAGGACACAGAGGTCTATCCGTTGGTCCCTGATGATCGTCTCAAGCTCGTCCTCGGGCTTGATGGGTATGCCACTGGGGTATAGCTTTCCGGCGATCTGCGCAGGATATGTCTTGTCATCGATCCAGGGGATCTGCGTGGCCGTGAAGGCGACCACCTCGTAGTTCTCGTTGTCCCTGAAGAAGACGTTGAAGTTGTGAAAGTCCCTGCCTGCAGCTCCTAATATGACCGTTCTCGTTCGAACCATGCGTATCACCTTTGGTCCAGACGGAGTCACGGACATGTTCCCGGCCGAGGGATCCGATCCCCAACAAGACGGCCCGATCGCATGCCCGGACCGCACCTATGCGGTCATGGACGTTTGGGCCTAAAGATGAGGTCTCAAATATAGATTGCTATTATTATTTCCTCTCTTGTATGATCTCTTTGAGGATCTTAAGGGAACGGCCAACGTGCTCGGACGTCCTCATCTGGGAGTTGAAAACATATCTGATCACGCCTGAAGCGTCCACGACGTAGGTGACCCTGCCCGGGAGGATCCCAAGGCTCTTCGGAACTCCGAAGGCAGAGCGCACCTCACCGTCAACGTCGGAGAGGAGGGTGAAGGGCAGGGAGTGCTTCTCAGCGAAGCGTCTATGAGACCCCACATCATCTGAGCTGATCCCGATCACTTCCACGCCCATGTCCGTGAAGTACTCGAAAGCGTCCCTGAAAGAGCAAGCCTGGGCGGTGCAACCGGGGGTATCGTCATGCGGGTAGAAATAGAACACCGCAGGCCGTGACAATTCATTGGACCTGAACGTTTTGCCATTCTGGTCCGGCAGCTCGAATTCCGGGATCCGGTCCCCGACGTCCAATCGTTCGTCCGACATGCCATGCACCGAACGAGGCAGAGCAGGACGCGTTATTAAGCTTGTTGTTTAGCATGTCAGGGTATTGTAGGAAATGATATTTTATACGATGAAGGCGAATATCTCCCTGACAGGTGATGACATGAGGATCGCAAAGACCGCTATCGTATTGGCCATGGCCCTGATCGTGTCAGGATCGATGATATCCTTAGCCGTGGGTGAGGCATCCGAGCCCAATGTCAACGGCCACGTCCTCGACGCGGCGAGCGGGGAGGGGATCCCGGCCCTCGTAACGTTCTACTTGAGCGATGGTAACTCCAAAATAGAGGTCCGATCGGACGATGACGGGTATTTCGCCCTCTTTCTCAGGGAGGGAGAATACCGTTACACTGTAGAGTCCAGAGGTTACGAATCATACAAGGCCTCCGTCAAGGTGGGGGCTTCCTCCCTGACGATGAGGGCCCCCATGAAGGCATCGGCGGACAAGCCCGTGGACAACCTTTACGGGTCCGTCCACGACGCCGAGAGCGGATCTCCGTTGTATGCGGTGATAGCCATACACCTGCCGGATTCGATCGAACCCTTGATGAAGCTCGAGACGGACAGGTCCGGGCAGTTCTCGGCTCTGCTCAGGCCGGGAGAATACCGTTATCATGCCGAGAGCAGGGACCACGAGAGCGTCAAGGGCCGGTTCAGCATACCGGAGGAGGGGGTCGTCAAGCTCCCCATAAAGATGAGCCCTATGAACGGGGATATGGACCATGGGATCGTCCACGGCATCGTCCTCACCGGAGGTGAGAGGCCGGTCCCCGGTTGCGAAGTGCTGATATTCCCCTTGCTAATTGACGGTCATCATAACGAGAAGGGGCCCGCACCCATGAGTGAAAGGACCGATGAGCATGGCGAGGTTCATATGAGGGTTCCCTTCGGAGCCTATCATGTTGAGGTGCACAGGGAAGGGTTCGTGCCGGGTTTCGCCGAGTTCGAGGTGACCGCTGAGAGGCCGGAGGCCCATTTCAAGATATTCATCGCGCCCGTCGAAGCTCCAGAGCCTCCTCCTGGTCATGGCATACGCATCGAGTTCGAGAGGATCGACCGTGACAGCGACGGGAACCCTGAAAGGGTGTTCATGATGGTCCAGATGGACATGGATCCCGAGCCCGAGGTGCTTTACGAGATCATGGACCGCGACAGCGACGGGAACCCGGAGGTGGTGACCTTCACCATGAACGTGGAACCGAGGCTGCAGGCCCTGATCTTGATGCTTATCGACGTGTATCTGAGGGAAGTTCCGCCGTTCCCCGATATGCCCCTGGATGAGCAGTTGCCTGGCGGGGATATGCCTTTCCTGGAACGGATCGAGGATTATCTGAACTCGGACCCGGCCAACGTATCTCCTGAGGAGGAGCCAGGAATGGGGTCCGAGGAAAAGGCCCAGGAGGCCGTCAGCCAAAAGACGTCGCGTCAGGACATCAGCGGGAGATTGATATTGGGCATCGGAGCCGTGCTGGTCCTTATGGGCCTGCTCGGTATCGCCGCCTTCATCGCCGTCAGAAGAAAAGATGGGTGAACGGGGAATATATGATGGATTACATCTCCACGGGCATAAGGAGGTTCGACGAGGAGATCGGGGGAGGGATACCCCGGGGATCGATCATAATATTGAGCGGGACGCCCGGGACGTACAAATCCTCGATGGCGTTCTCCATCCTGTACGAGGCCGCGCGCAAGAAGGGGAACGTGGGGATATATCTGCTCTTCGAGCAGAGCATGAAGAGCCTCGTCTTCCAGCAGGAGGAGATGGGCCGGGTTATGGACGACGGTATAAAGAAACAGCTCATAGTCTCCGACGTCGGGAGGATAAGGGCGGCCATGGACAGGCTTGAGAAGGGCAACGACTGGCTGGAGGCCGTGAAATCCTACGTGGAATACATTGTAAAAGAGCGCAGGGCGGACCTTCTCGTCATCGATTCGCTCCCGGTCCTCGAGATCCTCTCGGCTAAGAGGAGCCGCAGGGATTTCCTGTTCCAGCTGTTCGAATGGCTAAGGGCCCTGGGCACTACGACCATACTAATATCGGAGAAACGGTCGCTGGATTTCAACTACGAGGAGGAGGACTTCCTTGCCGACGGGCTCATACAGATGACCCTGACGCCCGTTGGCGAGGTGGATCTGCAGCGGAGGATCAGATGCGTCAAGCTCAGGGGCATGGCGCACAACACTTCCATGTTCGCCCTTGAGCACAAGGAAGGAGCGTTCAGGATAGCGCCGGCCATATAGGGAAAGGAGGAATACAGGTGAAAATATCTCTGGAGGACCATGTGAGGGGCCATAGACCCTGCCCCCGATGCGGGGAGGAGATGTGGATAGTCGAGAGAAAAGGTCAGAAGCTCGACACATGCGAGCGATGCCTGGGATATTGGTTCGACTCGAACGAGCTGGACGCGGTCCTGGGAGGGGAGACGAGGATCGAGCTGATGGTCATGATAAAACCCTCCATTCGAGGCGAGAGGCTGACATGCCCCTCATGTTCATCCAGAATGGACTCCAAGGAGATATTCGGCGTATTCGTCGATCAATGCCCCGAATGCGGCGGGATATGGTTGGACAAAGGTGAAACGGAGAAGATATGGAGGATAACCGACGGCATACTCCATCCATACAAGCACGATGAGGGCGACATGGACCCAGTCAAGTTCTGGTATCCGTTCAAGGTGAACCAGGACTCATTGACATGCTGAGAAAGGCTTTCGGTGCTTGACGTAAGGCCTATCCGGCAGGTCGCCTTTGAACAGGCATTTCGTGCATCGGTATGTCCTGTACGAGCGCGATATGGTCTGGGACCCGCAGAGCGGACACTTGTAGGTCAAGAGCGATCCGTCATTATCCAGGAATTCCTGTACCTTTTCCATGTTTATGGTCCATAGGTTCGCGTCCTTTGGGGTCTCGTCCTCCCTTCGTGGCTCGAGAATCCCGATGTTGTAGAGATATAACGTAATGTCCCTGCCCTTGACCATTCTGGTCGCGAACTTGTCGAATATCCTCTGGACGGTGACGTGTTTCTCCTTGGAGAACTTCTCGATCAACATCTCCATGATGGAGCGGATCACCTCATTGCTTTGTTCCTCGTTCTGGTGCGACATTTTACTCCCCGCGGTGACCCACATGGCTTGGGAATACCCGTCCCGAACGGATTGTTCCGATAAAAAGCTATTGCAGTGGGTTCTATAGCCACTCCACCACCGCATCGCTTACCTTTTGGAGATCCTCGCCATCGATCACGATGTCCGCCTCTTTCGACGACTGTTCGTCCATCGGCCTGAATGCTATGGAGAGGTCGCTGGAGGTAAAGAGGGGAACGTCCACGAACGAGTCTCCGACCGATACGACAATTCCATAACCCGGGTTCCGGTCCAGAAAACCCTTGAGCACCGCTCCCTTGTCCCTTAGCGGGACCCTCAAGATCCCCTCGCCGGTAAGCCTACCCGTGCTATCGGAGGCGAGACCGTTGCTGAAGATCTCCCTGAACCTGCCCTCCCGATCGATGATGCGTGAAAGTAGGTCGATCCCGCCGCTTATCATTATCAGGTCGAAGCCGGCATCCATAAGTTCTCTGACCGCACTGGAATAACCTGGCATTATACCGACCGAGGAGAAGAGGTTCCCGAGATAGGGTATGTCGATCCCGGGGCGGGTGTTCATCCACATTTCGATGTCCCGCCTCATGAATCCGGCATCGTCGATCAGTCCCTGCATGTAGAGATCGTAGGACCGCTCGTTCTGCGTTCCGAGATGGTCGTGGACTATCCTCCACGAGCTCCTTGGCCTGACCAGGACCCCGTCCATGTCGAAGACCATCAACCTATCGTTCATTACCATGACCTGTCCCAAAATAGGGACCAGGCAGGCCAAGGTGGACGCCCTGGTCCGCGATCGGTTAGCCCTCGCGCCTTCTCCACCCCGGCTCCCGACGAGCGTTGGGAATCTACAGTTAGGCTGCTCCCTTCCGGGCCTGACCCGGTCCCCGTAATCAAGGCGCCGAAGCGGCCCTCCGGCCGCCCCAGGGCGCCACTTCCAACCCCGAGGGACGTTGCTTCATCGTCGGCACTTGGACCGAAAGCGTACTGGTTGCGCCGCCCCTGGCCGTCACCCCGCTATAGACCGTGCTGCGGTACGCCTTGCGGCGCAAGGGAGGGCCTAGCTCCCCGATCAAGCCTGGCGGACCCCGATAAATTGGGCTTGTATTTAGGTTTATCTGGTCAAGACATCATCATCGGTCTGAGAGTGAGGCCTCCCTGCGAACTGAAAGGTCCTATCCGGTGGTCCATTATTTCAATGAGTGAAAAAAATAGTATTGGCGAGGCAATCATTTTATACCAATTCCTTTCTCCATGTAGTTGGAGGTTAGTAAATGAGCGAGGAGGATAACGGCTCACCCCAGGAAACCCTGGAGGGTTTGACCATCAAGAACTTTACGATCACAGATGAGTTCATTTCCGTTATGAGGGACCTTCCCTGCAGGGACCTGGCCAAGAAGTTGATGGAGGTTCCCAAGGGGGTGATATTCGCCCTTGAGGACGAGACCCCAGTGGGGGCCATAACCGCGCGCGAGTTCCTGATCGCCACGATGAACGGGGACAATCTCCAGGAAATGGTAACGGAAGACATAATGAACACTAATATCATGGAGATCGGAATGGATGACAACATATCCGAGGTGATCCAGAAGATCTCGAAGTTCGCTCCGTACGCCATTGTGGTGAAGGATTCGGAAGGCGCCTTCAGGGGATATTTCTCCCCCAATGATTATCGGGAAGCCCTCAAGAGGCTGGGGCTGTAGTCCTGTCAGATGATCAGGAACAAGGCCAATATCAGGTTCCCCAGGACCGCCTGGACCGCTACCCCTACAGTGAGCGACAGTATGAAAGGTATCTTCGGAGTCACCCTGACCTTTTCGACCCCTCTTCTTTTCAAGCCCCTGATCAGCTCCTCGGTCGGGTCCTCCTTGCTCTTTGAACCATCGACCCCATCGATGACGAGCCATACATGACTATTCAACGTTTTTTCTATGTCCATCGTGTAGCTGGTCCAGGACCTCAGGGGATGAAAGCTCCCGTAAAAAGCGTTCCTGAGAGGGATGTAGATGAGCATAGCTATCACTGTCATTAGGGAGGCGTTTATGAGCACACCGAGATGGAAGGGCGATGCGTACTCGAGGAAAGGATTGATCTCAAAGGCCCGGTAGAAGGGTCCTATGGATATCGGAAGCGTTGGCCCGTACCAGGGATAGAGGGCGGCCAAGGAAATGAGGCATTTTGCATCGGCTCCCCCATGTATGAGCCTCGTACCGAATATTGAAAAGGAATAAAGGGAGAAATATACGGCCATGAAGATGAGCGAGATCACCATCATGGTGCTGATCCCGCGGTCCCCCAACACCAAGGAGGCGATCGCTCCTGCGATGAGCATGAGATAAACCAGAGTGAAGACCAGGTCCATCCTCTCGCCCCTGAGGACCTTTCCCGGCTCCGGATAGCCCCATATTATGAAGACCATGGCAGCGGCCGGCATGGATAGGCTGAGAAGGGACGCGGGTCTCTCCAAGGCCCCTCTGTGCAACATCTCGGCTATGAGAATAGGTATTCCAGCTAATATCAGGACGATCCAGAATATGTCAGGTACCCTCCGGGTCCTCAGGTCGTGGTATGAAGCTGCCCCGAGCACGATGAGCGTCAATGCGACCTTCGATGCGAAAGTGATCTCAGGGACCGAGACCATCAGGCGTCCTCCCCACCCGAGATCTGGGCGGCTCTCTGTAATAGAAGCCTCGCCTGGGTCGGGTTCATTTTACATATGCGGGCCAGTTCGGCGGGGCTCGTCGATGCCACATCACCGGGCGATGTCATACCTGCCTTGATCAGGCTCAGTGCGGTCCCCTGCGAGACCCCCAGATCGTTGGCGAGGCCCACGGCCAACTCGGTCATGGGGGGCCTCTCATATCTATGGGGGATCTCCCCCCCTCTCCGAGGTGTGGGCCTCTGGACCGCTGACAAGGGCTTCCATTCCTTGCTCATGCCAGCGAAAGCGATCCTGACATCCCCTCCTTCGATGTCCGAATGGGCCTTCTCCTCCCTCGAGGCCTTGGATCTGGCCTCAACGTGAACAGGATCCGAGCGGGCCAATGAAACGGCGGTCCCGGTCAATGTGATCCCGACCCTGCCATCATTGTCTCTGTCCATCATGACGGAGCAGCCGATGACCGCATCGGCCCCCATGCTCATTGCGGTATGCTTCAGGTCGCCCTCCACCAGCCTGAAGAGGGCCTCGTAATGCTCCGGGTTCTCGGCCCAGGGCCATGAGTTGGGGCCATCGCGAATGAAGCTCTTTCCTTTCGTATCCCCCTCCACCCTGCGATGGCCGAAGGCAAGCCCAAGGTAACGGAGGACCTCTGTTCCATGAATGTCGTCAGATGTCGTCAGGATTATGCCCTCGACGCTCTTTCCGGATGGCCTTTTCACTCTTGCGGACATATCATACCTCCTTGAACTCACCGTCGATCACGCTTTCGGTGATGTCCTCAACTCCGATAGTCTTTTGCCCGTCGTTCTCAGGCATGGCCTTCTTGAAAAGATTTACGATGATAGAAGCGATGACGATCGAAAAGAAAAGAAGTAGGCAACAGCCACTTAAAAGGCAGGAAATGATAAGAGCCGTCAGGGCCGCCATGTGGAATTACCAATGACGTCAACGATAACGAGGTAAATAAAGGATGTCCGGTTCATGCGCTGTCGTCCGCATCCTTCCTCTTCTGACGAACGAACGAGGGCATTTTGGTCCTGGTCCTCATGTAGAGGTAAACGCCGGCCGATACGATCCCTGCCATCACGAGGAAGAGCGCGATGTCCCAGATGAGACCTTTCCCCATCGCCCTGGGATGATCGTCGGCACCGAAAGGGGCATGTCCGCCTACGGCTGTCCCTTTCGGCAGTGATTCTGGCTCGTCCCAGGCATGCTTTGGAGAATAGATATGAATGTCCGGGTCCCCGTAATAGACGAGGTTCTCGAATATGTCCCACCACCAACCGTCGACAAGATATTCGATCCCGACGTGTGAGATCCCCCTCTCATAGGCCTCGCCCACAGAGTAACCGTAGTATAGGTCCCTGAGGAACATGTTCATGGCGAAGGCGCTGTACCAGGACGTCAACCATGGGTCTATGACCTGGAAGACAGATCCGTGCCTAACCATCATCAGATGTAGGTAAGTATTGGCTATAAGGCAGGATCCCCCCGAGAATCCCATTGAATGCAGGTTCTCGAAGGCCTCGTCCATGACCAGACCGTTCTCCGAGTATTCGGTCTGTCCCTGCTGCGCGATGGCTATGACCACCCCATCGTGGCGCTCGGGGATGATCCCCAGTTCGGTCTGGGGTCCGAATCCTGGAGTGACGTCGAGCCCGATATGCTTGGACATGGTCACAACGTCCGGATCGTCTGTTGCCCCCCTCAGCCTCATGAGATTGGTACCGGCGAACGGAACGCCCATCTCCTCGTAACCCCTCCATGGGTTCTCCTCAACAGCATTCCTTTCATCCCACCAACCGACTACACCGGAATTGGTATGCCCGCCATGCATGACCTCGAGCCACATGATGGCCCCTCTGTTGAGGTTCTCGGTCGTCTTCTCGAACGTGGTCGAAAAGGCCTGGCCGTATCCGAGGTGGTCGAGATAGTGCGGGACTATCTCTGAGCTGTCAAGGTCGGGATAGACACCACCTGGATCTATTCCGTCCGGATCGGTGGCCGATGAGGAATCGAAATAAGGGGTAATGCCCGTCCTTGTCGTATACGGGGTGCCCCAATATTCAGATGCCTGCTCGTTGAACTTGTACTGGTAGCTGACCCATGATTGGACGACGGCGAACCTCTCCTCGGTCTCGGTCTCCTCCTCCGTGATTACCAGCTTCCCCCCGACCCTTGTGGAACTCGAGCCTTGTATCCTCATGCCGTTGTGCTCGTCGAGATCGTGCTCCACGGTCGGATTGGCGAAGATCAGCTTGTCATAGAGGCCCGAGCGGGAGACCCACATGGCCGCATCCGCCGGCGTCCCCATTATGCGGCCGGAGTTGGCTGCACCTACAAGCGCCCTGTCCCATGAGGAACCGATGTCGAACTGGTCAGCGACGGTAATGATGCTCTCCTTGCATTTCCCCTCCTCGTCGAGCGGGGTCTTTATATCAAGCCCGTAGCTGTCGAGGACGGAGTATATCTCTCTTCCCGTCAGGATCATGCAGGCGACGGATGGCGGGGCCCTATTGTGATGATAGGCATACCTCCAGAACTCGTTGTGCCATGCCTGGGCACAGGAAAGCTCGGGATGCGCCTCCACAAGAAGCACCGGAGCGCCGTGGAAAGCGCCCGAGAGAGCAGCGGGTCCGACGAATAGTGCCCCGGGGACCTCCTCTCCGGGATTGCCTGAGGCATCCCTGCCGAGGAGAACGTTCCAGGAGGTCCAGGGAGACATCGTGGAGAAGACTATGTCCATAGAGGGAAAGCCGGGGAGGCTGGACCGATCCTGTATCTCAGAGTAGAGCCTATCGTAGCTGTCGATCCTTTCGACCTTGATCTCTGGCATGACGAAACCTCTCAAGCTATCGATGTCCTTCAGGACCCCCTTGCCAGAGAGACGGCCCGGGTCCACGATGTAGGCCTTTCGTACCCCTAGAGTGTTGATGGCATCGCCCACGGAACGTGGGAGTGAATCCGGTTTACAATATAGCAGCGGGGCGTTGAGCTGGGATGCCAGGACCGCCCCGTTGGCCGCCCCCGCCCAGCTGTGTGCCTCCTTCGCTTCCTTCATCTGCTTGAACTCGTATCTGATGGTAAAAGGCGTGGACCTCGAGTTGGAGGCCATATTGATGACCGAGAGTTTGTAATCGCCCTCCCCCAGCTCCGGGATCTCCATGACCTGCCTTGTACTGTCTGTCTGTGCCCTTGCAACGGCGATCTCCGCGCCCTCCGGTCCCCGGAGTATGAGTCCAAGGGCCTGGTCGCCTTCGGTCCACTCAAGAGTGAATACGGCGTCCCGGCAGTAGAACGGGGTCTTGACCGGCATCGGGAGATCGATGCCAGGATAGAGGGTATAGTCGATCGTGTAAACGACAGTGGAATCGAATGGGGCTTCCGGGTCAAGGCCTTTGGAGAGCCTGTCATCCATAACGCTTCGGACCCTTTCTCTCCTCCAGTCCTCCTTCTGCTTGTCGTTGGTCTCAAGTGCGGGAGGGATCGCGCCCCAACCCTCGGGATCTTCCATGTGGACGAGGGAGTTCTCTGTGGGCATATAGGTCACGGCGAACTGCCAACCACCTGGGTTGTACAGGTATGAATCGATCTCCTCGGAGGCGCCCTCTAGGACGTTCCACTTCTCGCTAGCCCCAACCTGTCCCAGCTCGTCGGAATACAGCTGCAGGTCAGGGTCCTTGCCCCTCTCGGAAATGCTCGATAAGGGGTTCCAGCTCTGCCCCCATGTAAGCTGTGAAGTTATGAACTTGAAGTCGGGAGGCACCTCGAAGGGATGGAAGTTCGGATCGACCGGGGACGGCTCCTTGCTCCCGGACAGCGATCCGCTAACGGGGGACGCATCGGGGGTCGATCCGTTGAGGGTCCCGGCGAATGGGACCTCGATGCTCGTTGGACCCTCGATTATGGGTACCAGAACGACATCGTTCGAATACCTCCAGTTCGAAAGAGCTATCGAGCTTGAAACGGCGAAGGGGTCATCGCCGTCCATATGGACCGTTTCGGAGGCCTTCCATGAACTCCCGATATCCCCGGGAGTGTTCCCTCCGAAACCAATTAGCTCTATGCGGTCAAGCTCCCCGTCGGAGACGGTTTGCAGATCGTCCATGAAATATTTCAATCCGGGATGGGTGTTATGGGTCCTCTCCTCGTCAGAGGTGTCCATTTGGGGCTCGTAGAAGAGCACTGGATTGGCGAAGGTCCTATCATGCGATCCGCTGTTGAACACGGAAGAGGGTACGGACGCGATGAAGGCGAGATCGTCGCCTATTCCCCCGCGGTCCATATTGATCAACGTCGCTTTGTCCAATGGCACCGTGGGCGAGTAGGATATCCCTCTGCTCCCCTGGGGAAGGACATCAGCTCCGGACGCTCCCTGGAGTTGGAACTGGGATATGAACATAAGCATTAGAATGGATGCTGCAAGGATCAGTTTCATAGTTGAAGAACGGGATCGCATTTAGACACCGGACCTTCGCACTGGTCGAACCAACGCGGATGAGGGCCAGGTAAGAAAGCCGAGTAAAAAAACATTCCCTATATCAACACTGATTATTCCCAAAGTGAAAGGAGAATATCGATGGCGATCCCCATGTTATGGACGTCCGGCATCATTTACCATTGGGATCCCTGTACTCGAGCCTCATCAAACCCAACTTGAGCATGGTCTCCAGCAGTCCGCCCACCACCTTGTCCACCGGCTCCACCCTCTCGCCGAACGACTTCTGCTCTGCCAGATATATCGATAGGAGGTCGTGATCCCCGTCGGACAACCTCCAGAGCATGGTGCCTACATCGTCCAGGGGTCTGCGTATTTCAGTGGGTCCTCCCAATAGAGAATGGAGCCTTCTCTCGAGGGCGCTGAAATCCTTCGGGTAGATCAGAACGATGATCCCCTTCCTCTCGACCCATCTGACGTTCTGTCGAATGGGGTAGATGCCCCTGGGGTCCGGCCCCCTCCTCTTACCCGAGTCCAATGCCTTCCCTTCGTCCCCCATCTTTGCACCTCACAGGTCCGACCATACTATGGCCATCAGGGCAAGGAAGCTGAAAAGCCCCAAAGCGGCGAACAGGAGGAAGAGCTTTCTGCTCTTCCATGCGTATTTGGAGAGCCAGGTGAGGGGTATGGAAGCGATGAAGAAGATCAATAGAGCGATGTAAGCTATCCGGGAAATATCGGCCATCAGGGTCGAATAGGCGCTTTGGGATATGTTTTTAACTATCGTGGTCTCGAACGATGTTCTGGGAAAAGAATATATACAACGAACATATTACAAATAGATACATTACAACCTTAAGTTGTAAACGAGATGATGGCTATGCTCTCTGAGGAAAAGGCAAGGGAACCGATGGCGGAGATCGAGGAGATCCCCGACGGGGCAAGGATAGTCGTCGAGCTGCCAGGTGTGTCCCAGGACGGTATAAAGATGGAGATCCAGGGTAAGTTCCTGAAGATCGATGCCGAGGGGACAAGGGGGCCTTTCAGCACCATGCAGGCGCTGGATTTCGATCCCGACCCGGACAGGATGTCCGTAACGTTCTCACAGGGCGTTCTGGAAATACTGCTTCCCAGAAAGGGTGCCCAGATCACTGAACGGCCTGACATGTGCGAGAACGCCCCTGAGGACGAGGACTCGGTCACGCTTCGTTCTTTACAGGAGACCCTCGACAGCGTCAATCAAAAGCTCGAGACGATGTCTAAGGAGCGTGACCAGCTGCTTGAGAGGGTATCCATCCTCCAGAAGGATTTTGCCAACCTCAGGAAAAGGCACGACGAGGAGAAGAACGTCATCGCCGATAGGAGGATACAGGAGATCGCCCTGTCGCTGATCGAAGTGCTCGATAACTTCGAAAGGGCCAGGGGTACCATGCAGGATTCAGGTAAATGCAAACCGGGAATGGAGCCCTTCCTGAAAGGGGTTGGAATGATAGAGTCCAGGATAAACTCGGTGTTCTCGGGTCTGGGGATCGAGAGGATCGATTCAGTTGGAGAACCGTTCGACCACAATCTGCACATGGCGGTGGACAGCGTTCATCTTCCTGACAGGAAGGATATGGAGATCGTTGAGGAGAAGCTGTCCGGATACCTTTACAGGGGCCAGGTCCTGCGCCCGTCCCATGTCGTCGTTAACAGGGAGGACCGGCCCGAGAAGAAGGACGGTAGTAAGCAGAGGAAAGTAAAGAGGATAAAAGTGGAGTAAAGGAGAAAACGTTCAAGCAAGGAGGAAGGAAAATGGGAAAGGTCATAGGTATAGATCTAGGGACCACGAACTCCGTGGTCGCGATAATGGAAGGCGGGCAGCCGACCGTCATTCTGAACAGGGAAGGCTCCAGGCTGACACCGTCGGTCGTTGGAATAACGAAGAAGGGTGAGAGGCTCGTGGGCGAGTTGGCCAAAAGGCAGGCCGTCGCGAACCCCGATAATACGGTGGCGTCCATAAAAAGGGATATGGGGTCCAAGAAAAAGGTGAAGATCGGGGGGCAGAATTATACGCCCCAGGAGATCTCAGCCTTCATACTCCAGAAGCTCAAGGAGGATGCCGAGGCCCATCTCGGGGAGAAGATCACGGAGGCGGTAATAACCGTACCCGCATATTTCGAGGATGCCCAGAGGCAGGCCACGAAGGACGCCGGCAAGATCGCGGGCCTCGAGGTCAAGAGGATCATAAACGAGCCGACGGCCGCCGCCCTGGCATACGGCCTTGACAGGGAGGACGACCTCAAGATACTCGTTTTCGATCTGGGCGGAGGCACGTTCGATGTGTCCATACTGCAGATCGGCGGTGGCGTGTTCCAGGTCAAGTCCACCTCTGGAAACAACCATCTTGGGGGTGACGATTTCGACCGGAGGGTGATGGAGTGGATCGCATCGGAGTTCAAGAAGGAGCACGGCGTCGATCTGCTCAAGGACAAGCAGGCGACCCAGAGGTTGAAGGACGCCGCCGAGAAGGCGAAGATCGAGCTTTCGGGAACTCCCACGACCCAGATAAGCATCCCATTCATATCGCAGGGGGATGACGGTCCGCTACATGCCGATATGGAGCTTACCCGGGCGAAGTTCGAATCGCTCATAGTGGACCTCGTCGAGAGGACCCTGGGACCAGTTAACCAGGCCTTGAAGGATGCGAAACTAAAACCCGAGGAGATAGATAAGGTCCTTCTTGTCGGGGGCTCCACCAGGGTTCCCCTTGTCCAGAAGAAGGTGAACGAGATCCTCAAGAAGGAGCCCACGAAGAGCATAAACCCCGACGAATGCGTCGCAATAGGCGCAGCTATACAGGCCGGCGTCATGTCGGGGGAGGTCGGCAAGGACATGGTCCTTCTCGACGTGACCCCCTTATCGCTCGGGATCGAGACTCTCGGAAGTGTTATGACGAAGATCATCAACAGGAACACCACCATACCCACCAAGAAATCGAAGATCTTCTCCACGGCATCGGACAATCAGCCCCAGGTAGAGATACACGTACTTCAGGGAGAAAGGCCGATGGCATCTGACAACAAGACCTTGGGTTTGTTCACTTTGGCAGGCATACCTCCCGCCCCCAGGGGGATCCCGCAGATAGAGGTGACCTTCGAGATCGATGTCAACGGCATAGTCCACGTAACGGCCAAGGACCTGGCCACCGGACGAAGCCAGGACATCGTGGTGTCCGGGACGGGCGCCCTATCCGATACCGATGTGAACCGCATGATAGAGGATGCGGAGAAGTTCGCCGAGGAGGACCGAAAGAAGCAGGAGCTGTCCGAGGCGAGGAACGGGGCCAACACCCTGATATACTCTGTGGAGAGGGCCCTCAGGGACTACAAGGACAAGGTCCAGGCGGACGAGGCGGAGGGTATCGATGACCTTCTCAAGAAATGCGAGGAGGCCGCCCAGGGAGAGGACATCGATGATATCAAGACGAGGACCGAAGAGCTTTCCGAAGCATCCCAGAAGCTGTTCTCCAAGATGTACCAGGAAGCCTCCAGGTCCCACCAGCCTCCTCCAGGCGAAGGCGGCGAGACGATGGGCGAAGAGCCTCCCGAAGGGAAAACCAAAGCCCCTGATGAGGAAGAGGTTATAGACGTCGAGGCCGAGGACGCCTGAACTACCATTTACGACCCTTGGCCTTTTGGAGCGGTATCGGAAGTGATGCGGGATGAAAAAGGACTATTACGGGATCCTGAACCTCGGAAAGGAGGCCACCAAGGAGGAGGTCGAGAAGGCATACAGGACCCTTGCCCTAAAGTACCATCCCGACAGGAATCCGGACGATCCCTCCGCGGCCGAAAAGTTCAGGGAGGTGACGGAGGCCTATGAGGTCCTATCTGACCCGGATAAGAGGGCCCAATACGATCAGTATGGATTCGCTTCAGACGATCAGGAGATGCCCTTCCAGTATCACCATGTGAACCTGGACGATGCCCTCAGGATGTTCATGAACTCCTTCGGGTCGGGCTTCGGGTCGTTCTTCGGCGGAGGGGACCCGTTCGGTGAAACCGCTTTCTCCCGAAGGGGTCCGGAACATGGCGAGCATAGGGCGGTCACCTTGAAGATCACCCTCGATGAGGCCGACCATGGTGTGGAGAAGGAGATAGAGTTCACGCATCTGATCACCTGCACCGATTGCTCCGGGTCAGGGTCCAAAGGCGGCAAGCCACCACTGGAATGCCCGGAATGCGGCGGGTCAGGGTCCAAGAGGTCCGTCCGACGCCTTGGCCCCGTACAATATGTCACCACCACGGCCTGTATGAGATGTGGCGGAGAGGGGTCGATAATATCCGACCCATGTACGAGATGCAGGGGCAGGGGCATGGTGCGCGAGACGGCTCGGAAATCCGTATCCGTCCCGCCCGGAGTGGATTCCGGCAACAGGCTTCGGATCAGCGGGATGGGCGATGCAGGCGAGAGGAATGCCCCGTCCGGGGACCTTTTCCTCCTGATCGACGTTCAGGCCCACCGATTCTTCGAGAGGAAAGGGGATGACCTATACTGTGAAATTACCGTCAGCTATCCTCAAGCGGTCCTGGGGTCCACGGTCAAGATCAGGACCTTGGAAGGGACCGTTGAGATGAAGGTCCCCTCGGGCTGCGCGCCCAACACCGTCCTGAGGCTCAAAGGTAAGGGGATGCCGAACATCAGGACCCCGTCCCGCCGAGGGGATCTCTACGTCAAGGTCAAGGTCGAGGTCCCGAAACGTCCGTCCATTAAGGAGAGATCGCTCATCAAGAAGCTGATGGATGCCCAGGGGCAGAGAAAAGAGTTCGGTTGAGGTTCCTTATCAAGGCATCGATGATACGTATTCCAGCAGGATACCCCCGCCCGGGGGTTGAACGACCGATCTTAAATGAAGTCGAAGGGGAGCCCCCTCGAAACCGATCCCTCCGGTAATGGTGGGCCCTCTGCCGCCCATTACGATCGGGGCCATGAACACTGAGAACATATCGAACGATCCAGAGCGAAGGATATTGAATATGGTGTCCGAGCCCCCTTCGACCAAGACCCCCGAGATCCCATCCTCCAGAAGGCAAGACCAGCAGCGGTCGATGTCTATATCGGGTCCCCCCTCAAGGACCATAACCTTCATATCGAGGCTTTCTTCCAGTCTCCTGAAGTTCCCGAGCCATACGGCATCCGCCGCCTCGGTCGTCACTACGATGGACCTACCATTGGTGCGAAGGGATTTGGAGGCAGGGTCGATCCGCCCCCTTCCGTCCATGACGATCTTGCATATATCCCGTGAAACCCCCGCATAGGAGGGGTTGACAGTTAGCTTCGGGTCGTCCGCGGAGACAGTACCCGCCCCGACGAGGACCGCCCCCAACGATGCCCTCAAACGGTGTACCCTTCGGCGGTCCCAAATCGTCGAAATGTCTAGCGGCGACCCGTCTGGAGCAGCTATCTTCCCGTCAGCCGTTGCGGCGCAGTTGATGTGAACGAAAGGCCTGTCCTTCAAGTGGGATCCGCCCCGTGAGACGCTCCATGTCATTCAATCGACAAGATTAAAATGTTTGTGCAGGTTAGACCACAGGCCGATCGGGGAATGGAAATGGATGATATCAGGATACATGAATACAGGAGGCTCGACCTCCGGGATGCATACGTGATAGACGGATTCCCGAGCGTCGGGCTTGTAAGCACGATCAGCGCCAGCTACATAGTGGCAGCTCTCGATATGGAATTGATAGGGATCATGGATTCCGTCTTTTTTCCGACGGTCTCCGTTGTAAGGAACGGAGAGCCCCATCATCCGGTCAGATTCTATGCCGGGGACATAGAGGGGCCCGACGGGGGTTGGACGAGGATCGTTGTGTTCCTCTCGGAGTTCCAGCCGCCGTCCAACCTGATCAAGATAATATGCAACACGATGCTGGATTGGGCCCAGGAGCAGAAATGCACATGCCTGATCTCACCGGAGGGCCTCGTGGTCGAAGGGGAGGAGACGCTTTCGAACGTTTCAATAAGGACAAAGGACGGCGATCTCGTTGGCGCACCCGAGGATGATGATGACGAGGGAACCGAAGAGGTACCGAAGGATAGCCCTCCCGCCCAGGAAAAGCAGGTGTTCGGCCTATCATCAACATCCAAAGGAAAGGACCGGTTGAAGAAGGCCGAGATACCGGTCTTTCCCGAGGGAATAATATCAGGGATCCCCGGGGTCCTTCTGAACGAGGGAAAGAAGCGGGGATACGAGGTTAACTGTCTCCTGGCGGAGGCGAAGGACAACATACCCGATGCCCGGGCCGCGGCCAAGGTCATCGAGTCCCTAAAGAGGATAATTCCCTATTTTGAGGTTGACATAACGCCCCTTTATGCGGAGGCGGACCTCCTCGAGGCCAAGATGCAGGGGTATCAGAAGGTCTCCAAACCCGGAGGCAAGAGAACGCCACCCACGCCTTCCATGTATGGCTGATGATCTCACTTGTCCGCTGCAGCGGTTTTGACCGGAGCCTTTACCGGCCTCTTCTTAATGGGCCTTTTCGGCGCCACTACTGTGGAGGCTTCGTTCACCTCGATGGCCTCGACGACCCTGGCAGGGTATTTCCTCTCGTATCTGGACGCCATTTCCTCGACCAGTTTGGCGATCAGGTCCTGATTGCCATACCAACGGGTGTTCAGTGTCTTGATTGTCCCTCGGGCGTTGTGACGGTAAAAAGCCTCGGTCATGAGGGAGAAGAAGAGCCTGGTCGCACCTCTCGCATCCAATCTGTCAAGCGGCAGCCCCGATATGATATAGCGTTCGCCCAGATCGCGGCTCAACCTTGATAGGAAAACGATGTCGATATAATCGAGTTCTGGCGATATTTGAACTCCGTCCATCGCCTGTTCGAGCCTCTGCTGGAGCCCGATCTCGCGCATCGCCCAGATCGAATCCAACAGCAACCTGGGCGAGATGCCGTAATGGTCCACGGTTTCGGTTCCGCTAACATTATCGCCGGCGTGGGGGTCGGCCGATCTCAATTCGCCTATGAACTTCTGGAAATGGTTTCGGTTGAAGGGGGCGCTTCGGTCGATCATGAACAGAAGCGATGCCCCTAGGTTCGTCCTCAAAGCCTCCTCGATGAACGGATAAAGCATTTTCGAGGCCGGGATGCCCGTCAATCTCGATGCCAGTGCGATCGATCCCTTCTCCTTGTCACCCAGCCTGATCGTCAAGAGCCCTTTCATATGACCGCCTCATGGGATGTCGAGCATGTTTTCCAATGGAACTCAATTATGATTACATATGTAATACAACATGTTATAATTTTTGTTGCGAATAATCAAAATATTTTTTATAATATGCTAGAAATATATTGGCCAAGATTTATATAACAATCATAGGCTGTCCCTGCAGAGGTAATACCATGTCAGTTAATGGAAAAGGTTTGAAAAGGTACGTACAGGTCACTTTGGTGGCCTTGATGGTCCTGAGCACGTTCGCCGTGCTCATCTACAACATGCCCTTCGGCTCATCGGCGGGAGCTTACGATGTGAGCGTCTCCGTGGACAACGCCAGCAAGGAGGTCTCCGCGGGAAGCTCGGTAACATATCAGCTGACGATCAAGAACGAAGGTACCAACGCCGACAGGTACGATCTGAACATGACGATCTCCAGGGACCCATCGACCTGGCAGGCTACCCTAAGTCAGACGAGCACCGGTCAGATCAACAGCGGATCGACACTGACAGGTATCACGGTCCAGGTCAGGGCGCCCTCATCGAATGTCACGATAAACTCGTACTGTTACGTCACCATCAAGGTGATATCCCAGGCCGATGCGAAGAACTCCACGGCATCGGTCCTTCTCACGACGCTTCTCAAGAGGACATATGGAGTCTCCATCACATCCCCAGGGATCAAATATGTGGATCCCGGAGCCTCGACCACTTATTCCTTCTCTGTGAAGAACGAAGGGAACGATCAGGATGGATACACCCTCGAAACGGTCTCGGTACCTTCTGGTTTCTCGGCGTCCGTCGATTTCGATACCGGCAAGTTCGCACCGGGCGCGACCAAGGCCGCCACCATGACGCTTCAGACGCCGTCATCGGCCCTTGCCCAGAGCTATCAGATAATCGTGAAAGCATCTTCTGTGACCGACAACGCGACTAGCGCTACCCGAACCATAACCGCGATAGTGAACCAGACCCACAAGCTCAGCATCTCCTCCGATGGTGTGAAGGAGGCGGACATAACCACTACAAGGGTCGTACAATACGGCATAAGACTGACCAACTTGGGGAACGGGGAGGACCAGTTCTCCCTCAGCTATTACATCCCTTCCCAATACATCACTGCCGGTTGGAGCGGGGACATAAGCACGACCACGACCTCGAAGGTCCAGCCTGATAATTCCGCGAACGTGACGTTCTATGCATACACCCCCACAAAATCGAACAATCCGGCGGTCAGCTCCAGGGGCGAGTTCTTCATCAACGCAACCTCTGTCGGGGACAACACCGTGACCAGGTCGGTCAAGGTGTCATGTGTGGTGCTTCCTTACTATGATATCGAGATCCAGAACAACGGCCCGTCCACGAAGTCCGTCGACCCGGACGGCAGCATCACATTCGATTTCACCGTGAAGAACACCGGTAACGACCAGGACACGTTCTACATGGACCTCGCATATCCGAACGGCTTCCAGGATTCGAGCATCGAGCCATCGACCCTCTCCCTGGCCGCACAGGCCAGCGGGACCGTGACGGTCACCGTCAACCCGGACGAAATGACCGTCAAGGCGAAATCATACCGGTTCACCCTCTATGCGAATTCGACGAACGGACCGAGCGTGAATTCGGTGTTCTTCGTCAGTATAAATCGCGATTATGGTATATACCTGGAGGCTCCGACGGGTGCGACCATACCCAACGGCCAGCCGGCCCAGACCTACAAGTTCCCCGTAAGGCTGCAAAATAAAGGGAACGGGGTCGATACATTCGACCTGTCGGTGGCGGGTGAGACCTCGAAGATAGACATGGAGTGGACACCTTTGATCTCAGCAACGGTCACCCCCCAGGTACAGTCCGACTCCACCTTCGAGTTCAACGTTACGGTTTCGGCTCCTTCGAACGCCACAATGGGAACGTACAGGTTCAGGGTGGATGCAACATCCAACGGCGGCTCCACCACGAAGGTGCTGTGGCTCTCCGTAAGGATCCCCCAGCTATACAACGTCGATATCGGGGCCAACAAGGAGAGCCTGAGGGGCGAATACTCGAACTCTACGGGGCCGGCGGTCAAGGTCGTCTATCTTCTTGATGTGTACAACAAGGGGTCCGGCGAGGACGATTCGATAACACTGAGCGTCAAGGAGGCCCCGCAAGAGTTCGTCGGGAGGTATTCGATATTCTTCACCGAGAATTCCAAGAACAAGATAACGATCCCCAGTGCCGGATCCAAGCAGGCGAACCTCGAGATCGAGACCCCCACGGTATCCTCCGGAGTTCTTGCTGGCACATATACATTCAAAGTGGAGGTCACCTCAAACAACGGCACACAGGCGTCGGGCGATGATAAGAGGGCCGAGATAAGCCTCAGTCTGCTCCTTCAGCCCAAGCACGATGTGAGGATACTTACGGGTGTCAACAGCTCGCAGGTCAGGATGGGGGGCTCGGTGAACTTCACCGTAATCATACAGAACAGGGGCACCGTGAACGATTACTATCAGCTCTCCTACGAGTACCCCAACTATGGTCAGAACGTCAAGTTCTCGATCCCGGACGACAACCTCACAACCAGGATATTGAAACCTTTGGAACAGGAGAGCATAGTCCTGACGGCAACGATCCTCCCCGGGACCAACCCCAGCTGGGGTTCGGTCTGGGTCAAGATAAGCGCTACCCACCCCACCGACTTCACCATCAAGGACGAGAAGTATTTCACCGCGATCTTCGCGGATGACTTCTCGGGAGACCTCTCCACCACGAGCAACTTCAGGCAGGCCTCTCCCGGCGAGAAGGCCTGGTTCAACGTCACCCTGAAGAACACCGGAACGAGGTCCCAGGACACGTTCACGGTAGAGTTCGAATCAGCGCTCGATTTCGAGAACGTGCAGATCAGCCCCTCTTCGGTCACGATCGCACCGAACCAGGTCACAACGATATCCATAAACATATCCATCCCGGCGATCCAGGACAAGATCATCGAGTCGGGGACCTATGAACTCACACTAAAGGCGACCTCAAAGGGCGAGACGAACATGGATTCCGACGATATCATCGTGGACACGCTGACCTTGAAGCTCAAGGTAATGCCTGTTTACAGGGTGCAGCTCCTGATACCTCAGGGGTCCGCCCAGTCGGATGTCGGGAAGACCCTTCCCCCGATCAAGCTCAACGTCACCAACAACGGCAACGAGCCCTCAACGATACAGGTCTCGCTCCACTCCTCGACACCGACGAGCATCAGGAGCTGGGTTACCATATCTCCCTCTACTGTATCGGCCCTCGGACCCAGGCTGGCCACAGATGTTACGGCGACGATAAGGGTTCCGAGCAACGCACTTGCAGGCAAGCAGACCTTCACCTTCCAGGCCGATGTCTCGGGGCAGACCGCCTCATCAATGGCTACCTTCGAGCTCATAGTCAATGACGCCTTCAAGCTTGAGCTTACCGTACCCGACGGAACGCTTCTAAAGGAGGCCGAGCCCAAAGATACTGTGGATTTCAACGTGAAACTGACGAACAAGGGCAATACCCCCGACAGCGTCGATATCGAGTTGGCTTCCTCGAAGAGGAACTGGGCGACCTTCGGATTCAAGAACGGAACGGTTCTCACCCAGGAAACCACAGTCTACAACCTCGGAAGGGAGGTAGCGAGGGATATCTGGCTTAACATAGAGGTCGAGGAGAGCGCTCCTGCGGGAGAGCAGACCTTCACCATCAAGGCCATCTCCAAGGGCGACAACGCGATCACCGCATCGATTACGCTGAGGGTCGATGTCGCCGCCAACAGGATGGTCGAGCTCGTCACCAACGAGGACACCAAGGACCTGGTCCCTGACGTTGACAGGGAGTTCACCGAGATCACCTACAGCGTCCAGGTCGTCAACAAAGGGGAGGGCCCCGACTCCTTCAAGGTAGAGGTGATCGGGCCTTCCACCTCTCATCCACACCTCGATCAGAGCACATGGGATGCCATGGTGAAATCGGAACATCCGAACGATGTGATACTGAGCAAGGTAAAGACCGGGCAGATCCCGAAAGGCGGTCAGGAGACCATCACCGTCACGGTAAGGGTGCAGAAGTCATGGTCCCAGTATTCTCCAGGTGATATATACAGCTCCATATGGGCCATATCCGAAGGGGATACGGGGACGGCGGACGACAAGTATTCCCAGCCCCTGGTCCTCGTCACAAAGGTCAAACAGGCTTACGGCGCTAGCCTCTCGGTGGTGAGGGACCTCGTTGAGACCAGATACAAGGCCGACGATGTGTCCATGCTGACGGCCGAGTTCACTGTAAGGGTCCAGAACACGGGCAACGATGTTGACAGCTACAAATTGGAGATCAAGAGCAGCCTCAACTCCAACGATTTCCCTATAAAGCCCTCGGCAGACTCCATAGAGGCCATTGCACCTAACGAGTATGGGACCCTCACGGTAACGGTCGAGATGAAGGCGGATACCCCGAAGGGGAGATACAGCTTCGAGGTGAGGTGGATCTCTCGGGGCGATGACCTGGAATATGTGACCACCGAGGATTACGTGACCAGCTGGAAGACCCTCACCTTCGATGTGATTCAAACCTACGGAGTGAGCATCGACACAGTGACGGAGCAGAAGGATGCGGACGTGGGCACCAACGTCGAATACAAGCTCACAGTCAAGAACCTCGGGAACAACGACGACAACTTCAGGATAGAGATCAGGAACGATCGCAACCTGAACTGGGCCACGACCTCCAAGACCAGGTTCACCCTGGGTGGCATTGGAACTCAGACCCAGGAGACGGAGATCATCATAAAGGTGAGCATCCCCAGGGACAACCGTGACGCCATGGCAGGCAGCTATTTCTTCAACGTGAGCGTGATCAGGGACCAAACCCAAAGGATTGAGCAGCAGAAGGCCACGGATCATATCGTCCTGAGGGTGGACGTCAATGAGAGATACTCCCATCTGCTGGAATCGGATGATGATATGCTCACTGTAGAGCCCGGACAGCAAGTGACCTACAGGTTCAAGGTGACCAACAGGGGCAATGTGGACGACTACTATGACCTTGAGGTGAAAGGGAACAGGAAGGAATGGGGAAAGCTCTCAACCAGCCGGGTCTATATAAAGGCCGACGAGCAGGCCACAGTGTATCTCAATGTGACCGTGCCATCCTCCGCCGATGTCAACGACATGGGGGACATCGAGGCCAGGAAATACGATTTCCTCGTATCGGTCCGCTCCGTCAAGGACAGGGACTCGATAGCCGAGGAGCTGACCTTCACGACCGATGTCCAGCAGATGTATGGAGTATCGGTGCCGCCACTCGATGAAGGGGCCTCCCGCCAGACTCCCAGAAGGCACAACGTAAACTCGAGGGATACCCTGACGATAAGGTTCCAGGTGGAGAACACCGGGAACAAGGACGATACCTTCTTCATTCAGAAGCCCACGACCCTTCCTGTAGGTTGGACCGTTGACCTGTCCTCCACCAGGGTCACGGTGCCTCTCGGTGATGAGAGGACCGTCACCGTCACGGTGAGGTTCACATCCGATCAGAACTTCGCATACGGTATAAGGGAGCTGAGGTTCCAGGTCATACCCGATGACGGTTCCTTGATCGGAAAGAGGGTCAAGAGCGACGTTTCGATCTTCATCGACGCCCAGGCCCCGGACCTCGTCATCGATGACAGCTCTTTCTCCCAGGTGCCCGATAGCAGCCAGATAAAGATAGGCACCTCCAATACCATCAGGATCGGCGTGAAGAACGTGGGAACAGTGGCCGCGAACGACGTGACCGTCAGGCTTCTCGTCAACGACAGGGAGGTCGGTTCGGAAACAAAGAGCATAGGGGTCAACAGCACTCAGGTCTTCGATTTCAAGTGGACCCCCTCGGCAGGGTCCTATACCTTGAAGGTGGTAGCTAACGACGGGTTCGTGCTCGTCGAGAGCGACCAGGACAACAACGAGGCCATGGTGACCAGGGAGCTGTCACAGTTCAGCCTGAACAACAGCCTGATCTTCTACATACTCCTGGCGGTCATCGGGGTTCTGATCCTGATCCTCATCGTCTTCGCTTTCCTGTTCATGAACAAGAACAGGGAGGCCAAGGAGCTGGCGGACAGGATAAGGGCCGGGGACATCGGAGTGGACAAGGGCGGACCGAGGAAGGTCGTCAAGGAGGGCGCCGGGACACCGGTGCCGCCGAAAGGACCCGCCGGACTCCCCCCCTCCGGACCCGCGGCTCTGGGGCCGGCCAAAGAGGCCTCTGCTCCTCAAAAGAAGGAGCCTGTAAGGGTCAAGTGCCCCGAGTGCAATACCGAACAGGTCTTCTCGATAACACAGAGGCCCTCAGAGGTCAAGTGCAAGACATGCGGCGTCCTCATGAGGATCCCCGAGAAGAAGCGGTGAACCGCTATCGATGAGAGATGGGGGCCTCAATGCCCCCCTCTTCTTTAACGCACGTAGCGGAGCCTAATCGGATCGTGATAATGTATTAATAGGGGGAATCTCTCATCCAACGAATCCGAACTATCCGGGGGCCATAGTATGACTGACGCTATACAGAAGAAAATGGAACAAGTTGCAACCATACTGGACATGCTCTCCGAAGATACGTCCGTCCCAAGGAACATCAGGAAGGGAGCGAAGGACTCCAAGGAGAGGCTGTTCGATAACAGGGAAGCATTGGACCTCAGGTGCGCAAGCGTTGTATCGGTTCTCGAGGACCTCTCGAACGACCCGAACATACCGCTTCACGGCAGGACCCTCATATGGAACGCGACCTCGATCCTCGAGAGCATAAAATGATGTTCATCTCCTTCTTTCGGAACGGTCGAGAAGTATCCTCAAGTCCGTTCCAAGTGTAGCATCCTCGGTGACATCCAGCATATCCGAGGCACGGGCGATGAGGTCCTCGAGGGAATTGGATGACCCTATCAGCTGGATGATCTGATCGGGGGATGCCAAATACGGCAATACATCGGCCATCAAGGATCCACGTTCCTCGGGCCAATCCTTTCGGTCTGAGGGGTTCATCGATGATGGTAATACGGAAAACATATTTTTATGTTGAGCCATTAGAGGCACAGGGTGTGGAGATGGCTACACGGTGCCCCAAGTGTGGTAGGAACAATTACGGAGATACCGCAAAATGCTCGTTCTGCGGCAGCTCATTGAAGTTCACTCCCGGAGAGGATATCCCGGAGATCAAGGAAGAGGACGTTCAGCAGAAGATCAAGCAGGTGAAGGCGAAGAGGCTGAGGAACCCTGTCCATATCGCCACCGGTGGCATCTTGATGGTCATCGGGGCCATGCTGGCGGTCGCCGTTTTCCTGCTGTTCATGTTCCTCATCTTCTCCCCTGGGGATATCTCTCCCTCATACGAAAGGGGGGCCTGGCATTATGAGGTCCCCGGAGGCAAGGAGATGGTGTTCGGGAAGATCACCGCCAAGGTAACGGTGACGGAAACCAAATGGCCCGAGGGATCGAACCACGGATACATGAACCATACCGCGTACGAGATCGGGGGCAACCAACTCGACACGAGGGCCGATGCGCTTAAGGAAGGCATGGTATTGGTAGAGCCAGACGCGTGGGTGTATTCGGACATCGATCTCGGAGATAAGGGCGATTGGGTGCTGATCACAGTGAGGACCGAGCAGAACAGCTTCGGAGAGTCAAGGGCGGTCGTGGAAAAGAAGCACGGGAACGGCCTTCTCTCCGGCTGGTGGCTATTGCTTCCGGGTATTATCTTAATGATCATCGGATCCGTCATTCTCACGATAGCGCTCATAGGTAAACCCGATACCTCCCTGGAGAGGCTTATGGAGGAGGATCGTGAGTTCAGAAGACAGCAGCTTGCCATGATGCAGGCCGCCAGGAAGGCCGCCATGGAGAAGCAGAAGCAGTCCACATGGGACCAAAGTAGGTACGATCAGGCCCTTCAGGAATCGGGATCAACACAAGGGGACATTTCCCAGGAGCTGGCGGTTCTCGAGGGCGGCGAAGTCGGGTCCCGGGCCGTTCAGGCCAAGGAAGATGGAACGGAAGATACATCCAGCCCAGCCACCGAGGATCTATCCGGAACGGCAGAGGAGGCCGCCCCTGTCCCTGAAAATACCGTCGCGGAATCGGATGGATCCGGGTTCAACGCGCCTTGAACGGGTCCATCCAAGGCCTCAACGCGCCCAAAGCACCGAAGATGATGTTAAGCGTCCACAGGATGACTATGAAGGATAGGCCGATCCGCTCCAATACGAAACCTCTAGGGGTCTCGATCGAGCTCATTATAGCGATCAACACCGCCGTTTCGAAGAGGGACCATATCGCCGAGGAGGACAATGATAACGGGATCCTCATCCTCGGCTGCACCCTTCTGGTACCCAGGGATGATGCGAGATAGGGGACCAGGGTAAGGGCGAGTATCAAACCGACTATGGGGGCCAGCAACAAGGGGATCGACAGGGAATAGATACCCAATGTGACCAGCAAACCTCTAAGGAAGGAGTGGCCCGCATCCAGCGGCGAAATATCTTCATTTATTTCGTTCCCTGTCGTGTCTGGCCCCATTGAATTACCCAATCCTTTTATAGAACACACCTCATACCGACGATTGCCTTTAAAACTATCTCGTATGGAGGCTGCGCAATTGGGAAATATCCGCAAGATCGTGCTCGATGTCCTCAAACCGCACAGACCCGACCTGATCCAGTATTCCGACAGGCTCTCGTCCATCAGGGACATCAAGGGTGTCTCGATATTCCTCAACGAGGTGGACCAGGAAACGGAGAGCGTCAAGATAATAATCGAAGGCCAGAGATTGAACTATCAGATGATTAAGAACGCGATAGAGGAGATGACTGGGTCCGTTCACTCGGTCGATGCGGTATACGCGGGCGAGGAGATAGTGGACGAGGTTGACACACCTCAGGACCGATGAGGTATCGTCATGTATCGCGAAAAAGGTCACGGCATCGCAAGGAAGGTCGGCTGCATATTGGCCGTATCCCTCTTCCTCATATGTGCCGACGGCCTCTCCAAGGACCTCATCTCGGAGGGGGCGGAGGCTTTGAGGCCCGTTCTGGTCATAATCGAATTGAACGCTACGAGCAAGTATCAGGAGGGCAACATGGCCTGGATACTATCAGGGCCCCCGAGGATGGATTCGCAGGGAAGGACCCAGGAATCCGGGTTAGCGATAGTGGAAGGCAGGATAACCGTATACAAGGTGGCACGCCTCCTGAGGCAAAAGATAATCGTGACCCTCAGCGCGAGGACGGACGACACTGACCTCTTGGTCTCCGTCAATCCTCCCATTATGGAGTTCGAGGCATATACGAAGATACAGACGAAGAGTTTCAAGGCAGCGATCAGGCTTTCGACGCCGATGATCCCATACTCCACGGCCCAGGAGTTCCCGAAGAAGGTGGAGGTGTTCGGTACATGGATGACCCAGGTACAGACCGGAACCCCTAACGAGGGCGGCATCATAGACCCACATCCAATATACGCCAGGATCAAGCCTTTTTACTACATGCAGGTGATCACCGATCCGCCATTCATCAAGATGCTTCCAGGTCAGACCCGTACGGTCGATGTCATCATTAAGAACCAGGGGAACGCCTTCGACCGATACGATGTGATGATACCGCAGGAAGGTATGCTGGCCAAACGTGGCTGGGTCTTCGAGATGAACAGGACCAGCGTATTGGTCGGGCCGATGTCGGATGGGTTGATCAGGCTCACCATCACATCGCCCAGGAGGTTCCAGTCCCCCTATCACATGGGGGTGCAAAGCTTCCTGATCCATGCGGAATCATTCAACACCCAGGAACTCGTGGACCAGGGCGAACTGATGACCAAACAGCAATACGATACCGATGTCATGATATCTCTCATCGGACCGGATATCATCTATGTACCCATGGTATGGGCCGCCATCCTTTATCTCGCTCTCGCGCTGGTATTGTTCAACATGGGGGTCAGCATATTCACCCTGAGGAGGAGGCGCTTTCTGATGCCGGAGGGCAAGCAGCCCGGCTTCAAATGGGCGGCGTCGATGCTCTTTAAGCTCTCCAAGGGGGCTGGAGGACGAACTTTAGCGGGGCCGTCGAAAAGGGCAGATAAAAGGGAGAGGCGGGGATCATTGTTCCCCAGAAAGCGCTCGTTGACCTCGACAGCGCCCTCTCCCGTTTCCGTACTGAGGCCAACCATGAGGGAAAGCCCTCCCAAGGAGCTGGATATTGACGTCTCGAATATTGATGCCCAGGGTATCACCGGGAAGGGTCGCTCGGAGGAGGGGCCTCCCCTCTTCACAAAGCCCAAGGGGGAAAGCATACCCCCCAAATCGCTCGATGAGATTCTTGATGACCTATGAGGAGGAAAGGCATTAATTGGATATATGGGGGTCCGAAGGATGCATAGGCCTATCGAGATGATAATCGAGGATGTTTTCACGCTCAAAGGCTACGGTATCATCCGATCCTCGCCGGAGAACAGGTTGATCGTGGCCATAAAGAAAGGCTCAAAGCTCGCGATCGGCTACTCGGACCTCGAGGTACCGACGACGCCAGGGGAGATCGAGATGTTCGAATCGATGGCCGAGTCAGAAGGGGCCAAGGAGCGGGTCTTCATCTCCCCCGCAAGGATAGGCAAGGACACATTACTGATGCTGAAGGAAAAGGGCATCGAGGTCTGGGACAGGACCGCGTTCGTCCTTGCGATCGGCGAGGCCGCTCTTAGGAACGCCGCACAGGGGGAGTCCGTGGAGGAATGGGAGCCCCTGGATGAGGGGGCTGACCATCCGCAGACGTCGGACCAGCCTGAAGATATCGATCCCGTTGCCGAGCTGAGGAGGTATCAGAGGGAGATCGGACCCGCCGATACCGAGTTCAGGATCACCAGGGT
Source organism: Thermoplasmatota archaeon (assembly GCA_029762535.1). Classification (GTDB taxonomy): domain Archaea; phylum Thermoplasmatota; class Penumbrarchaeia; order Penumbrarchaeales; family Penumbrarchaeaceae; genus JARVGK01. The sequence goes on from JARVGK010000001.1 coordinate 37,428, forward strand.
GGACATATCCAAGAGGCCCTCCAGGAAAGAGGCAGCCCTCCCGAAGCCAAATGCTTCGGAGGTCAGGATAAGGCCCCCTCATCCGCATTGCGGAGGATCCCTTGAAACAGATATCCGTCCCCCCTCGGAGGACCTATCGCAGGATCCGCCGATAATTGAGGAGGCCATGGAGGGGGAAATGAAGATCAATGGGGGAGACCCTGCCCTTGAATGGAACGACGCGCCCTCCGCTCCCGTGAAAGTGTCCATGGAGGAGGCCATGGAGATGGCCCCTGGGAACATATCGGGACTGGAACTTGTATTCCGCCCCCTGATCCACCTCTCGTTGGAGTATGATCTGAAGGAGATAGGCGGACCTGCCGCGGACCGCAGGAGCGGATCGGTCATGATAGATCTCGTTGACGGGGCGGTAATGGACATGCCCCCATCGATCATGGATGCCCTCTCCCCTCGGTCCAAGAAGGATGATACGGTCATCGATCCGCCTCGGATCGACGAGGCCCTTGCCCTTGATAGGTGCATAGGGTGGATAAAGGAAAACGACCGCAGCCTGGAGAGAAAGCTTCACGATGGAATGATGAGCACCGTGTTCGCCGAGGTTGAAGCGTCGATGGAAAATAGCTCGCTGAAGGTCATGATCGAAAAGAGGATGCTGATCCCGGTATGGAAGGGGGAGCTATCCATTGACGGGTCCCCGTGGATCATCGATGCGTATTCGGGGATGCAGAGGAGGGGGCGATAATATGTTTATTTACGAAAAACCATTACCCTGAAGGGATGGTGGCAAAGGCATCGTTTCAGGTCAGGTGTTGTGTTTGAAGTACATATTCGTAACAGGGGGGGTCCTGTCCGGTCTGGGAAAAGGCATTGCCACCTCATCTATCGGCCTCCTGCTGAAAAGGTGCGGTTACAAGGTGACGGCCATAAAGATCGACCCTTACCTGAACTGCGACGCCGGCACTATGAACCCTTACGAGCACGGAGAGGTCTTCGTCCTCCACGACGGGGGCGAGGTGGACCTGGACCTTGGGAATTACGAGCGCTTCCTGGACACGGAGCTTTCATCCGAGCATAATATAACGACCGGGAAGGTCTATCTCTCCGTCATAGATCGGGAGAGGAAGGGGGACTATCTCGGAAAGACCGTCCAGATAATACCCCACATAGTGAATGAGATCAAAACTTCGATAACACGGGTGGCAGTATCGGCAGGCGCCGATGTGTGCATGGTCGAGATGGGGGGCACGGTCGGCGACATAGAATCGATGCCCTTCCTGGAGGCCGCAAGGCAGATGCACATGGAGCATGGCCCCGAGAACGTCATCTTCGTGCACACGACCCTCATCCCCATAATGGGCGTCGTGGGAGAACAGAAGACCAAACCGACCCAGCATTCCGTTAAGGAGCTCAGGTCCATCGGGATACAGCCCAACATCATAGTAGGCAGGTGCTCGGAACCCCTCGACGCCTCCACGAAGGAGAAGATCTCGCTCTTCTGCAACGTGAGGCCAGAAGCGGTGATCTCCGCCCATGACCTGAAGAACACCTACAAGGTCCCGCTGCTCCTTCAGGAGCAGAACGTGGTTGGGATAATCCATGGTCTACTGCGCATGAAGGAGATGCCGTGTGACATGGAGCCATGGTCCGATTTCGTCGACCGTTTCGAATCCTCCGAGGGCGTGGTTAGGATCGCCATAGTCGGGAAATATACGGGATTGAAGGACTCGTACATCTCCCATTACAAGGCCTTCGAGCACGCCGGTGCCGAGTGCGGGGTCAACGTCGAGCTGGAATGGATAGATGCCCCCGAGGCCGAGCACGATTTCGAGAAGGAGAAACGAGTCATGTTATCACGTCTGGCAGAATGCCATGGCATACTCGTCCCCGGCGGTTTCGGTTCAAGGGGGACAAGGGGAAAATTGGAAGCTGTGAGGTTTGCCAGGGAGAACGATGTCCCCTTCCTTGGGATATGCCTAGGGCTGCAGATAGCGGTGACAGAGTTCGCAAGGAACGTCATGGGGCTGGAGAAAGCGAATTCCACCGAGTTCGATCCCGATACGCCCCATCCCGTCGTGGACATTCTGCCCGAACAGCTGCGGGTGAAGAACAAGGGAGGGACCATGAGGCTCGGGGCCCAGAAGAGCATTATCAGGCCCGGCACCCTTGCCTACAGGCTTTACGGGAAGGAAGTCATATACGAGCGGCACAGGCACCGCTACGAGATCAACCCGGCAATGATCGAGAGCATAGAAAGGGCAGGATGGGTTTTCAGTGCTGTATCCGATGACGGGATAAAAATGGAGATAGGAGAGCTGCCCGGGAAACTGTTCCACATAGGCTCCCAGTTCCATCCCGAATTCCTCTCGCATCCCAACAGGCCCGCTCCGCTTTTCCTGGGTCTCGTGAGAGCGGCCGTTGAGTTCAAGGAGCGGGAGGCAGGGAGTTAGATGGGTCTGTCCTCTGGCGATCGGATCATCCTTTATCTCGGCCGATCGGACAGGGGCAGGGACATCGACCATGGCTTCGATCAAAAGGAGATATCCCAAGGCTGCTGCATAGGAAGGACCCATGTCCCAAGATCGATCAGACCCCTCATGGAGGCGGGCCTCGTTCGTGAAGAGAAGAAAAGGGTCCCTGGAAAGGGGAGATTGGTGAAGAGGTATCGCCTCACCGTCGAAGGGTCCGCCGCCATGGATGAGATAAGGGAGGGCCTTCGATCGATGAGGGTCTCCCTGATAGGTCCGGAAGGCCTCAAGAACACCATGGACCCTTTTTCCGCTCTCTCCCTGGCCAACACGTATCTGGAGAGGATGTCCATGGTGTCGATCATGCTTTCCCAGCTCATGTCCATTGACAGCGACCCTATACGTTGGGATGAGGTCATTGAGCTGTCGTTGTCCTCGCCGAACAGATCGTCCCCCATTCAAATTCCAGCAGGTTGGGGGTCCGTACCTACTCCCAAGGCCCCTAAGATGTACATCCCGGTCCCCGGCGATGAGGATCGATTGAGGAGAATGATATCTTCCGAGGGGATGGCGGTCGTTCAGGGTGTGTTCGGGTCAGGGAGGAGGACCGTTACGTCGAGGGTGTTCCAGGCTATGGGAAGAAAGCCGATCTGGATCGCCAGGTCCGATAACGGGGAGCCGGTCAAGCTCCATGAGAACTTCGATGCGATCGTGATCCTGGAAGGGGAGGGTACAGACCCATACTCCCTGATAACGTCCTCCTGTCCCGGGGCAAGATACGACCCCAGGGGGGAGGGCTGGAGCGATGACCTGTCATCGCTGCCATTGGTCGTGATCCATTCAGGTAGGGACCCGTTGAACGCACCGACGCTCGAGCTATCTCCACTTCCGTTCGAGGATTTCGAAAAGGCCCTGTCGCCTCTTGGCATGAAGGAAGGCACGGTCTTGGCGATATACGAGGCAACGGGAGGGATCCCTCTCGCGGTCCGTACCCTCCTGGATATGGACCCTGAGGACCTGTCGATAACGCTCAGAGGATCCCGGGACCAGGTGGTATTCCGCGTCCTGTTGATGCTAAAGAAAATAGAAAAGGAGACGAAACCTTAAAAATCCATGTATGGGAATGGAGTTCGATCGTAATGCCAGAAATGTCCTCCAAAGTGGAATGCCCCGATTGTGGGCAGCCCCTGCTAACTAAGAACCTATCCAAGCATTACAGGAGGTACCATCCAGGTGTGGATCCGAGGCTCAGATTAAGGGAGAGCCATCGGCGCAAGCCCAAGAGGATAAGGTTCGACACCAGCGTCAGCCCTATGATAGTGTCCATCATAGTGATCCTCGTCCTGGCTGTATTGATCATCGGGGGCCTGATCACCTATCGCCTCCTGAACCCTGTAGAGACCATTCCGGAATCCAGAAGGTTCTTCTTCTCCTCCTCCGACGGAGCGATAATAAACGGTACCTTCTACGGCACCTACTTTTCCGGTGCCCCCACCGTTTATCTCTTCCATGATATTGGCCAGGACAGGAGCGTTTGGGATGATCACGCGAGATATCTCCAGGAAAAGGGGTTCAACGCAGTGGCGGTCGATCTCAGGGGCCACGGAGAATCGGTCATGAGCATAAAGAGCGCGTCCAAGACCTACGATCACATGACGATGACCCATAGAGAGTTCCTCAACATGTCCTTCGACCTCTTCGGAGCTTACGAATGGGTCCAGGGCAGTAGGGATGGAAAGCGCAACACCGATGCGGGAAAAAACGGCATGGTCGTCGCCACGGGGGAACTTGGCGCGATAATATTCGATCAGGCGGCGAAGATGTCACGCCAGTGGATAGTTGCAGGAGCCGTTCTAACGCCGGTGCTCGAGGCCTACGGCATCGACATGTATCAGGTATCCTGGGATTGGGGCGGAATAAGACCGTTAATGCTCGTCACGAGCCAGTACGACGGCACATCGAAGCTCTCCCTCGAGAAGATGGCGGACAACAGGCCCGAGAACTCGAGGACGATACTCATAGAGGACTTCAAGTCCGGCTACGAGCTGATGGAGTTCCCATTGGTACGGACCATGATCACGGAGACCTTCAACGAAGGGATACGCGTCTCCCCCGGTTGATGATGACCAGCATTGCTGCGGCCAGGAGTGGCGCGGCGAGGACCTCCCATCCGAGGGGCGATCTCTTTGCCTCTCCGTTACCGTTGCCATCATCGTCCTTACGCTCGAAATATATCGTTATCGTCTCGGAATTCTCGGTCGGATCGGTATCTCCATCGGTCGCAGAGCCCTCGGCGGTGACGAAGAACCTGACGTCTATGAATTGATCCCCAGAGGGGTCCGTCTTCTCGAAGGGGCCGATGCTCGCCGTCCAGATATCGCTATCGGCTGCTCTCGTCATATCTACGGGGATGTCAAGGCCGCAGTAGGTTTCCGTGCATAACGAGTATTTCAGGGTCACCTTGACAGGTTCGCAGTCTATGAACATGGGCGTCGCGTTGACTCTTATGACGTCATCGTGGGTCGGCTTCGTCGGCGAATACGATATGGAGCCTTCTTCCATCAATATCGCCGCTCCCTCGGCGTCGCTGATCATGAGCGTTGACAGGGCCATGAGCGAAAGTAACGATATGACCGCCATCGCTGAATATCCAATGTCCTTCATGACCTCAAAGAGATGTGGCGGCCCTTTATCTATCTTTTCCGAAACGGCCCTCCATCGTCCCGAACGAGCATCACTCCATGGAAAGGGTTTAAATCGGCCCAATAGATTGCCCCCTTCATCTCTATGGGGGATAAAGATGGAGACCGCCCTAGGAATAAAGCAGAGGATCATAGAGAAGATGGCCGACATCGACGCGGCGAAGTCGAGGTGGGTGGCCATAATGGTGTTCTTCCTCATCATCTTCGGAATAGCCCTGGGGATATTCTTCTCCCCCGCATCGGAGCTCGGCACCCAGAAGATGATCTATCAGAACCTCAAGGTCAACGCCAACACCATAGACCGCTACGAGGTCGTGGCCGTTCCCGGCATGTTCACCATGACCTTCGAGGTGGAGATGGACGCTTCCCCGGGACTCGAGAACAACTGGGTCTTCGCCTATCTATACAGGGATCAGCCCCCTGACATGAGCAAGGCCGAGGTGGAGGAGGACATGAGGCCGTTCCTCCTGTCTAACGCCTACCTTGCCCAGAGGCTCACATACGAAAGCAACAGGGTGGAATGGGTCGTCCCCTGGGTTGATTCGGGTTCAACGGTCTATTACGTGGTGCTATACAATCCCAAGAACCAGGAGAACCTCTATCAGGGCGACATGACCCCTGTTAAGGTGACCTCGTATTACGAGCCCACCCTTCCGCTTATACCGATCACATTCCTTTTCCTTCTGATAATAATCCCCCTGGGCATAGTCAGGATATACGTTCTGAACCAGAAGAAGAAGGAGCTGAGGATACAGCTGTCCCTGGACCTGGACAACCTTTCGAACGAGGACAGGATCAGGCTGGGCATTCCAATGGAGCCCATGCCTCCCCCGGGGGCGAGGCAGGGCATGCCCCCCCCCAGTTGAGACCGGACCACGTGAGATGGGCAACCCTTTTATGCCTCGACCACCTACCCTCTTCTCCCTAAACGAACGGGGGTGAATCATTTGGACGAGGACAGTCTTGCGCCCGTCATCCAGGAGATAAAAGGGGCGCTTCAGGATATGGATGAGGAAAAGCTGAGAGAGGAATTGAACAAGTACTTGATGTACGGGATAAACCTAAGAGAGGCCAGGAACGCGATCATCAGGAAATACGGTGGAAGGCCCAATACCGCATCGATCGGAACATTGGACCTAAAGGACCTGACAGGGGCCGAGAACAATTTCGATGTGATAGTGAGATGCATGGGTTGCAGCGAGAGGATGCTCAAGACCCAGAACGGGGAGAAGCCCCTTGTCATCGGGCTCCTGGCGGACAGGACCATGATCAGGCGTTTCTCTTCCTGGGAAGGGCACATGCTCGAGAAGGGCCGGACCTATGTGATCCACGGAGCCTCTGCCAGACCCTTCAGAGGTGAGGTGGAGATCAGTCTCGGACCCTACGCCACTTTCGAGGAGCCGGAAGAGGACCCGCTGGCTGACCTCGATGTCGGGGGCCTACCCAGATATGGCCCGCTCGTTCAGGTCAAGCTGAAGGACATACATCACGGCATGGGCAACGTAGAGGTCGTCGGGAAGATAATCGGGATGGAGGAAAAGACGATAACGGCCAACGATTCTCCAAAGAGGATAATCGACGGTATGATGGCCGATGAGACCAAAAGGCTAAGGTTCACATGCTGGTCGGAACTGCCTTACAATGTTGGTGACGTTATCAGGGTCAAGGGTGCCTACGTCAAGGACTGGAGGGGGATCCCACAGGTGAATTTCGATGAAAGGGCCGAGATAGACCTGTTGGAAGATGTGGAGATCGACATAGAGGGCTCGAGGCGTCTTAACGCCGAGGACCTTCAGTTCGCGGGCGCGACCGATGTCGAGGTCAGGGGCGTCCTGATAGAGATCAGGGAGGGCTCCGGGCTGATATTCAGATGTCCTGTCTGCAATAGGGCGCTGACCTCTGGTACCTGCGCGGTCCATTCGGAACAGGAGGGGGTGCCCGATCTCAGGGTCAAGGTGGTAATAGACGACGGGACCGGGTCGCTCTTCGCGGTCCTCAACACCGAGATCACGGAGGAGCTGCTTTGCATGGACGTCCCGGAATGCGTCAGGAAATACGGGACCACGGACGGAAGGGAGCTGATCGAACAGCTCAACAAAAGGCTCCTGGGCAGGACCTTCGTACTGCGAGGGAACGTGATCAAGGACGATTTCGGGTCCACCATGTTGCCGGGGTCGATCTCCGAGGATGAATTCCCCTATATGGATGAGGTCAAGAGCATCCTTGAAACCATGGAGGGATACTGAATGGTCAGAGGAAGGGAGACGGCGCAGAGGTTATTCGCCGTGGAATACAACTCCTCCAGGTTCGAGGACAGGGCCATAGAGGAGAACGCCCCGAACTACGTGATCACACCTCTGGGCAGTCATGTCAACCGGCTCTTCTTCATGGGGGTGCTCATGAACAAGACCAATACCGGGACAGGTGATCTGCCGAACTTCAAAGCCGAGGTGAGGGACCCAACCGGGACGTTCTATCTCTATGCGGGGCAGTACCAGCCGCAGCCTTTGGCCGTGCTCTCGCATCTGGAGCCTCCAGCCCTCGTGGGCGTGGTCGGAAAGGTCCGGACGTTCACCAAGGAAGATGGAACGTTCTATTCCTCCGTCAAACCCGAATCCATTTTCAAAGTGGACGTCCCGCAAAGGGACAGATGGGTCCTTGAGACGTCACGCTTCACCCTTGAAAGGATAAAGGCCTACGAGGACGTCTTGGAGATGGAGGAACCGTCCCTGGAATTACTGGCAGAGAAAGGCCATCCCACAAGGGCCGGGGAATGCGCCTTGGACGCCTTGAGGCATTACGGGAGGTCCGAGGTCAAGGCCTACGCCGATGCCGTGAAGATCGCCCTCATGGCGGTGGTGGAGGGGAATGGAAGGCCGGTGGAAATTGGGAACGCCGAGCCCGTGAAGGAGGATATTGGCGAGGACGTCAAGGCCACCGTTCTCTCCATAATAAAGGAGCTTTCAGGGGAGCGAGGCGCTCTCTACAGGGACATAATGAAGGAGTGTGAGGCCCGCTCGATAGACAAGATAACATTGGAAGAGATCATTCAAGCGCTTCTCGATGAGGGTCAGGTTTACGAGCCAACCATAGGGCTCATCAAATCCATTTGATCGGAATGGAGGCCAAGACTTGTCCCGTGAATGGATCAGGAATAGGAAAGCGGACCATTACCATCGGAGGGCGACCCATGAGGGATACAGGTCCAGGGCTGCCTACAAGCTCAAGGAGATCGACGACCGGATCGGCATGCTCAAGATCGGATCGAGGGTCCTCGACGTCGGAGCGTCCCCAGGGGGGTGGTCACAGGTGGCCAAAGAGCGAGTGGGGGACGGTATCGTCGTCGCAGTGGACCTCGGGGACATGCCACCCATAGATGGTGTGTCCTTCATCAGGGGGGATATATCGGAGAGGGCCACCATCGATAGGATCAAGGACATATGCCAGGAGTTCGATGTCGTGCTGTCGGATGCCTCACCCAGGTTATCCGGTAACAAGGTCTATGACAGGGGGAGGGACCTCGCTCTTTGCTGGTCCGTTATGGAGCTGGCACAGGAGATGCTCAGGCCGGGGGGAACTACCGTCATAAAGATGTTCCAGGGCGACGAGCTCATCGAGCTGAGGGAACATTTTTCCATTATGTACCGGTCCGTTGACACCCTGAAGCCCAGGAGCTCCCTCAACAGGTCAAGTGAGGTCTATCTCGCCTTCAGAAGGCTGCTCCGAGATCATCCAGCACCCGGTGCATGAGGAGGATCCCTCGGGGACCTCGGTGCCGCAGTAGGGACAGAGCCCGGGAGTGGAGGAAGCCGAGAGCGGCGGATTCGAATCCAGGAGGTCCCTGTACCTGGAGAGCATCTCCCCATCGCATAGATGGGAACCGTTGTTCTCCTGCGATGGATCGGAATAATCTGCGAAGTCGGCGAACAGAGCTCGCCCCTCGTACATCGGCTCCTGGGCGTAACCCGAGAACCTCGCTCTGCAGCTGCTGCAGTAATAGACAACCAACCCGTCCGGGCTGTAGAAAGGCAGCAGCACTCCGGAGCCGCAGGCCCTGCATTCGGCCAGTTCGACCATCATAATCACCTCTTGAGGTGTAACCGGCACCTGATTATTTAAAACTAGGTCGCCCCTTTCCGATGTCGATCCCAACGATGCCGTCCAAGACCTTCTCGACATTCTCTCTGATCCCAGCCTTCAAAGCTTCCTGCTCCAGTCTGTCCGCCTCGACCCGTGTTATCGGATATCTTGGTGCGGCCATGCATGAAGGGGCGTCCTTTATTGATAGGTCGAAGGTGCCGATCCCTTTGGCTATGGACTCGATGTCCAGCTTGTCAAAGCCGATCAGAGGCCTCACCACAGGATGCATCAAACCATGGCCCACCGCCGCAAGGTTGTGAAGGGTCTGCGAAGCGACCTGTCCGAGGGAATCGCCCATAACGATCAGGTCCGCGCCTACCCTTTCGCAGAACCCGTCCGCAACCATGAGCATCGCCCTTTTACAGAGAAGGCACGTGTACTTCGGGTTCGAGCTGTGCTCGAAGGAGGATAGGTTGATCTCATGCATGGCCCGATAAAGGGCGACCCTTCCGGGATGGAGTTCCTCCAATCTGCTTGCGATGGAGAGTATCTTCTCAGAATCATCACCACCGGAGAACCTGCCCGAGTTCATATTCAATATCGCGACATCATACCCCTTACGCAGTATCATATGGGTGGCGACCGGGGAATCGATACCGCCGGACATCAGCGAGACGGACCTCAGATCACGCACCTCCGAGGCGTTCTATCAGCTTCGCGAGCCGCATCACGTCATCCGGATCTATCTTGAACTCCTCTATGAATGGGCATCCCTCGTCAAGGCACGGGACCATCGATGCTACGTCCATCACCAGAGGGTACAATCCGCAGCCCTCCGGCCTGATCTCGTATATCCCGCATCTTCCAAGTGGATCGAGGAAGAAGCACCGGCCATTGACGTTCCTCAGCGTCAGGGCATCGTCCATATGGATGTGGAAACCGGAGAACCCCGCCTCCGTGATCCTCTTAACGTCCTCCGGTGTCAGCTCCATCTCGGTGCCGATGCAGCAGTGGCTGCAGCTGTGCCTTCGGCATACATCACCGCCCGTCAGACCCTCTTACCCCCCTCGATCGTGACCCCCGTCTGACCCTGATAGTTGCCGGACCTCTCCTCGTAAAGCTTCCCCGGAGGCGAGGACAGCTTGAGGAACACGATCTGGAACAGCCTCTCCCCTATGGGGATCGCTATCCTCTCCGGGCCCGCGTTCGCCATCGAGACGGTGAGCGTGCCCTTGAAGCCCGCATCCACCATGCCGAAACCGCCCATGAGCCCCTTCCTCAAATAAGTGGTCCTCAGCCAGAGGTTGGCTCCGAGGTCCGGGGGCATCTCTATGCGCTCTTTCGTGGATACCAGGCACCACATGCCGGGATCCAGGTACGCCTGCCCGATGGTGACTTTGGATTCGGGGTCCCTGTAATAAACCTCGGACACGGTCAGGTCGTATCCGTTTGGGGTAAGGTTCTTCTCCCGAAAGGGATCGATCCTGAGCGTTCCTTTCTGCAGTAGATCGATGATGTTCTGGTCCGAAAGGATGGTCATATGACCGTTAATGTACGAAGAGCTTAAAGCCTTTGTCCAAGACCCTATGTATGTTGAGGATCCTCAGCGACCCCGGGATGAGGGCCGTAAACAGGCTTTCCGTAGAAAACGGTCTCGGCCCCCATCCTTGCGGTGTGTAGGTCGCCAAGGGCCGTCATCCTTCCGGTCGGGAGGGGCCCTGGTCCGCCGAACGCCGGTATGACCACGCTGATGAGGACATCGACCGCCCCCTCCTCCATCGTCCGAACCGCGGCCTCGGACCTCCCGTCCATCAACACGGAACCCATGCCATGTTCCATGAGAAGGCTCGGGACCATCTTTCCCGATGTATCCCATTGCGGCCGGGTCAGGGACCCGCCGCGATGGATGGTACCTTCCGGATCCACGTATCCCTCCATCTCGCTGCTTAGCCTGCGGCCCAGTATTTCAAAGGCCTCGCTACGAACATCGTAAGGCACCCTTCCGTCGAGGGACGACAGGCGCATCACAGCGATGAAAGGTCCGGCTCGCTTCTTTTCCCTGGCCCTGGATATGTACCTCAGAAGGTCCCCGGTCTCCAGCATGAAGGGATGGAGGTCCTCCTCCAATCTGTGCCCCATTCGCTCTATCTTGGTCCTTATATAGAAGAGGTTGTCCGGTCCGATATCCGGGTCCGTCCTGACCATGCCGGAGATGGCCATTCCCAGCCTCCTGAGCTTTTCGACCTTGTCGGGGTTGTTCGTGATCAATCTGATCGAGCGGGCGCCTAATGCGTCCAGGATGGACTTCGCCGCGGCGTAGTCCCTCTCCTCTGCGCGATGGCCCAGGGCGAGGTTCGCATCCACCGTATCGTAACCTCTGTCCTGCAGGTTGTAGGCCTTTAGCTTCTGGGCGAGCCCGATACCCCGCCCCTCCTGCCTCAGATACACGAGGACGCCTCGCTCCTCCTCGCTGAGCATCCTCATGGCCTGATGTAGCTGCGGACCGCAGTCGCATCGCAGGGATCCGAACAGATCACCAGTGAGGCATTCGGAATGCACCCGTGTCAAAACATGTTCAGCGCCATGCACATCTCCCTTGACGAGGGCGATATGCTCCTTGCCCGCCCCGTCCCTGAAGAGATGGATCCTGAACCCACCCTCCTTGGTGGGAAGCCTGGTGGCAACCTCATGGAGAAGACCCCCGTGAAGTGTTTTTTCGGAACTGATCAAAGATAAGGGGTACCCTTCCTGTCCTATACGGGTCAGAGTTTCTGTAGGTGGCATTTTTCACACCCTCCATGTAACTTCGGGGCTTGCCCCATGGATACATACAGGGATGAAGAAGAAGTCGTTTTGCATATATCCGACCCCTTACATTTACGGAAGGAGGTCTAATAGGGCCGAATCTTCGAACGCAAGCGATGATGGCCCCTATCCGGTATGCCTTCTCATGAAGTTCCCCATCCTCTCGAATGCCTCCTGCAACATTTCCTCTGTCGGGAGGATGACGATGCGGAAATGCCCGGACCCGTGCTCCTCACCGAATCCCGATCCGAAAACCGTAAGGACCTTTTCCTCGTTGAGGAGGTCCAGGACGAACTCCTTATCGGTGTTCCAACCTTCTTGGGCCATACCGTCTATGCGGGGGAACATGTAGAAGGCACCTCCGGGGTTCTGGACCGAGATCCCCTCGATCTCGTTCAGCATCCTGAAGGAGAGGTCCCTCCTCCTTCTGAGCCTGGACATCGTATCTGATATATGGTCCCTAGGGCCCGAGAGCGCGCGGGCGTAGGCGTGCTGGCAGATCGAGTTCACGCACAGCCTCGCCCTGGCCTGCCTCTCGATGCCGTCCCTTATCTCGGAGAGCCTCTCATCGACGTCCCTTATGGAGAGATAGCCTATCCTCCATCCCGGGGCGAGGTATATCTTCGAGATCCCGTTCATGGTGATGGTGGGAACGTCCGGACAAACCCTTGCCGTCGATGGCGCGGGGTCGGAGAAGGACATGAGATCGTATATCTCGTCGGATATGAGGAAGCTCTTACCTTGTTCGGCGACCAGGTCCCCGATGCTCCTTATCACGCTTTCGGGGTAGAGTGCGCCGGTGGGATTGTTCGGGTTTATGATGCATACGGCCTTGGTCCTCGGGCCCATGCGTCTGCGTATGTCGTCTATGTCCGGGATCCAGCCCTCGTCCTCGATGCATCCGTAGGGGATCGGTCTTGCCCCCACCATCTTGCAGTAGGTGATGTAAGGAGGGTATGAGGGGCCCGGGATCAGGACCTCGTCACCGGGCGAGAGCGAGGCGTAGAATATGAGCTGGAGCGCCTCGGTGACTCCGTGGGTGACCGTTACATCCTCCTCTGCTATCGCGTTCCCCCTGGAGTTCTCGTCCCGGACGATCTCGGATAGGAGCCCGGGTAGTCCGGGCGAGGGAGCATAGCCGTTGAGATCCTCCTCAAGGCCCTCCTTGACGGCGTCCTTTATGAATCGGGGCGTATCGAAATCGTATTTGTTGGGATCCCCTATGTTGAGCTTTATGATCCTGTGGCCCTGCCTCTCGAGGCGGTTGGCTGGCAGGACGACGTCCCTGATGGCGTACTCTATGTCGAGGGCATTCGGGTTTGCCGGGACCTTCATCGTATCACACAACAGTGTATGCGGTGCACTTATAAGAAAATACCAGATGTAAAAACAATTTTATAAGACCTCAAGCATAGCAAGCTGACCGAAACGGGGCCAGGATCCGCATCGGCAGGCAGGAATATTGATGAGGGACAGGGACGAGCCCGAGGACGACATCGTGGAGACAGAGGTAGAAGGCCCCAGCCAGGGGGAGTACGTCAGGGTACGCCTGCCCAACCGCAGGAAGAACGAGCAGTTCGGGGTCATAGACCAGGCCCTTGGCGGAGGCCATCTAAGGGTGTTCTGTCAGGACGGGAAGATGCGGATGGGTCGCATCAAGGGCAAGCTCAAGAAGAGGATGTGGATGAGAGAGGGGGACATGGTGGTCCTGATCCCGTGGGAGTTCCAGGACGAGAAATGCGATGTCACCTACCGCTACACCAGGATCCAGGCCCAGAACCTCGCAAGAAGGGGCGTCGTCCCAAAGCACATGGAATCCCTGCTCTGAGGAAGCACAAGTATTATTCACCCCCGGCACATGCACCTGGCCGTGGAAAAGGAAGATATCTACTCGCTCATCGAGAGGAAGTTCGACAGAAGGAAGAAGACCGGAACCCGCCTCGTTGATGCGGACCGGTTCAAGACCTACGACGAGGTATTCGACCACCAGAACCTTCAGCACATATACCGTTTGATGACCAGGGGCGACATCGAAACCCTGGAGTGCCCAATCTCCACCGGAAAGGAGGCCAACGTTTACAAGGCAAACACCGAAAGCGGCATGGCGGCGGTCAAGATATTCAGGACTGCGACCTCCACGTTCGGAGCGTTCATGGAGTACATCGACGGGGACCGCCGCTTCAAGAACATAGACCGGTCGCACAGGGGCATAATATACACATGGGCCAGGAAGGAGTTCCAGAACCTCTCGATCATGCAGAGGGAAAATATTCGGGTGCCCTCTCCCCGGGCGGTCTTCAAGAACGTCCTCGTCATGGACCTAGTCACCTACGATGGACAACCATCTCCCCAGATAAGGGTCATAGAAGCGGATCCGGGGCATTGGGAGGAACTCTGGAAGTGGGTGAAACGGACGGTCGGATCCCTCGTGAAGGACTGCGGGCTGGTCCACGCTGATCTGTCGGAATACAACATACTTTACGACGGAGGGCCCGTTCTCATAGATGTGGGCCAAGCTGTGGACGTAGGCCATCCATCCGCTTTTGAGTTCCTGAACAGGGATGTGAAAGTGATCTCCGCCTTCTTCGAGAGGAAGGGGATCGAAGGCGCGAGGGCGGAGGCGCTCAAGCTCGCAGGCAAGCTCATGCCCCCAAAGAACGATCCCCGCCAAGGTTTATAAACCGATCCAGGTTATGGGTCGTCGGGTAGGTGCGAACTATGCCGGAAGAAGAAAGCAGGAAGGTCGTCCTTGACAGGAGCGACTTCGGCACCTGGTACAACGATGTGATAGAGCTCGCCAACCTCAGCGACAAGAGATACCCCATAAAGGGCATGAACGTCTGGACCCCTTACGGCTGGAAGATAATGCGTCTCATAGACTCTGCCATAAGGAGGGAGTGCGATGCCACCGGACATGGCGAGGTCAACTTCCCCCTTCTCATCCCGAAGACTGAGTTCCAGAAGGAGGCCGACCATATAAAAGGCTTCGACTCCGAGGTCTACTGGGTCACGCACGGTGGCCTCGATGAGCTGGACGTGCCCCTGCTGCTCAGGCCAACATCCGAGACCGCGATGTACCCGATGTTCTCGCTATGGGTCCGGTCCCACAACGACCTCCCGCTCAAGACCTATCAGATAGTGAACACGTTCAGGTACGAGACCAAGATGACCAGGTCGTTCATAAGGGTCCGGGAGATACACTTCTTCGAGGCCCATACCTGCCATGCCGATGCCGAAGACGCCGAGCGGCAGATCAGGGAGGACTGCGCGATAATGGACAGGGTCGCCAGGGACCTCTGCCTTCCCTATCTCCTGGTCAAGCGCCCGGACTGGGACAAGTTCGCGGGCGCGGTTTACACCATCGGCGTGGACACGGTGATGCCCTCCATGCGCACGCTGCAGCTGGGGTCTATCCACCAGTATCACGAGAACTTCTCCAGGCCCTACGATATCAAATACGAGGGGGCGGACGGGGAACATCACCACGTCCATCAGACCACGTATGGTATGAGCGAGAGGCTGGTAGGGGCAATAGTTGGCGTACACGGCGACGACAAGGGGATCATACTGCCTCCGAAGGTCGCCCCGATACAGTTCGTGATCATCCCTATACTCGCAAAGGGCAAGACCGAGATGGTCCTCGAGGAGGCTCGACGGCTCAAAGAGGAGGTCTCAGCCATGGGGTACCGGGTCCATCTAGACGAAAGGGACCAGAGGCCCGGGTCCAAGCATTACGATTGGGAGATCAAGGGAGTTCCCATCCGGATAGAGCTGGGACCCCGCGATATCGAGGCCGGCACTCTCGTATTCGCAAGAAGGGACCTGTCAACGAAGAGGACCGTGTCCCGATCCGATCTAAGGTCCGAGACAAGGCGCGCCATGGATGATATCGAGGTCGAGCTATCGGGCCGCGCCAGGTCCATTCTCGACAACGGCGTCAGGTTCGCTGGGTCCCCGGAGGAATACCGGAAGCTCTCCCATGAGGGATGGGACGGCGTGGTCAAGGCCAACTGGTGCGGTGAAATGGGCTGCGCAGAGAGCATGGAGAGGGCCCTGGACCGGACGTTTTTGGGATACCCCCTGAGCGACAGCGGCGAGGTTGAGACCTCTCCGGGTGGTTGTTACGAGTGCGGATCGCCGACGGACAAGATCGTCCTCCTCTCCAGGTCCTACTGAGAATGTCGGTAAGGGCGAGGAACCAAAGTTTCAATAGGTCATAAGCCGATGGGAGAGCGGTGACGCCGATGTATTCCCTCGAGGAAGGCACAGCAGCGGTAAGGATCGCCAGAAGCGCCATCGAGAGGCAACTGGGGATCGAAGGGCCGGCCCCTCCCGTGGCCCCGGCCCCTTTCAAGGAGAAGAGCGGGGTCTTCGTGACATTGAACACGCATCCGGGAAGGGACCTTCGAGGATGTATAGGATATGCGGAACCGATAATTCCCCTCAGGGATGCCATAGTCGAGATGGCGAAGGCAGCGGCGACGAAGGACCCTCGTTTCCCAAGGGTCAGGCCGGAGGAGATGGGGCGTATATGCGTCGACGTGACCATACTCACTCCTCCGGTCCAGATCAGTTACGGTGATGTGGACGACCTGGTATCCCAGGTAAGGATAGGCAGGGACGGCCTCATCGCATCGAGGGGACCATACGGTGGCCTTCTGCTACCCCAGGTCCCAGTGGAATACGGATGGGGGGTCGAAGAGTTCCTCTCCCACACCTGCATGAAAGGCGGCATGCATCCGGAGGAGTGGAGGCGCGGCACCGTGGATTTCAAGAGGTTCTCCGGACAGGTGTTCGGCGAGCGATCACCCGGCGGCACTATCGAGGAGATGCCCCTGGCCTGAGGTGGGTCCCGATGTTCGATCTTGTGATAGAGGGCAGGGTCATTCGGGAAGGTTCTCTCCATGATGCCGCGATATGCATCGAGGAGGGGGTCATCAAGGAGATCAGGAACACCGCCACCTCCTCCTCGGGGGAGCGGGACGATCTCGGGCGCTTGCTCCTTCTTCCAGGTCTCATCGATACCCACGTCCATTTCCGTGACCCGGGACACACGGCGAAGGAGGATTTCTCCACCGGCACCGCATCCGCGGCCTTCGGTGGGGTGACCACGGTCCTTGACATGCCGAACAACTCCCCGCCGATAAGGGACATCAGGTCCTTCGCCGAGAAGTCCGTTGATGTGCGCAGTAAGGCCCATATCGATCACGGACTATACATGGGTCTGGACGAGGGGTCTTCCGCTGAGGAGCTTATCGCATGCCTTCTCGGGGGGGACCGGAGCGCTAGACCCTGCGCCTTCAAGGCATTCCTGGGCGAGAGCACCGGATCGTTGTCCTTCGGTCCGATCGGGGGCTTGAGCGCATGGACCTCCCTACTCTCCGGGACCGGGAGCGTCCTCGCGATCCATGCCGAGGACGACTCCCTTTTCTCCAAGGCGGCAGCGGGCGAGGCGGACCCCGACATCCTGGACCGCCACGATCGCCGGAGGCCTCCCGCGGCCGAGGCCTCCGCCTTGCGCCAGGCCCTGAAGGCCGTGGGCCCGGCCTCCCAGAGCCTTCACGTCCTGCATGTGAGCAGCGAGGAGGGCCTGGGTGCCGTGAGAGGGTCGGGATGCACCCTGGAGGCCACGCCACATCATCTGCTCCTCGACATCAAATGGGGCGAGAGGAGCCTTGAGAACCAGGCGATGTGCAAGGTGAACCCACCTCTGAGAAGGACCTTGGACAGGGCGGCCCTCTGGAAAGCGCTGCTGGATGGCACGATCTCGACCCTGGGATCGGACCACGCGCCACATCTGCCTTCCGAGAAGGAAAGGGGCATCCTCTCTCCATCAGGGATCCCCGGCGTGGAGACGATGGGGCCGCTTATGCTGCAGAAGGTCAAGGAGAGGAAGCTCCCACTGGAGAGGTTCATGGAACTTCTCAGCGAGGCCCCGGCCAAGCGTTTTTCAATGCCTGGAAAGGGGGCGTTGAAGCCTGGAATGGATGCGGATATCGTCGTCATCGATCCGTCCTTTTCGAAGAGGATAAGGTCCGAGGACCTGCATTCCAGGTGCGGTTGGACACCGTATGAGGGTTTTGAGGGCGTATTCCCCATCAGGACGTATTCGAGGGGCGAGCTGATCGTGGAAAATGACGTGCTCTGCTCCAAGGGAGGGAGGGGCAGGAACCTCTTCATTTGATGAAGCACGTCTTTTTTTACCAGTAATTTTCGGGTCTTTTCTATTGAAGTAGAGGAATTTTTTAAGGAAAATTCGAATTTGACCCCTTTTGGGGCGCAGGTATTATATACGGGGTCTGTATCGAGTTGTCGGAGGCCTGCCAATGGCTAAGAAGCAGATATCCAAGGAAGCTAAGAAACTCAAGGACAAGTGGAAGTCGAAGCAGTGGTATCCCATTGTGGCTCCCGTGATGTTCAACAGGGTGCAGATAGGGGAGACCCTCTCCGACGATCCCGCAAAGCTAAAGGGCAGGACGATAGAAGTGACGCTCCAGGACCTGACCGGGGATTTCAAGCTGATGCACGTCAAACTGAAGTTCCAGGTATCCGACTTCTCCACATCCGAGGCCTTCACCAGATACATAGGCCACGATCTGACATCCGACTACATCAGGCGTCAGACGCGGAGGAAGCGCACAAAGATGGAGGGCGTCTTCGACGTGACCACCAAGGACGGCTACAGGGTGAGGCTCAAGCCCATGGCCATCTCCGACAAGCGCATACAGAGCTCCGTTCAATACCTGATCAGGAACAGGATGATGGATGTCGTTAACCAGATAGGGTCCACATCCACGTTCCCGGAGCTCGTCAGCACGGTGCTGACCTCCGAGAGGGAGAAGTCACTCTCCTACAAATTCGTCGATGAATGCCGCAAGATATACCCGATCAAGAGGGTCGATATCAGAAGGATGGACGTTCTGAGCTATCCGGAGGTCGAGGCCACCGATCTAATATCGTCCATCGCACCGGTCCCCCCTCCCGAGCCCGAGGCCCCCGTAGAGCCCGAGCCTCCCATAGAGGAGGGGGCCCCAGCAACAGAAACGGCCTGATCCGAACCCATAAGAACTGGGCCGCATCGACCGTTCGAGCAGGTCTGGACTTTGAAGAGATTAGTTTTTTATCCGAATAGGGCTTTAGGTGATCGGAGCGTGACACGGGTGGGGGCCCGTTCTCCTCTTATAGTGGTGGAATAGCCATGGCCAACGATGAGGGACCAGGGAAAGCGGCGTCGAACGGAAACGGGTTCGGCGGTGAGGCCGCCAGAGACCAGCATTCGGTGGCACGGGTGCACGTCGATTCCATTTTCGAGGTGGACCGTGATGGGAGCTTCAAGATCGTACCTGGGACCCTCGAGAGGATAACGGGTTTCTCAAGGGAGGAGCTTGAGCTTCTCACGCTCCCCAATGTTGTGATCCTTGAGGACCAGCCCCTGGCCATGAACGCCATAGAATCCGTTTTCGAGGGATCACCGCTCACCATCCAGGAGGTCTCGCTCATCTCGGAGGGAGGGGGATCGCGTCCCGTAGAACTGATAATGCTGCCAAAAAGACAGCAGGACAAGGTCTTCAGCGCCTGGGGGGCGGTCGTGGACACCGGGGACAGGATGGCACTGAAGGACCAGGTGGCGGCACTGAACGAAGGCCAGGAGCGCATGAAGGAGATGCTCAGGGATTTCGTCAATGTATTGAGCAGGGACATAAGACAGCCATTGACCTCCATACTGCTCATACTGGAGATGATGGAATCGGGCCATTACGGGGAGATGGCCCAGACCTCCAAGGAGAAGACGAAGAAACTGATAGAAATGGTCGAGAGGATAAAGGATATACTTTCCGATGCCCTTGAGATGTCCAGGAGAATGGGCGGAGATTTCAGGTTCGAGCCCGGGGCCCTCTCATTGAAGGACACCTTGGAGGATGCCCTGAGGGCGAAGGACGATGTGATCCAGAAAAAGCGCATCAAACTCAAGAAGGCATACCGGGAGAAGGACACACTGGTGAACGCTGACAGGAAAGCAATATATCAGGTGGTCGAGACCCTCATCGGGAACGCTATCGCATCGACCCCTGAGGTCGGTGAGATCTCCATTGATATCGACTCGATCGACGGCTACCTGCAGGTCGCCATATCGGATTCGGGCGAGGGCATGGCCGACGATGTGATCGAGACGCTTTTCGACAGGTTCGACATCGACCCTGGAAGGGAAGGCGGGGTGATGTCCCTCGGCCTCGGTCTGTTCCTGTCAAAGAGGATAATAACCAAGCACGGCGGCAGGATATGGTGTGAGAGCTTCATAGGCCTCGGTTCCACATTCTTCTTCACCCTTCCCAGGGAAGGAGGTGGATGATATGGGTTCGAGCGTGATGATCGTCGAGGACAGGGAGGCGATCGCCTCGGTAATGATAGAGATGCTGGGGATCTCCGGATATAAGGTCGTCGCAACCGCAACGAACGGAATCGACGCGTTGGAGATGTATCGGACGCACCATCCCGACATCGTTCTTCTCGACCTGGTCCTTCCGGACATCTCCGGCCTTGAGGTCGCAAAGGGCATATTGGATATGGACGGCTCAGCAAGGATAGTCGTTGTAACGGCACTTACAGGAGAGGGGATGTTGAAGGACTGCCTCGAGGCGGGATGTCGTGGTTTCCTCGTTAAACCCTACAGGATGGCGGAGCTTCTAAAGGCCATAGAGAAGGCCCTCACTGACTGAATCACCTCCCGTGGATCATGTGCGATCGCGGTCGGACAATCGCAAGACGGTTCACAATAATAATAAATATTATACGTATGTTTATCGTCGGACCCCGGTCGCTTCGGCATCCTGGACGATGGGAGCGATGACCCTGCTATGGATATACGGGAGATGCTCCGTTCCGGGGAAAATATATAAGGCATCAAGTCCCATATATGCCACATCGGAAGAAGAACAACGCCTCAAGGGGTGATAGATATCATGAAGGAAAAAATGCAAGGGAGCGCCAAGGCCATAGTATCTCTTTTCATGCTGGCTCTGCTGATCGTAATGCCATGGGGCATCACCGCGGATGCCAACGACCCTCAGCCGGCAGAGGTTCCGCCGACAAGGGCCTGGCTCGACATCGCCATTGATGGGATCGAGAGGATCCAGAGCACTGTGTCGAACAATATCTATCCCGGTCAGAAGGTCGAATTGGCCGTACGCCTAGTCCATGATATCAGGCCGTATGTGAGCGATACCCCGATCACGAACTCCAATCCATTCACCGTGGTTATTGTCATCGACGATGACAAGGGGAACGTGTCGACAATGTACAAGCAGATCACCAGCATGCCTCTGACCTATACGGCAATGGATCCACAAACAGGCATGCCGAACCCTCTCTTCGTCTCATTCTTCTGGACCGCTCCAGATAAGGCACCCCAGGGGTATTCATGGGCACAGATGAGCTATTCGGTCTATTCCACCATCACGGTCGATGACGACGACAAGTCCGACAATTTCAGGACGGGCTCGGCCATCAGGATCTCCGAACCCGACTTCCAGCCCCGGATCCATCAGGAGGACGAGACCAAACCTGGCGTCACCAGCAAGGTCCACGACGTCTCTCTCGGAGAGGCGGTGTTCCTTCCGTTCGACCTTTGGAACGAAGGTCCGGCAGTGGACATAATCGGCATAGAATACATGTCAATTCCCGAGGGTTGGGTTCCCTCGCCCTTCGAACCCATCGAGGTGTTCCCGAACAACTATCAGGAGATGAACCTCGCCCTTCTCGTTTCCCCCAACCCCGTTCTTGCCCAGCACGACCTGACCTACGACCTTGTTGTCAGGCCTTATTCCACCTTCTTCAAGGAGGGCCCCTATAACATAGACCCGACCTACACGTTCAAGTTCAAGGTAAGTCTGGCGCCCGCATGCGTCATAGACCCTGCGACCCCCTCGATGATGCTGGTCCCAGGTATTAAGACCGACGTCCACTTCACTCTGAGGAACACCGGCAACGCCCGGGACACCTACACCCTTTCCTGGGCCCTGGACGAGAGGGCCAGCAAGGAATGGAGGGTCGATTTCAAATCAGGGATAGGCCAGCCTACCGTATCACCGGGCGAATCGACCCAGGTCACCGTTGGTGTCACGGTCCCCATAAACACGGCGAAGAACCAGAACGTTCAGCTTTTCATCAAGGCCGAATCGTCCAGAAGGCAGGGGATGATAACGACAAGTACACCCTGCGTGATATTCGCGGCCGAAAGATATGCCGCCGACATCGAACGTCAGACGGAGCCCCACCTGGTAGAGCCCGGAAGGGAGAACCGAATAACCTTCAACTTCACCAACATGGGCAACGACAAGGACCCCAACCAGGCCCTCAGGGTCCAGTCCGCTCCAAAGGGTTGGAAGGTGTTCATAGACCAGTCCCCCCTGAAAACGGGTAACGGGCTGGGCCCAAGGACCAGAACAAGGGTGACGATGACGATATTCGTGCCCGAGACCTCCACGACATCATACAAATCATCCAGGCCTCCGTTCGTAATGGTACAGGCGGTGGGAGGGCCTTACCTGAACATACTCGATACCGAGCAGTTCTTCTTCGAGGTCCCTCTCAAGAACAGGGTCGGCCTCAGCTCGGACGATCCGATCAAGACGGGCTTCGTCGGTGGCCAGACCGAATTCATAGTTTATGTCCAGAACAAAGGCAACTGGGACGATACCTTCAACCTGACCACGGACTTCGAGTGGGCGGACCTTGAGATGGACCGAACGCCCCCCCTCTTCGCGAACGATTCCATCCCCGTCAGGATAGTCGTCAGGATCCCCTCTGACGCCGCAGCGGATACGAACCCGGACACGCCCAGGATCCTCGACGGATACAAGATACGCGTATTCGCCTACTCCCAGAACGAGACCCGAAAGGGAGCGACCCTGGTCAGCCTCGATCTGACCCTGAAGGTCGCCCCATTCTACAGCTTCGACATGGCGCTGGCACCCGGTGAGAGGCCACTCAGGTTCTCCACGGACCACGATCAGATCCGTGTCCTCAAGGTGAGGATTAGGAACACCGGGAACATAGCTGACCTGATACGCCTGGAATGGGAGGATAATCCCTTCTCATCCTGGATATTCCTGCAGAACGTTTACGTGGATGTGCCGTACAAGGACCATTTCGACGCATTGATCACAATAAGGCCCAAGGCCTTCACGGTCGCAGAGGCGCAGATCATCTCGATGAACCTGATCGGATACTCGCAGTACGATACCGAAAGGATACCGTTCAGATCGAACATATCTTTGGATCTCGAATTCTTCACGTTGATGTTCGAGATCAACCAACCCCGAATGAACAATCAGACCATTCAAGTGGCAGGTACCAGGGTCGAGCTCGATAAGAAGTACTCCTTCCAGGTGGAGATATCGAACATAGGCACGGAGGACCTCAACCCGATATACATGGACAGGCTGTTCATAGTGCTGTATGACGCAGGCTTCGAGGTTGACAGGTCGAACATCACCTACCTCCTCAGGGGGGGCGAGAGGACGGCCTACTTCGTTTGGTATGCCTCCACACCGGGGCAGCACATACTCACCTTCGCCCTCGAGGGAGAGTTACCCATAAGCAACCGGGGAGTGAACGAGAAGCAGACGAGCCTCATCGTGAATTATACCGCGGGGCCCCCGGATCCTCCGCCCAACATTCCCGAACTCATCGATTTCATGCCGCAGATTCTGCTGATGATCATATTCGGACTGGCCATATTCGTGTTCCTCTACATGTTCAACAAGATATTCATCTCGGCCATAGACACGGGATACGACGAGGACGGGACGTACAGGCCTTGGGCGGTCAGGGAGAAGCTGAAAGAGGAGGACCAGCTGCAATCAGCGCCCGAGAGGCCCGCGCTGCCTTCCCCCACTCCGGCCGCGGCTCCAAGGCAGCTCAATCCGGCACCCGCGGCTCCCGCACAGGCCCAGCCCTTCCAGGCCAGGCCCATGCAGGCCCAGCCTATGCCTGCAAGGCCGCAGCCCACACCCGTTTCCGCGGCACAACCGAGGCCCGTGCAGCCCGCACCCGTTCAGCCGGTTCCGGTACAGAGACCCCCGCAGTGAAGCTCATGCCGCTCTCATGACCAGGAAGTGCCTGGTCAGGCTGCGGTGGACGCGGTGTTCGTAGGACTCCATCAGGGAATACTTTCCTTCAAGGTCCTGTTCCATGTTACATGGCATATCCAGAACGACCGGGGCCTCCCTTCTCAAAAAAGGGCGTACTTCCATCAGAACCTCGGTTAGCAGCCCCTCAGCCGTCGCATTGCCAAGGGAAGCGCTCCTGCCGAAAGGGGGGTCCGTAACGATGCCGTCGAAATGATCTATATCTCCGGGTATATGCTCCCTCAAATTCCTGGAATCGCCCTTGATTGCGGTGATGGTCCCAGCGGATGCGGAATGCGCGATGTTCCTGAGGGATCCTTCGTGTATCCTCTCATCGATCTCCACCCCCACACACGATATGCCGAGATGTGAGGCCTCGATCGCGAGCCCGCCGGGACCCATGAATGGATCCAGTATGCGGGATCCGGGGGGCAGGCCTGAAAGGTTCACCATCACCCTCGCGAGCCTGGGGTCCATGATCACAGGCCTGCTGAAGGGCATCCTCGACCCTCGCCGAGAAAGGAGCCCCTTCCTGTCCGTCTCGCCTGAGACCCGGCCAATGAAGGCCCTCCCGCCAGCGATCACCGCGAAGAGCTTGAAGGAGGGCGTGCGGTGGTCGATCGGGACCCTCGATGCCCTTGCCGCCTCCTCAAGTTCCTTGAATATGGTTAGGGGAGAGTTTCCACTATCGGATTTTATAATGAAGCCAATTGACGTTCTTCCCGTTTCCCTCATGCAGTCCCTGCAGGAGGAGATGACGCTTTCGGGATCCGGCCCGGTCTCGAATAGTATCTCCCCGTCGAAATGGCAGAACCCCATTCTACGGGATATGCCGGGGGCGGGCATGTCCAGTATCGCCACCTGCCCGATCCCCTCCCGGACCTCGGAGGGATTTCCCAGCGCTTTCAGGGCCCCTTTAAGCTCCGCGCATGCGAGCTTCACGTTCTCTCCCGACAGATAGACGATCCCTTTCACGCCCCCTTGAGATGGCCCGGGGTAGATATATTTGTCCGCATTATGACCCTGGAATCAGCAAGTTATTTTACCCCCCGGCGTCATTAGGTCTGGATGGAGGTGTATAGGTGCTTTGCAGGAAGGCCGCGACAGGGACCGCTCTTACGATAACGCTGATCCTCGGTTTGAACATGTTGGTGATGAACCCCAGCGCAGGCGAGGTTTCGGCCTGGTACGACGGGAACCCGCTGAGCGAGGCGTATCCCAACTACGGGATACACGACATCATAGCCAACATGTCGCTGTTCATGATGAAGCAGGAATATCCGGAGAAGGCCAAGTTCATCGATTACTGGTACCTTCATGGCGGATCGGACTCGTTGGTGCCCTCGTTCAAGGAGGACAGGACCATACCCGGACCGAATGACAACTTCCTGGCATATCTCGATGACGCCCCCGTTGGTGACGCCGAGAACTATTTCATAAACAACAGAAAGGGCTGGGAGGACACCGATGCCCCGGCCGAGGTCCAGAAATGGGCGAACCGCAGCATTCAGAACCTGACAGCCTGGATGCTCGATGGCATGCCCAACGGGTCAAAGGCACATCACAGGGCAGTTTACAATATCGGGATACTGTCGCATTACGTGGGCGACATGTCCCAGTTCGGACATACCGATTATTCGAAATGGGACCAGGCGACCCATCCGACGTACGATCCCTACGATGCCACGTTCCAGCTCTACTATGAGAGGTACGTCTGGGAGGACGAGACGATGAACCAGCTCATAGACGATTTCGGAACGCGAAAGTTCAATATCCCGGACGTTCCAGACGCATACGAGCTGCATCAACGGACGGCCGATGTTGCTAGATTCACCAACGGCAGGGGAATGCCCCCTGTTCAGATGGAGGACCGGGATTCCCAGATGATAACCGTTGGATACAATTATCAGGTCATGCTCGAGAGCTTCAGGGCCAATTGGGAAGGTGATAAGAGATACAGGGGCACGAGGGGATTCGACGAGGGGCTCTGGAACTTGACGGTTGAGAACCTTGTATCGGCCGCCGAGAACCTCACCACGTTCTACGTGGCCATATACGACAAGGCATGGGACAATTTCCTCTCCCTCTCACCGGACCTCGAGGTCGTCTCCTACACCTACACACCTCAAGAGGTCATCGCGGGGGACCTTGTAACCGTTACCGCCACGATCAGGAACAACGGGCCCAAGGATTCCGGGCAGTTCAACTGCGGTCTCTTCGTGAAAGGGGCCGTTCTGAAGGACGATCCTCTCGAGGATCGATATCTGGACCTCAAACCCCTCTTCGTTCCGGCCTATTCAGAGAGGAACGTCACATTCTTCAATTTCAAGACGGGAACGGTTCCGTTGAACGTGTCGATCAGGGCGGATCACCTAACACAGATCTACGAGGCGGACGAGGAGAACAATTTCCTCAACTTCTCCATAACCCCCATACCCGAACATCACGAAAGCTCTATGGAGCTCGTGGGGTCCTACCCCTCGATCAGGAGGGATACGACGAAGTACCTGATGTTCGATATAGTGAACCCAGGGAACAGGTTCGACCTCTTCACCGTTAATGCCTCAACAGTATCGCGCGGTATCGAGATCCATCCTCAGGAGGGACCGATCGGCGTCTCCAGGGAGAGCCGTGAAACGGCCTGGATAGAGCTTGTGACCGATAACGACGCTCCGCTCGGCAGGGTGGACATGATCATCGATGCCGTTGGACTGAACTCCTCCTCGAGCCTACCGATATCATTCGATCTCATCGAGAGGACCAACGACCCTGTTCCCGTCGTCACGGGGGACAGATGGGCGTGGGTCGGCCAGCCCGTAACACTTTCGGCGGCCTCGTCCACGGATCCTGACGGAGATGCCCTCTCCTTCTTGTGGAACATCCAGGACCAGGGTAACAGGACCGGTCCGGATGTCACTTTCAATTACACGAAGAGCGGATCGTACATCGTTTTGTTGACCGTCCACGACGGCAACGTATCGGTGGTCGAGACACTGACGGTGGACGTGTTCCCTATACCTCCACAGAACCTGTCCGCCAGCGTATTCACACAGGGGGTCTCCACGATCACGGTTAGGTGGAA
Organism: Thermoplasmatota archaeon; assembly: GCA_029762535.1. Classification (GTDB taxonomy): domain Archaea; phylum Thermoplasmatota; class Penumbrarchaeia; order Penumbrarchaeales; family Penumbrarchaeaceae; genus JARVGK01. Next base: position 64,690 of record JARVGK010000001.1, read on the forward strand.
GGCGTGGCCCTCAGGAGGGTTGGAGAACTATTGGGTCATGGCCGAAGCTTTGGAGGGCCAGGGTGTGAGATCTGAGAGGGGCCCTTATTTCCTCAGGTTCGGTCCCGGGAACACATCGGGCACTTTAGGCGCCTTCTATCCGGATACCGAGGTCAAACTGACGGTCGGGGTGGAGGCACAGAGGTTCGGCAATCACTCCATGGACGTCATGACCGGACGGACCAACACCGGCGGGGGGTATGGGTCCGCGATGACCCTGAAGATCGAGGGGAAATACCTGTATCTAAGATACAGACCGTGGTTGGAGGATGTAGGTGAACGCGAGCCTGAGATAGTCGTCGAGAAGCTCTTCAAAGGGGAGTTCGTCCCGATAGGGGCCCCCCGGGAGAACATATCCAAAACGGAGACGATCGATATCATAAGGTTTCCGGTGGGGTCGAACTTCGGGTCCTACAGGGCAACCTGCACCTATTTCTGGTCCGAAGGCATCTCTCCCTTCTCCGTATCCAACACTACCCATATACCGAACAGACCCCCCACCGTGGACCTTGTGACCACGTCCCCCATCAAGGAGCAGGACCAGAATGGGACTGCGAACGTTTTCCTGCAGTTCATGATCAACGATCCAGATGACCAGATAACCCTTGATGTGGATTGGGGGGACGGGCAGACGGAGACCCTGAGCCCGTTCTACAACGGAACGAACAACATCTTCCACAACTACACCGAACTGGGCGAATACACCATCAGGATCATCGCTTGGGACTGGTCCGGGGACAGCGTTCGGATCAATACAACGATCAAGGTCGTACCCTACCATTACAACATATCCACGGAGAAGGGGCCAAGTCTACTTCTTACGATTGCGCTGGGGATCGTTCTGGCCATCGTGATAATCGCTATACTCGCTTTCGCGATAAATACCGGGATGAAGATGGCCCGCAAGGAGAGCGTAATAGATTTCGACAGGGAGAAGGGCAAGAACAAGATGGCCCTCAAGGCGGGTACCGGCACCGACTTCGACCAGAGAAGGGTCCTTCAGATACCCAAGGAATCCATAATGAGGTCGGAGGCACCGCCGTCACCAAAGGATGACGTCCCCGTATCAGCGGGAGGGGGGATCCCAGGGCCCGGTCTCATCAAAGGTCAGATAGTGTTCGATGACGAGGAATGAAGGAGGTCTCCCTTCACTTGTGCGGGCTCAGGGTGATCATGATCCCGCACTTGTGGCATCTGGTCATAGGGATGCCCAGGGGCTTCTTGGGCTCCCAGGTCATCGGCTCCTCGATGCCGACAAAACGCGTGCCCTCGTAATCGTTGGCCCATCGTATGGGTTGTTCTGAGACCAGGAAACCGTATTCGACCTCTCCAGCGCAAGCCGGGCATTTGGGAATGTTGGCCCTCATCTCCTCGGCCCATCTCTCCGTCAGGAACTGCGACACCGTCATCACCTCGTTTTCATACATTATATATGTTCTTCTATCAGGTCAAGACCTTGTTATTAAATAATCCTACCGATATGATTATCGGACATGTGCGCTTAGGGGCCTATCAGGAGGCCGGAACTTGGGCATAAGGGAGTTCATGGACGAGGAGAGAGAGCGGATCGAGCGGGAGATCCTCGATCTCATGCGAAGAGAGCGGGATGAGGCCCCTCCGGACAGGGCAGTTCAGGATATAATCGAAGCCCTTACGGAGTTCACGATGAGGGATGCCAAGAGGGTCAGGGCGGTCCTGATGGTGCTGGGATACAAGGCATGCGGGGGGGAGGATCTCGCCAGGATCCGGTCAGCCTCGGTCGCTATGGAGCTGGTCCAGTCCATGCTGCTCATACACGATGATCTGATGGATTCATCAGATATGAGAAGGGGCGGACCGGCCTTCCATCGTTTGTTCCAGGGAGATGGCGAAGAGGGAGGGGACACTGGGCTTGGCATGGCCATAATCGGAGGGGACCTGGCCGAGAGCCTCGCCGAGATAGCATTGGCTTCCTCCGGCTTTCCCGAGGACAGGATCGTAAGGGCCATGATATGTATGTCCAGAATGGTGCGCGATACCGGTTACGGACAGATAATGGACCTATCAAGGGGGGATCCGCTCGACGCGAGCGCCTCTTCCATTGCCGCGATACAGCATTACAAGACAGCGAGATATACATTTGAAGGCCCGCTCGTGATAGGGGCGCTCCTCGCGGGGGCCTCCGATACCGCCCTGGAGGCATTGAAGGGTTATGGGGTACCCGTCGGCATATCCTTTCAGGTGACGGATGACCTGCTGGGGTTCTTCGGCGATCCCAAAAAGGGAGGCCAGAACGATATCTCCGACCTGAGGGAGGGCAAATCGACACTGATCCTCAAGGACCTTCTGGACGCATGCCCGCCGGAGGAACGCGAGAGGTTCGATTCCTGGATAGGATCCCCTTCGCTGTCCCAGGACCAGGCTCGGACAATAAGGGATATGGCCAGGCAGAGAAAGGTGGACCAGCTCTCCAGGGATCACGCCAGATCGAAGGTGGAAGAAGGCATCATGTCGCTTGAGCGCGCCGATCTGGACGAGGAGGCCGTCGTCCTGCTCAAGGAGCTTGCCTACAGCCTTCTGAAAAGGGTCTGAAGCGACTCTGGCAGGTCCAGGAGGAATAAAGATCCGCGTTCATGACCCGTCCTCCTCGATCCTGAGCCTGACCCTGTTGCCCAGTCGATCATATGCCGCTATGGAATCCTCAGAGAACGGATATCCGATGATGAGATTGATCCCGGGGAACCTCGAGAACATACTTAGGTCCGCCTTGGAGGGCCGGGCCGATCCCGACGGGTGTGAGTGGACGACCCCTTCGCCCTGCACGGCTCTCTGGGACAGCCTATCGAAAAGGGAGAACATGAAAGATGCCCTTCCCCCGGCGCCTTCGAGCACGGGTTCGATATGGGAGATATGGGGGGCCCCCCTTAGCATCGCCCCGAACTCGTTGGGGAAGGCGTCCTTGGCCCTTCTGACGATCTCCTCCACGGCCGATCTGTCAATGGAATAATCCATCTCATCTTCGAAAAGCTCTGATGTGTCCGGGTCGGTCCTGAGCCATTCATGCTCGGATACGGCCTCCTTGAGGATCAGATAGGCTTCGGGATAGTTCTTGACGGGTCTGCGTGCGATGAGGTCCAGGAGAGCCCTCTTTCCCTTCGAGCGGTTACCGGAGCGCAGATGGACCATCACAGCAGTGGAGAGCAGAACGGATTCGATCTCATCGTCAGGGAATTTTTTCAGGTGCTTCAAGGCCTCCCGTATGACGTTCGCTCCTGAGCGATGGTCATCGGCCCTGGCCATCCAGAGGGCCGAACGAGCCCTTGCTCGAATATAAGAGTCGGGGTCGTCACGGGATAGGCCTTCGGACACTTCGTCCATCATATGGGCGTTCCTGACCATATCCTGCTTCGCCTCCGCCGTGCCACTCTCCGCCATTGCGCATCTGAGCTCGTGCATATCGACCTTGGCCCTGCGACCTTCAGTGTCGTTGTCGATCCTCGCTGAGGATTCGATGGCTCGCTCCAACAGGCCGATCCCTTCCTCTTCCGATCCGGCCGTCCTCGATAGTTCTTCTAACGCCAGGACCTCCAGATAAGGAAACTCCATCTCGATAGCCCTCTCCAGGGCGCCGCCCATGATCCTCCGGGCGGAGGCGGGATCCCCAGAATCGAGGCGCATTTGCGAATGGACCAGATCACATCGGATGAGATGGTATGCTCCGACCCCCTCATCGAAAGATGAGAGCTCCTCCGCAGCTTCGTAAGCGGTGTCCAGGTATCTGAACATCCCATCCCTCATGCCTCTTGCCAGCATCCTTGATTCCACATGGTCGGACCTCTCGACCAGCAATCTAGAGGCCAGCAAATGGGATTCAACGATCAGGAGGGGGTTTTGGCCACCTCTCCTTCTTGAATTAGGGGCCATCCTTTCAGAGAGGCCAAGGGCGGATACCACCGGGCCCATATCGAGGGGTATCGAATGGTCGAGGGCCGCGTTCCCGGCCCTTGCCAGGGCCAATCTCACGACCGGTCCGTTAAGATCGCCCGAAGATGCGATCCTCTCGAGCGGTTCGATGCATCTACGATACCTGCCTCTGAGGACTAGGACGTCGTGAAGACGGAACAGGGACCCCGGGGAGAGCCCTTCTCTATCGCCTGATAACATTCTTCTGAGGAAGCCCCTCGCCCCTTCATCGTTGAGAAAGTAGGTCTCCTCTTCCGTTAGGAGGGACAGACGTCCATGGCGCACATCCATGCAGCCTCTCTCGATCTCGGCCAAATGCCCCTCGAAGCCTCCTGGCATTCGGTCACCTCGCAATATTGAGGAAGGTGGATTCGACCTCGGTCAGGAACATCGACATGTCCTTTCCCTCCTCCACGCAAAGATATATGGCAGCCGCCGGGAACAGGAGGTTGAGAGATTCCGCCGTCCTATTGATGGCCTTTATGGCCTCCTTCCTGTTCATCCCTATATCACAGACGCTCTCGATGAGCCTCTCGCTGAGCGACCGGTTGAGGGATTCGATGTTCATATCCGGGTTGGGCCGATAATCCGGTGGGACCTCCGCCTCTTCCAATGGGAACGAAGGTCTGAACATACCACCCTCCTCGGGTCGAAGCAGTCCTGATCCGAGCGCGGCCTGATGGACCTTTCTCGCCCTGTCCGGGGGAAAGAAGCGTAGATTGTAGGAAAGTATGTTGACGAACTCGATCGTGGATAGGGACCCGCGCGCTCCGGAGGAGTAAACGGATGCGACTATCCTTTTCAGGTCCTCGCTCATCTCATCCCCTCCAGCAGGAATGAGGCGCTCAGCAGCGCCCCCAGGGCGGGATGGGCTATGCGGGGCAGATCCTGCAGACCGGAGGCCCCGATATATACGCGAGCATCCTTTGGAAAGGACGATCCGATGCCCATCAGAAGGTCCTCGATCGGTCCAGCCTCGGCATCCATGTTCGAGACTATGAATTCCGTTATCCCCAGATCGGCCATCTCGTAGATGAACTCCGCAGGGGTCATATCGGTTATGAGCTGGTCCCTGGCGAATATCCTGCTTCCATCCCAGGCGATCTCGACCATCAGGTTCTCGGTCAGCTCGAAGGAGGACGCGATCTCATCGAGCGAGATCACGCTCTTCGTGGAAACGACCGCCTTCGATGCCCCTGCCATTATTGCGTCGATGACCATCTCCGAGTATGCGATCCCCGTATCGGCGATGATCTCCGGGCTGAGCGAGCAGACATCCCTTAAAAGGTCCAGGTCCACATCGCCCTTGGATATCCCTCCGAGGTCCATGTAGTGGACGGCTTTGAAGTGTTCGGACAGGGCCGATATGATATCGATCGCATCCTGCCTCTTCCCTTCATGGCGAAATGGATGGTATCTGTTGTCCTTGACCCAAACCGGGTGGCCTTTGAGCACTGCAACGGAAGGTATGAGCTCCACAGTGTCCGCTACTACCGGTTGGATGAACCTCATGGGGATCGACCTGTGGATCGCTTCCTGGATAGGAACCTGCATGGATCAGTCCAATCCGGACATGATGACCACGTCCTTGATGGACTTCACCTTGTTGAAGGGAAGGACTATCCTGCTCTGGGAATCCGTGCGGTACCTCCTGTAATCGACCTCCTCGCTAGGTTCCAGCAGCAGGTGAAGCACCTTCCCGGTCTTCGTATCCGCAACGATGTTGTTCACGTATCCGAGGTGCTTACCATCGCTGGAGAGTACCTCTTTCCCCAGAATATCATTCGAGAAGAACTTCATGGCATTACCCCCATAGTCTGTATTCAACCGTAATATGTAAGGCCTTTATCTTCTTTCTCCTTCTTATTAATTCCGCCCTTCCAATCGTCCATCAATCGTTTGTAAGCATCGATGGTCGCCTGGTCGACGGAAGGTTTGATCTCGGATAGGGCCTGCTGGAAATCGACCAAACCCACGAAGGTCGAGCTCAGATCGTTCCTAAGAGCATGAAGGGCCGCTTCACGGCACACTCCCTCAAGGTCGGCCCCTGTATATCCCTCCGTCCGATCGGCGATGTCCTCCAACGAAACATCCCCGGCCAAGGGCATGTCCCTGGTGTGGATCCTCAATATCTCGAGCCTCTCGTCCTTCGAGGGGGGTCCTATGAAAAGCATCCTGTCGAACCTTCCGGTCCGCAGGAGGGCCGGGTCGAGCATATCTGGCCTGTTGGTAGCGGCCAGAACCATCACTCCCCGCATATCCTCGATCCCGTCCATAGATGTGAGTATCTGGTTCACAAGCCGTTCCTGGACGCTGCTGCTCGAGGACATTGTCCTCTTGGGAGCGATCGAGTCTATCTCGTCGAGGAATACTATACAAGGTGATACCTGTCGGGCCTTCTTGAATATGTCTCTGACGGCCTTTTCGGAGTCGCCGACCCATTTCGAGAGAACCTCCGGACCTTTTATCGATATGAAATTGGCCCTGCTCTCCGTTGCCACCGCCCGCGCTAGCAGGGTCTTGCCCGTTCCCGGCGGTCCAAAGAGCAGTATCCCGCTCGGTGGTTTGATCCCCATCCTGCTGAAGACCTCCGGATGAGAGAGGGGCCATTCGACCGCCTCCTTCAGCATCTCCTTTACCGATGATAGGCCTCCGACGGAAGACCATGGGACCTTGGGGACCTCTATCATCACTTCTCTTATTGACGAGGGCTCGATCTCCTTCAGGGCCTCGTGGAAATCGTCCATGGAGACCACGAGCCTTTCGAGCAGGTCGGTGGAAACGGGCTTCTCCAGGTCTATGTCGGGCAGGTTCCTCCTTAGGCATTTCATGGCGGCCTCGCGGGTGAGGGCGGCCATGTCCGCGCCGACGAATCCGTGGGTCATGTCAGAGAGCTCCTCGAGGTCCACCTTCTCGTCCATGGGCATGTTCCTCGTGTGGACCTGAAGGACCTCTATCCGTGAGTTCCTATCCGGGACCCCGATCTCTATTTCCCTGTCGAACCTGCCCGGCCGCCTGAGGGCCGGATCCATGTCGTTGACCCTGTTCGTGGCGGCGATGACTATCAATCTTCCCCTCTCGTCAAGGCCGTCCATCAGCGTCAGGAGCTGGGCAACGACCCTCCTTTCCACCTCACCTTTCACATCGTCGCGCTTGGGAGCTATGGAATCGATCTCATCTATGAAGATCACGGCCGGAAGGTTCTCCTGAGCCTCCCTGAAGCGGTCCCGTAGGTTCTGCTCCGTCTGCCCGTAGTACTTGTTCATGATCTCAGGGCCCTGTATGGAGAAGAAGTTCGCACCGCTCTCGGATGCGACCGCTTTGGCTATGAGGGTCTTTCCCGTTCCCGGGGGGCCGTGGAGCAGCACTCCCTTGGGAGGGCTGATTCCAAGCCTGTCGAACAGCTCTGGGCTCTTCATCGGCAGCTCGATGATCTCTCTGACCCGTTTGAGCTCCTCTTTGAGCCCTCCGATGTCCTCGTATGCCACTGAGGGTATGCTCTCCTCCTTATGCGTCTCCTTTGCGATCTTGATCTCGGTATCCGATCCGATCTGGACTATGCCCGAGGGTTTCGTCGTCTGGACGATGAACGGCAGCTGATTCCCCATCAATGCGATTCCCTGGATTATCAGCGTATCGTCCTTGTGAAGGGGTCTCTTCAGCAGCGCCTTCCTGACGAAATCCTCGATACCGTTCGCGAACCGAATATGGGACAGGTTTCCGATCGCCGGCGAGATCACCACCTTCTCAGCTGGTTTGGGATCGATCTTCTTGACCGTTACCCTGTCGCCGATGGATACCTCGGCGTTCTTCCTGGTCAGACCGTCTATTCGGATTATGTCCCTGTTCTCGTCCTGCACTGGGGCCCGCCATACTACCGCCGCGGTCTCCCTCTTACCATTGATACTGATTATGTCCCCTGGGGATATACCCAGCTCCTCCCGGGCCTGGGAAGTGAGCCGTGCACGGGAGTAGCCTACATCGTTCTTCAAGGTCGGTTCGACCTTGAGCGTCACCTTTTTCTCCAAGTTCACACCCCATTTGCACAAGGGTATTGTCCCTTGCTTGTTTATGATACTTTTTCTCCTATTGGTCGGATGCGTTCTCCAGGTTCAGGCGTCTTCCCTTGATCCTGGCGATCCTCATGGCCGAGTCACGATGTGTGTCCACGGGCTTCACTGATGTGTCCCTCTCGTCGACCATCTCGATGATGTCCCTGAAGCGGTCCAGGGCCGAGATGATCCTATCTCTGTTCGACGGGTCCCCATCCCCGATGCGGATCACAGAGCTTCTGGGAAGCAGTGATCCGACCGATGCCTTGAACTTCACCGGTACATTTCCGGGTTCCGTGGTGGTGGAAGAGTTTATTAGGACCCCATCGGCCAGGACGGCAAGGCCTATCCTCAGTCCGGGATCTATGCCGAAGGCCATCCGGCGGGGTTTGAAAACCCCCTTTGCCTTGGCAACGGCCCTGCTCACCGTCATGTGAGGGTCCCTCATCGGACGAAGTATGGGCGGCCTTCCGGCAGCGAAAACGGGCCTGTCCCCCTCAACGATAGCGGCATCCACGCGCCTATCGACCCTCTCACCGGGTGCGAGGAGAATATAACCGATCCCCCTTTCTTTGAATGCTTTCACGAGATCGAAGACCTTGGAGAAATCACTCGTACACACGGCGAAGGTCAAACCATCACCCATCGGTCGTCGGCCCCTACCGCTCTTTGCCATCACCGTTCCCCTTCGGTTCGTACTCGACTGCTATGATCCTGAATTTTCTGCCCTCGCCCTTCTTCTTTTTAGGCGCTTTTTTCTTTTTGGAGACGACCGCGAATTCCAGCGTCATCTCGGTAGGTTCGTCGCGCTCCTCAGAAGGATCCTCGATCACCTGCGCATCGACGATCTCCTCGGCCATGGCGATCTTTCTCTGGAACTTCCTGTCCCTGATGAATACCTCCTTCATGCTGCGGAGCACCCTTTTCATCTTGCCATCCAGGTCCCTCTCCTCTTCCTCTATGATGAAATCGTCGAACCCCTCCTCATCGATGATGATAGCGTCGGCCGTTCTCCCATTATCGGATGAAAAACCATCATCGAACCGATCCTGCCTGGGATGGTCGAGCAGAGCTGATTTCGCCTCGTTTAGAAGCCTCATTATCTCCTCGCCCTCCTTTCTCACCGCAGGAGGCAGTTCGCTCATCTTGTCCGGGTGATAGACCTCGGCCATCCGCCTGTATGCTATCTTGATCTCTTTGGGAGAGGCGTTTTGCGGTATCGAGAGCAATCTATAGTAATCAACGGTCAAGTGTCATCCTCCGCGCGTGACAATACACGGACGTATCAGGGCCTGTATCTGTTGATTTGGTCTATAATATCTTCCATGCTGGCAGCTGATGGGCGCGGAACCCGCAAACATTGGGCCCCCCGGGCAATTTAATTAACTTGTAAGTGTATAGGTGTGGGGAAAGATATCATGAGATCGGTCGGAAAGGTAATGAGCTTCTCAGCGACGGGGGCCATAGTCATCAGGTCGGATTCGGCACCTCGAATAGGAGGCAAAGTATGTGATATGAGAGGAAGGGAGATCGGCAGGATAATCAGGGTAACGGGTCCTGTCGCAAGACCGTATACCATCGTCAAGCCTCTCAAGGACCTGCCCGATGGGATGAACCGCTTGATCGGAAGGGAGCTGTATCTCTCCGAGATGCCGGAGAAGCGAAGTACGGTAAGCCACGTACGCAGGGATGAGAGAAAACCCAGGGCCGGGAACGATCCGCCTCGTTCCAAGAGCTACGGAAAAAGGAGCGGGGCCGCCCCAAACAAGAGGCAGGACCGCAGGAGTAAATGGAACCCCCGAGGTTGACTATTTATAGTGGAGCTTCAAATCACATGAGGGTGTTGAAATGGTCGAGAACCACGAGCTATACTTCCACGGTAGGCCCGATCCCGCTTCAGGCCAGATATCGATCGGTCTTGTTCTTGTAAAACAGGGAAGGGTTTTGGACACGATGAACGGGAGCGTCTCATATTCAGGCAGCCGGGAGAAGGCGCAGTGGGAGGCACTCGTACAGGGCATGTTATTCGCCTCCTCCCATGATGTCAGAAGGCTGATCATGAAGGGCGATTCGAAATACGTCATCAACTATATGAACGGTGAAATGCCCAGAAGGGATTTCACAGAGATGGAGCATCTCCTTATAGCGAGGAAGAAGCAGCTCCTTTTCGATCAATGCTTCTTCCAATGGGTCCCCGAGAGCGCCAATTCCCAGGCGATACAACTTTCGAGGTCCGCTTGAGAGGTCGGACATTCCAGTGTCGGGGTTAAGGTTTAATGCCTGAGGCCCATCTACCGTTCCACTTCCGGAGATGATAAGCAGATGAGGCTAAGGTTGTTCAACACCCGAAGCATGGAAAAGGAGGATTTCGTGCCACTCGAGGAGGGCTGCGTAAGGATGTACGTTTGCGGCCCTACCGTGTATGACAACTGTCACGTCGGACATGCAAGGAGCTATGTGGCCTTCGATGTTCTGAGGAGTTATCTCTCGTACAACGGCCTGACCGTGACATACGTTCAGAACTTCACGGATGTGGACGACAAGATCATCAACAGGGCGCGAGAGAGGGGCATCCCGCCTCTGGTATTGTCCGAGCAATACATCCAGGAATACTTCGAGGACATGGGCGCTCTGAACGTTCAGAGGGCGACCATACACCCGAAGGCCTCGGAAACGATCCCGGACATGATAAACATCATATCCTCTCTGATCGGGAAGGGTTACGCCTACGAGGTCAACGGCTCCGTGTATTTCGAGGTCGAGAAGGCCAAGGAGAGGTTCGGACAGCTCAGACATCAGTCCCTGGACGATATGAGGGACGGAGCAAGGATCGAGGTCGATGAGGAGAAGAGGAGCCCCAAGGACTTCGCACTTTGGAAAAGGGCGAAGGAAGGGGAGATCTCCTGGGATTCCCCCTGGGGCAGGGGCAGGCCAGGATGGCATATCGAATGTTCGACGATGTCCACCAAATACCTGGGAGACACGATAGATATCCACGGCGGGGGGATGGACCTGGTGTTCCCGCATCACGAATCGGAGATCCTCCAGTCGGAATCTTACAGCGGACAACAGTTCGTCCGTTACTGGGTACACAACGGTTTCGTTCAGATAGACAGTGAGAAGATGTCCAAATCCCTGGGGAACTTCTTCACGATCAAGGACGTCCTGGAACGCTTCGAACCCATGGTGCTGAGGTTCTTCCTTCTCTATACTCATTACAGGTCTCCAATAGATTTCTCGGATCAGGCCTTAGAAGAGGCGGGAAGGGCTCTCGAAAGACTCAGGTCCATGTACGGTTATCTGAAGAAGGCCGTGGGATCGGTCGAGGAGGGCGTCACCCCCGATCTGGGAGAACCGTCCGAAAAGGCCGTAAGGGCCGCGTTCGAAATAAAGAAAGCCTTCATGGAAGCTATGGACGACGATCTCAACACAAGGGTCGCCATTGTCCAGTTGTTCCGTCTCGATGACGAGGTGAAGGCGATGAGGTCGGAAGCCGATCTGGATAAGGCGAGCGCTCACATGCTCATGTCCCTGCTCGAGGAGCTCTCAGGCGTTCTGGGGCTTTCCTTCGATGTCAGGGAGGAGGCCAAGGAAGCGGATCCTGACATACTACGCTCGCTCATCGAACTTTTATTGGAGGTGAGGAACGATGCGAGGAAGAACAAGGACTGGAGAACAGCGGATCTGATCCGGGACAGGCTTGGTTCTTTGGGGGTAAGGATCGAGGACACTGGGGAGGGCACGTCCTTCACGATCTCGAAACGGGCCGCCAAATGATGACATTCCACACCTGTGGCGCGTTTCTCTTTGACATATATCATGACACATTTAGGGTAATCCTTTTTAATTCTCGGGGTCAAACCCTATGCAGCGATCGAAGGAAGGTCCACACAGGTGTTGAGATGAAACTGGGAAACGCACGATCGGCAGCCGCCCTGGCCATTCTATTGCTAATGACCCTCCTGCCCGTTGGCCCCATGATATCGGGGGCGGGATCAGGGGTGTTTGAGGGGGATATCGAAGAGCAGGAGATCGCCGATCAGTTATCCTCCAGGCTCGTTTCGATGGGTTTCAGACCGAGGCATCCATACCATGGTTCCAATTTCATACAGACCCCCTCTCCCGCGCCCGAAGGGGCCCGGATACATCCTACCGGAACCGCATCTATCGAAATGCACTCCTCTTCAACAAGATACAGCTGGGAAAGTTACTATTCAGATGATATTCTGGACGTCTATGTGGATACCAGCACATCCGGCGGAGGCTCCCTATCCTCTCAGGAGGAGACCTTGCTCGACGCGGTAATAACCGATTTCATAGATTACTCCTATCCCAGGGTCAAGGACTGGTATGATCCGCTGAACAGGGTGTCCAGCGTGACCTTCTACATCCACCAGATCGACGGGAGGAGCGGCACGGGCGGTTATTATTCGCCGGGTACCGACGAGTTCCACATCGACAGGGCCGACATGGACTGGGCAGGGGAGATCGCCGCCCACGAGTTCCAGCATTACATACACGACAAGTACGACCGCTACGAGAACCTGTGGATAAACGAGGGAATGTCCGATCATGCCGCCTTCCTCGTTTACGGATACGCCTCCGTCCTGTCGAGCCATCTCGCCGTATATTTCAACTACTATCCTTATACGACCCTGCCGATAGACGATTACAGTTTCTACAGGGATGGCACCACCAGATACTACGGCGTCGCCTTCGCCTATCAGCTATACATGACCCATCATTACGGGGGCAAGAACTGGTCAAGGGCCCTTATCAGGTCCTCTCAGAGTGGCATCTCAGGCGTGAACTCGGCACTGTCAACTCTGGGGCACACGGACCGCTTCCAGGACACCTTCGAAAAATGGATGGTCGCCTCCAGGGTGAACGACAAGGACGCCGGCAACAACGGCGAATATTCCTATGCCACCAGAAACTATCCTTACGGCACCCTCCAGACGAAACTTATGGGGTCCTACAGTGGGATCCCGGTCGAGTCGGACGGTCAGATAGGACCCTACGGGCCCCAGTCCTTCAGGTTCACCTCATCAGCTGGATCGGCCAACACCTACAGGCTGTCGGTGGAGGTATCCAAAGGGTCCCTGTCCTTCGCTGTATATCCTGAGGTCTCGACCTTACCGAGGCAGGTTACCCTCATAAACTCCGATAGTGGATCGGCCATCTTCGATCTCGATGGATGGGGGAAGGACTTTCAGGCGTTCCAGGTGATCGTCTCGACCACCTCTTTGGCCGACCTCTCCATCGAACTGGACATACTCGATCTCGAGCCGCCGGTCACGATGTTCGGGATCAATCCTCCCTTACCCGACGGGGATGACGGATGGTTTATCTCGAAACCGTTGATAACGATGGCGACCGAGTCCGGAGCCACTACCCACTACAGGATAGATCAAGGACCGGAGATGCTTTACAACCAGCCCGTTTACCTCGATGACGGGGTTCACACGTTCTCATACTGGTCCATTGACAAGAAAGGCAACGTCGAGGAAGCCAGACATGTCGATCTGAAGATCGACACGGAGGTTCCGAAGACCTCCATAAGCATAGACCCTGCCGTGCCGGACGGATATTGGTATACGGCCACCCCAACAATAACCCTCGGGACCGATCATCCTGATTCTTCCATACACTACAGATGGGACCAGGAGGATTTCGTTCTTTACAGTTCACCGATCAAGGCACCGGAGGGGGAACATCAGCTTTCATGGAGGGCTGTCGACCAGGCGGGCAACCAGGAAACTCCCGGGAACATGCTTTTCAAGGTCGATACTCTGAGACCGACCCTGTCCTATTCCATTTATCCCTCGGAACCCGACGGGATGAACGGCTGGTACGCGTCGGCTCCAAGGATCACCCTCTCGGGCGATGCCCAGGATACGATATATTTCGCCATGGGAAGCAACGATTACTCCAGATACTCCTCGGGTATCGTGATGCCCGAAGGCATCACGAACTTCAGGGCCGTATCGATGGACCAGGCCGGCAACAGAGGTGAGGAGCTGTTGATGCAGTTCAAGGTGGACACGATAAGGCCCAAGCTCACCTGGTCCATGGAGGGTTTCAACTACATGCTGGACAACGCGAGCCAATGGTTCAATGCCCGCCCCGTCATCGATATCCAGTCCTCCGAAGGCGGGACCAGCATCACTTATTTGCTCAACGATGAGGAAAGATCATATGATGGGCCGATCGTTATTGATGAAGGGCACAATGAGATATGGGTCCATGCACGGGACAAGGCCGGGAACGAGGCGGAACCGCTTTTCTTCATAATCAAGATCGATACTAAGGCCCCGGTGGTCCGAAGCGAACTGGGCCCACCCTCGGACAACGGTTGGTACAACGATATGAACATGAAGGTGGAGCTCGAACTGGTTGGAGAGGACGACAGGTCCTCGCCGGCGACCCTTCATTACGCCTGGGGCGATGCGGAATACAGGACCTACAGGGACGCGATCCCGGTACCCGAAGGCATCAACACGTTGAGATACTTCGCCAGGGACTCTGCAGGGAACGTCCTGAAGATAGAGAGCATCGAGGTCAAGAAGGACACCATTCGCCCGGAAGCGGCCATGGAACTCGTCGATGTGACGAACCAGACGATACTGGTCGGCGGCGAGTTGATAGTCGATATGAGCGGATCGAGGGACTCGACATCGAACCTCCAATTCCAGTTCGATCTCGGGGACGGGACCATCATCTCGTGGCGCAGCACGTCATCTGCCTCCCATAGTTATTCGGAAGCGGGGACATATACGATAAAGGGATGGGTCAAGGACAGCGCCGGGAACGTTGCCGAGATCGAGCGAACGATCAATGTGGTCGAAGAGGAGATCCCGGCCGTTGATCGGGAAACGGGAACCAACCCGTTACTCCTGGCAGGAGGGGCGGTCCTTCTGGTCCTGCTTCTGGTGATCATAGCCCTCCTGGCAGTCATCCTCGTGCGAAGGCGCAATGCCTGATCGTGAATGGAAGCTGGGATGATGGTTCTATCCTATTATTCGTTGAGTTCATTCCCCGAACCAGCGGAAAGGGCGGGGTCATGGCTGAAAAAAATGAGATATCCACGCCCCTTTTGGAAGCGACAAAGTTTTATATAACACAAAGTGGATTCATCAGAGCCCAATCCTATAGAGGTTGCTTTGGCTTGCTTGGGTCATAGGTGATTAATATGATCAAGGGGAAAGTATCGATAGTTATGGCCACATTATTTTTGACAATGGCGTCCTTCGGCGTCTTGAGCTTCGCTCCGGCGGGGGGCGTTCACGAGAGCGTGAGCGAGGATCCGGTCGTTCAGGGCGAGGTGGACAAGGCTTATTTCATAAGGAACGACGGCCAGTGGGACAGCCCGATGGAATATGTCGGTCAGACCTCGCTCGGGGTCATGGGGTTCTCCCCGGACGGCGTGTTCATGAACATAGTGGAGGAGGTCCTCGAGAAGGACGAGGAGGTGCATAGGTCTGGGCATATTCTCCAGTTCACCTTCGACGGCGGCTATCAGGTGCTGCCGCAGGGGGGCGGCATGCTCGAAGGCCACATGAACTGGCTTATCGGTCCGGAAGAGGAATGGGTCACCGAGGTGCCCCTTTTCGATAGCGTCATATACGAGAACGTGTGGGACGGGATCGACGTCCGATACACCTATGGCGAAAAGGGGTTGAAGTACGAGTTCGTACTCGCCCCGTTCGCGGATCCCTCCGATATCGCCGTGAGAGTGGAGGGTCAGAGGTCGCTCAAGTTGATGGACGGGAACCTCGTCATAGACGTGAAGGAGGGCCTGACCGTCACAGATAAGGACCTCGACATATGGTATGACGACGGGTCCTTCGAGAAGGTCAACGGAAGGATCGTTATCCTTGATGGGAACACTTATACCTTCAGGATGGACGGCTACGATCCCTCACGGGGACTCGTGATCGATCCGCTGTATTACTCCACCTTCCTCGGAGGATACGGGACGGATTACGGCTACAGCGTTGATGTGGACTCCAAGGGATACGCATATGTAGCTGGTTATACCAGTTATTCCTCATCCGGTGAGTTTCCCACGACCACCGGCGCTTATCAATCATCCAGGGCCTCGACCTCTTCCGATGCCTACGTCACGAAGTTCAACTACGCCGGATCCGAGCTGATCTATTCGACGTTCATTGGAGGATATGGAACTGATTATGCCTACGGCATCGACGTGGATTCCTCCGGGAACGCATATATCACGGGCTACACATACTACTCATCTTCTGGTATCTATCCAACGACCAGCGGGGCCTACCAGACCTCATTTACATATACAAGCTATCCCGAGATATTCGTGACCAAGCTGAATTCGGCAGGTTCCTCCCTATCCTATTCAACATTGATTGGAGGAGCTTACTACGATTACGCTTACGACATTGCGGTGGACTCCTCAGGAAATGCGATCATAACTGGCCGAACAGGATATTCATCCACATACACTCCCAGTTACGGGGAATATCCGACCACTTCAGGAGCGTACCAGACAAGCAGAGCAGGGACGAACTACGAAGCTTTCGTCACGAAGTTCAACTCGGGAGGAAGCTCACTTCTCTATTCCACCTTCCTGGGAGGATGGGGTTCAGATTATGGATATGGTGTGGCTGTGAACTCTTCCGGCGAGTTCGCTGTGGCAGGATACACCTCTTATTCCTCGTCAGGCGAGTTCCCAACCACCTCGGGAGCCTATCAGGCGAGCAGGGCAGGCACATCTATGGATGCATTCGTCACGGCCTTCTCCTCGAGCGGAAGCGTCATCTATTCCACCTTTTTAGGCGGCTGGGGCAGCGATTACGGAAGGGCCATTGATTTCGACGCCGACGGAAGGGTGGTGGTCGGAGGTTACTCCTCATACTCCTCCTCCGGTGAGTTCCCGACGACCTCCGGGGCATATCAGACCTCGAGGAGCGGGACTAGTATGGACGCGTTCGTCACGAAGTTCAGCTACCACGGATCGTATCTGGTCTTCTCCACTTTCCTTGGCGGGTCCGGATCTGAATACGTAGATCAAAATTCTCTGATGGTAGGTGATAACGACAACATTTATTTCGCGGGCCGCACAGTATCGAGCGATTTCCCGACGGTCAATGCCTATCAGGGATCCATCGCATATTCATCATACTACGATTGCTTCCTTGTGAACTTAACGAGCGATGGCTCCACCCTATCCTATTCGACATACTTCGGAGGCGGTTACTACGATTACGCATACGGCCTGGCAGTCGATAAGTACAACAACGCCTATGTCACCGGATATACCCGGTATTCATCCACGTATTCCACGACATACGGCGAGTTCCCGACGACATCCGGAGCCTATCAGACCAGCAGGGCCGGGGACAGCTACGAAGCCTTCCTCTTTAAATACGGGGAGAATTTCACCGATGACACAGCACCGGTCCTCGGTACGGACAGCTCGGATTCATCCGCCTATACTGGCCAGGATTTCACCTTCCAGATCGCGGTCACGGACAACGTCGGTGTAACTAAATTGCATGTGGAGTACTGGTTCGGAACAGGATCCCACACGAACGATTCGATCCCTCTACTGGAGCCTTACACCCATACGATAACGGTCCCGAACTCTCTGGACACGATGTACTATTTCTTCTCCGCGGCGGATTATCACGGCAACTGGGTGAAGGGATCCACTCAGAGCAGGTCCCCCATTGACGGATCGGGCCCCGAGTTCGCGGATATGTCCATAACTCCTGACCCGCCCACGACCGGTGACAGCGCGACGGTGATGGTGAACGTCACGGACAACGTTGCAGTCGATAACACGACGGTGATGATCCATTTCAGGGACCAGACGGACGCTTCTTACACTTCCGCATACATGACCCATGTATCGGCGGACCTGTACAGCTATACCAATACGATCGGGACATACTGGACCCGTGTATACTTCTATATTACCGCCGATGACACCGCCGGTAACAGCGGCTCCACGGCCATAATGTATCTCGACGTCGATGATAACGATCCCCCGACCTTCGTCAGCGATGGTTCGGATCCAGTCGCTTATACTGGAGATCCCTTCACTTTCAACATAACGATGAACGACAACGTCGGGATCGATTACGCATATGTGGAGTACTGGTTCGGGACCGGATCCCACAACGTGAGGTCGCTGACCATATACGGGTCCGGCCTTGGCGATGACCAGAACGGTATGGCCACGATAACGATACCCTACTATTCCACCGACAGCTTGAATTATTTCTACAACTTCAGGGACGCGGATGGGAACTGGTGGGCCTCCGGTCCCAGCGCAAACGTAACGGTCTCCGTTCTTGACAACAAGGCCCCGGACATAATCGACGTCCAGTGGTGGGACGCCTATACAGGGGACGCTTTCTATTTCTCTATCGAGCTCTACGACAACATCGACGGTTACGCCCTGAAGGAAGCCTATGCCCTGTGGTCCTATGCCGGGGACTGGGACAATTCCACGAACTCCACGCTCAGCTACAACAACGTCAACGACATGTGGGAGAGCAGTTCCTTCAATGTGAACCTCAACAGCCTTGACCCGATAACCTACTACGTGATCGCCTCCGATCAGGGCGGGAACTGGGTCGTTGACGGTATATACTATACTTACGTCTATGACAACAAGGATCCCAAGATAGTATCCGATAATTCCCAGGCCGTGGCGACGACGGGGGACGAGTTCGAGTTCAACGTCACCGTGACCGATAATATCGAGATATCATACGTCGAGGCCTACTACTACTACACCGATATGAGCGACTCGGGTTTCGTATGGCTGATGGACGACGGCTCAGGGAATTTCGCTGGGACCTTCGAGGTCAAGCACACTTTGACCTCGTTCGAGTACGAGTTCTGGGCCTATGACACCTCATGGAACTGGGCATCCAGCCCGACTCCTGGATCGAGGACACCGGTGGACAACGATGTACCGGATATCTTCAACGACATGAGCCCGTTAAGCGGCGAGACCGGCAAGACTTACAAGTTCAGGGTGATGATCACCGACAACATCGCTCTGATGCCGGGTTCTATGGAGGTCAGCTACCGCATAGGTTCCGGAACCACGACCGATACCTCCCTTACGAGGATCGCAGGCAACATCTACGGGGCGGAAGTGACCCTTCCAGGCCAGGCGGGAATGCTGTATTACACATTCTCCGCGACCGATACCTCCGGCAACGTCCACACGACGGATGAGGTTCAGGTTCAGATCCTTGACATCACCCCTCCGGTACTGGGAACACCCGCGTTCTCGATGGATGCCTATACCGGAGATGACTACGTTGTTACGATAACGGCAACGGACGATGTAGGGGTCACTTACGTCAGGATGCGCTACTATTTCGGTGACGAGATGCCCTCCACGGTCCCTTATGTCGAGGGGGTCGCAAGCGGGAGCACTTACACACTGACCGTCCCGGTGCCCCACATGCTGACTACCCTTCACTTCTCGATAGTGGCCTCCGATGCCCAGGGCAACCTTCAGACGCTTCCGTTCGTGACCGTCGAGGTCCACGACAACGACCTGCCCCAGCTGGATGAGGACCGCAGCTCCACCGAAGCGGTTACCGGCGGGGATCTCCTCTTCAACATCACCGTTAGCGACAATATCGGGGTTTCCCATGTCAACGTCCACTATACCCTTCCGGACGGTACGATACACATAGACGAGATGTACAGGGAAGGTGACATATTCACTCTGCATATACCTATCTCGGACAATTACAGAGGCGATCTGACATACGCCTTCGAGATCGTCGATACCTCCATGAACGCGTTCATCACCGATGAGGTCACCGTTACCGTCATGGATGACAAGCTACCCGTGGCGGACTTCAATACACCTGAGCGCGTCATCCAGGGGGTCGAAGTGATCTTCGACGGATCGATATCCACCGATAATGTAGGTATAATCAACTGGACATGGACCATGGAGGATATGATGTACTACGGAGCAGAAATATCGCACGTGTTCGAGGAGGCGGGTACGTTCATGGTGACCCTGACCGTCTTGGACGATCCATCACATCCGGCCGTATCCGTCGAGAAGGAAATATTCGTAATAGACAGCGAGAACCCTGTACCCCTCGCAGAGGTCCCATCGGTCCTTGGCAACCATGAGATGCTCCAGATCGACGGCAGCGGGTCAACGGACAATGTGGGAATAGACCGCTACATGTGGCAGGTCCATCTCCCGGACGGTTCCAGGTACGACAAGTCCGGTCCGACGATGAGCCATGACATGGCCGGTGTCCTGGGCGTTGTCAGGGTCATGCTAACGGTGTTCGATGTCGTTGGCAATTCTGGTTCAGAAATGTATGAGATCAATGTTATGGACATCTTGCCCCCGACCGTGATACCCCCGGCCGATGTGGAGGAATACGAGGGTTCCGCCTTGAGGTTCACGGACCGTGATTCATACGACAACGTTGGGATCGTCGAATGGCATTGGAACATAACGTGGGACATGGGATATACCGTCCTCAGCGGCAGGACCGTGACATATTACTTCGATACCGCAGGGAAGTACAACGTCACTTTGACCCTTACGGATTCGGGGGGCAACGTGGCCTCCTCGTATTTCATAGTGACCATCAACGAGAAGGACGAGGACTTCGACTCCGATGGCGATGGGATGCCCGACCAGTGGGAGGACATGTATGGTCTGAACAAGTTCCTTGACGACGCGGACCGCGACCCGGACATGGACGGATTGACCAACCTCGAGGAATACAGGATAGGAACGGACCCGCTCGACCCCGATACGGACGGCGATGGGCTTCCTGACGGCTGGGAGGTGAAATATGGCCTCGATCCTCTGGACCCCTCCGATGCAGATCAGGATATGGACGGCGATGGCGATACGAACCTGGAGGAGTACCTTGACGGATCCCACCGGGATCCGACCGTGAAGGATGCCGAGGTGAAGGAGGAGGACAATACCGTCCTCATCATTCTCCTGCTCGTCGTCTTCGCGATCCTTGCGATACTGATCCTCGTGGGGGTCGTGATGTTCATGACGAAGGTCCCGACCGTCGAGGAGAAGTTCCCCGAGAACGATTTCCCGCATCTATACAACAAGGAATGAGATCGAAGCCATACTCGGCCTCCGTGATACGGAGGCCGTTCACTTCCATTGGCGCGGTTGAAGGTTAAATATGGGAAGGATCTATAACACCATGGTCCGCGCATGCGTCGTCCTTGGCGGGAGCATAGAGCCGGTGGACACTGCAGGATATGATATCGTCATCTGCGCGGATTCCGGATATTCCCGGGTTTTGGGTACCGGGCGAAGACCCGACCATCTTGTAGGAGATATGGATTCCTTGGACCCGGGCCTTCTGGAGAGGGCAGTGACCGAAGGCATCGATATCGTGAGGTATCCGATAGACAAGGATATCTCCGACGGGGAGGCCTCCCTCAAGCTGGCCATCGATTCAGGAGCGGACCTTATAATTATAGAAGGGGCGACCGGATCAAGGTCCGATCATATGATCTCCATGTTCCAAATGCTCGAATCCGTACCTCAAGACATAGAGGCATGGCTCCACATAGGAGGGGATCGCATTCGCCTCATGCGGGAAGGACAGTGGATGGAACTTACCGATCCTCCTCCGGTCATTTCCCTTCTCCCGGTCGCCGAGGATGTTCGGATCAAGACCGACGGATTGAGATACGATCTCGACGGCGAGAAGCTACTTAGAGGGTCCACGAGGGGGATACACAACGAGGCATCGTCTCCGAAGCCTCGTATCGAGGTCATTCAGGGATCGCTGCTTTTGGTCCTATCGAGATCGATCCATTGAGGAACAAGGCCCTCTTCACTGCTCTTCCACCAGGAACTCCGCACCACATCCAGGGCACGTCCTGCTTCCGACCGGAACCTCGATGGAGCATTTGGGGCATTGATATATCTCGGATTCGAAGGATGCTCCGCATCCAGGACAGGTCGCCGCGTTCATCTCCACGGCATTACCGCACGCCTCGCAGAGGAATGTCCTCCCATCGGTGCTACCTTCGCCTTCCACCTTCTTTACCGAGCCCATCGCCCTCTCTAGAGCTCCTTTCAGGTCCTCATCCTCCTCTGGGTTCAGGTTCGACAGCTGTTTTATGGCCGAGTTGACCGCGTCGAGGTTCATACCTCCGTTCTCGGTAGAGGCCTTGATCAGTGTCTCGACGATCTCCCGCATCGGTACGATATCGGTATTCACCGATGTGAGAAGCCGGTCCCTCAACGATACCTCCAGCTCCAGGCCCCTTCTTTTCAGCAGCTCTGCGAGCAAAGGTCCTTTGATATCTTCAGATAATGGCCTGATGTCCACGACCAGGCCGCTTTCCAGCCGGGATCGCAACTTTTCGGAGATGACGGTTATCTCGCCGGGCGGTCTCGATGATGTCATAACTATCTGCTTGTTGGAGTTCAGCATTAATCCGAACATATTCTCGAGGATATCTTCATCGGTCGAGCTCATGATGTCATGGACGTCATCGAGGAGGATAACATCGTATCCGTTAAGTTCATTCTTTTCAATATCATCGCCCCCCAGGACCGAATTCAGCTCTTCGATGGAAAGCAGTCCGATGCTGATGCCAGAGTCCTTGGCCAGTATGCCGGTCCGGATCGAGCTCAAGAGGTGGGTCTTGCCGGAACCGGTGTTCCCGTAGATGAAGAGAGGGTTGTATGCCTTCGACGGGTTATCGGCCACGCCTTGAGCGGCTTTCACCGCGAATCTGTTCGAGTTACCCACGATCAGATTATCGAAGGTCATCGAACCTGTCGCTTCCCATCCTTCATCGGCCCCGGATGGTTCTTCAGATGGCCCATCCTCGCTCTTGGCCTCGATCTCGGCTTTTGGCGTCTCCTGCGGCATCCGGAATCCGGTAGAGCCCATGAACTTCTTGAACATCTGTATCTCTTTTTCGAAGTTGTTCATCTCCAGCTCGAGTATGGACATGTCCTGGTCCAGGTATTGCTTGATCTTTTCTGCTGCCTGGAATCCCGAGGATATATGATCATCGATCCTCTTGATGATCTCGCTCCTCTTCCTCCTGTCCTCCTCTATCATCGCCTCCAGTCCTTCGAGTGCGAGGCTTATCTCATCGACGAGGCCAGGATCGTTCAGTTTGAACTCGATGTCCTCGGCCTCCTTCTTGAAATGTTTCAGATCGAGGGAATCGAACCTCTCCTGGAAGCCCTCGAGTTTGATTATCTGCTTTAGCGTCTCCTCGAATTCGGCATCAAGGTCCTCGATGGATGCATCCAATTTCTTCTCCAGGGATCTGACGTTGTAGCCCGCATCCTTCCATATCTTGACCCTGTCCCGTATCTTTTCCCGCTTGGTGTGATTGCTCTCAATGAGGTTCTTCAGGTCCTCGAAATGCTCCAGCGCTCCCTGATGGTCCCCGATGTCCTTGAGATGCTTCTTAAGCTCCTCGATGCCCGGATGAAGCCAGCTGCTTTCGACCCTGTCCCATTTCTCGATGAGCGAGGAGGCCTCCTTCAATCGCGAGATCCTTGTCTCCATGTCCTCTATGGCATCCTCGATGTGTGGCGCGGGTGTCTCTATGAGGTCCTTGAGGCTATCTATACGATATCCTTCCTTTTTCAGTTCCTCCAGCCTTTTCTTCAGGTCGATCCTTATAGCCGTATCCGAGCGAACCCTTTCAACGAGGTCCGCGAGGTTCTTCCTCGCCCTATCGATCTCGAAGGGGTCCTGTAATAGTGACCGAAGCTCATCCGCATCTCCCTGGAAGAATCTGGTATTGATCGATGAGAGCTCCTTGAGCATCTCCCGGCAGACGGTGATGTTCTTCTGCATCTCATCGTGAACTATGCTGAAGGCGGGGAGATCGTCATCAATGACCTCCTCCACCCTCTTCACGATGAAACCGTCGGACCTCCATCTCTCGAGATCGTTCTTGACCTTCTCTCGGGTCTCCTCCCTCCTGCCGATGTCATCTTTCAAGCGATCCATCGAATCCTGGGCCTTATCCAACTGTGTCGGGTCTATCAGTATGGCTCTCAGCTCCTCGAATCTGCCATCCAGCCATCTGCTGTCCATACCGGATAGTTCATCGGACAGTTCAGAGAGCCTCTGCACCCTCTTTTCCAGGTCCTCCAGGGCGCCTCTCAGCTCGGATATGGGTCGCTCGAACATGGGCTCGATCGATACCACTTCATACCCTCTTCCGGCGATATCATCCACTTTCTTCCTTAACTCGTCCCTTTCCTGATCGATCCGGAGTATCCTCTCCTGTATGTCGTTCAGGCGGGATTCGTATCGATCGAGATCGAATGGATCTTTCATCGAGGCTTTCAGCTCGTCGATATCCTTGGTAAGATCGCGACGATCGGTATTATCGAGCGTTGCCCCGATCTCTTTGATCCTTGCGACATTGTTCTTCAGCAACTCCATCATTTCGCGGAGGTCCTTGGCCCTCTGGTCTATGGAATCCTCGATCCTCTTGATGCTGAAGCCGCCCTTCTCGAACGTTTTCGCTTCCTCGAGGATCTTTCGTTTCTCCGCCCTCTCCGCCTCCATCGTCTCTTTCAAGGACGCGAGGGAAGATCCCGCGGCAGGGATCTCGTTGGGATCGTTCAAAAGGAACTCTATCTGAGCGATATTCTTGGAGAAACCCTTTGCGTCCTTTTCCTTGGAAATTGCGTCCAGCTCCTCCCTGTAATCCTTCAGCTGCTGAATGGAGTCCATGAAGTTCGCCATAGAATTCCAGGCCGAATCCAGATCATCATCGAGTTTCTGCTCCACACTCTCAGTGTTGAAGCCCTCCTCCTTCCAGAGTTTCACCCACTTGATTATCTCGTTCCTCTTTTCCGTTATCTGGTCCAATGCCGTTTCTATCCGCTTGACGGCCTTCTCCATCTCCGGCATGTTGGATATGTCCTTTGAGCGTTCCTTCAGATCTTTAACCTGCTCCTGGAGATCGACCGTTGTGACGGTATCCAGCCATTTGACCATCTCCCTGGAACGAGAGATCCTGGCCGAGATGTCGTTGTAATTATCGCACATCTCCTTGTATCCGAGCTGCCTTTTTGAGTCGAGATCATCTATCACATATCCCTCCGAGATCCAATCCTCGATATCGGATATCATCTGCTTCATCCTCTTCTCCTGCTCGATGCGCTCCTTCTTCTTCTTCTTGAGATCATCCTGATGCTTTTTGTATAGCTTGATGAACTCATCGAGGTTCAGTTCATCCTCCATGCGGCATTCCTTGAAGAAGGCATAAGGCGGCCCCACATCGATCTTGGAATGGAGCTCAATCTCGGCCTCCGGTTC
The DNA here is from genome assembly GCA_029762535.1 of Thermoplasmatota archaeon. Classification (GTDB taxonomy): domain Archaea; phylum Thermoplasmatota; class Penumbrarchaeia; order Penumbrarchaeales; family Penumbrarchaeaceae; genus JARVGK01. The sequence goes on from JARVGK010000001.1 coordinate 90,053, forward strand.
CATCATGACCGACAGCAGAGGAAAGGCTCCGACATCCCCCTTCTTCACTACTGTTCCGACAGTGGACTCGCAGAGCAGGGGTTTCCCTTCCTTGAACACCATCTGTCCGATCACGTTGTCCCTATTTCCCTCATCGGTCTCCAGATCCCCTTTGACGAGCAAATAGCCCGTACAAACCCCCTCGGTGATCCCGGAGATGATCTCTTTTATTTGTCCTTCCCCGCCTTTCCGGGTGTAATCGAGCGTTCCCTTCGGAAGTATCATGACCTTCCCCCTTTATCCATCGTGGGTCTTGTTCCTCATCAGGCCTATCCATTTCCTGTGCCAACATAGGGCCCTTTGTCTGAGGATCGACCATCACCTCACTACATCGCCTATATATTTTTCTAGGTTATTTCACGCCAGGGTCAATTCGATCGCTCCGTCACATATTGAGATAGAACGTACCCGACATTCGATCATATCCCCGAGCCGGAAAAGGGTGATCACTCCTCCTTCCCTGGCGATCTCCTCCAACATGCGGGCGTCCAGGTCCGATCCCATATTGTCCTCAAGTGACATCTGGATCCTGCACATATCCTCATCGGGGGCAACCCTGAACTGGGAAATATACCTGTAGCCCAACCTGCCCTCCACCATGCTCTCATCGAGGGAGACATAGCAGGCGCCTGGCGATATGGAATTGATCCTGCCCCGTAGCGATGAGGTGCCGGACATCGCCATACGGATGGACAGCGCCACGTTCACCATCTCCCTCTCCCACTCTTCCGCCGAGCGGGACATATCATTGATATGTTCGATATATGCATCCAGCATCTCCCTTTCCGGCATCTCCCATGTGGCATCCGTTCCGATCCCCTCTGAGGAGAGCAAAGCCTTTATCGCACGGTGTACGAGGACGTCGGCATATCGCCTGATGGGGGAGGTGAAATGACAGTATCTTTCGGAGCGAAGCCCGAAATGACCTATGTTGTCAAGTGAATACAGGGCCTTTGGGACGCTGCGAAGAAGGGAGAAGGAAAGGAGGTCCCGCATCCATTGCTCGGGGAGGGCATGGACCTTGCAAAGGGCCTCGTTGATCGCGTCCAGGGCAGCATCCATTTTCTCCCGGTCCACCTCAAAGGCCCCGTTCCCGTCGGACGGGTCCGTCCTTGTAATATCCTGCAGGGATCCGAAGGAGAGCTTGCCCCCGCTCAAGAGGGCTTTGAGCATGGAATCCTCATCCGCATCGGGGCCGCCTTCCCCCTTCGAGACCTTCGATGTCCAATCGCCTTCGATCCTGATGGGGACGCCGAGAACATCGCAAGCGGAATTGAAACGTTCCAATGAGGACACGTCGGCTATAGGATGAACCCGATAGACGCAGGTCGCTCCATTCGCTGCGAGAAGACCAGCGGCTCGTTCGTTGGTGAGCACCATCAGCTCCTCGATCATACGCGTGGATCGGGTGGCCCTCTTCATTGTTGTAGTTATCTCATCATCTGCACTGAACCGCACCCTCCTCTCAGGCGTCTCGATGCCCATGCGCCTGGCGGACCTCGAAAGGTGTTCGGTTATGGCGTAAAGCGCCGTGAAAGGCTCAGCACCCTCTTCGATAGCCCTTTCCACCATGTCGTAGGTAAGATTTCTCCTGACCCGTATCACCGAGGGAAAGAACTCACTATCGATCACGTTCCGGTCAGGATCGAGCCGTATCTTTACCGTCATGGCGAGGCGGTCCTCCCCTTCCCGGAGGGAGCAGAGGTCCTCCGAGAGCCGGGGCGGGAGCATGGGAAGCACCCCGGAAGGAAGGTATACCGATGTTGCCCTGAACCGGGCCTCTGAATCGACCGGATCATCGGGCCTCACATAATGCGTCACATCGGCTATATGGACGAATACGACCGCACCATCCTTCGATGGAACGAGCGAGACGGCGTCGTCGAAATCCTTCGCATCATCGGGATCTATCGTATACGTTTCAAGGTTCCTGAGATCCCTCCTTCCCCCAATACGAGGGTCATCTTCGAGAGCCGGGATTCTCCCGGAAGCTTCGAGGAGCGTATCTGAGAATTCCCTGTGGAATCTGCTCGCCCCGGTGGCTATCTTGTGATGGACCACCAGGTCGGAACAGGATCTCCAGGTGATCCTGCCGAGCTTTAAGAGGGTTAATAGGATGTTCGACGGCAGGTCGTCCGATCTGGAAAGGGGCAGGTCCTTGAAGAAGAATGCGAGGAACCTCTCGAGATCGAAACCTTCAAGCCTGCGAACCGAGGTGTCTGCGAGACCGACTGGGGAGGCGATCGAATCCTCCATGTGGATGATAGGAGTCCCCTTTTTGATCCATCTTCCGCTCTCGATGTAGGCCAGGCCCCACAGGCAGACCCTGTCCATTTCATCCTTTAGATCTTCATCGAGATCGACCTTGGATATGTCCTCGACCCTGCTCGCGGGAGATCTGACCTGCCTCCCGTCGATGTCCTCCTGGACCCATTCCACGTAGGCGCCCTTCAACTCCTCGAGCCTTCTGGCGTGTTGCTCCATCCTCTTCAGCGAGCGCTCGGAGCATGGGATGTAGGTGCCGTCATTTTGGCCAGCCCTTCTTAAATAGGGTCGGTCCTCCCCATCGGCCTTTGACAGAACCTTCTCCACGGCCTTTACATGTCTTCTATCCGGTATGAGGGGGTCGTAATGGGCCCTGGCGATCTCCTCTGCGGACATTGCGGGCAGGTCCTCTCCCTCGGGAACCCCCTTTGAGGCCAGAAGGGATAGGGCGGACCTCCACAGGTCCGAGACCTTCAATGTGTCGATGATGATCTGCGGATCGAGCCGGAGGGCGTTCCCGGAGCTCAAACGCTGTATCTCGGACCTTAAAAGCATATCCATCGAAGCAGTGTCCGTCTTATCGCCGGAAAAGACCGCTCCGGTGGTTCCCTTCAGGAGATCCCATTTGAACCTCATGCGCCCTTTCAGGGTATGGACGACGGCGTGGTGGTCCCTACCCTCCTTCTCCCTGTCGAGCAGTATGCATAAGTTCTCGGGATGGTCCAGGCCCCCGGCACCCTTCTTGATCCTAACAACGTCCCGGATGTCCATCCTGCGAACCCCATACATCATGCCGGACATCGATATTATTGCTTGCTGTGTATTCGAAGAGACGATTAAATATCATCGATGAGATATGTCGCAGGATAACATGTTGAGCGATATCGAGATAGCGCAAGCAGCCAGATTGCGCCCTATAGATGAGATCGCGGCCAAAGCCGGACTGCTCGAAGGCGAATACACCGAGTGGGGCGGTCACAAGGCTAAGGTCTCCCTGTCCGCTCTAGATAGGATATCATCTCTTCCCAGGGGGCATCTGGTCCTGGTCACGACAACCAGCCCCACCCCGGCAGGTGAGGGGAAGACCACAATGACGATCGGCCTGGCACAGGCCCTGGCCAAACAAGGGGAACGTGCCATGCTCGGCATGAGGGAGCCTTCCATGGGCCCAGTCTTCGGGATAAAGGGAGGGGCGGCCGGAGGAGGGTATTCACAGGTCCTGCCCATGGAGGACATCAACCTGCATTTCACCGGGGACATACACGCTATTTCCGCCGCTCACAATCTACTCGCGGCGCTGTTGAACAATCATATGCATCACGGCAACGAACTCATGATCGATCCGAGGCGCATAGCATGGCACAGGGTCATGGATATGAACGATAGGTCCCTCAGGAACATGGTCATAGGTCTTGGGGGAGAGAAGAGCGGAATGCCCCAGGAGGACCATTTCAGCATAACCGCCGCCTCCGAAGTGATGGCCATTATCTGCCTCGCTTCGGGCGTGGAGGACCTGAAGAACAGGCTATCCAGGGTCATCGTCGCCTACAACAGGAAAGGGGATCCCGTCACCGCCAAGGACCTGGGAGCCGTCGGGGCAATGTCGCTGCTATTAAGGGACGCCATCAGACCCAACCTGGTCCAGACCATCGAGGGCGTTCCAGCCTTCATACATGGTGGGCCTTTCGCAAATATCGCGCACGGGACCTCATCCTTCCTTTCCACGCTTATCGGTATGCACCTCAGCGATTATTTCATCACCGAGGCGGGTTTCGGATCGGACCTGGGGGCCGAGAAGTTCTTCAACATATTCTGCAGGCAGACCGGATTGATCCCCTCCGCTGTGGTATTGGTCTCCACCGTAAGGTCATTGAAGCTGCAGGGAGGGGTTCGTCTAGACGATATGAAAAGGACCAACGTGCTTGCCGTGAGGAAGGGGGCGGCCAACCTAGCTAGGCATCTGGGAATACTGCAGATCTTCGGAGTTCCCGTGGTGGTCGCGATAAACAGGTTCGGCTCCGATTCGAAGGACGAACTGGAGGCAATAAGAAGGATATGCGAGGGGCTGCAGGTCCCCGTGGCCGTATCGGACCATCACGCAAGGGGCGGGGACGGCGCGATGGACGTGGCCTCCAAGCTCAAGGAGGTCATCCGGGGATGCAAGGGATGTTTCAACACCCTTTATCCGGACAACATGTCCATCGAGGAGAAGATCGAATGGATATGCCGGGACGTGTACGGCGCGGACAAGGTAGTGTACTCCCACGAGGCCGGGAAGAGGATGGCGGAGTTCGAGGCCATGGGCTACGGCCACCTGCCCGTGTGCATGGCCAAGACCCAGTACTCACTGACCGACGATCCAGGCGTGCTGGGATCTCCCCGGAAGTTCAAGATAACCATAAACGACATGAGGCTCTCGGCGGGAGCGGGGTTCGTCATACCGCTGACCGGGACGATCACCACCATGCCAGGTCTGCCCAGGGTTCCCGCTTCAGTTGGCATGGACATCGATGGGAACGGGGTCGCAAAGGGCCTGTTCTGATGGGGCCAATCGGTCAAATCTTAATAATACGGGCAGCTCTTACCGTTTTATGGACGACGAGCTCCGCTCCATGTTCGAGAAGCAGGGGTATGCCGTGGTGGGGAACCATTCGGCCGTGAAGACATGCCATTGGCTCAGGGAGTCCCTGATGCGGGATCGGGTCTGTTACAAACAGGAGTTCTTCGGGATCTCATCGCACAGATGCCTTCAGATGACGCCCGTCGCCAACGCCTGCAATCATCGATGCCTTTACTGCTGGAGGTATCAGGGCAAAGAGGATGTATCGGATGTCTGGGACGATCCGGAGAAGATAGTCGAGGGCACGATAGCGGCCCAGAGGAGGCTGGTCGCGGGTTTCAAGGGTGACGAGAGATGCGATCCGGCGATGTGGGAGGAGGCCAGGGCTCCGAACCAGGTGGCCATCTCCCTTACTGGCGAACCCACTTTCTATCCTTACCTTGGGGCTCTGATAGCGGCGTACAGGAGGAGGGATTTCACCACGTTCCTCGTTACGAACGGGACGATGCCGCACGTGTTGAGGGACCTGGACCCGCTTCCGACGCAATTGTACGTCTCTCTTGACGCGCCGAACAGGGAGATATATAGAAAACTCTGCCTGCCCCAGCATGAAGGGCTTTGGGATCGGATCATGGAGACGGTCCAGATCATGCCCTCTCTCGATACGAGGAGGGTCGCAAGGCATACTCTGGTCGAGGGCTGGAACGTCGGTTACGAGGAGGAATATGCCGAGATGGACCTAAAAGGCGATTTCGATTTCATCGAGCCGAAAGGATATGTCCACGTCGGTTATTCCAGGGAGAGGCTTGAGAGGTCCAACATGCCCTCGTTCGAGAGGATAAGAGGGTTCGCCGAAAGGATGTCCGAACTTACAGGATATTTAAAAGCCGGGGAGAATCCCGCCTCGAAGGTCATACTCCTATCGAACGGGGCGAAGGACATGAGCATTTTTTAGGGCCTCGGGACCGAACCAAGGTGCCCGAGGCACCTTGTCCGATCAAATGCCGTCGTTGTCGGTATCCTGGAAGTGGCCGTCTGTGGATCCTCCGGTCCCTTCCTCCACACCGTCGATGAGCAGATCGTTGTCGCTGTCCCAATCGTTGGGGTCGAGCCCCCTTCTAAGCTCTATTGGGTCTATGAGGCCGTCGCCGTCTGTGTCAGGGTTGAACGGATCGGTGCCGATAAGGGACTCGTACCAGTCGAGGATGCCATCTCCGTCCGTGTCATCGTTGGGAATTGGTTCTCCATCATCACCATCCGAATCATCGCCATCGGATTGATCATCATCTCCATCTCCTCTGAAGTCCCAGGGCCAGGGATCGTCCGGGTCCAGTATCCCGTCGCCGTCCGTGTCCGGGTTGTTGGGGTTGGTGGGTCGGTAGAGCTTCTCACCGGTCTCGGCGTGTATTCCGTAGAACCTGTAGTACTCATCATAGTTCGTATAGGGCGGGTCCACCTGCGTATACATCGCATACTCCTCTCCCCCGAAGTAATCGTTGTCCTCGTCGGCATCCGTAGGATCCCTCGGGTTCATCCCGTTCTCGACCTCCCAACCATCTGGGAGCCCGTCGCCATCGGTGTCCCAGTTGTTGGGATCCGTCCCCGCGGCGAACTCTTCCCTGTTGTTCAGGCCATCTCCGTCCGGATCCTGGTCCCAGTCGTTCTTGTCCAGTGGGTTCAGGGCGTTCGCGAATCCGAAGATCCCCGCAAGGCCGATCACACTTGCCATGATGATTACCGTCTCTTTCATTTATTTCACCTAATATATTGTATGAATGTAATTAGTATTTAAAGTTTTTAGAACAATAATTAAACAATATTTATAAAAATATGTATATATGTTATTATAACTGACCCTTTGATATCAAGGGGAAAAAAGTATACGGGCCGGTTTTCCGGCCCGTATTCGATCCGATCGATGTTGTGTTCAGATCCCGTCGTTGTCGGTATCCTGGAAGTGACCGTCGGTGGATCCGCCCGACCCTCCCTCTTCGACGAGGTCCACCAGCATATCGTTGTCCGTGTCCCAGTCGTTGGGGTCGAGCCCTCTCTGCAGTTCGATGGGATCAAGCAGGCCATCCCCGTCGGTGTCGGGGTTGAACGGGTCGGTGCCGATGAGGGCCTCGTACCAGTCGAGGATGCCGTCACCATCCGTATCCTTAGGCGGTTCCGTAGGCGCTCCCGGATTGGGGGCGTCACCGCCGCCCCCGGATCCGGGGCCTCCCTTTTGGCCGAAGTCCCAGGGCCAGGAATCGTCCGGGTCCAGGATGTTGTCCCCGTCCGTATCTGGATTATTGGGGTTGGTGGGTCGGTAGAGCTTCTCACCGGTCTCGGCGTGTATTCCGTAGAACCTGTAATATTCGTCATAGTTGGTGTATGGAGGATCCACCTGGGAATATGAGGCGTATTCCTCCCCACCGAAGTAATCGTTGTCCTCGTCGGCATCAGTAGGGTCCCTCGGGTTCATCCCGTTCTCGACCTCCCAACCATCTGGGAGCCCGTCGCCATCGGTGTCCCAGTTGTTGGGATCCGTCCCCGCGGCGAACTCTTCCCTGTTGTTCAGGCCATCTCCGTCCGGATCCTGGTCCCAGTCGTTCTTGTCCAGTGGGTTCAGGGCGTTCGCGAATCCGAAGATCGCCGCCATGCCCAGCATGCTTGCGATCAAGAGTGCCATCTGTTTCATTTTATCACCTTAGAATATGGATTAGTGTTAATTATATAAATCAGTTATGTGACAATCATTGAATAAATAGTAAAATATATTATAGAAAAGCTATAAAGCATTCAGAATGTCCAGAAACCCCGGGCATGTCATTTCCGGTTCAGAGACCATGCTCTGTGATGCTTATTATGGTCATAGCCTGTATATTAGTTTTATAGGACGTTCGCTGAACGGATCCTTAAGACGGACCCGTTTCAACGGGCCGGAATATCCTTTTTATCCGAGACCTCGAGGCCGGTCCTCGGAAGCCATGGGATCCTGTAGCTTTCGTTGTGAAAGAGCCATGGGGGATCGTCCTCGAGCTCCGGCTCAAGGAGGGAATACGCCTCGCGTGGTGGAAGCCCTTCTTTCTCGAAGAGACCTTCCTTACGCCTCTCGTCGAAGATAAGGGAGAATATACCGTGCCTTCTCGAGATATTTCGTAACCTGTCGTGGGAGTTGAGGGTCCGGAATCCATAACATATGTCCCAATCTCCGTGGTATATGCAGCCCGAACATACCTTTCTCAGGTAGTTGTAACGGTATGTGCCCAGAAGGGCGATCGAGCTGATAATCGCCAGGAGCCCGGCGAACCTCGTGTAAAGTGGCACCGGCAGCGTCAGAGCCCATACGCATAGGGACCCCAAAGAGATCCCCAAAGCGGCTTTAACCAGGACCCTGATCGATCTCGAGCGGAAAGGGACGATGTACTTCAATAACTGGAACGATCCGAGGAGGAGAGCAAGAGAGAGCAGCAGGTCCTTGTGAAGCAACATGGTCCCGAAGTATAGATCCCATCTGAGGAACGCGCAGGATATGACAAGGAGCGCGGCGATGGTGTACGAGGTGGAGCACCCCATGCAGATCCTTATGCCGAATATCCTGTAGGTGTCGTTATCGTAGCGGGAGCAATCCGGATGATGAGATACAAGTATTGGTAACAGTCCAAAGAGGACGTTTAGGACTGAAAAAAGATCGGTAGAACGCTTTGAACCTACCTTCGAACAAAAAGGATCAGGCCGGTCCGACGCAGTGCGGACCGGCCCTGATGGACCGTTCGCCTCGAATTGTGGCCTACGATCCGATCGGCGTTCACTTTTCATGAGCCTTATTGTAAGCCCATCCTCCGACGAGAGGGGACTGCCAGACCTTTCCGGTGGCTGCCATGATCAATCCTACTATGAGCATGATAATGGCGATTATGTAGAAGATCCAGCCGATGAATGGAATGATCCCCAGGAACAGGATCAGGCCCCAAACCAGAGACTGCCAGAATATCGTCCCGAGCTGCGGGTCCTCGTCCTTCTTACCCGTGGCGATCAGAATTATCGCTCCGAGTATCCCCAACCATCCGAGTATGGCCATCACTTTATTGTCAGCTTTCTTTATTGGTTCAGATCCCATTTGATTCACCTCAACAGTATTTCCCCATTGCCCTCTGACACGCCAAATACTCTGGCATGCGTGAACCATGAACCGTATCGGCATATTAAAAACTATTGCTATATGGACAAAAAGTATTATTTTTTAGACCCATCATCCAACATGTCTTACATCCTGATAACTCACAGTATACTAAATATAATCAATGATGGTCTACCTGACGCGGTGTATCTGTATGGAACAAGAAAGATTGACGGGAGAGAGGGATCCCACTGTCGCTTTGGTGATCCAGCTTTGCATAGGATGGGTCAGCTTCTTCGGCTGCCTCGGATACTTCTACATCGGCCAATGGCAGAAGGCCCTGGCGTTCATCCTCGCCCAACTCATCATAACCCCGCTGACGATAATCACCATGGGAATGGTCGGTCCTCTCAACCTCGTCCTATACGTCGTAAGCGTGGTCGATGTGTACATGCAGGCGAAGCAGCTCAAGAGGGGACGCGCCATAGGACATTGGACCTTCTTCGACCAGACCGTATGAGATGACTCCGATCCTCAAAGGATCGATCCCACGGCGAACCTTGCCAGGAACGCAGATATCGCTGCGCACCACAGGAGTCCCGGGAGATGGATGAGCGCGATCATCCTGTTGCTGCCCCGGAACCTCCTTGCCGATTCGACGGAGAACAGTATGTGGACCATCACGACCATCAGTATGGCGATCATGAGTATTATCTCGAGGTTCGCAACATCCTTCAACAGGACCAATCCCTGAAGGTTCTCAACGGATCCCGACAGATCGCTCAGCGACTCCAGCCTCTTTAGCATCTCCTCCACTACACCTTCGATAAGGAACAATCCCCCAGAGATGAACAGGGTAAGTCCATACAGGATCGCCGTGAAGTTGTCTGCCATCAGGTATCTTCTCTTCCTTAGGGATGCCAGGCTCGTGAAGTATGTAGAGACCATCGATGAAACGTCCTTGGGGTTGCCACCGGACCTCACTCCGTCCAGGTAAGTGTTCATGAACTGGGATATCAGCTCGGAGCGGCTCTCTCTAACGAACATGTTCCACGCCCCTTCCTGATCTATTCGAGTCTCGAGCCGGTCGTAGAGGTTACGCACCTGCTCTGTCAATGCCCCGAAATCGTGCCATCTCAACCTCTTGATGACGGATAGAGGGATCCCGCCCTTGCTCTCGGCGGCGGTTCCCAGTATGCGTATGAAGGCACCGAAGGCCTCATCTCGCCTCGTTATGGTCCTCTCCTCCTTGAGTATGACGATTCCCGGAACGAGAAGCGGGGTCGCGATCACGGCAAGGTGTATGAGAGCATGTTCCAGGGAAGGCCCGATAAAGACGGTTATGATCGCGAGAATGGAAGAGGAGATCAGTGCTAAGGCAAGGGTTATCCTGTACCTTCTGATGAAGGCCGATGTGGCAATGGATGCCCCTGTCCCGAACCATATGGATTCGCCGGGCATGGTCTGGTCCACGACTATCCAGAGTATGATCTCCACAAGGATGAAGATGAACACGATGAGGAAGGATATGAGGTAATGATTGATCCCGACCATCATGGACAGTATCACGAGCATCACGTTGAGGAACATCGTGACGGACACCATGGAGATGTAGACCTCCCTCACGACTTCGATCCTGTCCAGAGTGTTCGAGTACCGGCTCTTGAACTCTTCCAGGGCGGCCTCCTGCTCGTTCCTGAAGAAGGCCTTGGGATCCTCATCGGTCTCTATGGCATAGGCCATCCGCTCCATGAAATCCCCCAATCTGCTCGATGGGGTCTTCTTGGATACGATCCTCAGTGCCTCCGGGATCGATATCTTCCATTTCCCCGAGAGCACCCTCACCTTCTCGAGCTCCCAGGTTATCGCAGAGGAACCGTCCCGGTCCCTGGCCGCATGCTCGTAGATGGACTTTCTCGTCGAGGATGAGAGAGAAAGCACCCCGATCCTGATGATGAAAAGATGCAGCTGGTCATCTATCTCGCTCTTCCTCTTCTCTCTCAGTACGAGCGGGAACAGAAGTGCCGAGGAAGAGGCGAGCGCCACCAGTGCGATGAGCAAAAGGAGCGGAGGACCTGTGAGGAATACGCCCGGCAGGGCCAACATGAGAACGAGCGATAGTATTATCGCCGAGGCGGCAGCGGGCAGTACCCTCTTGAGCATCCACTGACCAGGCTCCATGTCCAGATCGGCGTAAGCCTCTCTAATCCCCGTTCTGTCACCCCCTGAGGTTCCTCGGAAGCCCCTCCCAACCTCTGTCCGAATACCTGCGGAATATCGAGTTAACCTCGTCGTATCCTGTGATCCCGGACTCGACCATGGACCGTATGACCCTCTCACGGCGGTCCAATTCGGAATAAATGTCCTTGGCGAAGTCGAGCCCCATCTTGGGGGCGATCTTGTGCTCCAGGATGTAGGAGTTGTACATCCCTGTGAAATAATGGGTGTCCCTGACCGGATCCCATTCGAACACGGTCCTGGTGAGAATTCCTCCCCTCTCTTTGGAGTATTTTATCATTTCCTCTATGGCGCTGCATCTCCTGATGATCCTCCCCTCCTTGTAGACGATCTCCTGGAACAGCGCCACGTTCATGTTGTCGATGAAACGTATCGGGACGTTGATGGGATCCCCCGTGAACCGCTGGATCATCTTGTCGATCGAGGAGGCGTGGAACGTGGATAGTACGCTGTGCCCCGTCTGCATCGCCTGGAAGGCTCCGCTGCCCTCCTCTCCCCTGACCTCCCCGATTATTATGTAGTCTGGCCTGGACCTCAAGGCGGTCTTGACGAGGTCGAACAGCTCGACCTTCGCCCCCTCGAAAACCGTCTCCCTAGTGATCAGCCTTTGCCATATATCATGAGGTACCACTACCTCGGGCGTGTCCTCAGCAGAATATATCTTCTTTCTAAAATTTATGAAGGACAGCAGGGAGTTCAGTGTGGTGGTCTTGCCGGAGGCTGTCTCTCCCGAGATGAACATGGACATGCCGTACTCCAGGCATATCCAGAGGTATGCGGCCATCTTTGCGGAGAAAGTGCCCCATTTAACGAGCTGGGGCATGGTTGGGGGCTTCTCGTAGAACTTCCTGACGGTGAAGCTCGCCCCCTCCTTGGAGACGTCCTCCGAGTAGATGATATTGATCCTGGAACCGTCGGGCAGAGCCCCGTCGACTATCGGTCTCGCGTCGGTGACGGGTCTGCCGATCCTCTCGGCGGTGGATCTGATGAAATCGTCCAGTTCCTGTTCCGTTCGGAAACGCAGGTTGGTCCTCAGCATTCCGAATATCTTGTGGACAACGGATATGTTCTTCAGACCAACAGCATGTATGTCCTCGAGATAGGGGTCCATGAGCAGGGGCTCGATCACACCTCCCCGTATCAGGTCTCTCTTCAATCCGTACAGGATCCCTTGAACCTCTTCACGGTCGATGACGGTCCTCTTACGTCGAAGTCTGTCCAGGAAGGTCCGGCCCTCGCCCCGGAATTGAACCGTATCTCTGAACAGCCCTTCGAGGAGCTTTTCAATATCCTCCTCGCTGCCCTTGTGAAGGGGCGCCATCTCCAAGATGTTGGACTTGATCTCCTGTATCTTGATCATGGCGTCGTCCGGCAGCGTCGGCTGGATCACGGTGTATTCCCTCTCGTCACCATCGACCTCATGGATGTGGACGAAGACCGGGTCGCCAAGAGGATATATCAGGTCAGGAGACCTGAGGGTGGAGAGGTCCTCTCCCAATCTTTCCTGGAAGAAAGGTGTCGGAAGGTTTCGGGACCTCAGCGATTCCTGATAGGACTTGAGATGCGGGTTCTTCGATGCGGCCTCCTCCATATCCATCGATCACACCTCATGAAACCGTTGTTATATCGACGATGAAACCTGCCCGGGGCTCGATCCTGAAACCGACCGCCGTGCTCACCGGCCCGTGCGCATGCGAATATCTGGTCACGTAGAAAATATGCTCGACCTCGCCCTCCACTATCTGGGTCTTCAGTTCTATCAGTATATCGGCGACGGACCTGAAGGGTCCGATGATCTCGGGGGGGAGGTCCAGAGGGTCCATGGCCAGCATGATGGTCTTGTTCCTGCCCGTAATCTTCTTCAGAAAGGAGATGGTCGAGATCGATCTCGCCTCGTCTATGTCGTTCATGACCAGGGCGGAGAAGGTGTCTATCGCTATGACCTCGGTGTCGAAGAGCGACGACGTGCTGGTGAGCCGCTGCAGGAAATCGGTCCTCTTCTTGGCCTTGCCTATCAGGGGAAAAACAGGAACCAACCTCATTGATCCGTCCAATACATGCTTCTTGACGGGATAATCGAGCGAATCCATCTGGTCAAGGAAACCCTTCGTCGTCGTCTCAGTGGATATAAGCGTCATTGAATGCCTGTGTAGTAGCAGCCCGTATGCGAGCCTCTGGATCAGGGCCGATTTTCCGCTGCCCACTCCCCCTGACACGACGATCAATGTCCCCTTTGGAAGCCCGCCCCCCAGATGCCTGTGGAGTCCGTCCCTCTCGAAATCGAACCTAAGCAGGGAAGGACGCGAGATGTTCATATCAGACCTCCCTTATCCTGAACGTGATGGTGTCCAGTGCGGACCCCCTTGGAGCCCCCCCTTCCGTGAGGCCCGATGTGGATGCCCATCCGCTGTAATCGGCGCCTTCCACGAGGCCCCCTGCCTCGAAGGTGACCTGGACAACGGACCCGGGCACCCATATAGACCCACCGCCTACTATCAGGACCAGGGTCCCATTGCCTCCGGATACCGTTCCGTTTGCCGAAACTATGACGTCCTGAACGGAGAGCTCCGAGGATCCCGTGTTCTTGATATAGAAGGTCAGGTTCTGAGATATATTATCGTACGGCACCATGCCCGGGTCGTTAACGATGGTCAGAGAGGATGTCATGTCCGCCCTCAGTAGGGCGGCCTCGTCCCTGAGGCCCTTTGAGTAGTTGTCGGCGACATCAATGAAGGCCACCGCCACGGCGGACGATACTATCAAGGCCGCGACAAAGAAGATCAGTTCGGATATAGCGGTCCCTGCCATGTGGATCCCTCATGTCTCCTCGATGTCGCCCGCGTTCAAGTGCCGTGCGATGCCGAAGGGCCCTACTACCCTGGCCGATAGGGGTTTCGATACGTTATCGAACGAGTATATCGCCGTGTACCCCGGGTAGATGAGAGGACCCCCTTCGTAGGAAGGGGCGGCCAGGACTCCGTCGAGCAGGAACTGGAACCCCCCTCCTTCGATGGGATCGGAGCCCGAATTGAACAATTCTATTTCGAGATCACGTGTCGTGTTGTTGTAATTCGCTCCATCTATCGAGAAATCCGTGTTCCTTATGGATATGGCGCTTTCCTTGAGATCCTCCCTGGCCTGCCTGAGGTCCCCTACCGCGCTGTCGATGTGCGGTTGAGAGACCGCCAATCCTACCACGGCCCCCATAAGGACAATGGCCAACCCGATGGAACCTCCAGAGGACATGTCATATCACCTTCTATCCCCTCTGATCTTCTTGATGAAATCCAGGGATTGTATGTGGTCCTCTGCATCCAGCTTCCACGTCACCTTGCGCTCTCCCTCGCCCGCTCTCGGTGGCGATGCGATCCCCTTTGCGATGTTGAACACCTTGTCAACGATCCTCTGGTCTACCCAGTTCATCTCCGAATAGTATTCGAGTGTACGCTCGAGGCCCTCCTTCCCTACTCGGTCTATGAGGAATTTTGTCCATCGAAGCAGCCATTCGTCCGAGTCCATTATGTCGTCCTCGAAACATTCCTCAATATCCTCGAACACATCCCGGGCTTCGACGACCTTTCCCGAGGGGGCTTCGCCCTTGACAGCGGGCGATACGGAAGCTCCGAGGGGTGGTATGTCGATGAACGGATTGATGCTGGATGAGATCATGTCGTAAAGCCCGGAGAGCTCGCTGACCGTGGACTCGATGTCCTTGAGGGAGTTCCTGAGACCCTCCAGGCTGCGGAGAAGGTAATTCACCCGCTCCATCTCCGAGCGCATGTCCTTCACCTCGGCCTCGAGCTTGGAGCTCGTGTGTTTGAGGTCCTCCATCACCTCCCGGGTCCTCCTCAGATCGTCCTCGAGCTTGAATATCTGCTGGGCGCTGGGGCCCTGGAATCCCGCCATCTGCCCCCTGCTCGGGACCTTGGGGAAGGAGGTCGGTCCAGTTGCAGAAGTGGACTCGGGCGATTCCACAACAGGCTTTACCTTCCTTCCGCTGATGAGCGGGGGCTCCATTCGAACCTCGTATCGCTTGATCTCGCCTGAGGCTACCTTGTCGGAGGACTCGATAACGAACTCCTCCTCTTCGACCTTCTTCTTGGCCATGTGAGATTCTCCACCTGCCCGTCATTCCAGTAGCGATACGATCCCACCGGTCGGATACGCGCTCGGCGTCCTGAAGAAATCATACCTCTGATGGCCGGATGTGGTCACATGGGTGTATATCTCAAGGGTTGAGGCTGGCGGGAGAGCTGTGAGGGCCGTTGAGAGGTCGACCGTCAGGACCAGACGTGCCCTCTCCCCCAGTATGTACCTGGGCGGGGTCGCCGTGGGGTCATACTGGTTCAGCGGGTCCAGCACCTCGTCCGTGGCGAAGAACTGTGCGGTAGCCTGAGTGGGGGATGCGGTGTTGAACGTAAGGTCCGTAGATACCGCGTTCCCGGTCGTTGGTGTAACCAGGATGTGCAGGACTAGGTCCCTCATATCGACCCCCTCGGAACCGTAAAGGTCCATGTACAGGTCTATCGAAACGACGTTGGAACCGCTTACGGTCCCTTCTGCTATCATTATCATCGGCGCGGCCCTGACCAGTTTGACGGCGTCCTGCTTCGCTGACTGGGCCTTCTCCTCCAGGTCCTCAGCGGTCGCTATGATCACAGCTGCGGCAATAGCCGCTACCAGTATAAGGGCGATGAAGATTATCAATGTCCCTATCCCGATAGCGCCGGTATCTCTCTTCCAGTGCATCCTTTTCATGTGTCTTCCTCCATATTTTTTTTCTTAAGCTTCTTATCAATAATTCCGTCCCCGCCTATAATGTCCGGATAGGCGTACGGGCTCATGATCATCATGTCGATCTCATTTTCATCGGGCGATAACTCAGCGGTCCCCGCTTCTCCCTTTGGTGCCGTAAGGTTCTCGTCCTCTTCCTCCCAGGACACGACATCCTCATCCATGACCTCAGGGTCCATATCGACGGACCGCACTACAGGCCTCTCCTCCACCGTGAAATCGTCCTCGTCAAGGACGATCACCCTCTCCTTGGCCGCAGGGGCGTCCTCCTGTGCCCGAGCGAACGTCGGCGTATCGAGCTTGAACTCGACGGTAGCGGATCCGAAGGGCTCGATCGATGTTATGACCGCACCCGGCGGGTCCGGAACGAGGCCGCCGGGCGGTTTCGGGGATAGCCGAACGTCCCTGATGATCTGGTCGCTGTTGTTCTCTATGGTTATGTGGTAGGAGGCCCTCCCCTGCCTGGATGAGAAGGCGGTGCGGAGTATTATGCCCGCATCCTTTAGGAGATGCCCTTCTATTCCGATGTTCCAGTTAGGATCGGTGGGATGGAGAATGAATGTGGATTCCTTGTATTCTTTGGGGCCTATCATTCCGAAGAGCCTTTCCTCGACGTTGCGGAACAGTCCTTCATCAAAACTTGGCCTGATTATTATCTCTCCAAGGGGCTCGGAAGACGGGTTCTCTATCCTTACGGTATAGTTGATGGCATTTCCGGTCCAGATCGCCGCCGTCAGTATGTCCACGTTCCTGTTGAGCAACGGGAAAGGCGTATAGGTCGCCCTGTTCAGTGCCTTTCTCAACGTCTTTAACCTGTCAAGGGCGTTCTGGTAATCCGCCCTCAGGGCGGTATCCCTTGATGAGTCGATGATGCGCCTCGCCTCATTGACATCGTATCCGCTCTCCTCCATGAGGTCGGTCCTCTCCCGGGCCTTCTTCAACAGCTCCATGAACCTGCGGTGAAGGGATTGGGTCTCATCGATGAGGGATCCGGCCTTCTTCGAAAGCCTCGCCGCTTTGATGAAATTACCGACCGCCAACTCCTGCCTGGCCTGCTCGATCAGCTCCTGAGGGTTCAACTTCTGGACAGCGTTCAGGCGAACCCCTCCTTTATCTCCTTGTTAAGCCTTTCGAGTTGATCTGAAACGTTTGATAGATAGGCCAGGCTCCTCTTCTTCAGGAACAGGGTCGATATCTGAAGCGTCAGAGCAGCGACGACGGATATGAGGACCATGGACCATACGGGGATCCATGCCGTCGAATCGAGGAACGATAGCGGGATGCCAGATAGGCCGTTCTCGTTGATGTAGGAAGGCCAAAGCCATATGGCCAGGGGTAGAAGCGACAGCATCGTCCCTCCTGCGAGGGAGACCCCGATCGGGATCAGAGGTGTCCGAATGGGGCCGCCAGTTCTCATCTGGTCCTTTTGCCCCTGGTATCCCATCAGATGCCTGATGTATTCGTTCCCGGACCTTGTGAGCAGGAATATCATCAGGGGAAGGATGATCACAAGGTCGACCAATATTATTGCGGCCCCGAAGGTGTTCGCCAAGAGGATATTCCCTCTGGATTCGAAAGGAAGATAGAAGAGTATCGCCAAAACCCCTGATAGGCCGATCGAGAAGGGGAGCAGGTAGAGGCTTCTCCACCTGCCGCCGGAGAGATACCCTATCAGACCCGCAGCGGCTATGATGAGCAGCAGGGCGAACAACCCAACGGTTATCGGAAGAGGGGGCGAATAGTTCATTATTGCCACACTCCTGGATAACACGTTGTTCGATTCGGCCTCCCCCCTTCCCGTGACAGTATTCTCCACCACTTCATCCTCCGGGTCTATGACGATGCGGATATCGAGGTCGCGCCCTTTCTCGTACCAGAGAAGCCCGGGTATGTCGAACTCGACCTCCAGGAATAGGGGCGAATGCATGTCGTAGCTATCGGCGGGCATAGCTGGCCCTATCGTGTATGAACCCGCCTCGACCCCGTCGACCAGGACCATGACGGGAATGGACCCCTGGTTCCTGTTTCCGGTCGTTACGAACCTGAGAGTGGCCCCCCCCCTCTCTCCCTCGTAGAGATCGAAGAAGGTGGAGGCTTCCGCATCAATGAAGATATCGAAGAAGACAGCCCTGGCCAGCGAGATGTGCGATCTCGTCTTGCCAGCGCCTCCTTCGAGGTCTATGTTGATCCTCGCGTATGGGGATCCATCCACCAGGTCGTCCGGAGCGGTGAGGACGATCTCCATGTCCCTGTATTCGTAAAGCTGAGTGAGTATGACGGAGAGCCTGTTCTGATCGATCATCCAACCCCGGCTGAAGTCTCCCTCCTCGAAGAGGTACGAAGAAAGGGTATAATTCTTCTGTAGGGGGAATCCGAGCACCGGGACCTCACCTGGATCTGGCATGTTGCATATCCTTAGTTTCATCGCTGAGGATCGGCCCAGGTCCACGTCCAGGGTCTCCGATAGGACCCTTGACATAACGACGAAAGCGTAGAGACGGACCGATCTGTAGGAGAGCCCGTCCCCTGCATAGGCGGATACGCTCACGGCCACCTCCTCCTCGTAAAGGGGAAGGTCGTCCGGGTCCGGGTTTATGGTGAGTTCAAGTGGGTAGATGGCGAATGGGTCCTGCTCGGTCGCGCTGCTGTTGATACTGGACCATTTAAGGTACCTTGACTCCGCCTCGATCTCCGCGCTCAATAGATCGGGGCCGTTCCCCCTGTTCTCGATAAAGAGGGAAAAGGACACATCCTCGCCCGGGAGAACGTCCTTGGTGGACATCTCACCGGTGCGAAGGAAGATGCTCGACCTGTAGGCCTGCAGGACCCCAACGGACAGCTGGATATCGACCTTGCTGTCCCTGTCCCTTCTCGGAACGACCTCGAGGGTGGATACGACCTTCTCCATCGCACGTATCCTCAACAAGGACAGGTCATCGTTCGAGTTCGCCTCGGCGATTTCGGGAAGGGTAAGGTTCACGCGAACGAATTCCCTGCGCCCTCTGGGTATCTGCACTGACCTGACATCCTCAAGGGAGCCCGTCGAAATGGTATGGCTCCAACTATCCGCGTCGTTCGTCAGGGCCAGGTCGAAGGTATCGTTGCCGTTCCCGTCGTTCTGTATCTCCACCTCGAACGATGCGAAATCTCCAGGTACCTTCCATACCTCGGTCGGCGTGTTCGCCTTTAACGTGACACCGGCTATGTATCTAACCGTCACGTTGATGAACACCTCGTCAAAGGCCGTCGGTGATATCAACGAGGCCGCCTTGACCTTCAGTGAAAGCTCCTGGTCGGCGGAGGCCTCGGATGAAGGCGTCACCAATACCCTGAAGGACCTGGACCGTCCCGGCTCGAGGTCAAAGGTGGACTCCTCGAAGTCCACTGTCCAGCCGGACAAGGCAGGCTGCGATAGCTGGACCATGATGCTATCGATGCCGTTGCCCAGATTGGTTAGGTTGAGCATCGATGAAACGGTCTCGTCCGGATAGGCCTCGATCTCCGTGGATTCCGGCTCGAGGTCCAGTGCGAAACCCTGTTTCACGGTTATCGTGACTGACGCCCTCCTCTCAAGGGAGGGTTCGGTCAGGGAGTTCACCCTGAGCGTAACGTTGACCCTCTCACCTATTGGAGCGCCTCTGGGAACGGTGACCTGTACCCATACGATCGAGGAATGATGACGGGACTGAGTGTCGTAGAGATATGGGAGCAGTGGTCCGAACGAGCTGCCCTGCGGGAAGTTCAGAAGCCAATCCATCGGAAGCTTCACGGAACCAGGCAACGGGATCGCCGCGGCGCTGCTCCGATAAGAGTCCCAGGTATTCCCCGTATTGGTCACATTGAATGGGAGGAGCAGCCGGTCCCCGGGAGCCCCCTCCTTCCAGTCAGGGATCCCGTTCCCGTCGGAATCGGATTCGGGATCCTGCTCGGAGAAGAATGCCCATTCGGGGGGGGATATTGTGAAATCGATCAGCGGTCTTACGAAAACGGAGACCGTACCGGTCTTGGGGATCGACATGCCGTCGAAGGTCTCGTTGATGATGGGGGCCGCATGCACCAGTGCATCGCCCCTTCCCTCGAAGGGGAAAGGAGGGTAGATCACCTTTAACTGAACCCACTCGCTCCAGATGCCGCTCGGAAGGTACAGGTCCGGCCTGTTGTATCCGGCTGCCCATCTCTTGGATTCGGTCTCGTTGGGATCGACGGACCATTTGGGGGTGAATAGAACGCCTTGGGGTCCGTTGGGGGCCGTGAGCTTGATATCCATGGGCGGGGGTGCCAGTCCCGCATCGTTGTTCACCGATCGGACGGAGATGTTGAAGCGGACCTCCCTGTATCCCTCTCTGTGCCAGGGCACAGTATGGTTTCGCGGGTCCACCTTCATTTCCACGGTGTGTACAAGGCCTACGTCGACTAGCCCCTCGGCCGAGCCCTGGGCGAAGCTTATCGGGCTGTCCGCCTGTATCACAAGGGCTCCCAGGGCCCCTCTGTAGGTCAGGTCGGTCATCATCGAGTCGTATTCCAGTTCAGGGATCATGATCCCTGCCCGTATGATCGTCGATTCCCCCTTCGACAGCACAGGGGTGAGGGAGCTGGACCATAATCTCACCATCCAGTTCGTGGGCCTGGGGACCGCCCTAACGGCGTAATTGTCTGCCAGGTCCCCTGTGTTCGTCAGGGTGAAGGTGAAATTGACCCAAGGGCCGCCCGGGTAGCCTTTCTGGACCGGGGGGTCCGCAATGATGAAGACCCCGCTCTGGACGGCGACGGAGGTGTTCACCACCGCAACAGCGCTGATATTCTCGTCCCCGTTCGAGACCACCCTTATTATCATCGTATCCCAATCGGTGACAAGGGCGTCCTCGGGGACCATCACGTTGAAGGATAAGGTGGATGACATCTCCTGGGGCTCGACAGTTCCCATACCGGTCTGGTAAGGCAGCATGATCCATCTCGATTCGACCGAGATGGAGTACGAGTCCTGCAGCGCCCCCCGATTCATGATGACGAATTGATACGGCCTGTACGGCGTCTCTAGCGTCGATCGCCCCCTCTCTATCGTCTGTGAGCTGGGACCTATGTTGATCAGTTCGAAGGCGTACTGCCCGCTATCGAACACGTCGATGAGTATCTCGATATGATCGTCCCGGGGGTGGTCGTCATCCGCAATGATCGAGACATTGACCCGGTACCTGCCTGTGGATGTGGGCGTCCAGGGCGGGAACGTGTGGTTGAGTTCGCTTCCCGGAGACGACAGCGTGTCCGTAAGGTCCGAGCTGTTGGTGAATACGGCCGAGGAGGCGTTCCCAAAAGCCGGGAACCATACGGTGAGCTCGAGGAACACGCTCGAATCCAAATCCTCGGTTCCGGTGTTCCTGATCCAGGCGACGAACTGCTGCGAGGACATAATGACGGCCGAACCGTTGGAATGTGAGGTTATCCCGATCAGGCTCACATCCTTCCCGTCGGCTCTGGAGGGCATTGCGTTCGATAGATGATAGTGTGGATCGATCAAAGTTTGCGATAATAGTATCAATGACATTGCGACGGATAAGAGAAGGGCCACTCCTTTGAAGCTCATGATCCTGTCCTCGCCTGTTATTACGGTTCAACAGTCGGTATGTGTTTAAGCTTTTCTCCTGATTGCTACATTCTTAAAGGCCCCAGCCCACTTGATCCGAATTGAGGATAGGGTTCCGTTCAGCGCTGTTTAGGGGGGGTTGCAGCCCTGATTTGGATTATTTATATTGATGAGAACATCATCCGGGTCGTATGATCGTATCGCTCTGCGGCACTCCCGGGACCGGCAAGACCACCGTGTGCCGGCAGATCCCCCCGAAGGAAGCAATGGTCATGGACATGAACGCTCTAATAACCGAGCTCGTTCCCGACCCGTGCCACGATCCAGCCTCTGATTCCCTAGTAGTGGACGTGGACGAGCTCCGCAGGGGGCTTGCAGCCTTTCAATGGCCCGAAGCAGGGCTAATCTTGATCGAGGGCCATCTGTCCTATCTCGCTCCTTCCGACCTTTGCCTGCTGCTCCGGCTCGACCCCAGGGAGATCAAGAACCGATTGCTTCGCCGCGGATATTCAGAGACCAAGGCGAGGGAGAACGCCGAGGCCGAAGGTGTTGGAACACTCCAGATATGGGCGATGGAGGAGGAGACATCGAGGCTGGCGGGCCAGGATCCGGAAGGGATCGTGCCCGGCTGCGGTCTCGTACTCGAAAGGGATGTCACAGGAATGGAGCCAGGCGATATCGCGTCATGGATACATGAAATGGTAAGGGGCTACGATGAAAAAGAATTAAAACGCCTCATTCCATACAGGCCCGGTAACGTAGATTGGTTGGAGGTGCTGTCGGATTGGTTTTAGAGATGTTGAGGACCCCTTTCGGGAAACTCCTGGACCCTCTCGTCCTCCTTTTCAGGAACGTCCATCCCAACGTATTCTCGGTGCTTTCTCTTGTATTCTCGATCGTGGCCGGGGTCCTCTACGGATCATCGAACAGATGGGCCCCTTCCGCCAGCGGTATGGAGCTCCCATTCCTTCTTTTGATAGCCGCCATTTTCGTCATATTGAACTCCATCGCGGACTCGCTCGACGGCAGGATAGCCAGGTTCTCGAACCGAGCCAGCAAGTTGGGCGATTTCCTCGATCACAGCTTCGACAGGCTGTCCGACATAGCCATCCTCGCCGGCATAGCTTTTTCCGGATTTTGCGATACGACATTTGGCCTTCTCACCGTTGTCTCTGTCCTCCTGTCCTCATATATGGGGACACAGGCACAGGCGGTAAACGTTGGGAGGGATTACAGCGGGATCATGGGAAGGGCCGACAGGATGGTCCTGCTGCTGTTCGCATCAGCTATGCAGTTCCTGGTCATAGCGGGTTGGGGGGCGGAGGGGTGGGATCCACTAGGGGTGCTGGGGCATCGGATAAGCGTTCTCGAGATGTTGATGGGGATCATGCTCATCGGGGGTATATTCACAACCTTCCAGAGAGGCTACCAGACCTATATCGCCTTGAGGAGGATATCTAACGAGAACTCGGAAAGGCCCCCTCGTAACGCGGATCAGGGTCGGATCGAAAGAAAGGGCCGAAGGAACGTGCGAACCGTTGATGGTAATAATAGACGGCCAAAGTCCTCCGATCACCCGAAATATTAGGCAATCTTTAAATACTATCCTCTCCAATGATGAGGGTGACCTGTTCTGGAGGCCGTATCCTCCTCGGGTCGTTCACTGCCCGGAAAGGGCCGGAGCCAATAGAGAGTGCATCCCATCCCCTCTAGCTTGTTTTTCCTGGCCCTTCCACATTGACCGCTCCATAGAGGTCCATATGTCGAGGTTGGGGGCGGCCCTCACCTTTTATACATGTTCATCGATCCTCTTATCATGGGAGAAAAGAAGGCCAGAGGGATGTTCCCTCCGGTCGAGTTCAGGAGGAAGGTCTTCCACGTGATGCTGGGGACCGCCTTCATGCTCTTGATCGTGAACGCTCCCTGGGCCCTTGCGCCTTTGATAGTTCTCTTCATTGCGGGATCGATCCTTTCGCTTGTTCAGAATAAGAGGCAGCTTCCGGTCGTCACCGCGATCCTGGCCCGATTCGACAGGGAGGGCGATCGCCTTCCGGGAATGGGGATCATAACGTTCTTCGCCGGCGTTCTGATAGTTTGGACCTTTTTCCCCCGCGATATAGCGCTCGCCGGATGCGCGGCCATGACCTTCGGCGATCCCATGGCCTCGGTGATCGGCATGGCCGCGGGCAGGCATGGATTGCCCTGGAACAGGTCCAAATCCATCGAGGGATCGGCGGCTTTCATTATAACGACGTTCGCATTTATGGCGCCAATGTACGGCCCTTTACAGGCGATCATCATAGCACTATCCGGCGCGGTCTTCGAAAGCATAGGCTATCCCAAGGGCAGTTTCATCAGCGACAACACGATCATACCATCGGGAACGGCCCTGCCGCTCTTCGCTTTCAGGATGATGCCTTATTTATGATCCATGTCGGAAGATCTCCTTCCGAGCAGGGATTCCACGGTGAAGAACTTGGATGCCTCGTCCCTGCTGATGGCCCCCTTCTCCACAGCGATATCCATCACGGACCTTCCGCTCAGAGCCGATTCCCTGGCGATCTCCGCGGCCTTCATGTAACCTATCCTTCTGTTTAGAAGCGTTGCGAGGGCAGGGTTCTGCATAAGTCTCTTGGACAGGGCCACCTCGTCGGCCTTGATCCCGACTATGCACTTCTCGGTGAAGACGGGAAGGAAGTTCACTAGGTATTCGGCGGAGCGCAGGATCAGGTTCCCCATTATGGGCATCATCACGTTGAGTTCGAGCTGACCCGCGCAGGCGGCCTGGGATATCGCAAGGTCGTTCCCTATTATTACGAAGCATATCTGGTTCAGGCATTCCGGAAGCACGGGGTTGACCTTTCCCGGCATGATCGACGATCCCGGCTGGACCGCGGGAAGTATGATCTCTCCGAGTCCGGAGGTGGGTCCCGAGGACATCAGCCTGAGATCGTTGGCGATGCGCCCTAGTTCGACCGCCAATTCCTTGTAGGACGATGAGACGGCGACGATCCTGGTCGTGGACTGCATGGCCTCATAAGGCGAGGGGTTGGACCTCAGCTCAAGGCCCGTGATCCCCTTCAAACGCTCCGTTACGACACGCCTGTAGTCCTGATGCGTATTGATCCCGGTACCTGTGGCCGTTCCACCCAGTGGCAGCTCGAGGAGCATCTCGTTCCTGCGCTCCATCTCCCCGGTG
This sequence comes from Thermoplasmatota archaeon, assembly GCA_029762535.1. GTDB lineage: Archaea > Thermoplasmatota > Penumbrarchaeia > Penumbrarchaeales > Penumbrarchaeaceae > JARVGK01. Next base: position 114,834 of record JARVGK010000001.1, read on the forward strand.
ACCCTTTTCAGGGCCGTGCCGTATGCGGCGAACTCCTCGCCGAGGGATACGGGGACCGCGTCCTGAAGATGGGTTCTGCCAGGTTTCAACACGTTCCTGAACTCGTTCCCCTTCCGCACCAGGGCCTCGATCAGGAGACCCATGACGCCCTTGAGGTCCAGCGTCATACGGTGAACCGAAAGGTGCATCGCGGTCGGGAAGGTATCGTTCGTGGACTGGGCCATGTTCACATGGTCGTTGGGGGAGATCCTGTCATAGTCGCCCCGGTCATGTCCCAGTATCTCGAGGGCCCTGTTGGCGATGACCTCGTTGACGTTCATGTTCGTGGACGTCCCGGCCCCGGCCTGGAATCTGTCCACGGGAAAATGTTCCTTGAACGCTCCTTTGCGGACCTCGTCCGCAGCCTGGACGATGGCCTTGCCGATCCCCTCATCCATCCACCCCACCTCCATGTTCGCCAGGGCAGCGGCCATCTTTATCGAGGCATAGGCCTCGATGAGGTAAGGGTGGTTAGGCAGACCGGATACCTCGAAGTTTCCCACCGCCCTCAAGGTCTGTATCCCGAAATAGGCCTCGGACGGCACCTCGAGCTCGCCCAGGGAGTCCCTCTCCCTTCGCGTTCCCTTTCCGGACTGGTCGAACGCCATTTTCTCAACTCCATCTGCCATTACCGGGAATCTCCACAAGTATTATAATAAGTAGTCATGATTGTCGGGGTGGAGATATCCCACATCAAGATAATAAACAGGATGTCCATACCGTTGAAGGTGATACCATGTCTTGCCAAGGATCGGGTGGAAGGCCCAAGGTCGCCGCAGTAACGGTCATTTCGGCCTTTCTCATGCTTTCTCTGACGCTCTTGCCGTACTTTTCCACAGGGGAGGTCCCGCCGACCAGATACGCCAGCCAGCTGGACCTTTCCGTGTTGGTGCCATACCATGGGGCCATTGACAAGGAACATACGGGCGAAGCCTGCCTGTCCATGATATTCGATCAATGGGGGCCCTATGTCCAGCAGCAGGATATCAGGAACGTTACGAAAGGCCCGCGCGGGTCCGGGGTGGCGGAGCCCCTGGAGATCGTACGCGCCGGGCATTTCTCCGATCTGAGCAGGGCGGCCTCCAACCCCCTGCAGAAGGGTTACTCCGCAAGACCTCTCGGGTACGGGGCGTTCTATTACGATTGGACGAATTCGAAGGACGACCCAAGCCCGAGGTTCCAGGAAAGGTTCGAGGACCTCTTCGAGGCGGTCACCCATGGATACACGGTCATGCTCTACATGTACACGGACACGCCACCGGTCATCGATCCACAGCCTCCCAACCCAAATATCCCGGATCCCAACGATTTCCCTCCGTCAGGAATAACCCCTCCGAGCATCGATCCGCCCGTTACCCCTTCGGACCTCGCCAGGCTGGACAAGCATTGGAGGCTCGTGGTAGGTTACGAATCGGATACGACCAGGTTCAAGATATACGATCCATGGCCCGCCGACGGGTTCGCCAAAGGTAGGGACGAATACTGGATCGGCAGCAACGAGCTCGACCGTATCTGGAACATAACGACCCCGGAAGGAACCGGCTTCGACACGCACCGTATAGGGGTGACGTCCGGTCCAATTAAAGCGATGCTCACCCTGCCGAGGAACGACCGCATCGAAGCAGGCACGGTCTTCGAGATCGTCGCCAACATATCTTATGCCGCCCCTCCGGTCATGGCAGGTATCTCTATACAGGATCCAGTGGCCTCTCTGGCGATACCCCCCGATTACCAGATTATGGAGAACCAGACCGTCAAGCCCCTAACCATCACCTCCCCTCGATCGTATACGAACGTGGTATGGAATGTGAGGGCTCCGGAGAACAGCTACGAGGGGCAGCTCACGGGCTTCACTCTTGATATCAGAGGCGAGGTCAGAAATGTCGATCTCGGAGGGAACAGTTACCGTGATATGCTGGGCAATCGCATCGAATTCAACGTGGAGACCTTCGGTTTCTTCAACTATCCGCCAACCATCACCAATGCCAGGATCGATCCGGCCATCATCCCTGATGACGGCTCTGTACAACCTCTGATCACATGTTCGGTTTCGGATGTCAACGACAATCTGAGACAGGTCTACGTAGACCTCACCTCGATCGGAATGGCGCCTACCCAGAAGTTGTACGATGATGGCACCCAAGGGGACGTCCAGGCCGAGGACGGAATATATTCTTTTAAGATCCTGCGCGAGGTCAGCAAGGGTATGAAGACCCTGACCATATACGCCGAGGACAACAGGGGGGCGAAATCGACCGCTGAGATCATGCTGGATGTAAGGGACGCCAAGGAGCTCACCGATCCTCCGGTAATATCGCGTATGGGGGTGTCACCGAACAGTGTGCCTAACGACGGGTTCACGACATCGCTGATATGGGCCATGATCGGCGATACCCAGAGCGATATCAGAAAGGTCAGTGCGGACCTGACGCCCGTTGGCGGCGAGAGGAGGTTCGAGCTCGTGGACGACGGCACCTCAGGGGATCCCATCGAGGACGACGGCAACTACAGCGCCATGTTCGTCGTGAGCCCGGATACCCCGATAGGCAGTGTGGATGTTGAAATAACGGTCGAGGACAGGGTCGGCCATATCGTCAAGGGCAGGACCTCCTTTGTTGTGGTCATACCGCCGACGGACCCGTTGATAATCGACGCATCCGCAGAGCCGAGGAACGTTCCCAACGACGGGAAGACAAGATGCGTCCTGACGGTATATGTGTCCGACCCGAACGAGGATATCGAGTCCGTTTCCGTGGACCTGTCCAATGTGGGCGGTTCCCAGGGCTTTCAGCTCAAGGACGATGGAATTGGTGTGGATGCCAGGGCCGGGGACGGCATATGGACGGGTGAGTTCTTCGTACCGTCATCCGTATCCCCGGGGAACAAGAACATAGCGATCAAGGCGGTGGATTCCACCGATAGATTCTCGACATCGACGTTGACCATCAGAGTGGAACAGTCCAACAGGCCCCCTTCGATAATCGATTACAGGGTAGAGCCCCCCGGAGGCAAGTTCAAAACGGGGGAGAAGGTCACCGTCAAGGTCAACGCCACGGACCCGGAGCTCCAGATAGCCTCCGTAGAACTCGACCTGATGGAGATGAACATGGGGGTCGTCGAGCTAGTGGACGACGGGAGCGGTGATGACGAGGCGGCCGGCGACGGCACCTATTCAGGCTCCTTCATCGTAACAGGCGACCTGAACGGAACCTACAATATCACGATAAGAGTGATCGATGCCGCAGGGGCCGAGGCGGTCGTTCGGTTCCCGGTCCAGGTCATCATCGAAGGCAATGGTGCCCTTTCGATAGGCCAGGGCCTGATCGTGGGGATACCCGCAGGCATCGCCCTCCTTCTCGTGATCGTTCTGGTGGCGAGCTGGGCTATCCGGTCCCGCAAATCATCCAAGGCCCCGCAGCTCCAGAGTCCTCAGGGTGGTTTCAGACCCGTGGATCGCCCCCAGCCTCGATTCACTCCGGTCGCCGGAGCCGGTCCGAGGTAGAACGGATGGATCCTACTGGGGCGCATGGGAAAATCGCCCCATCTGTCTCAAGGGACGGCCTGTCGATCAAGGTGATCGATCAGACCGCCCTCCCGTCCCTCCTCCGGATCCTGGACCTGTCCGACATCGCCGAGTTCGAGGAATGTATACGGAGCCTTCGCGTCAGGGGTGCGCCCGCAATAGGCGTTTTTGGGGCGTTCTCCCTTGCGATCTGCATATCCAATGGTATGGGCCCTGATGATGCATACTCCCGACTTGTCTCGACAAGGCCTACCGCCGTGGACCTCAGGAACTGCCTGGACCTGGTCCTGGCGGCCTTTCGGGAGGGGGGGCCTGAAGCAGCTTTGACGGAAGCGGACCGGATCAGGGAGGACATCGAACGGTCCTGCAAGGCCATAGGAGAGCATGGTGCCGCTCTCTTCGGAGAGGGTGTCAGGCTGCTCACCCACTGCAACGCGGGGGCTCTGGCAGCTCCGGATCTTGGGACCGCGCTATCCCCAATATTCCACCTCCATTCATCCGGTAAGCGGCCGTTCGTATGGGTCTCGGAGACGCGGCCTCTCATGCAGGGATCGAGGCTGACGGCCTGGGAACTATCGATCAGGGGGATCTCCCACAGGGTCCTTGTCGATGCCGCCTGCGCGTTCCTGATGAGGAAGGGTTTGGTCGATGCGGTCATCGTCGGTGCGGACAGGGTCTGCGCGAACGGGGACATCGCAAACAAGATCGGAACCCTGGACAAGGCCATACTGGCAAAGGGTTTCTCCATACCTTTCTACGTGGCCTTTCCCATGAGCACTTGGGATCCGACGTGCCCGTCCGGTGAACATATCCCTATCGAGGTGAGGGGCCCCTCGGAGATAGCGGTATGTGGCGGTGAGAGAGTGGCCCCCGATGGGTCCGAATGCTGGAACCCTGCCTTCGACACGGTCCCTGCGGAGCTGATTACTGCCTACATCACGGACCGTGGCGTCCTCAAGAGGCCGGGCAAGTTATCTATCCTTCCCAGGTAATGGGTTCATCCTTACTCTTCCAGGCCTTCCTCTTTTGGTTTCATGAGGAAGAAACTTATGGCCGCGATGACCAGAATGACAGCCAGTGCATATAGGAGAAGGGGTATGGTCTGCCCGTAGAGCTTGGCGCTCTCCTCCTTGTCCTTGGCGAAATCGCCCCAGTATTTCACAGAGCCCTTGTTGTCGTCGATGTCCTCGGGGACCTGCTTGTAATATACATAGGCGATCTCGTTGTCCTTCGATCTCAGCAGCTGGTCGAGGCCATGCGCCGCCTTGAGCTTTCCCAGCAGGGCGAGGTTCTCCTTTGTCCCAACCACGAGCGCCATCTGTCCGGCGACCGTTTCCTCATCGAACTCGAGGTCTAGCTCGAGGGCCGGCTCTATCCCGTCGGCCACCAGTAGGGCGTTGGAAAGTGCCGCCGCCTTGGCCGTCGCCATTGCAGAGTCCTCTGGGGGCATGGAGACCTCGGCCGATATGATCTCGATCCCCTGTTGGCCTATCGCCCATCCGATGAAGACATTGGCCATCTGGAAGCCCATGAGGGTCTGTGTGTCCGAGTACATCTCTATGACGTATATGGGGTCCAGGCTCAGGTTGGTGTACACGTTCATGGTGATGTTGGTGTCCAGAATGGAGCCGGTCGTCCTGTCGACCATCCATCTCTGCGTCGTTATGACATGGACACTTAGGTTCATCCCTATGAAAGCGGGGTTGAACAGGCCCGCGTCCATTATCGTCATGTTCTCCCATAGATACTTGACGGCATCATCCGTGTAGGATGTCATGTTGGCTATGCCGAAGAGCATCTGTTCCGACATTTTCATCATCATCGGATACGCGGGAACCGACATGGGGTTCGGCGGGAAGTTCCAATAGGTCCCGGTCGGCTCCAATGTCTCGTTCAGTATCCTGTGAGTGTCGACGTCGATCGGGAAGGAGCTCATGGACGGGGGCAGGAAATCGGACCCGTCGTCGTATTCGACCGCGCTCTCCACGTCTATCATGGCGATCCCGTCCGCCAGATAGGAGCTGGTCACGTGATTCGTCATGGTCAGGTTATCGCCTCCCAGGGAGCCCTTGAGAACCGACGTTGAATCCAGGTCATAGTATATCTCCCGATATGTGGGCGGATATATCGTGTTCGATATGCTGCGCTGCAGGTCCAGGAGCGAACCGGTGTTCAAGTCGACGGTGTAGACGAACTCGCAGGAATATTTCATGACCACGCCCGGCTGGAGGGGCATTCCTATTAGGGATTCGGCAGCTTCAGGAGGGATCGTGACATTGTTCGCGGCCATTCGGTATGTCGCGGCGTCCCTTCCCAGGAATATCACCTCTCCCGTCAGTGGGGCCGGGAGCGATATGCCAAGATCGGAGTTGTACAGGGTGAAATTGTCCATAAGTTCCCCCTCTTCGTTCGCTATTCCCACCGGGAAGGTGAAATAACCGGTCCTTGGAACGTTCGACCATCCATCCACGTTCACGTATTCCATCGTATATGCGTCCACCCCGAACCTCGATCCCACGGGCGGTGAGTATACTGTACCGTTGGGATATTCCATCCATGTGGTCTCGGTGATCTTCGCGGTGGAGGAGCTCTCATCGGTGTAGCCGGAGCAGTTGATCATCTGTACCGCTATCAGATCGATCGTCTCCGTCGGACCGGTGAACGGCGTCACCGTTGTGAGCCTCGTATTGAAATGCATGGTCTTATCGATCTGAGTGGTGTCCAGAGGCAGCCTTCTCGCGTCCTGCTCCCGCCAGTTCGTGATGCTCTTTTTCACATCGAGGACGATCCCAGTGGCCGGTTCAACGTAGTAGCGCATGTTCAATGTCGCTGTGCCTCCGGGCATGTACGGTTCCACCTCAACGTTGACGTCATAGATGTAGGCTGTGTGAGGAGAGTAGGCAGTTGTATCCATACCTGTATAGGCCGCTGTGACCTCTTTGCCGAAGCCATCGTCCCAGAAGGTGTAGTTGATGGGTTCCACCCCTGTGATCGGGAACAGGTAATGTCCGGTCCTGCCAACCCCCTTGTGCATCCCTGTTACGGGATCGATCTCGACATCTATATGAGAGGAGAGCAGATCTATCCTGAAGCCCAAGGGGTCGAAAACATCGATCGTTTCGGTTATGTTAAGGGATCCACCATACGGGGAGCCGAGCAGGTTCCTGACGGCGGTGATATTTTCCAGTTCCATGAAGGAGTATGCGGCCTGATCGAACATACGAAGGGAACCCGAAAAAGAGGTCGTCGAGTTCAGGTCGTCAGGATACTTCACTGGAGGTATCGGTGGAAGTACGGGAAGAAATAGATATTGCCTGATCTCCTTGGCGAAATCGACTATCGTCCCGGTCATCGGGTGTACCCATGCCTTTTCCCAGAGGGAGAGGGTCATTGAGGAGTTGGGTGGCAGTCCGGCCGCCTGCTCCGGGGTCAGAGGTATGGAATAATTGATCTCCTCCCCTCTGAAGACATAGCAGTTCACGCCTCCCCTCTCCTCCTCGCCCATGTAATGGGCCTCGGAATACGTCAGTATGTTCATGTTCCACACCTTCGCGTCCTTCTTCTCGAGAGGGTGGGGGAATATCCACTGCACCTCATCTTCGGCGGTGTAGGTCTTGTCGTAACCCTGGAAATTCTCAACATGATACAATATCAGTTCGTGACCGTCGACCGTGTATCTGTGATGCTTATCGAGATCGGGTATGGCCAATCCGCTCCCGTTGGTCTTGCCGGAGATCCTCTCGTCTATGAGCAGTCTATCCGATGAGAGCACCTCTTCGACCATGATATGTCTGTCCACAGTGAAATTCACCCGATCGGACTGGCCATTTGACAGGTTCAACTTCTCCATGTATCCCCCATATGTGAAATGCTCATCGAAATCCTCTGGAAAGGGTGCCTTCTGGGCCTTCGAGACCTCGTTCATGAAGAAAGCACCCGCACTCGCGGCTATCAATCCCAGCGCTATGAATACAACTCCCAGAACCATGTTCATTTTCGCCAAACTAAAACACCTCCTTGTGATGCCATGCTCCTTCCAGGGCCCCCACTTCTTTTTGTAAGCACTTTCCTATATATAAAATGGTCTGAATTAGGAATTTTGGGATAAGGATACAGAACGTGGGTCTCAAAGGGACCTGAAAGTGTTCTCCGACTTGCTCGAATATATGAAAAGCTTATTACTGCGTATTTTTTTAGCCCGTGGATGGCAGATCCGTTGGCCTATCTCCCGGAAAGGATATTCCTCAAGCCCATAATCATGAGGTTCCTGATAAAAAGCGTAGAAGGGGCCGAGAACCTCGGCAGGGATACGCCCTACATCTTCGCATCGAACCACAACAGCCATTTCGATGAGTTCGTCCTGATGCCTCCGATATTCCTTTCCACGAAAAGGATCACTCATTTCTTCGCGGACAGGAAGCATTGGTTCCAGGGGAAGCTCTACTTCAGGTTGCTGGCATGGCGTTTCAAGGCCATACCCGTTGACAGGGGCAAGGGTACAGGCGACCAGGCCATACTACGAGGCGTCAAAATGCTTGAGAAAGGGCACAACGTCATCATCTACCCCGAAGGGACCCGGGGCAGCTGTTTCGAGGTGGGAAAGGGCCGTATCGGGGTTGCGAAGATGTCGTTGTTGTCCCGGACCCCCGTCGTTCCCGTTGGCGTTTACGGGACCCATCTTCTCATGCCCAAAGGGGACCACAAACCCAAGATCAAGAGGGTCGTGAAGATCAAGATAGGAGAACCGATACACTTCACCGATTGCTGGGGACGGGATCCCGACGAGGAAATGCTCAGGAGCATGACGGACAGGATCATGACCGAGATAGCGAAACTCCTTGGCCAGGAATACAAACATTGTACGGGCGGATCTCAGTCCACATCTCCCTGAAGGCCGCATCCGGGGCATCGGAACCTGGTCCGTCCTCTGACCGTGACCTCGAAATCCTCATCGCATCTGGGGCAGGTCAGCTCCAATGTCTCTCCAAGGCCATCTTCCTCCCATTCCAGTATATCCTCTTCGGTTCGACCACCTTCATTCGACGTTTCGATATCGGAGAGGCCTTTGTCCACCCGATCGTGATCCCCTGCTCCACACTCAAGCGCTTCCAGTGTTCTTTTCGCCGCGGCATCTTCAGGGTTTATCGTGAGCGCTTTTCGTAATGATCGGTTGGCATCTTCCATCCTGCCGAGCTTCTTGAGTACGATGCCCCTATTCGTCAATGCCTGGTGATCCCCCGGGTTGACCTGGATCGCCCTCTCGAAGCATATCAAAGCACTTTCGAAATCCTGATCCCTCATGGACAGTACAAGTCCCATTAGGACCAGAGCTCCCGGATCGTTCTCGTCGATGGAAAGGGCTTTCTCCGCCTCGGAGTAGGCATTGTCGTATTCTTTCATCCTCATGAGCATGTCCCCATAGAAGACATGCGCCCATGGATCGTCATGAGAGAGCCTCATGCCTCTCTCGACCGCTCTCTTCGCGAGGTCCATCCTTCCGAGATGTGATAGCACCCTTGCCTTGGCGAACCAGAGGCTCCTGTCCGATAGATGCATCGCTAGTCCCATATCGTATCTCCTCAACGCGTCCTGAGGAAACCCCTCACGTTCGAGGACCAGCCCCTCGAGGTAAAGGTATCTGGGACGGGGCAGTTCATCCTTCAGAAGCTCCAGGGTATCCCTCGCTGAGGCGACATCCCCCTTTCTGAGGGCCCTGATGAGATCCTCCTCCGGCATCAATCCTCCGATGGGGTTTCTCCCCCGGTAATGGCTCTTTCGGGATCGTATATGAACACGTATCTGACCGGCTTTCGGGTCCTGCTCCCCGTCCAATAGCCGCAGGTAGGGCACGATCTACCCGTATTGACGATCCATCCGTAAAGCGTCTGGTTCCTGATATTCTCCAGAGAGGATGAGCACACAGGGCATTTATTCGCATTGAAGGGTTCATCGCTTTCGCGGCAGTGTATGAACATCTTAATCTCCGGCATGGAAGCCGCTATCCTCCGCAGCCTCTCAGGCGACAGCCTGTAGTGTGAACAGGTGTCGGAGCCGGCTATGTTGCGGAGTATGATGGCGTGCAGTTTGGTCTGGGACCTTATGGTCTTGTTCTCCATCAGGACCTTCAGGATGATCTCCCGGACCTTATCGGAGCTTGGAACTCTGTAACCGCCTTCCTCAGGGGGTCCATCCATGTCAACCTTAAGTTATGTGTTAATAGAAAAACAAATCGGATGAAGGAGTGGAAAAAGGACGGGGAGAAGGGGAAAGTGCCCCGTCCTTGGGGTTGGGATGCTTGCGGGAGGCAGGTGGAACTTGCCTCTGCCGCTCTCATCCGATACAAAAGGATATAAAACCGAGGTGAGGGGGGGTAGGCGAAAGAAATGCATCATTCCATGCGCTGCAGAACCTTTCGATGCCTGATAATGTAGCCCGCCACCTTGTTTCGCAGGCTGTGGGATTGGAAATGTGCCAGTTCGGCCATTACCTTCTTGTTCTCCTCGAAATCATCGCTGAACCTATCCGGGTACCTCTTCACCAGCTCCACGGCGGCTCTCTTTATGTATGTGGGCCTGATATTTCCCATGAAATTCACCTGACGAAGTGGCCGATTGAAGTTTTCATATTTATACATATCCGAGGGCTCGGCCCTCATTCCTCGAACTGGAGCTTCCTGGCCCTCCTTCCGCTGGAGATGGGCCCCTCGTCCTCGAAATCGATCGGATCATATTCGTAACCGCATTCATCGCACTCGTTGCCTTGTGACGATCGGGTCCCGCACTCGGGACAGGCCCAACCCCTGTCGATCGACGAGGCACCACCTGTCGGCTCAGAGCCCTTCCTGGTGAGGACCAGGAATATGACCAGCGCCACGGCGAGCATTATCACGAAAGCCAGAAGAAGCAGGAAAAGGGTGGCCTGGTCGATCCCGTTCTGTTCGCTTTCGTCATCGATGATGGTGAGGGTTATGGTTCTGGTCTCGGTGTCCGTTCCGTCGTACACGGTCAGGGTGACGGTGTATGTCCCAACCTCATAGTATGTGTGGTCAACCTTCGGACCGACCTTCTCCCTCTGTATACCGTTGCTGAGATCGAAATCCCAGCTGAACGTCAGCTCGTCGCCGTCATCGTCGTACGATCCGCCGGCATCGAATAGGATCGTCTGCCTCACCTTTATTGGAGATTGGGGGCTCGCGAGCAGGTTCACGATGGGTTTGCGGTTCGGTATGTCCAGGCTGTAGACTCCCGTACGCCTTATGAAGCTCCCGTCGCTGACCTCGAAATAATAGGAATGCTGTCCCGAGGGTAGTTGGACCTTCGAAGAGAGGTAGAAGGAGAATATCCTGTTATCCACCAGGAAACCCTCGTTAGTGATGGGATAAGTGGTTGTGTTGTCTATCACTATACGGAAATCCATCGGATCGTCCCCGTCGGCGTCCCTGTATTCCACCTTGAACGTGTGGCCTTTGCCCGCATCCGATGGCTCCACATAGTTCTGGTTCGGAACATGCCTCATCTCTGGCATATCGTTGTCAAGGATTCCTATGGCATAGCGCTTCGAGTGCAACCCGGATAGGTTGCCGTAGATGATCTTGTTGACGGTGTCGACTCCCGAGTGGGGGGCCGTGAGCCATGTTCGGGACCCCTCCTCGAAATGATACAGCCTGAGCCTGGATTCCACCATTCTGACAGGGAAGGCCTTCTCGGCGTATCCGATGGATATGTTCACCCATTCGAACCTGTACGCGGCGAAGGAGGGGAGCGGTCTGAACTCGATAATTGTCGAATACACGATCCTCGGGTCCGAAGCGGCGCCCTCGGGAGTTACTATGTTAACGATACCCCTCCCGTTGGGGTCGGATATACCATATGAGAGGCGGACCTTGACGTCGTTGACGTAATCTATGAAGTCAGGATATGTGACGCGCTTCAATATCGTGAGGTTGATCCTATCCTCCGAATATGCCATCATGTCGTCGAACACTCTCAGGACAAGGGTAACGGTCCCGATCCCGCTTATCGTGGTCGCTGTCTTCTCGAGGCCGCCCTCGTACATAGAGCCGCTTCTTCCCTCTATTGACCATCGGTAGGTCAGGGGATCCCCCTCCGGATCGAAAGAGCCGGACGCGTCCAGCTCGATCTCCTCATCGGGGAAGATCATCATCCCCTCGGTCGGACCCATAATATTGGCGACGGGCGGCGTGTTGAGGGCTCCTACCGCTCTGATCAGGCCATCCCTTGTTGGTATCAAAATATGCCCTCCGGCAATGGCCAGCTCGCCCATCGGTTCCGATAGGAGGTCCAGCTCCCATGTGGTGGAATAGAGGTCCTGGTCGAGTGGTGAGAAGGATCGAATATGCCACGGTTCGGTTCCGGTCAGGACATGGAACGTGCGGTCGCCGGCCACTATCCTGCCGGAGGGTGTTTTGTCCAATGTGACGTTGTTGTACTCTGTCCCGTTTCTGGCGTTCATGAAATGGACCGTCCTTCCGTTGAAGAAAGCGATCCTCGTCCCGGGATAATCGAACGCGGGAGGGGCCGCGGGTCCTTGAGGAATATCGATGTGCCAGTACAGGTCCCTTCCGGGAACGGTGTCCGGGACCCCCTCATCGTCGTCCTTTTCATCGACGACTCCGTCGGCGTTGTCGTCCGGGTCATTGTCCATAGCGATGATCCCTCCTTCATGGGCCACCAGCAGCACGTCCCCGGATATCGACAGGTGCAGGGGATCCCCGCTCAAGACACCCTCGAGGGACATGTTCATTTTACGTTCCCCGGTTCCTGAATCGATGACGACGACCTCGCCCCCTACCGCGATGTAGACGTTCCAAGTGTCCGCCGCGAAGGGTGCGTCGATCCCGGCTTCGTAGCTCCATGATAGTTCTCCGGTGTCGTCATCATAGGACCGGATGGTTCCGGCCGAATCGCGAAATACCACATTGGCCCCGGTGACGATCAGGGGAGAATGGACAGCGTGGGAGAGAGGGGTCCTCCAGATGACATCTCCGGCAGTGAAGGAGGTATCCTCCTCCGATATGAAATCTCCGTCGTTGTCAGCGTCCTTGAATCCGATCCAGTCGAAGGCCCATATCGCAAGGTCGTCCCCCGCGCAGAACACCTTGTTCGGGAAGCCCATGGACTGGTCCCGGTCGATCAGGAGGGCAGGTCTTCCCATGAAATTGACCGAAGCGTTGCGATAACTCCAGGCCAGATCCGGCGAGGTGGAGTCCTCGAAATACTCCATCGAGATCAGGGCCCCTTCGGGATCGACCATGAAGAGGGTCGAACCTATGGCCGAGGCGGATCCCGCCCCTCCATTGGTCATAAGCCACATGTCCTCAGCGGCCCCTGACCAGGGCCTTTCGAAAGCCCTCTCCCATAACGTTCTGTTGCTTGCCACGCTCTTGCGTGAAGCGCTGGTCAACCCGGGTCCGGACCCTGTCGATGTCCAGTAACCCTGCAGCTGCGATTCCACGCTCACAAGGAGGGAATCAAGGTTGTTTTTTTGGTCCCGGTCCCTCGGATGCGTATCGTATATCAATGCCGCTATGATGGGATACCCTTTGACCGCCCTCCACTGCACGGTGAAGGTGGTGGAGCCGAACGCATCGACCCTCACACCCTCTCTCCTCTCGAAGACATACCGTGTCTGGAAGTCCAGAGATGAGGCCTCGAAGGAGACGTCGCATGATGCAGGCACGGTCCCGTTGTTCCTGATGGTGAGGGATACCTCGAGCATCTCGCCCTCCAGGACGAACGGGTCCGATATCGACAGCCCGTCGATGGCTATCGGGTCCGGTGTGCCGATGGCGAAAAGCAGCCCTCCACCGAACGGGTCCGGTCTCGCGACGAAGATCCTCCCGTTGGCAACGGCCACCGTCGATGTTATGGGAGCTCCGTAGTTCCTTGTCCAGACCTTACGTTCATCATCGTCCATGGATCTTTCATCGGTCCTCAAGCAGTAGACCCTGTGATCCCTTGAGCAAAATATCAGATAATCGCCGTTCACCACCGGGGAGGATTCAGTTATCGTGTTCGTGATATTGAACCTCCAGTTGATCCTCTGGGTGTCGATGTCTATCGAGAACACCGATCCTCCTATGCCTCCCAATCCGTACGGCCGCTTCGCGGTGACGTATATCGTTCCGTTATGATAGGCCGGCGTGGTCGATATGCTCGGGAACTCCCCTCCGCCTAACAGCATGTTCCAGAGGATCGTGCCGTCCCCCGCGTCCATACAGAACAACCTTCCTATGCTGTTGGCTATGAACAGTCTCCCCTCCGCGAGCATGGGCGATCCTATGATCGATGCACCCAGATTGGTGGTCCAGATGATGTCGGCGTTGGGCTCGGAGGGATCAGACTCTCCCTGGTATCCGTCGTTACCATCGGAGAAACCGTCGGCATCGAGGCAGTATATGTTGCCCCATCCGTCCCCGACGAAGACCATCCCGTCGTGATAGGCGGCGGAGGACTGGAATCCCCAGGAGTTCTCCGTCCCGTTCAAGGAGAGATACCACACCATAGATCCGTTGACCCTGTCCAGGGCGTAGAAATTGGAATATGTGAGGGAATGGGTCCCGATGAAGACCATTCCATGTGCAACGGTCGGCGTCGATTGTACGCTAGATGCGTTGAGGTCCGTCTGCCAATTCCTCATCCTTGAGCTGATGTCAAAGGAGTAGGCGAATCCGTTGTCCGCCCCGAAGAACAGGTCGCCTTCATGTGCCGCTACGGCCCTGGAGACGTGATGCCCTCCGTTGTATACGCTCCATTCGACCTTTCCAGTATCGATATCGTATCCCCGGACGTATCCGTCCCCTGATCCCATGAACACCAAGTCGCCGTAGACCACCGGCGCGTCCGTTGCCTTCAAGGAAGGCACCTGCGCGGACCACAATGTCGAGTTGTCCAGCGGAATGGCCGATGGGCTGTAACCGGTGTGGTTGGTGTTGGCCATGTACATCGGCCAGTCGAGCGGACCATCATCGTGTTCGGATCTCGAGAATGGGATCGGGTCTTTATCGGCCGGGACGCTCAATGCGTCATCATCGGTAACGAGAGGGATGCCGATCAGAATGAACGTCAGAACAATCGCACCGATCACGCTAAACCTGTTGGACATCGTGATATCTCCTTGATGTGTGCCAACAAACCCCTCGAAAATTATTTAAACATTTTGCATCCAGGCGCAACGAACGCTCCGATGCGTATTCCCGGCATGATCAGAGGTCGAAAACCACGTCCTCGTCCGGCAGATGGACCCGGGCGAACTGCTCGATGTCCTCTTTGATGGCCTCCCTGTTGTCGCCGTGTATGAGGATCACGTCCTCGGCGCCAGTGGCCCGGGCGAAATCGACTATGCCCGCGTGATCTGAATGTGCGGAGAAATCGAAGAAGGCCACTTCGCAATCGACCCTCTCGACGGCCCCCCCGATCTCTATGTGGCCAGTGTCCTTGAGCATCCTTCCGTTGGTGTCCTCTACCTGGTATCCCGTCAGAAGGACGGCAGAGCGGGGATCGTTCTTGATCCTGTTCACATACTCGAGCACGGGTCCTCCGTCCAGCATCCCCGACGTGGTGACGACGAGGGGGGCCTCGCAGGCCTTGTTCCTCTGGTTCGGGGTCTTGACGAACCTCATGGAGTCCATGGCCCGCTTCAGCTTTCCGGGGTTCGAAATGAACTCCGGGTGCCTTAGGTAGATCTTCGCGACTCGTCTGCCCATCCCGTCGAGCCACTTCTCCTCGTCGATGGCGCTGAGGACCTGGACGATCTCCTGGGTCCTGCCGACGGCAAAGGCGGGGATCACCACCCTGCCGCCCCGGTCCAGGACCTCCTCGATCTTGTCCAGGAACTCCCTCTCCACCGTCTTTCTCGGAGGGTGCCGTCTACCCGCGTAGGTGGATTCGATGACCAGGACATCGCAATCGACGGGGGAGGCCCCCTTCAGGAGCCTCGTGTCCAGGGTGTTGATGTCCCCTGTGAAAAGGGTCTTCCTGCCGTTCTCTTCTATGGAGTACATGGTGGAACCGGGTATGTGCCCCGCATCGTGCGCTTTGATCTCAAATGGGCCGTCGGTCACGCTCTGGCCGTAGCGGATCGGTTCTGTCTCCTCGGTGTAGCGCCTGAGGTCGTTTATGCCCCAGGGTATGTGATGGTTCTCGAGCTTGGAGATCTTCAGACTGTCCTCCAGAAGGACGGTTGCGACCTCCAGGGTCACCTCGGTGCCCATGTTGGAGGTGCCGTACTCCCCTGTGAGCCAGGGGATCATCCCGACGTGGTCGAGGTGGGAGTGGGAGATGTATAGGCCGTCCACGAACTGGACCTTCCTCGGGTAGCCGGGAGGTTTCTTCGGGATCACGCCGTAATCGAACATCAGCCTGGTGGATCCCGATTCAAGGAGCATCCCGAGGCCTCCCACGAACCGGACACCGCCCACAAAGCTCATCTTCATCGGACATCACCTGTGAGGGTGTAGAATGAACAACTACAATTTAGTTTTGCATCGAGAACGGCATCACGATCTACGGATAACATTTATAAGGAGGGTGCGGTTCTCGTTGCCCCGTACCGGCAGTTGATCGACATGATAATCCCCGTAAGATGTTTCACATGCGGCAAGGTGATAGGCCAGCTGTACGAGGAGTACAGCGCCAGGGTCCAGAACGGCGAGGATCCGGCCAAGGTCCTTGACGATCTGGGAGTTAGCAGATACTGCTGCAGGAGAATGTTCCTCTCCCATGTCGAGCTAATCGACGAAGTTATGCCTTACACATGATGATCGTGAACGATGTGACCCTGGGGCCGTAGGGTAGCTTGGACCATCCTCAGGCCGGATCCCCGATCCGGCCTCCGTACAGAATTTTTCTCCCCCCCCCGAGGAAGGGCTGAATTGTCTGATACAAGCCACACTTCGAACCGAGGGTTCGAAGGGTTTATAGGGTTCATGCGATTCACCCTATAAACCATAACCCTGGGGCCGTAGGGTAGCTTGGACCATCCTAGTGACCTTTCTCCCCGAGAAAGGTCAAAGGCAGGGAACGGATCCCCCGATCCCCCCCTTTTCTCTTCGAGGAGTTAAGTCCACACTTCGAACCGAGGGTTCGAAGGGTTTATAGGGTTCATGCGATTCACCCTATAAACCATAACCCTGGGGCCGTAGGGTAGCTTGGACCATCCTAGCTGCTTGGGGTGCAGTTGACCTGAGTTCAAATCTCAGCGGCCCCACCATTTTTTTAATAATAGGAGGGATCCCCGAGGAAGGTGATATCCTCCTCTTGATATGAGGTATGGAAGGTGCAAAAGCTTTTTAGAATATTACAACGATATGTAACGTTAAATTGGAAATATTAGAATTAATTGTCACCTATTTGTTACAAATAAAGATATACTGTCTCATACTATACCTGTTATCATGGAAGCCTACGAAAAAATAAGCATATACCCGATGGATCAGTCCGTAAAGAACAGGAAGAGGCTCATCTCCCTGCTCGAGGATATGGGCATCAGGTACACTTACGAAGCATATTAAAGCGGGATCCCCCCAACCCCCAACCCCCCGCTTCAAAGAGGGATCCCATCCGCCCGGGGGATCCGCCCCGGGCGGTTCAATTCATTTTTTTCCAATTATAGATTGAACGTCCCAATTTTTAAATAATACGGTCCGGGGTCGCTGTTTGGGTGTGATCCCGGATGATGAAACATTTTACCCCCTTGACATCGATCGTTCTCATGCTCCTCCTCACTGCTGCCATCCCCTTCGGGATCGGATCCCCTTCCGGGGATCCCCCATTATTGAACGATGCTCCTCCACCCTCGAGGGGGGACCTCATCCTCGTACCCAACGAGATCGTGAACCTCACCGGGGTCCACGAATACAGCAGGATCGTTCTGGGACAGAACTCGACCCTGATCCTCTGGAGCTGCGATCTATCGGTCACCGGCAGCTCGCTCGATCCCCCGTCGATCCTGGGCGAGCCGAAGAACGTTATACTCTACAATTCGGAACTGACGCTTACGGGCGAGGACGGGATCGGGTTGATAAGGGACCGGGGAGAGGACTGCCTCGTCGATCTGAGCCTGTATGGCGATATGTACATGGAGATGTCCAAAATAGAGCTGCGCCCCGGCAGCGGCTGGAGCTCCGGCGAGAGAGGGGCCTATCTCACCACCGACGTCTCCGGAGGCAGGTTCGCCGGAGGGAACTCCACCCTCGATCTGGAAATGGTCGGAGGCGGCAGCTTCACCATGTTCGGGTCCGAGATCCTCCTCCTGGGCGGGGACGGAGCCGACGCTCCGGACGGGGAAGAGGTCGATGGCAACGTGGAGAGAGAACCCGGAGGATACACTAAGGGGGGGAACGTCTCCGGATGGGTGGGAGCTGGCGGCTCATGCCTCTTCAACCTCAGCGGGGACGTATCGACCGATATCATCGTCTCCTCGATAACCCTGCGTCCGGGGAACGGGGGCAAGGCCGGAGACGCGGGTTCCGTGAAATATGCGATGTTCTTCAGATCGATCAACCAGGAGACCCCGGCCGGGGGGTACACCTCCGCCTATTCCACCGGAACGGGGATCCGTCCCGCAGGACGGGTGAGCGACAGGGTCGGCAGCGGGGGAGATTCCACTATGTTGATCAACACCTCCTCCGTTTTCATCACCACCTCTACCCTTGACGTTTCCGGAGGAATGGGAGGCGACGCGGGGAACGGGGCGGACTGCCGAGCCCCCTCGCTCACCACCCCGACGCAGTACACCTGTACTTCAAAAGGCGGTGGCGGGGCGGGTTACGCCGGCGGTTACGGATCGGACCCGCTGGGAAGGAAAGGAGGCGACATCTCCGGGTTAGTGGGGTCCGGAGGGAACACCGTGGTGGAGCTTCACGCACAGCACCTGCTGACGATCGAGGACCTCACCGTCAAAGCCTCCGCCGGGAACGGAGGCAGGCCGGGCGATGGGGGCCTGGGAGGGGGCGCTTCCTATTCAGGTTACAACAATGACGGCGGCGGGGGCGGAGGGGGAGGATTCTCCGGCGGCGCGGGGGCCTATGCGTCGGGGGTCACACCGGCCCCGAGCGGGGGAGAGTGCGGTACCGTGGGACCGCTGGTAGGCAAGGGCGGGGACAACAGCTTCAGGATGGGGGCTCCGTATTTCACGGGAAAAGGTCACTTCACCATGCAGAGGACCATGGGCAAGGCGAGCTCATACGTCCCGAGGCCCGCCGAAAGCGGGGAGATAGGCGCGAACGTTTTCCTGGTCGGAGGCGAAGGGGGTCAACAGGCCCTGGGAGCCGGAACGTCCGGGACCAACCTCCTCGAACACGGCCGCCCCTCTCCTATGCTCGAGGCCCCGGATGAGGGCTTCTGCTCCGGCAGCCAGTCCCTGGCCTTCAGCTGGGCGCAGCCCATATCCTTCTTCTGGTCATATTACACCACCTACTACGACTGGAGGCTCCTGCGCTCCGACGACGTGAACGATGTGGTCCAGGAGGTCGAGACAACCCTCAGGACCCACACGCTCGAGCAGGACCCGGGGGACGGTAAGTTCTTCTGGACCGTGAGATGCAGGAACGAGATAGGCACCTCGCCGTGGAGCGTTCCCAGGCATTTCTTCCTGGACAGGACAGCCCCTGTGATGGAGGATCCCCACGAGGGGATCATCTGGAAGGGGCTCACCGATCCCGTCGTTTCCGTCATTGCCTTCGATCCGCTCTCGGGAGTGGACCCCGGATCATGCTTCTACAAGATCGACGAGGAGGGGGAGGCCCCAGGCGTGTGGAAGAGGCCCCTCGTCAACGAGACCGATGCCGGATCGGTGGAGATCCAGGTCACCCTGCCGTCAAGGGAGATCACCTGCGATATCTGGGTGAAGGCCTCCGATCTCTCGGGGAACGGGCCTTCTATCGGGGGCCCCTACCGCTACGGGATCGATCTCTGGGCCCCTTCGGTCCACGATCCCTCCCCGAGCGGTTACATTAACACGCATCCGGTCATCTCCTTCAGCGCGTCGGACAACCGCTCCGGCGTTGCCGAGAACATTATCATTGACATATTGGAGAGGAACGGGACCGGAAGATACGTCGAGAATATGGATGTCATCGAGACCTCCCCAGGGCGGTTCACGGCCGACAGGGCCATCGCCCTGCCTCGGGGAGACTACGAATACCGGGTCGATGTTTTCGATCTGGCCGGGAACGGGTTCGTCCTCGGGCCCGTAGGGCTCTCCATCGACGACGTGCCCCCTCTCGTATCGTCCCTGAACGTTGAGAACGATGATTGGTTCAGAACAAGAAGGCCCGTCATCAACGGAACCATAACCGATCCTCACAGCGGGGCCGGCCCCTCTCGATTGGAACTACTGGACAGCGACGGGTCCGTCATCGGGTCCAGCGCTCTTGACCTGGACCTCAACGGTAGCTTCTCCTACTCCCCCGGAGAGGACCTGGCCGACGGCATGTTCTCGTTCAGGATCGTCGCCAAGGACGAGGCCGGCAACTCCTACACGACGCCCTCGGTCCGTTTCGGGGTGGACCTCTCAAGGCCCCTACTCGATATCGTATCTTCGTCTCCGGGCGGGGACGGGATACCATTGGTCATCTACGAGGCGGAGGATGCGACCTCGGGACTGGCATCGGTCAGGTTCCAGTGGATGGCCCCCGAAGGCGACGGCTGGGCCGTCGTCGGCGAGGAGAACGCGGCCGTCCCCGATAACACGGAGCGAACGACGGCGCCCCTTCCGGTCCCGGAAGGCATCGCCCCGCTCTACTGGCGCATGATAGCCTGTGACGAGGCGGGATGGGAGAGCTCCCCGTCCCTTGTGAGCAGGTACGATCCGCCGGGGGTCCGAGCGTTCATGACCATGGGATCAACCTTGATAGGGGCGGGATCGGTCCTGAACCTCGTCCTCGAGGACGGGTTCGGGATCGACGCCCGAAGCGTGGAGTACAGGCTGGGCCAGGGGGCGTGGGTCGCCTCAGATGTCCAGGCTCTGGTAACGGGGATCTCCCCGATAGCGGGAGAGATCGTTACGAAGGCGTCCCTGTCGATACCTGTACCGAAGGGTATGGACGGGGAGACCGGGGTGCAGGTTGCTTGGAAGGACCCACTGCCACTGTCCTTGAGGAAGGTCATGCTGTCCTCCCTTCGGGTGGACGGGTCCGGGCCGGAGTTCACCGTGAGATGCCCCCGCCTGTGGGGAAGCGCTTCGGTCCCGGTCACCGTGTCCAACCTCAGGGACGCTTCCGCTGTTTCGCCCTCGGGTTTCGAGGTCTCGACCGGGGATGCGATCTGGGTCCGGGCGGGGATCGACGGCGGCCCCCGCTGGGAGAGCTGGGACGGGGACGGCGGGGTACTGCTGGTGAACGTGACCTGGGGCGAGGATACGACCATTTCGGTGAGGGCCTTCGATGAATGGGGGAACACCGGGTCGGGGACCGCCGTCTCCAGGGCGACCAGGCCTCCCGAGGTCCGAATTGTAGGGATCCCCGCAAACGGCAGGGTCAGGGAGGGCGGGTCATTGATGCTTGGGGCAGCGGTCTCGGATCCCGACGGGGACGAGCTGGAGCTGAAATGGTTCGTGGACGGCGTGGAGATGTCCAACGGGACCACATGCAGGATCGAGCCCGGCCTCGGAACACACGAGGTCCGGCTGGTCGCGAGCGACGGATACCACGAGATCGAATGCGAGGGCACCTTCGAGGTGGTCGAGGGATCCTCCGCGCCGCTGATGATCGGGATCGCAGCGATATCGCTTCTATTGCTCTTTTTGCTGATCGCCCTGATCGCATTCGCGGCGTTCATGATGATGAGGCGGGGGAAGGCCCCGGTCGAGAGCGAGGAGGATTGGGGAGAGGAGGAGGCGGAGGAGGAGGATGAGAAAGGGGCCAAGTGCTCGATATGCATGAGGAGGATCCCCGAGAAGGCGGCCCCGGTGAAATGCAGGTGCGGGTCGCGCTTCCACAAAGGATGCGCCAGGAACGAGGGCGTATGCCCGGACTGCGGAAGGGAGATACTTATATCCATTAAGGATTAGGGGGTATGATCCAGATGAGAACGGCATATATTGCAGCGGCCCTGCTGCTGATCTCGGGCATCTTCCTGCAGACGGCGCAGGTCCCGGCAACGGACGGGATCCTCCCGAGGGGCACCTCCGGCACACACGACAGCGGGAACTTTTCGGTTGTTATCGGTGATGATGGTGGAAACACAGCATGGGACACATTAGAGTTCCCAATAGGTTACGATAGATTGAACACAGCCTATTTCGGGATCGGGTCCGCCTCGGACATGGTCGATTTCGGCAAGAGAGGAGACCTCGTCACGGTGGATCCCCTTATCATAAACTCACCCGGCAACGGCACCGACGAGGAGGGCTACTGCGCCTTTGCGGGATGGCCGGGTCAGGACTTCGAGGACATGAGGATAGAGCAGCGGACCTACGTTAACACATACTCGCAGGATGCACCGGGACGCACCGGGAGGTGGATGGTCGTGGACTACCATCTCAGCTCGAACATCTCCTACGACGACGTCTACGTCATGCAGATGATGGACGTGGACCTGGACCTCCCGACTGACGATCTCTTCGCCTTCGTCGGGGAGGAGAACATGACGGTCACCCATCAGGGCACGGTCTTCGTGGGCCTCGCCCATTACAACAACGGCAGGCCCCATTATCACGGGCACAACGCCGGCACGATGTCGCCGGATGTATTCGACGGAGAGGCCGCTATATTCTCGCACATGTACTCCCCCAACAACCAGACGACCTCCTCGGATATGAGGAACTGGTACATGGACATCGTGGTCAGGATCCCCTCCGGGACCTTTCCCGGAGAGGCCCGGGTCTCCTTCGCGATACTCGTCGGGGACTCCATCGACTCATTGAAAGAGGCGCTCAACGACGCGCGTACTGGCATGTCCGGGACCTGGACCAGCAGCCCGCCCCCGGGCTGGTCCTCGGGAGACGTATTGGCCCAGGCATCATATCTGGGCCCCGCATATCCGCCGATCTCCACCGAGGTGAAGGCTGCGGCGATGGAAGGCGGGTCCGGGGACGAGATCGATGTGCCCTTCAATATGGGGGCGCATAGGGACCTGAACTTCACCATCGACACCGATGCCATGGTCTCTGACCACGGCGTCATTCGCTACACCATCGACAGCGTGGACCGCTGGGGATACCCTTCCCGGCGCTCCTATCACACCTTCTCGTGCGATAACTCGGGGCCCTCCATCGCCTTCTCGAAGCCCGATGGATGGTCCAGGGAGCCGTTCACGGTCGAGGCCTACGCCGACGACAGGGGCGGGTCCGGGGTGGATGACGTACAGATATCCCTCAACGAGTCACCGTTCGCCTCCGGAAGCTCGGTCCTCATCTCCGAAGAGGGCGACTCCCATCAGGTGAGGGCGTACGCCATCGACGCGGCGGGAAACGCGGGCGTCGTCCAAACGGCTTCCGAACTGAAGCTGGACATGACCAGGCCGGTCATCGGTCCGATCACGTTCTTCCCCGCCGACATAGACGAGGACACCATTGGCCCGATCACCGTCAGGGTCGATATCAGCGACGCCCTCTCCGGGATAGACCATAGCTCGGTCCAGTTCAGGTACGGGATACTGGTCCCCTCCTTCGATTGGAGCAATATGACATACGTATCGGGGCGATTCGAGGCAGAGATAGAGATGGACTGGGACGCCGCCCAGGGATCGGAACTGTACGTGGAGGCGAAGGCGTCCGACATCGCCGGGAACCTCGCAGCAACCTTCGAACTGGAATACATCGATCCCAGGAACGATCCGCCATCCTTCACCATGGAGGTGATATCCTCTCTCTGGGAGAGGGATTCCGCGATCATAGTCTTCAACGGGTCAGATCCCGACGGGGACGAGGTGAACTTCACGATAGAGTACATGATGGGGGACGGGGAATGGACCGATGCCGATAGCATGCTTTCAAGGCTGTCTCTCTACCGCTACATGTTCGAGCTGCCCCGGATCGAGTACGAGGGCCCACTCTACGTGCGCTCGACCGTATCCGACGGGATCGAGAACGTCACCATAGGCACCGCCATCATCAACATGGACAGGAAGGCTCCGGGGATCTCGGTTGTGATATCTCCGCCGGGAGAATGGAGCCGTGAGTCGAGGAAGATAGCCATCTCGGCGGAGGACGCCGGATCGGGACCCGATGAAATGTATTACATCGTGAACACCGCGATGAGGAGCGGGCGCTCCCTGAACCTGACGGAGGAGGGTGTGTACAGCATCACGGCTTACTGCACCGACGCCGCAGGCAACGTGGCCGAATACCCGCTCCCGGACATCGGCATCGATACTACCCCCCCGTCCATAGAGGGCCTGGAACTCGACCCGCAAAAGCTCAGGCAGGGGGATGACCTTGCCGTATCCTTCAAATGCATCGACGCGTTGTCGGGCGTGGATCAGGTGAACGTCAGCATCGAAGCGGATGGGGCACCCATCGTATATGCGACATCCTTGATCGGAGAAGGCGATCCCTATTCCGCCCTCTTCGAGGACGTTCAGCTGGCCCCGGGAACGCCCTTCACCGTCCGGGTTAAGGCCTTGGACGCCGCCGGCAATGAGTTCACGAGGGTATCCACAGGGCATCGTATGGAGGGATCGCTACCCGCGAACATAAACGCTGTCGTTCCCGACTCGGTCAACGTCGGCGAGGATTGGGAGATATCCGCAGAGTCCGATATCGACATCAGGCTGCATGTCAAGTATCCCGGCACATCCTGGGACTGGATCATAGCCCCGTCGAGGGTCGAGGGAGGCGTCCACACCTACAATCTGCCGGCCCCCTTCTGGTCCATGGAACCGGGCCCTGCAGCGGGCGTGCAGTATGAATATCCCATACTCGCCTGGTTCGAGATGGAGGGGCCCAACGGAACGGTCCTGAGCCATCCAGATACCGCTTTCGAGGTCCAGATCCTCGGATCGCTGGACGAGGACGGCGACGGCCTGGAGGACCACTGGGAGGCGCTTCACGGGCTGGATCCCACCCGGCCGGACGATCCTGGCGAGGACTGGGACCGCGACGGTCTGGATACCAGAAGCGAGATGCTCAACCTCACCGATCCTAACAAGCGCGACACCGACGGCGACGGTATGGATGACGAATGGGAGGCGAGAATGGGGACGTTGCCCTTCAGGGAGGACGGGCATCTCGATCACGATTCCGACGGATACACGAACAGGGTGGAATACTACCGCAAGACCCACCCCAGGGATCCCGAGTCGTATCCGGACGAACTCCCACTGACCCCGTGGTACTGGATGGTGATAATCGCCGGCATACTGCTCCTGATAATCGGTTTCTTCTCCTTCCAGCTCATAAACCGACGGAAACTCAAGGAGGACCTGGACGAGTTCTCGGACGAGGACGCCTGGAGCGACAGCGACTAGCACCTATTGTATCCTTCAATTCAGATAAAGTATAAGTTTAACGATGACATTGCCCTTTTTGACGGGGCCAAGCGTCATGAACGAGGACGACATCGAGTTCATTCAGATACTAAACATCATCAAGAGAGGCCAAAAGCTGGTGGTCCAGGCGAAGAACTCCGGGTTGGATACTAAACAGGCGGAGGAGCTCATAAACGAGGCGAAGTACGCCCTGAAGATAAACAACAGGGAGACAGCGATCGAGTACGCGAAGAAATGCATGCTCGAGGTGATACAGACCAAGAGGCGCAAGGACAGCGAGGAGCTTAGGAAGGAGGGGGCCTTGGACAAGCTCACCAAGGTCGAGCTGAGGAAGAAGTGTGTGGACCTGGGCGTTGACCCGGTAGGGCTCAAGGAAGAGCTGATAGAGCGCATCAAGGCGAAGATATCGGAGATATCGCCTCCAGGGGAGGAAACCCCGAAGGCCGCTCCAGAGAGCGCCCAGGAGCCGCCTCCGGAGATAACACTGGAGAAGAAGGTTGAGGAGGACATCAAGATCGCCAAGCAGGCCGAGGAGGAGATCCGATCCGAGACCCCGCCTCAGACAGGGCCCAAGCCTTTCGACGCCGATGTGGAAGCGTCCAAGGTCATAACGGGGCTGTCCTATCTCATCGAGGAACAGAGGGCGGACAAGATATACAAGCTGTTCAACGCCCTCAAGAAGGAGGACAAGGTGGGTTTCGCCATATCCAGGGCGAACCCCAAGCTCATTCAACGCCAGTACAAGGTGGACATCACCGAGTTCATGTGGCTGACCGACAGGGACCTCGGCGGCGAGTTGCGCAGCGTCCCTCCGTCCCTTGAGTCGATAATATACTTCATAGAGGAGTTCATAGACAAGTATCCCGATGGGGTCGTCCTGCTCGACGGATTGGAGTACCTCATAGGCAACAACACGTTCAACCCGGTGATACGCTTCCTCAGAAGGCTGGTCGATAAGATATCGACGACCCAATGCATACTGCTTGTATCGCTTGCACCCGAGACGCTGGACCAGAGCCAGGTCATGCTGCTTGAAAAGGACCTCTATCCGTTGAATTATTCCTGAACGTATCCTATCAGTTTGAGGAAGGCTGTCTCCAGGTCCCCCATCTCCTCCCGCAGCTTCGATGTGGGGCCGCTCCAGAGCACCTTTCCCTTGTTAAGGACCGCGATGCGGTCGCAGATCTCGGATGCGAGGGACAGGATGTGCGTTGATATAACGATGGTCCTGCCCCCCTTAACGTAGCCTTTGAGAAGTTCCTTGATCTTCTTCTGGAACACGGGGTCCAGGTTGATGAAGGGCTCGTCCAGAAGGAAAAGGGGCGGTTCATGGACGAAGGCCGATGCGAGCATCAGCTTCTGCCTCGTCCCTTTGGAGAGGTCCTTTGCGATGTTACCCCTGTTGGACCCCATCTCGAAGAAGTCTATCCACCTCTCGTTAAGGGCCCTGTCCGTAGGAAGCCCCCTCATTTGCATGACGAAGTCGAGGAACTCGTCCATCTTCAGGAAGGATGGAGGCGTTTCGGATTCGGGGACTATCCCGGTATTGGCCTTGATCGAGAGGGGATCCTGAGCCGGGTTCAGCCCCATCACCCGTATGCTGCCCCCGTCCAGCTTGACGGAGCCGATGAGGGCCTTCATCAGCGTGGATTTACCGGCGCCGTTGGGGCCGATGATCCCGAACATCGAACCGGCCTTGACGGTTATATCCGCTCCATCGAGCGCCAGTGTTTTACCGTACGCCTTCATCGCGCCCCTGACGTCTATCATCGGATCCGTCAGACCCGGCCTCTTGAAGCCCATCCATTCCACCTATGTCCTGTCCCTGCCTTTGAGCAAGATCAGACCGAAAAGGGATCCCAGGGCCACGAAGATCATTAAAAGGACGTTAAGGACCCAGAACGGGAACTCGAATCCTCTTCCCTGGGGGGGTGCCTCCTCCTTGCTGAACACGAGCCTCTTTGGCTCGGTCACGTGTCCCGGTGCGGTCTCGCCGAGGGTGTCGTGGGCCCGGACCTCTATGGTATGCGTCCCCCATTCGAGAGAGGCCAGGTCTATGTTGTATACCCATCCTATGAGCCCCTGTCCCGTGATCCCGGGGAGCTCCATCCATTCACCATCGTCGATGCGGACCTCTACCTTCCTTATGCCCTCCCTGTCGTAGGCCTCGCCCCAGATCCTGCCGCTGGTCTCGAAATGTTCGAAGGTGTGGTTGAAGTCGGGGCCGGATATCGTTATCACGGGGAGCGAATCCGTGATCGGATCGATCCCGTAGAAGGCGTGGAGGAATTCGTTCCAGAGATGATGCCTCGAATAGGATATCTCCTCGTACGCCACATTGTACTCGGTCGGGAGCTGCCGGACCTGGAGGAGCTTCTCCTCCTTGTTGGGGAAATACATGCTCAATCCCCATACTTCGTCCTGATAGTAAGGTGCGACCTTTCCAACGATGATGAGGTCGTCGATGGCGGCCCTCACCTCCTTGCACAGGCCCAGTATCCTGCTGTTCCTGGGAAAGGCATCCTGAACGAGCCTCTCGAGCTCATAGGTGAAGTCGTAGATGTCGTACAATGGATATCCCGTGAGATCGTAGATGAGAACCGGCACAGTGTCGTATGAATTGCTGTTCTTTCTGGCCAGGTAGATCTGGGTCAGGTACCTGAGGGACCCGGCTGGTCCGGGGGAGGCCAGCTCCTCGGAGAATTTGTCCATTGTCAGAACGAGCGGGTTCATCTTCCTCAGATCGAACGCCGTCATGGATATCCTGACGGCGTCACTCGGGTCATCTTCGCGGTCGGTGTAGGATCTTACGTACATGTCCACTATGAGGCTGCCGAACTCGCGCTCGTCCATCGAAGGCTTGTCCACGAGAGGTCCGAGGACCTCGTAATAGGGCCAGCCGTCGCCCGGCTCGTTGAAGCCGGAGGCGACCGAGACGGACCCGTAGTCCTTTATTTCGTAGAGGACCTCGATCCCGGCCATCAGGCATGCGTCGAACCCGATGAGCTCTATCCTCTGCGACCCTCTTGCCATGTAGATCTGCTCGAGGGCGTATCCTATCTCGACCAGGTCGAGATGGTCATGGGCGTCGCTATCGGGAACGGTCTCATCCCAGCAGATCCCTCTCCAACCCCCGCCATGGTCCCAAAGGACCAGGGCATAGTTTCGGGCGGGGAAATTGTCCATGGACCAGATCACGAAATCTATGAGCACCTGCGGATCGCCCATGTTCACCTCGCCCAGGTCCTCCAGCATGGGGGATCCCATTATCTGGGTGTCCGTGTCCTTCTCAACCCTGAAACGCCTGCATCCCGTCCAATCCCCGTTCGTCGTATCGTCGCTGGAATCTTCGGTCTCCCATCTGTCCATCTGGACGATAATATCGACCTCGCTCGTGGAACCCACCCTCTCCATCTCGTTCACGTCCTCGATCCCTGCGGATTCCAGGTTGTTGTCGGCGGCGAGATAGACCATGAACGTCCAGCTGGCCAGATCGTCCTCTTCCGCATCCGATGGCGATACAAAGGAAAGAGCAGCCATAAGCGTCATGAGGATGATCACGGTGGAAAATGCCCTCATAGGCCATGCCTCCTAGATGTTCGGGACAATCGCCTCCCATTAAGCTACGGGCGATTTAACGTTTATGGTCAGATGATGGCGCTTCATCAGAACAATACATATAATAGACGTATTTTCACCCCTTGTAATAATATCCGGAGGAATCGAAGTGGAAGAAGAGATCTGCCACATAGAGATCAGCAAGGAGGACAGGGAGATAGTAGCCAGGCTCGAGAGCGATCTCGGAGGCATCAGGGAGTTCCGTTCCTACACATTCGAGGAGCTCCTGAAGATCATCATAAACGAACTCCAGGAGGAGTTCGAGTTCTCCGGATCCCCAGCTCAGGACTGAACCGTTATAATATTTGCCGCCAAGTCCCGCGGACCCGCCGATCCACGATCGGTATGGACCGAAACCCGCTTGGAGGCAAGGGTTATATACCAGTCCTCTTTTAGGGGCCTTTACCACGCCCCGAGCGTTCCCCTGGGAGCAGGCCGGAAGGCCTTTGACCATGATCAGGGACATCCGTGGGCGAGGACAATATCGGGGGTCCGAGAAAACCGGCCAGGGCCGTGACCTCTCAGATCCGTCATTTGCGATTAGGTGAGACTTGAGCGAGTCAAACCGTTGTGTGCATGGAAGATGGAAAGCATACCAATGCTTGTGTCTTCCCCAAAGGTCAATTCCGGTTGATCCTGCCGGCGGTCACCGCTCTTGGAATCCGACTAAGCCATGCGAGTCGAGAGGGTTCGGCCCTCGGCGTACTGCTCAGTAACACGTGGATAACCTACCCTGGGATGGGGGATAATCTCGGAAAACTGAGGATAATACCCCATAGGTCTGGGAGGCTGGAACGCACCCAGGCTGAAAACTCCGGTGTCCCAGGATGGGTCTGCGGCCTATCAGGTTGTAGTGGGTGTAAAGGACCCACTAGCCGACGACGGGTACGGGCCATGGGAGTGGTAGCCCGGAGATGGATTCTGAGACACGAATCCAGGCCCTACGGGGCGCAGCAGGCGCGAAAACTTCGCAATGCGCGAAAGCGCGACGAGGGGATTCCAAGTGCATGCACTCAGTGCATGCTGTTTTCCAGTGTAAACAGCTGGGAGAGTAAGGGCTGGGTAAGACTGGTGCCAGCCGCCGCGGTAATACCAGCGGCCCTAGTGGTGATCGTTATTATTGGGCCTAAAGCGTCCGTAGCCGGCTCGGTAAATCTCTGGGTAAATCGATAGGCTTAACTTATCGAATTCTGGGGAGACTGCCGGGCTTGGGACCGGGAGAGGTCGGAGGTACTCCAGGGGTAGGGGTGAAATCCTGTAATCCTTGGGGGACCACCGGTGGCGAAGGCGTCCGACCAGAACGGGTCCGACGGTAAGGGACGAAGCCCTGGGGCGCAAACCGGATTAGATACCCGGGTAGTCCAGGGTGTAAACGCTGTGCGCTTGGTGTTGGGGGTCCTACGAGGGCATCCAGTGCCGGAGAGAAGTTGTTAAGCGCACCGCCTGGGGAGTACGGTCGCAAGACTGAAACTTAAAGGAATTGGCGGGGGAGCACCGCAACGGGAGGAGCGTGCGGTTTAATTGGATTCAACGCCGAAAAACTCACCAGGGGCGACTGCCACATGAAGGCCAAGCTGATGACTTTGCCTGATTGGTAGAGAGGTGGTGCATGGCCGTCGTCAGTTCGTACCGTAGGGCGTTCTGTTAAGTCAGATAACGAACGAGACCCTTGCCCTTAATTACCATGCGTCTCTCCGGAGGCGCGGGACTTTAAGGGGACCGCTGGTGCAAAATCAGAGGAAGGAAAGGGCAACGGTAGGTCAGTATGCCCCGAATCCCTTGGGCAACACGCGCGCTACAAAGATTGGGACAAAAGGTTCCGACATCGAAAGGTGAAGGCAATCCCCAAACCCAACCGTAGTTCGGATCGAGGGCTGCAACCCGCCCTCGTGAAGTTGGATTCCGTAGTAATCGCGGGTCAACATCCCGCGGTGAATATGCCCCTGCTCCTTGCACACACCGCCCGTCAAACCATCCGAGTGGAGTCTTGATGAGGGTGGGCTTTTTGGCCTTCTCGAATCGCGATTCTGCAAGGAGGGTTAAGTCGTAACAAGGTATCCGTAGGGGAACCTGCGGATGGATCACCTCCTAAGAAAAAAAAGGGGGGATCTTCGGATCCCCCCGCAAATCTTAACCCGGTTTGGCTCCTCAAGCACTTAATATCGCAAGTGACGTATCACGGACCCCCGATCTCCCCACCCTTTCTATGGAAGATCGATGTGTTCGCTCCCAAATTTTAAATATTCTCTGGCGTTAGCCATCTGGGTCTCGATCGTGGGCCGGTAGATCAGCTCGGTAGATCGCCTGATTTGCAATCAGGAGGCCTCGGGTTCAAATCCCGACCGGTCCACTCATATATTATTTATTTTTTTTGTCGTGGACCGGTCTGTTGAAAGATCTGAAATGATGTTGTTATCTGGACGATTTTCCACACCTTTGGACCAGATAGTATTCAACTTGATGAGATGATCTAGTTGTTCTGCTCCTCCTCCTCGATCCAGGACTTGAGGCGCATGAAGGTGTTCTGGTCGATATCGCCCTTCAGGAACCTCTCGATGATGTCCAGCATGATCTCCTCGATCAACCGCTTGCGGGTTATCACCTCTAATCCTATCCCATTCCCGTTCTCGACCTCCCAGATGAATCGCTCTCTCTTCAATTTATGCACGATCCTGTTAAGATCGTTGTGGGTGAGACCGAACATGGAAAGGATATCTGAGGGTTTGATGCCAGGATGGTGTCTGATAAGAGTTAGAACTCGCTTGTCTTCCCTGGATAGATCAGTGTTCTGAACGTAGAGGGTGGGGGATAAAATGGTCGCGAAGTACAGCCTCCTGACCCCTTCCTTCCGGGATCTGATAATTTTCCTTTTTTCAAGGTAGTTGAGATGATATCTCAGGGTCCCCTCGTTCAAATTCATGGCCCTCATAAGATCGCTGAATGAGAGACCCGGGCGATCCCTGATCCGTTCGATCAATCGATCCCTCGTCAAATGATCGGCATCATCTCGCTCTCTCATATCATACCAACTCCATACCGAAACTCACTCATCATCAAGGATGGCCTTAATTTCCATGTACGAGACCATATCGAGAGAATCTTTCCTCCTCTCCAGCATGTTCCTAAGCGTTTTCTTCCTATGACCGACCGATATCCTCTTCGTCGTCAAGGCATCCTCCATATGCCCTTCGATCATCCTGGCCTCGGAATCCGACAGGACAGGGACGCTTGCCGTTTGTCCAAAACCCATCGTCAGACCTGAAGGAAAGGCCCTGCCTGGAGGATCGAGGGACCCGGATGTGATTACCCTAACATCCCCGGGAGGCCCATTAATATTTATCGGAGCATCTTCGAAATGACATTCGTCCGATGAGATATCCGAGCCCCCGTCCCCTTCGGTCCTTCGTCTCCTGTAGATGAACGTGCCGAGGACTATGGCCACCAGGATGATCGTGGCCAACATTATGAGCATGATCGGTATAAAGCCTGTGTGCGACTCCTGATCGCCCTCGACATAGATATGCTGGGACACCTCCTTAGTGAGTCCGAAATGGTCGGTCACCTTAAGCCTTATCTGATATGTCCCCTCGGGCAATACCAGTTCGATCGTTTCTCCGGTCCCGACATGCCCCATTCCCTCGATGTACCAATCGAAACTCAGGACATCCCCTCTGGCGAGGTCGGGATCAATGCTGTATGCGGAGAGGGTGAAACTCTTCCCGGCCTTCAGGGAGCCATCGGGGAGCTTGATAGATGCCATTGAAGGGGGTTCATTGGTGATTTCGTTCCAGACCACGGTTCCGTCTCCGGGTTCCTCACCTGGTTCGGTCCCGTTTCCCGGTTCCCCGGGTTCGGTGTCATTTCCGGGTTCCTCACCTGGTTCGGTCCCGTTTCCCGGTTCCCCGGGTTCGGTGTCATTTCCGGGTTCCTCCGGTTCGGTTCCGTTTCCGGGATCCTCGGGTTCGGTGTCATTCCCCGGTTCTTCCGGTTCCGTCCCGTTGTCATCCAGAGGGATCACAGTGAGTACGAACGATCTTCGCGTAAGTTCGTCCTCATCGTTCACGCTAACGTTCACGATATACGATCCGACATCATCCTCGCCAGGTATGCCGGATATCCTGGTCCCGCTTATCGAGAGCCAGGAGGCGTTGGTCCATATTTTCCAGGTAAGTTTGGCCGCTTTTAAAAGGGGGTCATACGCGGCATAGGTGACGTCATAGGTCTCGTTCACCTTGACCGAGGTCACGTCCTTGGTCGTGATCCTCGGAGGTATTGTCGGACCAATGACAGTGATCCCGAACGGTGTCGTCACCGGTCTTCGATCTGCGATCCCATTGGTAGAGTTGACGATGTAAGGAGTATCCACGATCCCGTCGGAATCGTTGTCCGGTGTCGTATGGTCGCTCCAGTAGTTCCCCTTCGAGGACCCGTTCCAGCGGTTCCCCGAGCTTTCGTCCATGCCCTGTGCTACCTGTAAAGGCTGATATGACAGAGCATTATCGATGAAATTGTTCATCCGGATGGTGTTCTGAGTTGACGAGAGTTGCCAATGGAGCTTGATCATCGCCCCGTGTCCTCCGTTATCGGTCACGTTGTTCCAATAGACCTCGTTGTTGTCGTGTTTCCATATGGTGAAACCGTTACCTGCGTTACCGGTGACGGTATTGTTCCGGTAGGTGGAATCCTTACCATTGGCCTTGATCCCCTCCTTGCCGTTGTCCACGATGATGTTATGATCCACGAGGTTCATTCCCTCGGCCTGGTTGCCACCATCGTAATTGACGATCACTCCGGAACCTTCATTTGAACAGATACGGTTCTTCTGTATCTTCCCCTTGTATAACATGTCGGCGTAGATCCCGGTATTCTCGTTGTGATGGACCATGTTGTCCTTGATAACGTGCCCCTCTCCGGAAACCGATATGCCTCTCTGGTTGAAGGATATGACGTTCCTCCGGATCGTGGTCCTCTCGCAGCCGTTGTTCATTATCGCAATACCATCGTTCGTGTGGTTCGAAACTATGTTATCCGTGATCAGATTGTCAACAGAGTCGTACAATACAAAGATGCCATATTGGGTCGTCACCGTCCCATTGACAGGATCGTTCTCTCTGCCATAGGGGTCCGCGGTATTCGCATCGATCATGTTGTTATCCGACCACTGAAGTATGATGTTCGATGCCGCATCAAGGGAATTACATTCGTTATCCACGATCATGTTCGCCTTTGAATGGTAGAGATGGATGTCAGACATCAGGTTGTCATTAAACGAATTCCCGCTGATGACGCAATTGATCACATTGTTGAGGACTATCCCCTTGCCATAGGAGTTCACTATGTTGATGTTCCCCACACCATTTGCACCATGGACATGGCAATCTCGAACAATGACATGGCTTGTCGTATTGGATATGGATATTCCGTAACCTTTCACCCCTCCGTCGATGTCCCATCCTTCGATCACGTATGGATCGTCGACAATACCTGACCCTCCGATCACACCGTTAGCAGAGGTGAATCCAGAGTTCCCCTCTATCATGATCGGGGAATGCATGTTCAACGACCTTGTCGCTTTCTCTTCATTTTCCGGCACCCCTCCGGCCGAGGACATTCCGAACGATAGCGATGCGATCAGTATCCAAGCGAGGGCCCATATTGCATATCTTTTCATGTCTTCACCTCAGGATTTTTTTTTAAAGAGGGAAGGTCGGGGGTAGATAAGGGGGTTCTGTAGGTTCGAACGATAAACCTGGACAAGTGGTACTATTTGAAATCTCTGTTTATATCCTCCTGAATTATCCGAAGGGATCGAAATAGACCCGCTTCTTGCGAGGTCATGCAAATTTTTATAAACCCCTCTTCAAAATTATAATTTAACGTGATAGGATTATATTCTAATAATGGTTTTACGAACATCAGCGAGGGATCATAAAGGCGGTAACGCTAGGACCAAGCTAAGGGATGATAATATGGACATATACGAGATCTTCAATAATGCCAGGGAGAATCTCAAGGTCCGCATAGGACCGACCGAGAGAGAGATCAAGGATGGGGAATACTTCAACCTCGTGGTTGAGATCTCCAATCCCCCGAGGCCCATATTCTCTTTTCTGAAGGAGCCTTCCTACGCTTACGAGGACATAGTCCTCAAGGTATGCGAAACGCCTTACACGAAGCCCGCTGACCCGGCTTTTATTGAAGGTTACCACATAGAAAGGTCCCTAGATCCGAGCGATAAGATGACCGTCAACGTACCCCTAAAGGCCAAGACGGACCTGCACTCCGGATCGAGGCCAGATGACATATCCATGGTCGAGGTCGAAGCGCAGTTGAAGACCGGTGACCTCTTCAGGTTCGAGAAGTCTCTCGACAGAGGGCAGTTCCGTCATCCGATCCCTTGAGGACATGGTCCACTCTCTATCCCTGATCGCATTCCATGACGAACACGGTCCTATCCTTTCTCACCCCTCTCAGGTGGTGCGTTGGGTCAACGAGAACGTGTCCGATGTCGATATCATCCTTCTCGAAGACCTCCTGAGAGTATGTTATCCTCATGGAGGAGATCCCCTCCGGAGCGGTGCCGATCCTCGAGAGGGCATCGATCCCCCATCGGATGTATTCGGTGTTGTTCACATGTCCGTTCATGTCTATGGACCCCCTCCCCACGGAGATGGCGTGGATCCCCTCGTATCCGGGGGCCTCCTTCAACCTCATCAGCTTCCCGAATATCCTCTTCCCGGAATCCGGGATCGCGACCTTGAGATCCTTGAGGAGGACGGGCATCTTCCTCTTCACGTCCAGAACGATCCAGTCGGAGGACGCCTTGAACAGCTCCCGTCCGTCCTCGTCCCTGCCAGAGAACTCCCTGAAGGCGATCATCCCGTCATGGCCGCTGGGCCATGTAAAGAGCGTGATCTCCTTCTCCCACAGTGGGAGGACGTCTATATGGATCCTGAAATTGAGGAGGGCCCACATGGTCCCGTTCCTCCTCATCCAATCCATCCCCACCCCCAGTACCTCGGCGTGTTTCGCGGCGGCCTCCTGTATCTGCTGCATCAGAGAATGTGGCTTCATATATCCGCCGGGACCGCATTCATAGGTCCTCGGTGTGAAATGGATCTCGTAGGGGAACGTGTCTATCACCTTGTCATACGGCTGAAAACGCATCAGCGCTTATTTGTTTCGGCGATCCAGTCCTGCATCGAAGCGCCCCTGCACCCCTAACGCAAGTATTATCCTTTTTCATCACTGCCATGAAAAGCTTATTCTATCAATTAGGCCTTGCAGTGGTATTCCAACGTTCAGGTGAAAATCATGCAGCAGAGGGTAGCCACCGGAGAGAGAAGAGCAAGCAGACCAACCGGAGGGGCCCACGCCCCGGCCGCGCCAAGGAAGCGAGTTTCAACGGCGGCCAGGATATTCTACCTGATGAGATGGACCTATCACTTCATAACCCCCCTGGGCATGATAGGGATCGTCTGGGGCATCCTGGAGGCCGCCAACGGCGACCCCACGAGGGCAGGGCTGATCATCGGCGGATCGGCCGCGTTCACCTATCTCGCGAACTATTTCAACAAGGCCCGATAGGTGCAGGTGGATGGCCAGGGACCTGTGTGTTGATGCAGTGGTCTTCGATCTGGGCAATACCCTGCTCCCGTTCGGCACCGCGGAGCATGATGAGTTCATCGAGCGCTGGTACTCCTTGAGCGGGTCCACAACGCGAGGAATATCCTTCGACCTGTTCCTTGAAGCATATCAGGAGATGGTCGATGAGGAATGGGAAAGAAGACGCACCTCCTCCTGGGAGAGCGATCCCCTCTGGAGATCGAAGGAACTGTTATCCTCACTTCAGAAGTCCGACAGCGACACCGAGGGCATGCTCCCCGCAATTGTCACTTCCCATACCGATGCCTTCTCGGAATGCCTGAGGTTCCCCGCTCCCTCGCTCGAGGCGATGGAAGACCTTCTGACCATGCGCGGTCCGTCCGGCAGGAAGGTGAGGCTGGCCCTCGTCTCCAATGCCATGGACGGGGCAGCCATAAGGAGGTCCCTGAAGCGTTCGGGAGCGGACCTGATGCTCGATCCCATCGTGATATCCCAGGAGGTGGGCGTGACCAAGCCGCACGAGGTAATATTCAAAATTGCGACCGACGCCTTGGGGATCGACCCGCGCTCCTGCGCCTATGTGGGGGATCGATTCGAGATCGATATCATAGGAGCGGGCAGGGCGGGAATGGTCCCGGTCTACACAAGGCAGTATGAGACCCCCGGGGAGCCTCTGAAGGGGGTCGAGGTCCAGGCCCCTACCATAAGGAGCCTGGACGAACTGCCTATTGTTCTGGGCGGATGATACCATGGGAGCATTCGTTCACCTGATAATATCGTTCCTCGTCGAGGAGTTGAGGCTCAGGAGCAGCTTCTCTCCGGCCTTCTCATTAGTCCTGTTCCCCCAGTTGATATTGATGGGCTCTCTTGCGGGATACCTGTTCCACCCCTATCTGATCGGAGAGTTCTCTGCCAGCGACATCCATTTCTCGGTCTGCGCCGGGCTTTTCATCTTCGGCACCACCATGGGGTCAATGGCCTTTCTGGGACGGGAGTTCATCGAGAGGTCCATCGGTCCGGTGACCATGCTCGCGGCATCGGTGAATTACCAGCCGGTCTCGGACAGGCGGATGTTCACAGCATATTACCTCCATGATGCCTTGTTCTTCCTCATATTGGTCCTGATACCGATCGGGGCTGGCGTGGCCTTAGGCACGATCGTTCACGCGATGCCGCTGCATCGTTTGCTCCTGATCATAGCCGCCTACTGGTCGTGTTTCTATCTGGGTCTGTCCCTGAGCATGTCATTGTCCGCCTGCCTGACCAACGGGAGAAAGGCATATCTCTTACTCATTTTGCTTCTGCCCCTTCCCCTGATCGCTTTGATGGCCGCCACAGGCGATCCGAGGGCTTTCGCGGCATCGTACCTCGCCCTATCAGGCGGGGATCCCATCTGGCTTGCCATGACCGTCGTTCTCATACTTTTCTACAGCTTCAAGGGAGCGCTGTTGTTCGACGGATCCTCATACAGCTCGGGAAGGGAGGGCCCCTGGTCCTATTCCAAAGCACTTGCGCTTTCAGCCAGGTTCGGTTCCCGGAACCCCCCCTTAATGGCAAGGGAGATGCTCAACCTCATAAGGGGAAGGGCCTATCTAGCGATGGCCTTCTCCCTTCTGGTGCCCGTGATCGTGATGATCGCACTCGTAGGGATACTCCAGAGGGTGAACGGCGTGGAGATGGGCTTGAACTCCGTTTTCATTTCGGTAACCGTCTCCATATTCACCATCTCGGTATACACCAACCTCGTCAACACCGACGATCCGGATTTCGACCAGACGATCCCGGCGGACGCACCGGGGATCATCAAGGAAAAACTGAGGCTGCATCTGTTCATAGCCATACCCCTCTCCATAGCCATCGTTGCGCTTTTAGCACTCTTGACCGACGACATCGCGGGTCTGTTGATAGCCCTGCCGGTATGCATTTCGACGGTCATATACATGGGATGCGTCACAGCTTACCTTACAGGGATCTGGACCAACTCGCTTCTGTTCAACAGCGCTGTTTTCATCCAGTACATATTCTTCACCATACTGCCGATCGTGTGTGCCGGATCGCTCGCATATCTGATGGGGATCGATCCGTGGCTTGCCGGGGCGGGCTCTTTTCTGTATGTGGCGCTGACGCTTTCGGCTTCGAAAATATTGGGTTCCGGTATAGAGCGGAAGTGGAGGGACCAGGTCCTCAAGAGCGGAGGTCTGGGCTAGTGCGTCTTCGCCCATCTGTAATGTCTGATGGTGGCGCTATCTCCGAACCCGCATGAGGCGCACACGCTCTTCCTGATGTGATATGAGTGCTTTCCGCATCTCCTGCACCTGATATGGGTCTTCTTCTGCTTCAATCCCATCGACGGTGTTCCCTTCGTCATTGTCCACCCTCCTAAGGCGAGATGTATATCACGCTGTCCCCTCGCAGTACGGCAAGGGGAAGGTCCCTGACCGGTTCGCCGTTGAGCATCTCCTGGGCATCCTTCAGGACAAGGTTCATGTGTATGTCATATCCGTCCAGGGTGCCCCTGAACTCCCTCTTGCCCTTGAGCTCGACGATCACCCTGTTGTTGAGTGCGTTATTGAGAGCGTTCAGAGGTTTGATGCTCATAGGTTATACCGGCTCGACCTTACATAACGGTTTGTTATTTAAGAATTGCCACGCTTCAGTCCTTGTAGAACTCACCGATAACGTCGTCGATGTCCCCTTCGAGGTCCTCTATTGGAATGATCTCGTCCTCCTCGACGGGGACGATCTCCTCCTCCAGATCGCTCGGGGGCATCGGTATGCCCTCCTTTCTGCCCTCCTCGAAATCCTGGACAGATAACTCGGGCGCGTCCATGGATGAGCCGGTGCCGACGTTCGTGAGGTAGTCCGATTGTCTTTTCTCCTGGACCCTTATGAAGACCCCGTAGCCGATCAGAAGTGAGATGACCAGAACCGATAGGGCCACGATGATATTGATGGGCAATATCGCCCGATCCGTCTTCTCGACGTTCACGGTCATGGTCCTCGTGGTCGAGGCTCCTTCGATGTCGGAGATGGTGACGGTGAGCTCGTAGCTCCCCCTTTTCGCTTCGGGTGGCGCTCTTATCTCGAGGGCGGTGGAGTTCGTGCGTACGGTCTGGTATTCCCAATCGGCTGTTATGTTCAGCTCCGGGTCCTTGCTGTCGTCCTCCACCTGCAGGGGCAGGAGGAAGGACCTTCCGGCCCTGATCGTTATGGATCCCGGAAGCTGGAATCGGGGAGGATCGTTGGTATCCTCTACGATGATTGGTATCTGAAGGTTCGTGGAGAGACCGCTCTCATCGGTGGCGACGAGGGTGATGAACCGGCTTCCGACGAGATCCTCCCCGGGATTGAAGGAAATGTTGAAGTTGCCCTCATCATCCAATTTAGTTATGTTGATCCAGTCCTGGGGGCTTTCCAGCCGGACAGCGTCATCGTCCGGGTCCACGACCTGGACGTGGAAGAAGGCGGGCTCATCCTCCCGGGCCTCGATCCGCTGAGGGTAACTCATGAACAACGGCTTGTCCGGGACGGGTCTGACGGAGATGTTCAGGGTCAAACGATCCTCCGAGAGACCGTCGGTGGCTAGGATCTCCACCGACCCCTTACCGAACCAGTTGGGATCCGGGGACATGTCCAGGACCGGGTTGCCGTTCTGATCCTCGGCGAATTCAGGCGTTATCCTTCCAACGATATCTCCTATGCTGAGCATGCTGATATCTATCCTGCCGTCCGGATCGTCGATATAGAACCATAATGGGAATGGGCCAGCATCCTCGGAGAGTGAACTGTCCTCGTTCCATTCGATCAGCGAGGGTATGTCTCCCTTGAGGAATCGTATGGGGGTGTTCGAGATGAAGGAGGCGCTCACCGCATTGTCATCGGGGTCGGATTCAACGGGGTTGAAGAGGAAGATAAGCTCCGCGGTGAAGGTGTTCCTTCCCGGATATGCATCGAACTCTTGGCTGAATTCCATGGTCTCCCCCGGGGACAGTCTGGAGATGTCCCATATGTTCGTGTTCTTCCTCGATGAGCCGTCCTCGAGGGTCATCCTCAGTATGAAGTTCTCAACGTCCATGGACCCGTCGTTGTAGATCGTTACCGTGAAGGTCGTCTCATCCCCCGCATTGGGTATTTCAGGGTCGATCACAGGCTTCATGACCCCTACGTTGATCAGGGAAACCACCTCGATGTACACCGTGCCAGGCCTGTACCTGTCATGCGTCACGGTCAGGGTGAAATCGCTAAGGTCCTTTTTCGGTATGACGAGTACGGCCTTTCCGTTACGGTCAGTCCGGCCGAACGTCTTATTCGATGCGTCGTCACTGTAGGACAGATGGACGCCTGCCCCCTCAATCGGTTGACCGGTCAAGGGGTCCTTGACGAATACGGTCGCGGTCTCGTTTGTGACTATGTGCGGATCGGATGCGGCGATCTCCATGCTGCGGGGTTCTTCAAGCCAGATAGGCCCCTCCGGATCGCCTAGAAGGTTGTATGCCAGGCTCTCTATTCTGAATA
Organism: Thermoplasmatota archaeon; assembly: GCA_029762535.1. Lineage (GTDB taxonomy): Archaea > Thermoplasmatota > Penumbrarchaeia > Penumbrarchaeales > Penumbrarchaeaceae > JARVGK01. Next base: position 155,583 of record JARVGK010000001.1, read on the forward strand.
TTCTGAACCATTCGGGGGTGAACGGCTGCATCTCGTTCCAGATATGGACCTCATAGTTCCATTTCTGCAGATACAGGGCCTCGCCCGGGCGGGGCGTTTGGTGATATAGCAGACGGAAGTACTCCTCCGCCAACCACCAGTTGCCGTAGGACCCGCTCAGATTATCTCTCGGCCGCGTCTCACCCCTGTAGGTCTCGGTCGTGGCCCCAATGATGCCTATCGCGCCCCCGTTCCTGTTCAGCATGATACGCTCCATGTTCGTATCATCCTCCTCCGTGAAGTCCAGGGAGTCGCAGTTGGAGATGTAGAGCAGGGGGTTCCTATGGCCGTTGTCGATATACTGCGCGTCATTGTAGTTGAAGTGAACCTCGTAATCGGCGAAGTAATGAAGGTTGCCCCCGCCCTCTCCTTTGTAATTCGTGCAGTTGCCGTTCTCGTCCCCGTGGCAGGCTATCATCGCGGTCGAGAACCCCATCTCGTAGTGGTCCAGGAAGGAGGACCTGTTGAGGGTGTCGAAGAGCCTGTTGTAGCCGCCGCCCCTGTCCTGCGGATAGTCCAGAAGTGAGAATGCCGCAACGTTCTCTGGAAGGACCTTTGTGATGTTCTTTACGAGCTTGAAGGCGTTGTCCTTGTAGTCGTTGTAACCCTCGTCCACGGGTGTGTACGGATCGTCCGGCTCGTTCGGACGGTCCATGAGGGACCCGGACAATAGCATGGAACTCGCCCAGGGGCCTTCTGGAGGATCGGTCTCGTACCTCAGCTGCCTCTCGACCATGATCGAGAGCTCCTCCGCGTCGGAGGCCGGGAACCTGCCCACGTAGACCTCGGCATCCAGGTCCTGCTCCTCAACGCCTCCGTAGAGCCTGTTCTCCCCGAACACGCCGTTCCCGTTCTGGTCCCAATCGCCGTCGAGTCCGGCGTAGTAGAAGTCCGTGGCGACGTAGTTATTTGGGTCGTCGGAGCCGAACTCAGCGCTGTGGTTCACGAACACCAGCCTCGCCGGTATGAACTCGGAGTCCCCGGCCAGAAGGACCCATCTGATACCGGCGTATCTCCCTCCGTCCTTTGAGGCGTTGTATGCCCAGACGATGAAGTTCCTGATGGTCTCGGCCCTGTCCCTGCCCTTGAAAGAGGTAATGTTGAGTATCCCATCCACCCCATCGAGAGGATGGAAGGCGCATCGGAGGCCCCTGACGGCCTTCCATTCCAGCAGTGGCTCGAGCACAGGCCCGAAATCCTGAGGCCCGATGGCAAGGTAATCGATCCCGGCCAGGTCCATGGGGTCGTATTCCCCTCTGGCGGGGTGCTCGATCCCCTCGGGCGCGGGGTAGGGGAAGAACAGCATGGCTGCGAATACACCTACCATTATGCAGAGAGGTCGCCGTCCTATCATACGTTCTTTCTCCGGGCCCGTATTTCGGTGAAAAATCAACTAACTGATACTTAACCGTTCTGGGCATATCTGCATGTCTTCGCCGGGCGCCGGGAACCGTTATATACGTACGAACATGTTGCCTGGGCGGTCGATGGATGTACGCCAGAAAGACAATTCTGATAATGGGGAGCACGATCCTCACGAACTTCATAGGCTATCTGAGCTGGTACTTCATAACCAACAACATACCCCAGTCTTTCGTGGGTTCCGTCGGATTTGCACTGTCCTTTCTGGGATTCTTCGGCATCGTCGTTGACCTGGGGTTCACATCCGCCCACATCAAGAGGATCTCGGAAGGGAAGGACGAGGCCAAATGCATAGGCACTTACACCTTCATCAAGGTCTTTCTGCTTACAATGTTCGTTTTACTGGCCCTTTCATCGATATGGGGTTACAAGAACGTGTACCCCAGGAGGGACTTCGCCAATTCATACGACGAGACGGTCATACACATCATGCTCGTATGGGCCATATTGTCCAACCTGGCCTCGATCCTGGTGAACACTTATCTGGGAAAGCAGCAGGTTGCCAAGGCTCAGGCTGTCATCGTGGGGGCGGCGGTCGTTCAGTCCCTCACAACGATATTCATCGTAACCCGTACCAACGACATCAACATGTTCGCCTCCACATGGGTCGTGGGCGGGGCCGCCTCATTGGGTTTCGGGATCCTGCTCCTGGGCAAGGTCAGGATCTCCCTGCCGTCGAGGGAGTATCTTTTGAGCTACCTGAAGTACGCTCTTCCGATGATGCTCGTCATAGGCGCCGCCCCCTTGGTGCTCTTCCTTGACAAGATGATGATAAAGCTGTTCAACACCAACGTCGATGTTTCGATCTACTGGAACGCCCAGAAGTTCGCCGCTCTTCCGGAGGCGATAGCCAACTCGGTGATCAGCGTGCTCTTTCCCGCGTTCTCCATGATGGTATCGACCGGGATGGTAGGTAGGGTGAAAGAGATCACCCGCACCGCTGAACGCTACCTATCCATGTTCATGGTCCCGGCCGCGTTCTTCCTCATCGCCGTGGCAACCCCTTTCGTCGTCATATTCTCCGATGTGTCCTACGAGTCGTCAGGTCTGATACTCGCTATACTGATGGGATGGGTGATACTCAAGACCCTCTCCAAGCCCTATCAGGTCCATTTCGGAGGTTTCAACAGGCCAGTCTATGCGATGTACCTGTCCCTTGTCTTCATACCGCTGAACGTCCTACTAAATCTGATCTTCATCCCCCCGTCCCTTTTCGGGATCCCCCTTCTTGGACTGGGGGCCGTGGGCGCGGCCCTGGCCTCCTTCACGGGCGCGATCGTCTATTATCTGATGATACGCTTCCTGTCCTACAGGCTGGTACCGATCGGTATCAACGTGAGCGTCATCAAGCATATCATCGCTGGTATCATCATGGCGGGATCCCTTTATCTCCTGCAACATCAATTATATTCGATCGATCGGTTCTACGATGTGATATCCTTCGCGATCATAGGGTCCGCCATCTATCTCACGGCCATATGGTTGATGGGGGAGTTCCGAAGGAAGGACATGGAGTTCATCCTGGACACGATGAACGTCGGGAAGATGTTCGGATATCTAAAGGACGAGCTGCTGGGAAGAAAGTAGTGAAGAGGGGATCCAACCGGAAAAAGCGTTTAATAGAACCGATATCATTGAGTGGAACGGGGAAACGCTCCTGGTCCGATGCCGGGAGGGCAAAGATATGGAAGATGGAGACGTCGGTGTTATCATTCTCTCGGGGACCTCCCGGGCCGCGCGCCATATTCGGTGGAAGAGGCGGGCGACGCTCCTGGGCAGGCTTCTGGGCTGGAAGGGCGATTCCAAGGGGGTCCTCGAGAACAGGATAACGTCCTGGGTGAACAGGGACGATTACATCTACGGTGAGAACAAGCCCCTTCTGTATCTTCATCCGGACCTGGTCTGGGGGCCCAACATGGCCTTCTTCAAGAGGACTGTGAACCTGTCGGGCAGGACCGGGATCGACGTTTACCGCAAGCGGCGCAGCATACTCAGGAAATATCTCTCGGTCAAGGGCGTCACCTCACTGGAGATCGTGGCAAGATCGCTTTCAGGGTCCAAGCTCGTGGACCAGAAAAACATCGTCGTGGTGGGGCCGGTGGACCCCATCAAGAAGGAGCTCGATAGATCAGGGGCGAAGCATATCCGCATAGCAAAGCAGGGGGGGTCCCTCGGGGACAACATACTCATCGGCAGGAAAGCCCTGATCGGGTCCGGTTTCAAGGGAGGATACATAATGATCCTCGGCGGGGACATGCCCCTGATCGACAGCGGTCAGATAGACAGCTTCGTTCAGGCCTGCCGGGCCCGGGGAGGGGGCCCGGATATGTTCTACGGGATGAGCTCGAGGAAGGCTCTGGGACCGAGGTTGGAGGAATTGGACGTGGTCCATTTAGGCCGCCTCGGCCCGAACCGGCCCGCCAGGGGCAATATCAAGAAGTTCGGGATACAGTTCATCGATGATCTGGGCCTGTTCGGGCCAGAGGGAGAGAGGGTGGCCCTGATGAACTCCAACCTATTCCTCTACAAGAGGTCCTCCTTCGACCCGAAAACGATCAACAGGCTCTATTCCATGAGGAAGATGTTCGCGAACCCTTTCATCTACCATCGCCTTATACGCGACTTCGGGATCCCCCTCATAAGGACCCTTATGTGGCGCCTGTCCCTCTCAGAGGGGGAGGGGATATTTAGCCGGACCGTGGGATTCAAGCTCAACGTCGTTCCGACGAACCCCCTTCTGGCCCTTGACCTCGATTCCTTCACGGACCTCAGGAGGGCAAGCGCGATCCTGTTCGGCGTCAAAGGGGAGAGAAAGGACCTCGAGGTGGGCCTGAAGGAATATGTCAAGCGCAGGCGGAGGGAAAAGGGATGAGGCTCTCCGACAGGGAGCTGGGATCCGAGTTCTGCCGCTTCGAGAGGGCGTTGATCTTCGATCCGGCCTACGAGAACGTGGGATACGCCCACTTCCATACGAAGGACAGCATCATCTTGAAGAGGTCCAGGTTCACGGATATAGATCGGGGCGTGATCTATTTGCTGCCACCGGACCTTGTAAAAAAGGTATCGGAGGGCGATCTCATCGAGATAGTCCCCGGAAGGTCCATGGACAGGATGCGGCCGGTCGGCGAGGGAAGGGGGAGATCCTTTACGAGGTCCAGGTACGTCGAGGCCATGGACGTCTTCGAGGCCAGGGTCCCCGTCCCGTCCCCGAACCTCCCCCGGGACGAGTTCGTACAAAGATCCTCGTCATCCTGGATCGATGCCGAAGAGGACATGCTCGATATGGTGATAGCGCTTCTTCTGGTGTCCGCTCCCAGCTCGGTCTACGGGCGGGGGGGTGTCGGTTCCGAGGGGTTGGAGGTGTACCGTGAGAGGGGATCGGGCACACTCAACGATGTAGCCCAGACGGTCAGGCAGAACCTTCCCATCGAGTTCAGGACCGGGTCGAACGTGTACAGGTATGAGGTTCTGGACACATTGGGATCGATGAGGGCGTTCAGGAAGGAGAAGACGCAGGAGCTAAGCTACTCCATAATCAAGCCCCACAGGGTGACCCAGACATGGATAAGGGAGAGGGTGCCGGTGCAGCTTCCTTTCGTCCTTGAGAACGCCAGGCTCAAGGAAAAGGTCAAGGAGATCGATCTTGATGTTCTCGATTACCAGTTGTGTGCTCTCTACTCCCCTCCCCCTGACACGGGACACGTGTTGGAGATGGCCAAAGAATCGGTCAGGAGGGCCACGGCCTCGGGCGCCTTCGACATGCCCGGGCCGCTCGAGATCGATCCGATGGCCGGATTAAGGGTGGCCCTGTCGATAATGAGGCTGAACATAGGCCGGGAGTTCAAGGGGACATCCTACATCAGGAGGCCTTTGTCGGGTCATGAGGAGGGCATGCGGGTCTTCGAGAGGGTGCTCAAGAGGGGGCTGGAGGAGGTCCGGAAAAGGGTTGACCAGGAAGACCTCTTCCGGATGGACCGCAGCCTGCCGTTCAGGGACAGGCTGACGGAGCAGGACAGAATGCTCTTCTACGAGATAAGGAGGGAGATACAGGAGAAGGGGCTCGAGGAGATCCCGAAAGAGAGCCTGGTCAAGGGAAGGAACCGATTCGCTCTCGAGGCTTCCCTGGAGAAGCTGAACCGGTACGGGTACGTTCTCTTCATGAAGGGTGGTGAATGGATACGGATCATAGACCTGGATTCGCTCTGATCACTCCTCGATATCCTTCGGTTCGAGGTCCCCCCATTTAAGGCGGTCCCAGTATCTCGAAAGCTCCGCCCTCACCCCGGGGCCCAGGTCCTGAGCCTCCTTGAGGTCCTTCTTCCACGCGGAGTTGACGAAGCGTATCCTCTTCATGAGCCCCGCCCGATTCGCGTTCTGGATCTCGAGCCCCGGCCTCTTGTTGACCTCTATGACGACAACGCCCTTTCTCTCATCGACGGTGAGGTCCACTCCGACGTAGCCCATCTCCATCGCAAGGGCGGAGGCGGAGGCGGATTCCAGCATACTTTCCCACTCGTTGAACCTGAAACCGATGATGGCCTTCCCCGATCCAGGGTGCCTCTTCACCGTTCGCCTGTCCTGGGTGGCGGTGATTATCCTCCCCTCCGAGAGGGAGATCCCGGCGGCGAGGGCTCCCTGATGAATGTTCGCCCTGCCCTGCGACCTTTTCGTTGGGAGCCTGGTCATCGCCATGATGGGAAATCCCCTGAAGACGACTATGCGAATATCGATGAGCCCCTCCGTCTGCAGCTCCCTCAGCCTTTTGGCGAGGATAATCCTCTCCTCGATGATGGCGCGGTCGGGGATCCCCTCGGAGAAGGAGCCGTTTATGATGCTCCTGATGTGCTGTACCATATCCCTGTCCTCGAGGGTCCTGCCGTTGTAGCGGAAAGAGACCCATCCCTTCCTCGAATCGATGACGAGTACGCCGTTGCCCCCATGGCCCTTGCTGGGTTTGATGACGAACCCCCTGTCCCAGCCCTTGAGCCAGTTATTGAAGGAGAGTATCCCGTTCTCGTCGGATACTATCATGTACGTCTCGGGGATCGGGATCCCTGCCCTGGTGAGTTTCAGTTTCTGTTCCACCTTGTCGGAGATCTCCATGAGGTGGGGGGGGTTGTGCTTCTCTATGAGCCTCTTCCAGGCTGGCCTTGTGAGGATCTCCCTTCGGGCGAGGATCGAGACGGGGATCCACCCCCCTCCCTCCCTCCGGAGGGACTCCCTGACCTGCCTGAACCTGTCCGGGCCTCCGAAGACGAGGTTCCTCATGGCGGATCTGCCGCTCCTTGCCATATTCTGCACCTTGAAGCTAACGCCAGGTATATCATATAGGCCCCCTATTTAAATTGCCGGATGCGGATCCGGATGAAGGGAAGGTCTGGACCCTCCGGGGATCGGAGGGGATCTCAACAAAGGAAAAAGAATAAATACTTTTCAGAAGCATCACGTTTCAGACCGAGAGGTAGGCGGGTGGCAGAAGCGGTGATGCTTCCCGGTTGATGGAGGTGTGAGAATGCAAAAGGATAGCATCGCACGAAAGAATATTGTCATTATTCTCGAGCTGCTGCTGATATCGGTGACGGTCACGGGTCTGGTATCTTTATCCGACGGCACCTCGGATCTCACACACACAAGATCGTACACTGGCCTGCACATAGACCTCAACATATACGACGACGCCACATCGGATCGAGATTACATATCGATCAAGGACCAGAGGATGGTCAGGTTCAACGATATTTCAAAAAGCGGAGATACGATGTCCATCGAGATCGGAAAGGAATCGATCCGAATGGAAAAAATTGAATTCCGGGACC
>JARVGK010000020.1 GCA_029762535.1 Thermoplasmatota archaeon
ACATGTATACTTTATTCGGTATTATGGTCTCTGTGGGAGTCATACGGACGACCTCAAGGTTATGGCAAATCCGTATGGCTTTTCCCACACTTAATATTTATTAATTATATTCAATATTTGTACCTTTTAGTTTAGCGCCAAGGCCATCTAGTAAAGGATCCATGTGACCTACATTAGAATTTGTATATATTTTTACAGGATTACCATCATCACTATATGTTGCTTCAGTATAACATATTATCCAATCCTCAAAATATTGGCCAGTTATATAATCCTTGAACTTCACATTCATTCGAATTTTTATTTCGAAGTAATTGTATAGATCATTAGCCTCGCCGTTGTAGAAAGGTTTTCCTAATTGATTATTTTTTGTTATGTCAAGATGTGCAGTAAGTATAAATGCCATAAATATACTTTCATAATCACCGAAATTAAAAGTTGGCACAGTGTTTGGTGTGGGCCAGTAATCATCACTCCAACCCCAGCTCACAGCTTTGGATGAATCCTGGACATAAGTAGTAACTTGAGGTCTTGCTAAAGTATATCTATTGCCTACAGTAGAATCAGCTAACCAAATACACACATCAATGGTTTTTCCACTAGAATGTTCTGTTACAGGAAAAAAAATTGAAGCTGTTTGAAGAGAACCAGATGTTGGATAGATTTCAATTATGACCTCCTCCTTTAGAGTAAACCACATCATATCCCCAGTGTCTATTATAAATTGACCTATATAATCTCCACTATCTTCTTGATAAAAAGTTGTATAGTCTTCCGGATCTATATAACTATATATTATGCACTGCGAATCTACTGTCGCTCCTTTGAGTTCTCCTTCCGCTAGAACTGGATTGATATAAAAGGTAATATCAGTAATCGCTGTTACGGGTGGCACTGAAAGGTACCCACCAAATAACATCGTCAATACTACCATTATACCAACAACAGATATAGCCCATGACTTTTTCTTTTTTGCAAACATATTCATCGACCTCACATCTTTCACATATTCTGACCGACTCATCTCCCAATGAGACCGTCCTTGGATCACCCGGGATCCCTCCCTGATGGATCTCCTTGGTAGGTACGTCATAAAAATATATAAAACTACCGAAAAATTCCGGAAAATAAATATATATTATATTATATTATATTATATTATATTATATGTAGGAACTATATAGACACATTGCCTGTGGAGACAATTCCCCTGCCATGGGGAAAGGTTCCATCTATCACCTCTGAGGGTGGGGGGAGGAGGTTGATCTATCGAACTGATCTATGTACGGTTATTCTGGACCGGGATCCGGATCTCCTCCTTGCCATCATGGAGATCCCCGTTCTGATAAGAACGGTGGGAGATCCCGAGACGAGGGGGATCAATGATCAAGGCTTTTCTCCGACGGTCATCATCTCATCGGTAGAACCCTATCATATCCGATGCATCGAATATCTCGATCCCTTCATGATCCGCACATTTCACCTTCGTGACCAGGACCTTGGGGCCGTCGATGTCTGATCGGTCCGAAAACCTGGAGATCTGTAATTTCTTTAACCACGGTTTATTAACCACGGTTAACGAAATTCCGTCCCGATCCGATCGGACCGTTCACTGGTTCTTCGCCTGGAAGTCCTTCAGGAACTCGACCAGATGCTTGACGCCATCCATTGACATGGCGTTGTAGATCGAGGCCCTCATGCCTCCGACGGATCTGTGGCCCTTGAGCCCGACCATTCCCGTCTTCTTCGCCTCATCCACTATCTGCTTCTCCAGATCCTCGGTCGGCAGCTTGAAGGTGACGTTCATCAGCGATCTCGAGTCAGGATCGGCATGCCCCTTGTAGAAGCCGCCGGAGTTCTCGATCGCATCGTATAGGAGCTTGGCCTTCTCTCTATTGATCCTCTCGAAGTAGGGGACGCCTCCCTTCTCCTTCATATATTCCAGAACCAGCTTGCACATGTATATCGCCCAGCAGGGCGGGGTATTGAAAAGAGAGTCCTCCGCCGCGTGAGTGCTGTACTTCAGCATTGTCGGGGCCTTCTCCGGTGCTTTCGGGAGGAGATCCTCCCGGATCACCGCAAGAGTCACTCCAGCAGGTCCGAGGTTCTTCTGGACCCCTGCGTAGAGAAGTGCGATCCTCTTCACATCGATTACCTTATCCATCAGGTTCGAGGACATGTCCACGACCAGGGGAACATCGGAAGGCACCTTCGGATCGTAGTGCCACTCCGTCCCGAATATCGTGTTGTTCCCCGTTATGTGGGCGAACGCGGCATCCTCGGAGAAGGATACGTCCTTCGGGATGTACGAGAAGTTCTTATCCTCGGATGATGCGACCACCTTGACCTCGCCGAAGAGCTTGGCCTCCTTGATCGCTTTCTTCGACCAGGCGCCGGTGTTCACGTATTCCATGGGTTTCCCCGGCACTGACAGATTCTGCGGGACCATCAGGAACTGCGTCGAAGCGCCTCCCTGAAGCCAGAGGACCTTGTAACCGTCCGGCCATCCCATCAGCTCCTTCACGAGGGACATCGCCTCGTGATGCATGGCATCATATTCCTTGGACCTGTGGGAGACCTCCATGACGGACATCCCGGTATTCTCCCAATCAAGCATCTCATCCTTTGCCCTCTCCAGAACGGGCACGGGAAGCGTTGCTGGTCCTGCGTTGAAGTTATACACTCTCTTTGCCATTCTTTTCCCTCCTAAGCTATACCTTGTTGAAAGTGAAACCGGTCCAAACCTTCGGATGGAAGAACGTGGACTTCTGCGGCATGCACTCGAAATTGCGCGCCACGGCCTCCACCTCGCCTATCCTCGTCGGGTTCATGAAGAAGACCGCCTGGGCGTCCTTCTTCACTGATTCTATCGATTCGTCAACCGCATCTCCGATGCCCTTGATATATACCACATATCCACCGCCGGTCATCGTGCCGTGCAGCAGCTTCTCCTTGTCGATCCCTAGGATCCTGTCGAGTATCAATGAGTGGAGTATGGACACGTCGAGGTACCTCAACTGCGGGGACCTATCAGGGAGGATCGAGTCCATGACGGACTCGTCCTTGAGGGTCAGGCAGTAGAACTTCCTATCGTTCATGAACAATCCGAACGCATGCTTTCCTTCTTCGAAGAGCTTTTCCATGCGCTTGAACATACCGCTCTTCGTCTTGTACTCGGCCATTTCGAAGTCCCTGCCGATCTTCTTAAGAAGATCGCGCGGCTTGAATCCCTCGAGGTTCTGGACCACCCTATGGGTCGGGAGGATGACAAGGCCGGTATTGGCCATGTTCACGAATGCCATCATGCGATATTTTGCGCTTTCGTTCTTCGGGTTCTCGTCCCTGAATGCGAGCGCCGTCTTGTATCGATGATGGCCGTCGGCGATTATCACGTATTTGTCGGCCATGGTCCGGGTGATCGACTCGACGTCCTTGGCTCCGTCCACTATCCAGAGCCTGTCGCGCACCCCGTCGGCGTCATAGACGTCTATCACGGGCTTCTTCTTCATGTATTTCTCCAGTATGCGGTCCACCTTCCCCTCATGGTCAGGATAGATCACGAAGATCTGCCCGTCCTGGACGTGGGTCTGCGTGTAGAGGTTCAGCCTGTCCTGTATGTCCTTGGGAAGGGTCTCCTCGTGCTGAAGGACTCCCGTGAACGACCCGCTCTCCGGAGCCTTCTTTCCGAACTCCTCGAGCTCAAGAAGGCCGATGAAGCCGAACCTGAAGAGCTCCCTATCCCCGACATCGAAGTTCTGCCCGTATATGTAGAAGGCCTCCTTCTCATCCCTTTTCAAGGCGCCTTCCTTCATCCATTTCTCGATGAGATGCTTCGCCCTGGTGTACTGGTTTTCCTTGTCCGCGTCGCCTTCTTGAGGTTTGTTCTTGGTGATCCAGGCGACGTTGTACGGGGATAATGATTGGATCTCATCGACCTTCTTGCCCTTGATCACATCATAGGGAGGGGCCACTGCTTTTGAGAGATCCCCCACCACACCGGGATCGTACCTGTATGCCCTGAAAGGAACCGCTTTCACCATGGTGGGCAGTATAGATGATGCCTCCATAAATGTTTCTACCTATCTAGGACGAAGGATCTGTAAAGAGTATCATTTGGATCATCTGAACCAGGGATCATGAATCATGGTTCGAATATCAATGATCAAAAGGCCCCATGATGAGAAAAGGAAACATCCCTCATCTACAGATGATCAAACAGGCATGGTCCTTCTGGAAGGGATCCAATTCCACGACCTCCATGACGCTCCAACCTTTCTTCCCAAGGATCGAGGCGGCTTCCTCGAATATTTTCCCGGGATCGGATGTGACATCGACGCTTCTCGCCTTCAGCATAAGATACCCGATCCCATCACCCGCAAGCATCATATCCGCGTTCTTGATGAACATTCCGACCTGGTCCTTCTGGGAAACGTCCTGATAAAGGGTGTTCACCCTTCCGACCATGGGAAGATATTTCTCAGGATGGAATGCATCCTCAAGGATCGGGACGATGTTGCCTCTCTCCCTTGCGATCGAGGCAAGCTTCCTGTAAGCCGTGGGGGAGAACTCAACCGCGTAGATGACCGAATCCGGAAGAAGGTCAGATATATGGGTCACCGTGGTGCCCTGAGCAGCCCCTAAATAGAGTACCGGACCTTTGAGTTGGGGGAGATGACCCCCCATCCTCCTAATCAGGGCCGCAAGCTTGGACCGCCAGGGGATCCACTCCCTGAACTTCTTCCCCTCGATCTCGATGATCTCCTCTCCGTAGACGGGAGATCCGCCTTTCATGTCGAGGGTGTATATCTTTCCATCCTTGAATGCGATCCGATCCATGGCAGGGCATGGCCAAGATCGTATTATATTCTGACGGCCCCTATTTTTCCATTGGGTAGGGCCATGCCATTATCCCGCCCTCGAGGACCTTCACGTTGTTATATCCTTTCTGCATGAGGATCCTCGCAGCGGTCGATCTTGCACTTGAGCTGCTCGGCGGATCCACGTATCACTACTATATTCTTCCATGTTCCATCGAGGTCCACACCGGGGCGCAATACCACCATCGAGGACGTGTGAACATAGTAAAACCGGGTATTTTTTGATCTCTATGAATAAATATTTATTGTCCTATGTTCATATAAACTTCGATAACATGAAAAAATTGAGGGCCTATATCGATACATCCGTGATCGGAGCACTTTTTGATAAGGAGGATAAAAATCGTATTAGAACGACACAAAAGTTGCTGGATATAATAAAAGATAGAGAAAAATATGAACCATTTATTTCGAATGTTTTCTTGGAGGAGATAGATGAAGCTCCGCTAAATTTAAAGAAAGGTCTGAAAAAAGTCATTGACGAAATGGCTTTTGATATTATCTTGGAGAACGAAGAGTCTGTGGAATTGGTCAAGGCATATATGGATGAAAAGATCCTGAACGAAAAAAATAGAGATGATGCAAGACATGTTGCACTTTCCGTTGTCAACAACATAGACTTCATGGTATCTTGGAATTGCAAACACCTGTCCAATATAGAGAAAAAGAGAGGGTTCAATGCAATAAATTTAAAAATGGGTTATAGAGAGATAGACATAATCACCCCATTGGAGGTGTCCAAAGATGACTGAATGGGAATATGAATCACTAAGGTGGATCCACAAGGTCAGAGAAAAGAACTACAAGAGAACAAAGAATATCCCATTGGAGAAGGTCATAGAGCAAAGTGTGGAAAGAGCCAATAAGTACATTCAGAAAAAGAATAAGAGATCATAACTTATAAGAGATCGGGAGAAAATTCAGATAGCCCTAAGGTAAGATCTGACCCTCTACCTCGATATACTTGACGTGGTCAGACGTTCTTATTTTCTTTCCGTGTTGCTTTAGGACGACCCCCCATTTTTCAGTCCTTGATCTCTGATGGAGGCATGGTAGAACTGGTGCAACTTACGGAAGCCTCTTGATCAGGGCCCCCATCTTGGACCGCCAGGGGATCCACTCCCTGAACTTTTTGCCCCCGATCTCGACTATCTCCTCGCTGTAGACGGAGGATCCGCCTTTCATGTCGAGAGTGAATATCTTTCCATCCCTGAATGCGATCCGATCCATGGAATGTCATGGCCAAGACCGTATTATATTCTGACGGCCCCTATTTCTCCCTCGGGTATGGCCACGCCACGATCCCGCCCTCGAGGACCTTGACGTTCTTCCACCCGTTCTGCATCAGGATCCTCGCCCCTTCGTAACCCCTCAACGAGATCTTGCAGTAGCATACGATCTCTTTCTCCTTATCCTGAGGGATCTCGTGCAGCCTCTTCCTCAGCGCTCCGAGGGGGATGAGGGTCTCCCCGATGCCGAGCCTCATCATCTCGTACTCGTCGGGGCCCCTGAGGTCGAGTATATAGGGATCCTCACAGCGGTCGATCTTGCACTTGAGCTCTTCGGCGGTGATGCCCGTGAAAAGCCCCCTCATCTTGTTCTGAAGCACCTGGGCCGTCATTATCAGATTGTCAACCGCCAGGGTGAACGGAGGAGCATAGGGGAGGTCCGCATTGACAAGGTCCTCGACGGTCAATCCGCCCATGATCGCAACGGCGGCCTGCGAAACCTGCTTGGAGACGTCCCCGGGCCCTATGCACTGGAATCCCAGCACCCTCCCGGTGTCTTTCTCCGCCACCATCTTGTTTATTAGAAGCTTTCCCCCCATAAAGCCTGGTTTATCCGGCCCCGATGTCAGGACGCTTGTGACACCGAACCCTTCCTTTATGGCCGCTCTCTCGCTCAATCCGGTGGACCCGGCGGAGAAATCAAACACCTTGCATATGCCGGTCTGGATCGCTCCGGGGTGTTTCACGGAGTTTCCCAGCACCGCGTTCTCCCCTGCCACCCGGCCCTGAAGGTTGGCGAGGTCACCCCACGGGGCATGTATCCTCTTTCCGGTCTGCTTCTGTACGGCCTCCACGCAGTCCCCTATGGCGTAAATATCCGGGTCCGAGGTCTGCATATATTCATCGATGAGTATCCCCCTTCTATCCCCCAATAGAAGGCCCGCCTTTTTAGCGAGCTCCGAATTGGGGACCACACCGGTAGCCACGACCGCCAGTTCACATGGCAGCTCGGTCCCGTTGGAGAGCTTGACCCCGGTAAGCTTACCATCGTTCCCGAGGAATTCCGATACCGAACTGTCGGTTATGACGATGGCGGCATAATCCTTCACGTGTCCTTCTAGGACCTTAGCAAGCTGCCAATCAAGGAAGGTCAGCACCTGCGGCAGCATCTCGATCACCGTGATCTCGATCCCTGCCAGATGGAGGGCTTCGCACGTCTCCATCCCGATGAGGCCCCCGCCCACGACGACGGCTTTCTTCACATTCCCCTCGTCGCGGACCTTTCTCAGATAGTCCGCGTCCTTCATTGACTGGAGTGTTGTTATACCGTCGAGTTCGATCCCAGGTATCGGGGGCATTCTGGGCTTCGAACCCGTGGCGATTATTAGTTTGTCGTATTCGACATCGAACTCCCTTCCGTCACCCAGGTCCCTGCAGCTGACTTTTTTGGACGCCCTGTCGATCCCGATCGCCTCGGTCCTCGTGAGCGCCTTGATCTTCTTGGCGTTCATGTAGAAGGTCGGATCCCTAACCACTCCTGTCGGAGTACATAGGAGCTGATTCCTGTTGTCGAACACGCCCCCTACATAGTAAGGATAACCGCAAGAGGCCATCGACAGGTCCGGATCCTTCTGTATTATGATAACTTCCGCGTTCTCGTCAAGCCTTCTGGCCCTCGCCGCTGCCTTCGGCCCTGCGGCGGATCCGCCTATCACAACGATCTTCTTCACATGTTCCATCGAGATCACTACCAGGGCAAAACACTACCTTGAGGACATAATTAACAACTGGATTATTAATTTAATTGATTTTTCACAAATAATCACATCGATTCCATTACAATTATTTGTATTTCATAGATCATCTGTGTCAAACAAGTTCTGTATACGATAAGGTCTCCTTTCGGTCTTTAAATCGATAACTATCGCTCACCTCCCACCCGATGTATTCTTTATACCTTCGACCGATACCCTGCTGTCATGCCAGGCAAAGAACGAAAGGAGATCGAGGCATCCATACCGGTAGGGGCGGTCTTCGGCAACGTCGGGTCCTATTCCTTCAGGTGCGCTGTCATCGATGATACCCTGCGGGAAATGGATCATGTCTCCTTCGAACACCCCACATGCGGCGAGGTGCTCGGGATCGTCTCATCGATCGAGCTGCAGTCTGACATGGGGCGAAATGAGGCTGCAAGCTCTGTGTATCGAAAAAAGGCGTCCACCACATGGACGGGAGTGGCAAAGATAGATGTGATCGGTTTCAGGGATCATAATTCCAATCTTTCAAGGCCGCTGACGCCTGTACCCCCTTCGACCAAGGTCTTCAGGGCCTCGAGGACCTTTCTCTCCTCAGTTCTGGGGCTGGATGTCTTTAGGGAGAACGGAGCATACCTTGGCAAGGTCCAGAATTCCGACGTCGACGTCGTTCTGGACCCGGAGATATTGATACAAAAACACGTATCGATAATTGCGAAGACCGGCGCGGGAAAATCCTATGCGTGCGGGGTCCTCATCGAGGAACTGTCAAAACACGACATACCCATTTTGATCATAGATCCGCACGGGGAGTATTCATCGATGATATCTCCCAACATCGACCCGGAGGAATACAGGAGAATGGGGCGCTTCGGGATCGATCCAAAGGGACTGGGGGGCAGAATAATGGAGTTCTCGATCGGAGCGGGATCTGGGGCCACCCCCCTCGGATTGGACCCAAGGGCATTCAGGCCGGAGGAATTGCTGGAGCTTATCGGGATCAAGGCCGTGGGCCCGAACGCATCTATCCTTTACAACGCCTACCGAAAACTCAAGGCCGTGCTGGAAGAGGATTGGGACCTGTCGGACCTCTTGAGCGTGGTCGAGGCCGATCCCAGCATCGGAAAATGGGCGATCGCCTCAGGGCTTCAGCATATGGCATCTATGCCGATGTTCTCTGCCCCCAGGACACCACTTGGCGAGATAGTGAAGCGGGGGGCGATCTCGGTCGTTGACCTTAAGGAGGCGCCGCTCGACGTTCAGCAGATAGGGGTTGCGGCGTTGATGAAGAGGCTCTTTCAGGCGCGGAAGGAGGGGCTCATCCCACCCTTCATGCTCGTTGTGGAGGAGGCGCAGAACTTCTGCCCCCAGGGTTCGAGCACGATAACGTCCGAGGTCATGAGGGCCATCGCATCTGAGGGACGCAAGTTCGGCATGGGGTTATGCGTTCTCACCCAGAGGCCCGCCAGGATCGACAAGTCGGTCCTCTCCCAGTGTGGGACCCAGATAATATTGAAGGTCACGAACCCCAACGATCTTAAAGCCGTGATATCCTCAGTCGAGGGCCTGGACCCCAGGATGAGCGACGAGATCCAGATGCTACCGGTGGGACAGGCGATCATGGTGGGAGGAGGGATCGCTTTCCCCTTGATACTCGATATCAGGACAAGGCATACACGTCACGGCGGGGACTGCGTGAAATTCCTGCCGGAGCGGAATTGAGAGGGTTAATTATTAATCCGTAATAGGACCTTTATGAACCAGGGATCATCATGGTCGATAACAATACGATCAGCGAGGAGAGGATGAGAAAATACCTCGAGACCACCTCCAGGGCGCTGTCCATGATCAAGATCGCATCGCCTCCGAGATCCCATTTCTTCAGGCTTGCTGAGGATTTTCTGAACATGGCGAAATCCTATCATACCGATGCGGTCTCGTTCGCTAGGGAGGGAAACTATGTCAACGCCTATGGGGCTGTGAACTACGCCCATGGTTGGCTGGATGCCGGGGCCCGATTGGGGCTGTTCGATGTGAACGAGGACGATCAGCTCTTTACGCTCGCGGAATGAATTCGAACTATCATTCACGAATAATCAAAATAGTGGACCCATGGGGATTCGATGCTTAGAAAATCCCTACGGATTTTCCGCATCTTGGGACCCAACAAGATAAATGATCGTTCAAGGTCCCAAGAACCAAGGTTCGAATCCAAATGTACATTGTTCTTGAAAATAATTAGAAAGCGGACCCATGGGGATTCGATGCTTAGAAAATCCCTACGGATTTTCTGCATCTTGGGACCCGCCATGATCAATGATCGTTCAAGGTCCCAAGAACCAAGGTTCGAATCCAAATGTACATTGTTCTTGAAAATAATTAGAAAGCGGACCCATGGGGATTCGAACCCCAGTCTTCAGCTCCGGAGGCTAATAGGATATCCAGGCTACCCTATGGGTCCATGTCGGTTTGTAGTCCGAATGTAATGAGGACTATAAACCTTTACATGGTGATTAATAGGCTGGATAGACGGCCAAAGCCACTTTCGGGGCGGGGATAAATAATCTCTGTACGGAGGCCGGATCGGGGATCCGGCCTTAGGATATCCAGGCTACCCTATGGGATCCCACGGGATCATTTCTTCTTGAACTCGGTAAAACCACATTTACCGCAGGAAAACCTGTCCTCATGATCGGCGAGGAAGGATCCCTCGCATTTGGGGCAGAACTTCCTATTCCTTGTAAGTTGACCTTCTTTGATCTCATAATGTTCCTTCGACAATGAACCCACCTCACTTCTTCTTCTCCTTCTCTATCAGCTTGTTCCTGAGAAGGATATGCTTCTCCTCCACATACTTGGCCCTATCGAGGCTCTTGTATATCTTGGCATATCCCCTTGTCTCGCCCTTGCCGAACTCACCTTCGAACGAATCGATAACAAGGGTCTCCTTGGAGAGCTTCAATTCCTCCTTTAGCGCATCCTTCACAGCGCTCCTTGCCGGGGTCGTTTCCCCCTGATGCTTCACCTTGAAATCCACCTCGATGCGCTCGAGCGTCTGATTGTCATGCTTCTTCAATATCTCTATCTCCATCCGATCACACCTCCATCTCGCGGAGCATATCCTTGACCTTTATCTTGATAGCCTTATCCACGTTAACAACAACTAAACCAGCATCAGGTTGTCCGTAAACCACGGTCCCTCCTACCGGTAGAAGATCTATACAAGGGAGAGTTGCCAGATCCTCCTCTCCATCCACATCGATCAGTATCGGGCCATTCCTCTCGTCATCGACGATTATATTTCTCATCGATTCAATAATGGCCTTCATAAGCTCAGGACCGATGATGCCCGCCCCGTTCTTGACCTTGAGGGTCTTCCAGGGCTCCACCATGAGTGTGGGGATCTCCCTGCCTCTCTTGGTGTGATTGTCCACAAGTATAATATCGGGTATGAAACCCATTCTGGTCATGACCGATGCCGTGACATCGCCCACTAGTACGAGCGGCCTGGTTATGATATCCTCCATTCGGCCTCTGGTCCTTTCCTCGTTGGGGATTAGGATCCCCAAAGGAAGTTTCAATTCGGACCTTAGATGATTGGTCAGTACATACATCGAAGATACCTCATCTCACCTTGAGGGCGTATTTCCCATTGCCCTTGATCCCCATATGCCTCGCTACTTCCGACTGGGTATGATCAACGATGACGATCATTCCCTGCCATTCCTTGGAGACCTCCCCCCCACAGCTAGGACAACTTTCCTGTTCTGTCAGCATCATGCATTTCTTGCAGGCGAGCATCATGATCACTTCTTTTTCTTTTTCGTTTCCTCTTCTTCGGGATTGGTATCCTTAAGGTGATCCTCGTCCAGCCACTCCAGCTTTCCAAGACCGCCCTGCCTCATGGTCAGGCCGATCCTGCTTTCGCGAGGGGACCTCTCGTTCATTGACATGGAGACGATCCTTGCCCTCACCTTGTCCCCCACCCTGAGATCCCTCTTCGAGTCCTTTCCCAAAAGGCGCATGTTGCCAAGGTCGACATCGATATGGTCATCCATTACCTGGCTGATATGGACCAATCCGTCGAGGGGGCCGAACCTGACGAAGGCTCCGAACTTCAGGATCTCCACCACCGACCCCTCAATTACCTCATGAAGGTGGGGCTGAAAAGCCAGAGCGTTGAAACCTACGCGCTGGAATACGGCGCCATCCCCGTGAACTATACGGCCTTCGCCCTCCCTCTTAACATCGGTTACCTGGATGGCTAGCCTGTTCTCTCCGTCCATCTTTCCCTCGAAGTTCTTCCTTGTCAGGAAATTTGCAACTACATCGGGATCCTTCCCGAGATAATGCGGGGGGATTCGAATGACGTCCTCACGGTAGATCAACTTGTACATGCCGAACTACTCCTGCATGGTTTTATTCCCCGTCCGTATAGAATCCAATATAGGATATGAGCGGGGTGGAGTTGGGTTAAACTGGTTCTCCTTTATAATGATTATCATTAGGACATCCTATCATATAGAGAGGAGGGAGTCCCCGTCCCAAGTATATCTCCTACCCTTGCGTGGCTTGCCCTCCCTCCTCTCCATTACCGCGCCTGCAATCAACGGTAGGGCAACGGATAGTTCCACATGCGCCATGGTATGCGTCGCCTCGGCCAGGATCTTGCCCCAGGACTGTGCCTCTCCAAGGGTCGATCCGGACAATCCCCCCCACTCGGCCCTATCCATTGTTATCTGGAATGCGTATTCATGCCCGTCCTGCTCGCCGTAGAGCATGTCGGCCATAACCACCGCATCGTTTATGTAGTTCTTAGGCACCCCTCCTCCAAGGTATACCGCCCCGGTGCCTGAAGACATATGGACTATCTGGGCGATCTCGTAGTTATCCCGGATCGTATCGAGGAGGAATACATCGGATGAGGGCTTCCCCTCGTCCCTGGCCCTCTTGTAGGCGGTCGCGAGGCCAATACCTATGGACGAGTCCGCGATCGCGGGACAATAGACCGGAACGCCGCGGGAATGGGCGGCCCCCAGAATGGAATCCGGATCGTTGATGCACCTTGACCCGAGGATCGACAGGAACTCCCTGGTCGAGTATCTGCCCCCTCCGATCTCCTCCATGATCCTGCCGATGAATACATCCGTCTCCCTGAATTTGTCCTCGTCCACATAAGTATCGTAGATCCTGTCTATCATATAGGAATGAAGGAGAACATCGTCAGAGTTAGGATCGCCCCTGTAATGCCGGTAACCCCGGGCCTGATAGAAATCCTGATAGACGATCGCACCAGTGGTGACCACAACATCGACATAGCCACTGCGTATCAGGTCGGATACGATCTTCCTGAGACCCGCGGCCACCATAGCACCGGACAATCCCATCAATATCGAGAACTCTCCTTCATGGTCGAGCATGCGCTCGTAGATGGACAGGCATTGGGAAAGCCTCCTTGCCTGAAAGGACGTGTTCGCGAACCCCTCCATGAGTTGTCCGATCGTCACTTTATCGGATACGTCCAGCATACGAATGGGTGTCATTAAAAGGTCATCCCTGGTAGGGACATCGTCGGTCATCGGTCCACCTCATGGAACGAAGACGGCGGCGGTGATGACAGTGGTCCATCTTCCATCGCGGTCCCCTTCGGCGAATTGGGTTATGTTCATCGTATTGACTATCCTTCCATCAATTCGGAATATCTCCCTCTTCTGGTCGTAATTCGAATCCACATCGAAAGGTATTCCAAGCGTGGATGCGAGCATTTCCGCGGCCAGGTCCTCAGCGTAATCTCCCGCGAACTTCTCCGATTGCCCGAAAGAGTAATGCTCGGATAGATATCCGTAATGCTCCCTGTCCTGGGGTATGGCTATGCCGACCGAGGCCGCCATATGCCTTCCAGGTTCGTTCGATTCCGCGCGGCTCATTACGCAAAAGACTATCTGACCGCTGTTGAGCTGCTTCAACCCTTCGTCCTTGCTGATTATCACACAGTTGGGAGGGAAGATCGAAGAAACGTGAACCAAGTTGAAGTTCTGTATCCCGGCATCCCTCAGGGCCAATTCGAAGCTAGCGAGCTTTTCCCTGTGGACCCCGACCCCCTTGGTCAGGAACAATCTGTTTGGTGTGAATCCTACATGGTCCGCCATGAGCGCCGATATCAGTTTTTGATATTTAAAAGTTTAATGGATATGGAAAAGGCGATGAGAGTGGAAGGTGTTCTAAACCTATGCCGCCTTAATTGTTGCAGATCACTTGCGGTATGCTAATTTTATATAGGACCTCTTTATTAGTGGGCGGACACGGGATATGTCCTGACATATGATAGGTGATCACCATGACTAGAAAACCAGCAAGGATGTACCGGAAGATCACAGGGCCGGCGTACACCCGAAGGGAATATATGGGAGGTGTGCCAGCATCGAGGATCACCCAGTTCGTCATGGGCAACTCCAAGGGCTCTTTCCCAATGGAATACCGATTGGTCGCCAAAGAACAGTGCCAGATCAGGCATATGGCCTTAGAGGCCGCTCGTATCGCAGCGAACAAACACATCCAGAAGAGGGCCGGGGCCCAGAATTACAAATTGGTCATCAATGTCATCCCACACCACATACTCAGGGAGAACAAGCAGGCCACCGGGGCTGGAGCGGATAGAGTGTCGCAGGGTATGAGAAAATCTTTCGGTAAGAACATAGGAAGCGCTGCGAGAGTGAGGGCAGGCCAGCTCGTCATGTTCCTACAGACCAACCCGAACATGGAGCTTCCGGCAAAGGAGGCTCTCAGGAAGGCCTCCATGAAGCTTCCGACACCTGCATCCATAGTCAAAGTTATATGATTTTTATATGAGCGGGGATAATTATTCATTGAATGTACGGATTACTCCTTATGCCGTGACATTCATGGAGAAAATATTATGAAAGAGCAGTTCCAGAACAAGCTGGTGATAGCTGTGAGGTCGGATCTCAAGCTCTCGCCCGGAAAACTAGCTGTCCAGGTCGCACACGCATCGGTGAGCTGTGCTCTGGAAACGAAGAGTAAAAAGGGGAGATGGTTCAAGGATTGGTACAGGGAGGGGCAAAAGAAGGTCGTTGTCAAGGTTGCCGATAAAGAAGCGCTCTTCGAGCTCCTGGCCTTCGCTTCGGAACTCGGGATCATCGCTTCCCTGATCAAGGATGCCGGGCTCACCGAAATAGATCCGGGAACGGTCACATGCCTGGGTATCGGGCCCGCGCCTGTGGTCGAGATCGATAAGGTAACGGGGGCCCTGCCCCTGCTATAGGAGGACTTCTATGAAGCACCTCAAAGACCATTTGAGGATCATGGGGGTGGACGATGCGCCGTATCGGCGAGGGTCCGCAAAGACCATGGTGGTTTTGACCATTTGCCGTCTCGATGGTTACCTCGAGGGGGTCCTGACCGCCCGGATCACAACTGATGGCGATGATTCCGCGTCGGCCATAGGCAACGCGCTCTTGCGCAGTCGTTTCGCCGAACAGGTGAGGTATATAATATCCGACGGAGGTTGTCTCGGGGGCTTCAACGTACTGGACCTCGGAGAGCTGAACAGGATCACCGGCATACCCGTGATTACCTCCTCGGATGAGGAGCCGGACCCGCCCTCGTTCGAAAAAGCCCTGAAAAAAGCTGTCCCGGATTGGGAGAGAAGGCTTGAACTCATAAAAGAATACCCTCCAGCCCCCTTGGTCATCGATGGAAGGACGATCTTTATCAGATCGTGCGGAACTTCAGCTGAGGAGGCCTCGACCGTCGTATCCAGGTCCATTGTCCACGGAAAGGTAACGGAACCTGTCAGGATGGCCCATATCATTGCGGGCGCTCTATTCAAGGACGGAGGCGGTACAGATGACCTATGAGCCGGCAAGGCTCCTCATGGGCCTTGCGAAAAAGGGAGGGCTTGAAAAATACATCGATATCACCACCGGTGATCTGTCGAAGGACCTGGGATGCAGCCAGCAGACCGCGTCCATTTATCTGGTCAGATTGACCTCAGAGGGTTATATCGACCGGATAATGAAGAGTTCCGGATCCAGATTGAGGATGACCGAGAAGGGATTGGACCTGCTCATGAGGATGTATGCGGACCTACATTCAATGTTCGGTAAGGAGAGGATGATTAAAATCAAGGGACAGGTCGCTTCAGGATTGGGAGAGGGGGCCTATTACCTATCCCAGAAGGGATATATCGATCAGATAAAGGAGAAGTTGGGTTTCGACCCCTACCCCGGGACGTTCAATGTCCTTCTCTCCCAGCAGGATTCACCCGTCATCGAACTGCTAAGGAGAGGGGCCGGGATCGATATCGGATCCTTCACCAACGGCGATCGGACATTTGGCGGCTGTATATGCTACAAATGCCTAATAGAGGGCCATCCAGGGGCAGTGATGATCCCCGCAAGGACCATTCACAAGAACACCCTGGAGATCATATCTGATGTGAGGCTGAGGTCTTTGATCGAAGAAGGTAATGCAGGGGTCGAGATCGACATAGACTATCCCTCTTCCCTTTGAGCTTCCTCTTCCGGTTCCATTGTGCCTTCATCCTTATCTAGTGCGGCCCTCAAGGCCTTGGAGAACTCCGTGGCACATGTTTCAAGAACACGGTCCACCCGGCCTTTTCCGTTTAGGCCGGCGGCAGCGTCATGCCCTCCGCCTTCGGCCCCTATCATCCTGCCGACCTCCTCCATGAACTTGCCCAGGTTCATGCCCGCCCTGATTATATGGGGCTTGGCCCTGGCCGAGACCCTCATCTCGCTATCCTTCTGAGAGCCGATGAAAACGACATCGCACCCCACTACAAGCAGGCCCCTGGCTGCCGCTGACTCGAACGATCCCACCGTTGAAGTGGCCACTATCTGGTCCTGAACCCGTTGATATCTGACCCTCTTGAGAGATTTTAGAACGGCGATCTTCTTGGAAATGTCGAAATACTCATCTCCCTCGATAGTTGAGAGAACATCCTCGATGCTGACCCCGGACCCTTCAACGAGGAATGAGATGATTGCCATGTCCTCCGCCTTCGCGAACCGGAACCTGCCGGTATCCGCCGTGATCCCGGCCATGCCCGCAATGGCGATCTCACGGGTGAGGGACATTCCGGACATCATGGCCATTTGTAGCATTATCTCGACGCATGCGCTTCGCTTCTCGTCCCTATAAACGTTTCCGACCCAGTTGACGTTATCCTGATGATGGTCTATGACGATGTACTCCTTCCAAGAGGAGATGTCGCCGTCAGAGACCTGTGATGGCGATGAGGAATCGATTATCAACAACAGCTCTGCGGAGCCCGTATCCGGATCCACTTCCATTGACTCCCCGAGGGAGGACAATAACATCCTGCCTGCCTGAGATATGCTCTTGTATGAACCTATCCTAACCCATGGGAACAGCCATTTGATGATCAGACATGATGCCACCGCGTCAAGGTCCGCATTATGGTGGGCAAGCGCCAGAACGTTCTCTTTCCTGCCCTTGATGATCCGCTCGCATATCCTCATAAGGGCGATCGGGTCCTTGGGATGGGGCAGGGTACCTATTCCGAAGGACCATCCGGCAGGGAACCTTTCCGGCCTTCGGGATTCGGAAGCTGAATCCATATAAAAAACCTGAAACCTAAAGATCCTACGAGGAGTCTATTGGTATTTACCCAGGGCTTCGTTCAACTCCTTGCCCAGGGATTCGTACATCTCCCTTAGTGACTTCTCCTGCTTCTCCATGCTGTTGAGTCTTATGCCGGTGGTCTCCAGCTCGTCCTTCAAAGACGCTTTGAGGGAGGCCACATCCTCCACCTTTATGAGAAGGTCCCCCGCACGTTTATAAACATCGGACCCGGAATTACCCTCAAGCGCGGAAAGCGCCGATTCCATGTCCTTTTTTCGCGCCTCCATATCTCCTCTTTGAGCTATGATCATCTGGAGCTGACCCTTGATCTGCTCGAACCTACCTAACTGGTCCTGTATCTTCTGGGGTATCTGTGTTGCCATATCGATCCCTGCCTTTCATCGCGGAGAAACCTTTACTTCTACTTATTCTTTTCAAGGGAGGGGGGTCAAGAGCGGAAACGACTGCCTGGACAAGACCGAGGTATGAATTCAGAGAGGCCCTGTGGGATGTTAGATCGGCCGAGGCGATGTCGAGCACGATGTGACCATCCGCTTCCGTTCCACTGTCGATCGCCACGAAAGAACCTGAAGGTGGGCTCTGAAGTTCCGGGTCCAATGCCCCTCTGACCGCGGATGATAGCCCAGAGGGCATGCTCAATTCAAGCCGGGAACGAGCTATGATGGAAGAAGGACCGATCAGATCGATCTGAGGACCTTCTTGCTGTTGGGCCTTTCCTTGTAAAAAACCTTGTATCCGCATTTGGAGCACTGTATCCCTATGGGGCTGAACTCCGTCTGAAGCTTTTCCCCGCACCTTCCGCACTTGTACATTCATATCCCGCCGAGTTTGCTCTCCAACATCTTGTGTTTCGGAGTTTTTGGTGAGTAGGCGCCTCCAGCGAACTTCAGATCGCAGGACCTGCACTGCCATATGCCTGTGGAGACGCGTCTGACATTCTCTTTTGAGCATCGGGGGCAGTGATATTTAGAGGACTTCTTGATCTCGATCGAACGGATCCGCTTTTTAACGCTGAGGCCATACCTCGCACCGAACTTACCATATCTGCCGACCTTCTTGGTCCTGCGGGCCATAACATTGCCTCCGAACCCGATATATACCGGTTAGGATTTCCACCTAAACGGGAATCATTATTTATAGGTTGTGTAAGAGGCAAGATCTTTAGGATCACTGATTGAGGAGCTTGATATCGATCTGGCCATGGGTCCTGTTGTTGAGCATGTCGAAGAACTCGGCCTGAAGGCCTGCGGGTATCTCGACCAGACATATCCACTGTCCGCTGCTATTCCACTCCTCCTTCAGGATTTTTCCGTAACCACGGATCTCTCCTATAAGCTTCCCGTACAAGCCTCCGTCCACCTTCAGTGCGATGGGGGTCATCTCCATCCTTATCGGTATAAGAGGCCTGAGCAATTTCAGGACATCCTGGACCTGGCCTTCGGCGGATTTGAACGGATCAACGTTCACCTTCGCTTCCTCCATGGCCATTTCAATACGCTGAGGGGGGTGGGGGTTCTTGGTCACAGGATTGATGCAGTTCCTGGTGAGGATGGCGACGACCTGCTTCCTCTTCTCCTCCTGCATCTTCCTGCGCTGCTCCACCGTTAGCTGTATCTCTCCTTTCTCGATGATGGCCTTTGCTACCTCGAACACATCGGTGGTCTTGAACGCCTTCTGAAGCGATTCATCTGGCGCCCTGTCGCCTTTGTTGGAATCCTTGAAAACCATCTCCACGGCGAGTACGTCGGCCAGGTTCACGGATTCCGGCTCTTCACGTATTCTCTGGGCGAGAACCGGATCGACCAGTATCTCGAACCTGTCACCCATTCGGTCCAGGCGGGCGATGACCGCATCATCCATCGAGACCATGGAGGACCACCCTCACTTCTTCTTCTGGAGGTACTTCGATACCTTTGCGGGGTCCATCTTCTGGAAGGGCATATCCTTCTTGACCACTCCGATCTCGACGGCCAATGTGTTGAGGCCGCCCTCTTCGGTAGCGCTCATGAGAGCCTCCAGCCCGAGACCGATCCCCTCGTCCATGGTTATGTTGGGTTTGTACCTCTCCTCGAATATCTCCATCACCGCGCTCCTTCCCGACCCTATGGATCCGGCTTTATACGACATCATGGCACCGGAAGGGTCCGTCTCGTAAAGATGTACGCCCGTATCATCGACACCTGCGATCAGAAGGGCCGTTCCGAAAGGCCTCACGCCGCCATATTGGGTGTAGTTCTGTTTGAAATCGCATATCTTTTTCACGAGTATGTCCACGGGGATCCTCTCATCGAAGGTTATCCTGTTGATCTGTGCCTCGATACGAGCCCTGTCCACCAAAACCCTTGCGTCGGCCACAAGGCCGGATGTGGCACAACCTATGTAGGTGTCTATCTTGAAGATCTTCTCGATCGACGTGGGCTCTATGAGAGGGCTTGTTATCCTCTTGTCGATGATGAGGGCCGCTCCATCCTTGAACTTGAGCCCTACGGTGGTCGTCCCTCTTTTTACGGCTTCCCTGGCGTATTCCACCTGGAAGAGCCTCCCATCCGGCGAGAACACCGTGATGGCCCTGTCGTAAGCCATATTTCCCGGCTGCATGTTTATCTCCTCGAACTGTTCTGTATTAAACCCGTTGGATCGATAAGATGGTCCGCCGGACTTAGCCCCAGATATCTGTTCCGGTAAATAACTATTGGTATAGTTAGCATGGTCCGTTGATGATATCTACCTTCCTTCGGACCGCTCTTCGTGATAATGCCTCTTTGCTCTGACCCCGCCGGGTATGAACCTGTTGAACGCCCCCTTTATCGTACCGGATACTCCTAGGACCTCGAACCTGAAATCCCCGCCTGAGACCTTGACACCCTGCACCTTCTCAAGGATCGACATCATATCGTCCAGACCATCAAGGGATGTCTTTATTATCGCAAATCCCTCGCAATAGTATACCACCCATGCCTTCAACCTTCGAAAATCATCCTCGCTCATCCTCTGAGTCATGCTGCGGACCATCTTGATCACGAGGCCTTTGCCCGGCCTTTCGGGAGATTGGACCTTTATGGCAACATATCTCCTTCTGTATGGGTGGACCATGCCGACGAATGTATGACGGATATAATAAATGACTAGACGAAGGGAGGAAAGACAGTAATGTCAAGTAAAATATTTATAGCAAGTATTAAAGTATCATTTAGAGTTTAACCACCCCCTTACCTAAACCCCGATAGGAGTGTGATACCATCGCGAATAGGATCTGGAAGACCGCCCCCCTGACGATCATTACCCTTGCATTCCTGTTCATAGTGGGGATCCCCCCGATGGACGAGGGCCCAACATCCACTGCCGCCGCCAATGAGACGGGAGGACCTCCTGAACTCTCACCCATATTCCTCTACATGAGGACCTCCATTGGGATAAGCCCCGAGGCCCCCGACCTGGACCAAGCGGAGTACACAGCTACGATACCGAACGGGTTCGTTCAGGATGGTCCGTTCGGACGCGGCATCCTGCCCTTCATGGGCCATGTCCAATGGAGGGAGGTGGGAACATGGAACACCGAGCCCGTGAAGAACACCATAAATCTCGGCGGCCAGGTGAGGATAGTGATGTACGTCAAGGGCAATCCCTCCAACAGCGGTACCGTCTCATCCGATTTCGAATTCATAATAACAAGGGCCGGAGAATCAGCCCCGATCCTACAACTCACCAAGGCGAACGTCAGGATTCCATCCGGAACAAGCGGGGACGTTGGGAGCTTCGATGTCCTTGGCAATTTCCCCTTCACGAACGACACCACGATAAACGCCGGAACGGCCATGTCACTAAGGATCCGCGCTAGATGCAACGGCGGGGCCATACTCGTATTCGGGTCCTCTTCATACTCCTCCGGTGTCGGATTCGATACGAACTCCCTGGCCGTTCACTCGTTACATATGTGCCGCGATGGTGTGACCGTTGAATACAGGGACGCTTTCTACATGTCGTGGATGAGGCTCGACAAGAGGTTGACCATAAATGCTCTGGTGCAGGACAACTCATACATGAAACCCGACATCAACTCAGTTAACAGCACAAGGGTTCTTTTTTGGCCTCTTGAAGTGAGCCCTGGTTCCTATGAGGTCAGCGCCAATCTTTCGTACAATCCCGAAGGTGCGGGGGTGGTCTCGAAATCGGAGATCTTCCGCATAGAGGAGGAGTTCATCCCGCCTTTTACCAGGTTCAAAATGTTCGTCTCATCCATCTCTATATATTTGATATTGATTTTGTTCATCACCATTATGCTCCTTTTCGTCAGAAAACAGAGGTTAAAGACCTGGAAGAGGAGGGTTAGGACCCTTCCCCCCGATGAGAGGGGGAAGTCCTTCAGGAAGCAGAAGAGGGCCTGGAAGGCCCGTAACAAGGAAGAGAAACGTGACAGGAATGCTCAAAGGGCCGCCCGCAATAAAGAGGATGAAGAGGAGAGAGCGGAGTCTGGTTTCTCAATATTTAGAAAGAAGAAGGATGCCAAGCCCCCAAGACCTCACAGAAAAAGGCCCCCCGCGAAGACCGTTGAGGTTATCGAAGAGGGCGATAAGGAGAACGTGACCTTGGAGGGCCTCGGAGAGCTTGACCTCGACCTCTGATCGTATTTCGAACCCTATCCATCACCCATGATCCTCATCAAGGACGCACAAAAGGAGGGCATCCCCCATGTCGGAGACTTTCGTCCAGAAGGTATTGAGAAAAAGATTGGGAGTTGAAAGTGCTCAACCGGGCCAGATAGTAACGGTGAAGCCAGATCGCCTTCTGATGCATGATAACGCTTCAGCGATAATCGAGAAGGTGAAAAGTGACATCGACAGGTTCGGGATCGTCGATCCGGACCTACCCGTGATCGTACTAGACCACGTAATACCAGCTTCCGATGAGAAGACCGCAATAAACCACAGGAGGATCCGGGAATTCGTGAGGAAGCATGGGATAAGGCATTTCTTCGACATAGGCGAGGGGGTCTGCCACCAGGTCATGTTCGAAAAAGGCCTCGTCCTTCCCGGGGACCTGGTCCTTGGATCGGACTCCCATACCTGTTCTTATGGGGCCGTGAACGCCTTCTCAACTGGTATCGATCGGACCGAGGCCGCGGCCCTTCTCCTAACCGGCGAGACCTGGTTGAAGGTCCCTCATACGATGAAGATCATGTTGGAGGGCGGCCTATCCAAAGGAGTATACGCCAAGGACCTTGTCTTGACGATGATAGGCACTATCCACTCCGACGGGGCCTCCTACAGGTGCATCGAGTTCCATGGGGATATTGGCGGCCTAAGCATATCCGACCGCTTCACGATCTCCAACATGGGTGTGGAGATGGATTCCAAAGGGGCCGTCTTCCCTGTCGATGAAGTGACGAGGGAACATCTCGATACCGCCGGGATCGAAGATGTGTCTCCCGTATGGGCCGACCCGGACGCGAATTACTGGTCGGTCCACGAATTCGATATGGGGGATGTCGTCCCTGTCGTTTCCGCGCCCCACAAGGTCGATAACGTCAAACCCGTGTCGGAACTGACCGGCCTCCACTTCGATCAATGCTTCCTGGGAACCTGCACTAACGGCAGGCACGAGGACCTGAAGGTCGCTGCGAGAATACTTTCGGGCGAGAGGGTACATCCCAGCACAAGGCTGATAATCGCTCCGGCCTCGAGATCGGAGCTGGTAAAGGCCATGGCCGACGGGACGATATCCGGGCTCCTGGAGGCGGGCGGGGTCCTGCTCCCTCCAGGATGCGGGCCATGTTTGGGCGCCCATCAAGGGGTTATGGCCCCCGGAGAGAGGACGATCTCCACATCGAACAGGAACTTCAAAGGGCGAATGGGGTGCAAGGAGGCAGAGATATATCTCGCGAGCCCCGCGACCGTGGCCGCCACGGCTCTCAGGGGAGAGCTGACCGATCCTATAGAGGTGATATGAATGAGGGTATGGAGATACGGTGACAACGTCAATACGGACATGCTCTTTCCAGGAAAATATACTTACACATGCTCGAAGCCAGAAGAGATAATGCCCCATCTGCTCGAGGACCTTGACCCTGACTTCTCCTCCGGTGTGAAAAAAGGGGATCTGCTCTTGGTCGGTAGTAATTTCGGCTGCGGATCGTCGAGGGAACAGCCGGTGCTGGGATTGAAGCATGCCGGGATCGAGGCGATCATCGGCAGGTCCTTCGCCAGGATATTCTACAGGGCGGCGATCAACCAGGGGCTCATACTCATAGAATGCCCTTCCGCCGTTGATGCCTACAAAGATGGCGACGAGGTCATACTTGACATCGGATCAGGAAGGATCGAGATAGGTGGAGAGGAGCACAGGTTCCCTCCTCTTCCCGATGCAGTATTGGCCATCAGGGACTCCGGGGGGCTACTGGAATACACCAGGAAGAGGCTCGAACCCCGGAAGGGTTAAAAATCGAACAAGCTTGATTGCCCCTTTCCGTTCGGATCGTATGGCATGTCCTCCTCGATGACCGAGTGAGACGGGGGCTCTTTCTCCGAACCCTCCTCTTTCTCATCGTATGAGAAGAGGCCCCCTTCTGACCCTATCGCTTTGGGTGCGGCCCGAGAGGCATTGAGGGCCGAGGCGGCATCGAGGATCCGCTGAACGTCCTTCTTCGAGGCCTCGACACCGAGCATCAGCTCGAGGTTCTCCCTGGTCAGGCCTGCCTCTGCCGCGACATGTACGGCGAGCTCCTCGTCCCTGCCCATTGCGGCCTGGAGCAGGTATATCCCGTCCTCTTTCAGGGACCGGGAGGATGTGTGCGTTATCGATGCGAGCTTCTGACATGTGTCCTTCAGGTTGGCCCTCGAATCCTTGGACCGGGACATGAGCTTGAGATACGTTGGGAAGGAGAAGTAGGCACCGGAACCACCGCCCTGCCTCCTGATCGTTCCGATTGATGCCAGAAGGTCGGAGCTGTATCTCCAGAGCCTGTAGTTCTGCCTCCTGCGAACACGGCCCGAGAAAATATCCGAGCGTGCCAGAATACCCATGGCCTTGTTCAGATCGGAACTGGAAGTGTAGTGTCCGGGAACGTTCTCCGCGAACCATAGCAACAGGGTCTCTGGATCCTCATCAACGCCCCTCATGGCCTCCCTCACCTCCTGGATCGATCGGGAATGGAAGGCGATCTCCATCAGTTTGAATATGTTCTCCTTGGTATCCCTGTCCCCCAGGACGGAAAGGTCGGACATCGAGATGTAATTGCGCCCATGGGATAGGATCTCAAGGTCCCCGATGGCCGATCTCATGTCGCCACCCGATTTCTCCGCGATCGTGTCCAAGACCCCCTGCTCCACCTGTATCCCTTCGCTGACGCATATCTCCCTCAGGCGGCGGACCATGGATGCTGCCATGATCCTTCGGAACTTGATCTTGATGCACATTCCGTTCAACGGCGCTCCTGACCCCTTGGTGAGGGAATACATGTCGTTCACGATCAGGATCACGGGGTGCAGGGTCGTCGACAGCAGCTCGATTATCGCCCTCTTTCCTCCCCGGTCGGACAGGTCCTCCCCATCGGAGATCGCTGAGGATTCGTAAAGATTGTCCGCCTCGTCCAATATGATGAGCTTTCGCCTCATCTTCGTTTCCTTACCGCTGGAATAATCATCCGTTATCGAACCGGACATGGACCCCCTGGTAACGATCCTCCTTATAGCCTCCTGGTTCCTCGAATCCGAAGCGTTCAGCTCGACCGGGTCCCATTCCATGACCCGGGCGAGCGCGAGCGCGGCGCTGGTCTTTCCGGTTCCCGGCTCGCCATCTAGGATCAAACCCCTCTTTTTTGGGATCTGGCCATTCTCCCACGACCTCGCCCAGCCCATGATCTCCTCCACGGCCTTGTTCTGACCTACTATATTTTGAGGGGACAATGGCCGGTACTTCTCCACCCAGAAACGGCCCATGGCGGATGAACGATCCATGAGGATGCAATGACGGGGGTGTAGTTTATATTTACGGAGGGAGGTTACCGTATGATATGGATCGAGGGGGATACGGTCTCGAGACCGCCTCCCAACATTTCATAGTTCAAACGTCAAGGAATGTCCAGACCAGGAGGAACACCCATGACGAAGGCCAAAGATGACAAGGAAACGGCTACGAATGCGGCAAAGGCGAAAGGCAGAGGTCGGCCCCGAAAGGATGGTCCTAAGACATCGCTGACATTGAACCCCTCGAAGCGCAAGCAGTTATACGACGAGATACTGGAATCCTCCACCGCGATCATCATCGGTCTCGACCCCGCTGGCAGGATCAAAATATACAACAAGGGCGCCCAAAGGGCATTGGGATACGATCGCAGATCGGTCCTCGGGAGGTCCTGGTTCGAAATGGTGGCGGATCCGGGAGAGGGCAAGAAGGGTATGGATATCTTCAAATGGGATATCAAGGACGGGTTCAGGACCCGCTTCGAGAACATGATCCGATCGGCGAACGGAGCGGAGATCGCCGTCGGTTGGGAGAACACCATCCTTTTCGACAAGAACGGCGAGGTCTCCCTGGTCCTCATGGTAGGACAGGACATAACGCAGGTCAAGGCCCTGGAAAGGGACCTTCTGAGAAGGGAGGACGAGCTGAAGAAGGCGCTCGAGGACCTCTCCATATACAGCGATCTCATGCTTCATGACATACATAACTCAACAGCGGCCATCATGGGTTACCTCGAACTCCTCGGGGGTTTGGAGAACGATCCAGAGAGAAGGAAGAGGTTCAGTTCCATGGCGCTGCAGGAAGCGAAAAAGAGCGTGTCCATCATGAAGGAGATCAGACTGCTCTCCAGGATCGATAACACGCAACCCCTAGTTTCAGTATCCGTTACCGATGCTTTCCGGAAGGCCATCGACGATGTCGGGAGGGAAATGGGTAAGCACGGGGTGGCGATAGAGACCGAATTGAACGACATCGATGTCATCGCGGATGGTTTCCTGGGCGATGTCCTGGCCCGGATATTCGAACACTTCCGACCGGGAGATGGGGACTCCCTGAGGGCAAAGGTCCATGTTAGAAGGGCCCCTGAAATGTCCAGAAAGCTCACACAACCGGTCCTCATCACTCTTTCGGCCCCGGACACCACCATTCCAAAGGACATGAGGAGGACGGTTTTCACAAGCAGGCCCGAGAAGGGGGGCACATCCGACAGGCTGGGCCTTTATGTGGTCAGAAGGCTGATAGAGAGGTACGGCGGATCGATATGGATGGACGATGAGCCATCCGAGGGATGGCCCCGGTTCAACATACTGCTCAGAGAAGCCGTTCTGTGATCACTCGGCCACGACGTGCAGTTCGCCGGCCTTGTAGTATATCCAGATATTGTCCTTTATCTTCTTGGTGAGTTCGGATAGCCCCTTATATATCTCTTCTTCCGAGACCCCCATCGCAACGGCCACTCTGGATGTGATCCATGGACCCGTCTCGAAATCATTGGATAGGATGTAATTGTAAAGCCTGGACTCGAACGGTGTAAGGTCCGATATCACCATGAGCCCACCGCTCATCTCCATCCGGTTCTGTTGATGCCGCCGTCCCCGAAACCCTTCTTGACGACCCTGAGCTTCCTCTTCCTGCCGTCATCTATCACTCCCGGGAGAGTGATCTCGCCCTTTCTCCTTATCCTTCCCGGGAAGTATTTCAGAAGGATTATTCCCGAACCCGAGATGGACTGTATCCATCGGAATGGGACCCCCACATTGACGCCTTCCTCAACGATATCCGGGTTGGTCTCGGTCACAAGTACCTCGTATATGTCGTTGTTCTCGATATCCACGATGACATCGTCCACGATGCCCAGATTGATCCCCTTGTCGGTTATTACCTGCATGCCTTGCAGATTGTCGATCTCGGTAAGCATTTACGGCTCCCCCTGACTATCGCCGAGTCCCATACGGTCCAGGACCCATTTGCTGAGACGGATAAGTATCTTTCTATGGTTTAAACCTTTTTAGAAGTATCCTTCCGCTGATAATATGATATCAGGGGCGGGAACAACGGACCATCTGATAACTTATTGTATCATCGATCAAAATAAATACAACATTATGTCCCATTATCGACCTCAAGTTTAATTAGAAGTTAGGGTATCCACCCGCGGTGTCCCATAATGAAGGATGAGTTGAACGAAAGGACCGTTACCACGGAATATCGAGGCCATAGGATCCTAAACGAGCTCCTTCGCGATCCCACAAGGAGCCTTGAGGAGATCGCGAACGCTTGCGGCTCCTACCGCCAGAAGATATGGAGGGAGAAGAAGAAGCTGGAGGATGGCGGTGCCATCTGGGGTTATACCGCTGTTGTGGACGAGGACAGCATCGATTGGAAGACGTTCATTCTCATGCTCAAGCTCAAGCCCCTAACGACCGATCAGGCCAACACATTGATCACAAGGCATGTGAGCAATGCTCCTGGAAAGCTCGACATAAGGCTGATGGACACCTACTATCTGAACGGCAGATACGACCTCCTGGTCATATTCGCCGCTCCCGATTGGATGACCGCAAGGAAATATTACGACAGCATTAGGATAGAGTATGAACCCTTCATCGAGGAGAGGCCGGAGATCATAGACGTCGCCTTCTCCCTAATCAGATGGGGCAAGGTCAACCCGAGCATCGAGAGGTTGAGGGAGTTCATTCCTCCCTCGAAAGAGGATAACAGGTAGGGAACATCCATATCTCATATGTAAGGGGTCGGGAATTAATAACACTCGGTGTATCACCATTTATGAGGTGGTACATTGGGAAAGATAAGTTCTTATGGACCAGGGGACCCGGCACCGGAGGTGTGCCTCCCCGACCAGAACGGCACCGATAGGCGAACATCGGAGATGATGGGAAAATGGCTTGTCCTCTACTTCTATCCAAAGGACGACACGCCTGGATGCACCAAGGAGGCGATCGATTTCACTTCGAACATCGATGATTTCGAAAAGGAAGGGGCGGCCGTTCTCGGCATAAGCCCGGACAGCTGCTCCAGTCACAGGAAGTTCATCGACAAGAAGGGGCTGAAGCTTACCCTGCTGAGCGATCCTGAGCACGATATACTCGATTCCTTTGGCGTGTGGCAGGAGAAGAGCATGTACGGGAAGAAGTACATGGGAGTCGACAGGTCCACATTCCTGGTCGATCCCGAAGGGATAATAAGGCACGTCTGGAGAGGGGTAAAGGTCGAAGGGCATGCCGAAGAGGTTCTCAAGACGCTCAGGGACCTGAAAGGATGATGATCGGATCCGGACCCCCACCGGAGGGAAAGGAACAGTGACCGAAAAAAGCTCAAGGATGAAGATAAAGGTCACAGGAATGACCTGTGCCTCATGCTCGGGGTCCGTGAAGAGGGCCCTTGAGAAAATGCCAGGGGTCATGAATGCGGATGTTGACCATGCTTCGGGGATGGCCACCGTTTCATACAAAGGAGGTGGAATAAGCGCCTCCGAGATGAGGCGCTCCATCGAATCTTCCGGGTACGGGGTCGAGGCGCAAAGCGTGGAGGTCCGCATCGATGGAATGACATGCGCCTCGTGCTCCTCGGCGGTGGAGGCCGCCCTGACATCCATTCCAGGAGTGATATCGGCCAATGTGAACCTGTCCAACAAAAGCGCCATCGTCAGGTTCCTGGAAGGCACCGTTCCTCTCTCGACCATCAGGGATGCCGTCAACGGTCTGGGTTACAGCTATCAGGGAGTGATCGGCAAGGAAGAGGCCGACACCTCCGATCGGGAGGGCAGGAAGCAAAGGCTTCGACTTATAAGGATCATACTGGGGTTTTCGATCTCACTACCAATGTTGGCCCTGATGCACATCGACGTCCATCTACCAGTGGACATGTCTCTATCGTTCCTCATGATCACGGTACCCGTCCTATCCTTCATAGGATATCCAATATTCCGATCGGCGTTCACATCCCTCCTCCACAGGTCGCTGACTATGGACGTAATGTACGCTATGGGCATCTCGGCCGCGTTCATATCCTCAGTGATGGGGACCTTCGGGATCGTCCTCGACGGTCACTTCAACTTCTACGACACGACGATCATGTTGGCCTCATTCCTGACCCTTGGCAGATATCTCGAGAACAGGGCGATGTCAAGGACGGGGGACGCTGTGAGAAAGCTCATAGGTCTCAGGCCCAGGAAGGCGAACCGCCTGGTGGATGGAAGGCTCGAGATCGTCGATGCCGATGAACTTTCCGTCGGGGACCTGTTCGTTATCAGGCCCGGGGAGAGGGTCCCGGTGGACGGCCGGGTCAAGGACGGCAGGAGCTATGTCGATGAGTCCATGATCAACGGAGAACCGATCCCCTCCCAGAAGGGGAAGGGTGAAGAGGTCATCGGGGGAACGCTGAACCAGAAGGGGGTCCTGACCGTTGAGGCGACCAGGGTTGGGGCCGATACCATGCTCTCC
The DNA here is from genome assembly GCA_029762535.1 of Thermoplasmatota archaeon. Classification (GTDB taxonomy): domain Archaea; phylum Thermoplasmatota; class Penumbrarchaeia; order Penumbrarchaeales; family Penumbrarchaeaceae; genus JARVGK01. The sequence goes on from JARVGK010000020.1 coordinate 29,928, forward strand.
CAGATCGTGAGGCTAGTTTCCGAGGCCCAATCCTCCAAACCCGCGCTCCAGAAGATCGCCGACAGGGTGGTGACGTATTTCATCCCAGCCGTTCTCGCCATATCGATCGGATCGTTCGTTCTATGGTACCTCGTTCTTGGAGAGAGTCTGCTATTCTCCCTCACCGCCCTGATCTCGGTGATGGTAATAGCCTGTCCCTGCGCTTTGGGATTGGCTTCCCCCACGGCCGTGACCGTCGGGATCGGCCGCGGGGCCGAGATGGGGATCCTGATCAAGGGAGGGGATATTTTGGAGAGGGCGGAGAGGATAGACACCGTCCTATTCGACAAGACGGGCACCGTCACGATGGGCAGGCCGGAGGTGACCTCCGTCGATGCATTCGGGATCGATGAGGGGGCGCTCCTCTCGTTCGTCGCACCCGTGGAATCCCTCTCCGACCATCCTTTGGCAAGGGCGATAACGGAGCGAGCGAAAATGTCCGAAAAAGAAACGGACGAGGTACGCGATTTCGAACTGATAGAAGGCAGGGGTGTTATGGGAACGGTAAAGGGTTCGAAGGTTCGCATAGGCAACAGGCGCATGATGAAAGAGGGGGGGATCGAGATACCTCCCATGGTCGAGGAAAGGATGGAGAGGATGGAGACCGAAGGCAAGACCGCATCCCTGGTCTCCATTTCAGGAAGGATAGCTGGCCTTATAGGGATCGAGGACCCGGTAAAAGAGGGAGCCTCGGAGGCCGTGTCCTCCATCAAGAGCATGGGCATCAGGACCATGATGGTCACCGGGGACAACCCCCGGACCGCAAAAGCGGTGGCGCGCAAGGTAGGGATCGATGAGGTCCTAGCCGAGGTGCTTCCGGGAGGCAAGTCCGAGAAGGTGGTGGAGCTTCAACGAAAGGGTAGAAAGGTGGCCTTCATAGGAGACGGGATAAATGATGCCCCCGCGCTCGCCCGCTCGGATGTCGGGATCGCAATAGGGACCGGGACCGACATCGCGATCGACAGCGCGGGAATAGTTCTGGTGAGCGGAAAGTTGAACAACGCTCTACATTCCCTCAAATTGAGCAGAAAGGTCATGGGCAGGGTGAGGATGAACCTCTTCTGGGCCTTCGCATACAACACCGCCCTGATCCCTGCCGCCGCAGGGGCACTCCACCCTCTTTTCGGGGTCCATTTCAGACCCGAGTGGGGGGCGCTCGCGATGGCTCTGAGCTCGGTGACGGTAATAAGCCTCTCACTCATGCTGAAGCGATACGATCCTGCCTCCGGATGATGCTTTTTTGACCCTAAGAGGATGTGGGTGCTTCCTCTGAGGAAGGGGGATCATCTTTCGGGGCGGGAGCGGTCGTTGGGGTCTCCTCAGAAGGTCCCTCGGGAGGGGCTTGCTGATCCGGGAGGTCCACCTTTGGAGGGGGGGTCTCGGAAGGCGGCTCTTCCGGTGCCGGGGGAGCAGGTCCTGCATCGGATGATGGAGGCGGTGTGATGTCGCCATAAAGCCTCTTGAACTCCTCCTTCTTCCTCTCCTCCTCCTTCAACTTCTCCTCAGCCTCCCTCAAAAGCCTTTCCTCCTCGGTCAATACCTCCTGAGCGGGTTCTCCTTCCGGTCTATCATCCTGTTTCTTCGACCTCAATACGAAGAAAAGTACAATGCCTACGATGGCCGCTATGATGATGATCACGAGGAATATGACCAGCCCCGTAGGGATCGTAGTGCCCGGGTCCTTTGGCGGGGGAACTTCTCTCTCGTTGACCCTCAGGATGAAACCGGAGGTATTGGTATTGCCCTGGGCATCCTTTACGACCACGTCGATCTTCCAGGATCCGGGCTGTTCCACAACGCCTCCTACCGTCAAGCCCTCCATCGGGAACAGGGCGGGCTTGGCCGTCCATACTATCGAGGTCACCCCGATGTTGTCGCTGACATCAAGGGTGACGTTGAACGATTCGCCAACGTAAATGGTGATGGGCGAGAGTATGCCTAGATCTGGCGGGGTAGCGTCGTACAGGGTCGAGTTGAAGAATACGGTCTGATTAGAATTACCTTCTGCGTCCCATGCCCGAACGCTGAAGAACAGTCGGTCCAATCGATCCAGTGGTATGGGAACGTAGCCCACCCACTCCTTCACCGATTCGCTCATCTCTGCGGTTCGGGTAACGGTGTCATTACCGAAGCGGTAGATGATCTCGGCCCCGGCGACCTTGATATTGTCCGTGATCGATATGCTGATGCGATGGTTCAGGCCCGAACCCGCCATCTCACCGAACCTAAGTGTGATGGTCGGCAACGAAGGAGCGGTCCTATCCACCACGGAGAAATTCCTGGAGATCGTCTTCCTCCAATTGCCGTTGACGTCCCTGGCATTGAACATGTAATGGACGGGCTCGATATTGTTGGGGTCCAGGGTGACGTTGAGCTGGTAGGTCCCATTGCCCTTCACCATTGTCTGGTTCTTGACCTCACCCTCGCCATAATTAAGAAGGAGATGCACCCTGTCAACGGCGATATTGTCCGCAACCTCTATCTCGAAGCTGTATATCGCGCCCGTCTCCATGGGCCCATCCGAAAGGTCCCTGCCAAAAACAGGGGGGTCGTCATCGATTATTTCGATCCTCTTCTGGGCCGATGTCCGATCGTTACCCTCCGCATCCAACGCATGGATGACGTAATGGATATCATCGATGGAATCAGGGACGATCATCGATCCGGACCAGGTTATTCCGCCGATGTTCAAAAGGCTCACGTTATCGAGTTTGACAAGGCCCTGATTGCATTCGATGATGGCCGAGGCGACCAGAACGTTGTCGGTCACATTGATCGAAAATACCAGTTCGTCCCCTGTGAAAGCGGTGTTCGGAGTGTCGTCCGCCTGTATGACCGGTGGATCGTTATCGATTATCCTTATGGTCTTCGGAGGAGTGGAGTTCTCGTTGCCGGAGGTGTCCCTCGCGTGGAAAGTGTAGACGATGTCGTTGTCGATCGGCCCTACCCACACATCCAAGGTCCAGTCGTTCCCCGCCCCGAGGTTCATATTAAGGTCGAACTGGTCCAATCCGTATAGATAGGAGACCTTGACCTCCTCCACTTCTATGTTGTCCTGAACGAACACCGAGAACCTCAACGGATCCCCCGTCGTGGCCTCGGAGGGGGTCTGATCGATCTGGAAGACGGGGAGCACATCGTCGATGACCGGGATCGTCCTTTCGGGAGTGACCAGTTCAAGGCTGAAGAGGTCGCTAACCCTGTAAAAATAGGTCAGGGGCCTTCTGGAGTCCAGAGGCACGCTGAGGTTCCTGTAGTATGTGTCGCCCTCTCCCTTGAACATCTTCACCTTGGTCAAAGAAACGTTCCCGAAGCGGTATTCCAGCCTGACATCGAATATGTTGATGTTGTCGACGAGGTCGGCGGATAACATCAACACCGCTCCGGTATTGGTCTGGGCGGGGGTATGGTCCGCTATCATCTCCGGGGGGTCGTTGTCTATGACGTTCAGCGTGGCCTGAGGGGTTTCAGCCTTGTTCTGAGCGGAGTCCCAGGCACGGAAGATGTATTTGAACTGCTCCACCGAGTTCAATGGGGCGGTCAGGTTCACCTTGTATTCCTGCAGACCCAGCTCTTTCTCCATCTCCTCGATGTTTGGAACGGAGGTTCCGAACCAGTATTCGATCTCGACCCGGGCCACGTCCACATCGTCGTTGACGACTATTACCAACTGGAACTCGTCCCCTGTCGTCAGGAAGGTCGGTATCTGAGATGGTATTATCGTGGGAGGGGTCGTGTCGTCCCTCGTTGGAGGAGGGGTCGGTGATCCTGCCGTGATCGATGAGGCTATAGAGAGGGTTGCGATCAAGATTATCATTAGCCAAGAGGCGATGGCGGTCCTGACATTCATTTTCATATTATACCCCCTTAGGGCAGAAGGCTGAGATGTTTCATTGTCCATAAAGCTAACCAAAACCCTTTCACATACCAGGATACTACCTTCACACCTCTCAGAAAGATATTTTAACAACCGCGTTGTATCCGGGCTCTCCCGAAATAATATGATCCCAAGTAAATAAGGCGGGGGTGGCTCAGCCCGGTACGGCGACGGATTGCTAATCCGTTGACCTTCGGTCACGGGGGTTCAAATCCCCCCCCCCGCGCCAACTATCTCTCGTCAATGTTCAATTGCTACGATAGTTGGCGCTCGACATCAATCAGATACGAAAAATGCCAAAGTGAACATTGCTACTTCTCTTTCGCACGAGGAGGCGTTATTAGTCCGCTCATATGAAATGGATATCGACTATTGTGTCAGAAAGATGACCGTTAAAGCTGCGATGTTATTGAATCCGTGTATCACGATCCCGGGAAGTACCGATCCGCTGCGATGCCTGGCCCATCCCAGGACCAGCCCTGTGAGGAAGAGGGGGAGGATCCGCACCGGGTCCAGATGCGAGACGGCGAAAAGCAGAGATACGGAGATCACGGAGGGCAGCGGGCCTATAACCCTTGATACGCTGCCCTGGATCGCCCCCCGGAACGCGATCTCCTCGATGACAGGGACAAGTAGAGCGATCGGAACCATGAGCAAGGCCATGTCGAGTATGTCTACCATTTCGAAAGGATACGCCGGTATCGGCCTCTCCTGGCCGATCCTCATGACGATGAAGACGAATGCCACCAGCCCCTGGGCAAGAAGCATTACGAGGGCCCCAAAGAACGCCGTGGATGCCGTCAGCCTCCCGGACATATACGTTCTTATCCTATCCCTTCCGAGGAACAGGGACATGGCGGAGAGGAAAACCGCGCAGTAAACGGCGAGCAGCATGGATAGGGTCGCGGAGGGGATCCTCCCCCCGCCCCAACCCGGAAGATCCATCGCTGCTGAGTCCCCCGGAAGGAACAGCAGAATGGCGCCGGAAAGCGCAACGGATACCAACTGTGACGCCAACAGCATGCCGATCAGCGATATCGCCAGATAAGTCGGCGGGCCCTCAACGATCCCTCTCCACTTCGGGTTCGAACTCAGGCTAAAGATGATCAGGGCAAGGACGGGTGATAGAAGCGAAAGTGTTATCCCCTCCGCGATAGGGACCTCCCTCCTCTTGATGAATAACATCATCAGGGCGTCGATCCGCAGGAGGGCCCCGCCGACGATCACGATCAATCGAAGGCTTCCTATGACATCCACGGACCCATATCTACGTCGAGGTTAATTATTATCATCCCCCTAATTATCCACCCGAACGGAAATGATAATAAGAGCCGGTATTTCTAGCCCGTTGATATTCATGACCGGCAAGATAGCATATCCCGTGGTCGAGGACATCGACCTGGAAACGGTTGGATCCGCCCACCAGCTGCTCGAACAGATGGGCAGGGGCGGGGGGTTCACCGCCAAGAAGCTGCATGAGGCCGCCTCTATCGTTCGTGACATGATAGGTAACGACTCCTGCTTCACCTTCCTATCATTCCCGGCCTGCATCATGTCAACAGGCCTCAGAGGGGTGCTCGTTCACATGGTCAGGAAGAAATGGGTGGATGCCATCATCACGACATGCGGGACCATCGATCACGACCTGGCCAGGATCTGGAGGGACTATCATCACGGCGATTTCGAGATGGACGACGCATCGCTTCACAGGAAGAGGATACACCGGTTGGGCAACGTTTTGATCCCCATGGACTCCTACGGAGTGATACTGGAAAAGAAGGTAAGGACGATCATGGAGGACGTATGGAAGACCGGCATGAGGGAGTTCTCGACCCGTGAGATCGTCAAGGAGGTCGGTTCCAGGCTAGACGATGAGGGATCGCTCACGTACTGGGCGGCGAAGAACGACATACCGGTATTCATTCCGGGCCCCACCGATGGGTCCTTCGGCGCCCAGCTCTGGATGTGGAGGCAGACCCACAGGGACTTCAGGCTGGACCTTTTCAAGGACGAGCAGGATCTCGCCGACATCATATTCGATGCTAAGGAGACGGGGGCTCTGATGATCGGAGGCGGGATCTCCAAGCATCATGTCATCTGGTGGAACCAGTTCAGGGATGGCCTCGACTATGCGGTCTATATCACCACCGCCGTCGAATGGGACGGATCCCTATCCGGGGCTCGGGTGAAAGAGGGGATCTCATGGGGCAAGGTCAAGGAGAAGGCACCGCAGGTGACGGTGGAGGGCGACGCGACAGTCCTCATGCCCCTGATGATGGCTTGGGTGAGGCAGGAGCTCGACGGAGGAGGACCTTGATCGAATACCATCTGGGCATCGACAGCACCGACTCCCTGAAACTCGGGATGTGCACTACCTATCTGGGTGCCAGGATCATAGAGGCCCTCGCTGGCATGGGTTGCGAATTCGAAAGGTCCCCCGATCTTGTCAGGCTGAACCCGAACATCCCATGGAAGACCCGGGGTAACGGAGCTGTATGCATACGCATGATGCATGCGGAAGGGGGCGCTGAAGAGATCATGAGGGTCGCCCAGGGCCTCACCGATAAGCTGTCGGTTCTGGAGGACGAACAGGCCAACCCCGGCATAGCCCTTGTTACGGGATCGGTCCCTGAAGAGCTCAAGGACCTGTACATCAAAGCGGTGCACGAGGTCGTCGAGATAGAGTATGCCATATCCGTCGGTGAGCTTTGCGGGGCTTTGATGAAGGGATACAAGAATCGACGCGGGCTGATCGGGGCCCTCTCCGCAATAGGTGCGATGGATATGCCGAATTGGACATGGGAGACGATGGCCTACAGGGACCCCTATTCTAGAACGAGGGAGCGTATGGTCGATCCCTCTTCCATAGCCTCCTTATCCTTGAGATATCCGAGCACGTTCTTCAACATCGACGGCTCAGGAAAGCCCCTTTGTATCCCGCATTCCCCATGCCCCGTAATGTTCGGAATACGTGGGACGGATGCGGTGGATTCGCTGAAAGCCGCTTCCGAGGTGGCATGCTCTGGCATGGAGAGATGGGTGCTGTGGAGGACGAACCAGCATACGGACGCACACATCGAGACCGTCGAGAACATTGACTATCTGAAGGAACTCTCCTCCGTTAGAATGAAGGGGGGGGTCGCCCGGCGCCCCTCCTACCATCCTGGAGGGCATCTCAGTTTCTCTCTGGAGGACGGGCGAAACCATACGATCGATTGCTGGGCCTACGAACCGACCAAGGACTTCAGAAAGCGTCTCCGGGGCCTGATAGAAGGGGATGTCGTCGAGGTCTGGGGGGGCATCAGAGCCGAAGAGGACGGAATGCCTGCATGTATAAACCTCGAGAAGGTGCTGGTCATCGAACTTGTACAATTAATGAAGAGGACGAACCCTCATTGCCCGGAATGCAAAGGACCCACCGAGTCCATGGGAAGAGGACAATCCCTCAGATGCAAGGCATGTGGGTTCAGGAATGGCACCCTCCACCCGGTCCTTCGACCAGTTGAACGAGATCTCTGCACAGGATTCATCGATCCTCCAGAGGTTGCCTGGAGGCATCTTTACAGACCATCCTGGCTGGAATTCTCCAAAGAGCCGACGAAAACACCTGCATCTTTCTGGGGCAGGGGGCCGCTTTCACCGATAACGGGCGGCATGATCTCTGTCAGGAGTGAAAGGAGTAATAGAGAGCAAGGGGTTAAGAAGAGAGGATTGAATGCGTGATGAACAAAAAAAGTTCCTCGCTCTCTATTTTGTATTGCACAATGCGTACACTGCGCATCTTGATAAAAGAATTGCATATATATTAACTTATTCCATAAATGTTCCAATACATCTCAATCGTCTGTCATGATGTCCAGATTATGACATGACATCAATAAAATTATAAACATCAATTATTACAACATGGTGATAATTCAAGGTTCGATCGCCATTCGATCTTTGGCTCAGGACGATCCATGATCGGAACGGGCCCATCTTCAACAAAGGTTTTATAATGGACCTGATATTGCCCCCCCTCATGCGCTATACAAGGTTCGAAAAGGCCAGGGTCATAGGGGCTAGAGGGCTTCAGATAGCGATGGGCGCACCGGTCCTCGTCGAGCTTCTCGAGACCTGTGTCGATCCAATAGAGATCGCGACCGTAGAATACGAAGAGGGCATGATCCCGATCTCCATAAAGAAGTAGGCGCGACCCTACCCAACACATCTTTTTTACATGGTGATCCATAAGGATAATGCCTATACGATCAGGGCCAGGACCGACCTCGACCCTTTACTTTGTGGATTTATCGTCACCCTTTGGGTTCCGGAGCCTTCAGAAGCAGGGCCAGGACTGCAGCGCTGAAGCATGCGATCCCAGCTGGGATGAAAGCCCATGCCCACAGCTCCATGTCACCCATGACGCCTCCCAGTATGGGGCCGAGTATGCCTCCGAAACCGTAGGACAGGAAGACCCAGCCGTAGTTCAGCCCTACGGTCTTGTTCCCGAAGAAATCCGCCGTTGCCGATGGGAAGAGGGCGAAATTGCCGCCGAAGTTGAAACCGATCAGGGCCGCCGCGAGATAGAGCAGATATTCGCTTCCGCCGACGAAGAAGAACGCTATCATGACGACCCCTTGCGATCCGAACATCAACGCGAAGGACAGCTTCCTTCCTAGCTTGTCGGACAAAGCCCCCCATATTATCCTGCCGAAACCGTTGCTCAGCGAATAGAACAGGGCAAAGGCCGTGCTCGCGATGGTCACCGCTTCAGCGGCAGCATAGCCGTTCTCCGTCAACGCATATTTCGCGAAGAGCTGGATGACCCCTATTACCATCAGGCCGGCACCGGCCCCCACCATGAACATGTAGAAGAGCATGTAATACTGCGGAGTCCTCTTCATCTGGGACGGGGTGAACTCATTGCTGCCTGACGCTTTCTTGGAGGTGGGTTCGGGCGGGTTCCATCCTGCAGGCTTCCAACCATCGGGCGGGTTCCGCATGATCAAGCCGCCCAGAACGACGATGACCATGAACATGATGCCGTAGAGAAGGAAAACGTTCGAGACGCTCATAGTCTCATACAATCCCCCCCAATCGCCGGTCAGCTTCAGCGGTCCGAATATGAAGCCCGTGCATAGCTTCACCCAGATAAGAGCGCCAAAACCGAATCCAGCAACAGCGAGCCCGGAGATCAGACCCTTCTTGTCGGGGAACCATTTCACCCCGACGGCTATTGGGACGACGTATCCAAGGCCTATGCCTGCTCCTCCCATCAGACCGATAGCGATGGTAAGTCCTATGAAGCTGTTTCCGAGGAACGAACCGATGATATAACCGGAACCGAGCACGACCCCACCGATTATCGCCATATTCCTCGGGCCGATCCTGGCCGATATCCTGCCTCCAATGATAGTAAAGACAGCGAACGTCAGCAAGCCGACCGCGAATATGATCTGGGTCTGGGTTATGGTGAATCCGAACTCTCCGGTCCTGACGTTCTGGAGGACCTCGAAAGTCTCGTTCTCGGCACCGTCCATCTTGATGATGAAATGCCAGCTGCCGCCCTTTGTGACCTTCGGTGAAATCACGTAATGGTCACCATCGATCTCGACCGGCACGTCCTCCATAACGATGGGATCGCCTTTATGATAGGTAATTCCCAAATAGGGTACGATCTTATCGTCCTTGACGGGCTCGTTCTCGCTGTTCCTGAGAGCGAGGTCCACAATGAGGGGCACATCATTTACGGGCTCTCCGTTCCTGAGCAATTTTATCTCTATCTCAGATTCCGCGCCCACGACCAGGTCCCCTTCCAGTTCGACGGTCATGACGCCAGCGCTATCCACGTTGATGAAGTCCTCGTCCGGTAGCGGGTTCGAGAGCGGGGGCGTAAAAACGGACCACGCGTATATCGATCCCAGGGCCAACTGTATCATTATCGCTCCGACGACGATCAGCCATCTGTTGGGTACTCCTCCTGCCATGAACCTTATTCCCCCTTGTCATTAATGCGTTATGAAAAGCCGAAAACGAACCCGACCTGACACATCAGCGTGATTACCCCCCTGAATATAATCATTTCCCCGGGGAGACAGGATGTGAAGGGAACCCTTACTCTTCCCGCTAATCGGAGGCTGCAATCGATCCTTGAGGGATGGTCACCACCGTACTCATGCGAAAAAAATATCTCCAAGAGAGTACAATCATCATACATGCTTCGAGGTTTCATAATGGTGGAATGTGAGGTCGGCAAGGAGCTCTCGGCCTATGAGAGCCTGAAAAAGCTCACCTGGATAACCGAGGTCCATCCCCTGTTCGGGGAATACGATTTCATCCTCAGGGTCCAGGCCAACGACCCCGACGAACTGGCAGGACACATAATCGATGAGCTGAGGGCGATACCCGGCGTGATCACCACCAGGACCTACATGGAGGCCTCCTTCGGAGGCGTCCCTGTAGATAAGACGTGATCACCTCTTCAAAGCCCCCTTAACATTGCTTCATTGGGGGATCTCGGGGAAGACACCGGGAGGAAGGACGCCGGGCCTCCAATGGGGGTCATCTATCAGAGGCCCTCCAGGTTCTCCCCGGGGGAGCGGGTTTCCAGCCATCTTCAGTATGATATCACATAGCTTCGCCCTTGAGGAAGGGTCCATGATATCGAATGCGAGCATTCCCTCGATGGACCCGTGAACGGATGCTGACGGTCCGGAGATGCCAATTATCCTTTCTTTGCCTATACCTCTTACGGCCACTGTCTCGTCGAAGTGCTGCGGGGATCTCAAGGAGAGGACAACTGGTAGCCCTCTTGAGATATCCACCACTCCCTCGCAAATCACGAACTGCACCCTGTCTCCGAAGAGCGGCATGACCTCCTTCAACTCCTTCCTTTTTCCTGGATGTCGTTCGATACTTACCGTCTGCTCCATGGATAGGGATACAGTGAAGGACGCCCCCGCATCCCCGTGCCTGCATGTGTCCTTCCCCTTGACATCCATATCGAACCTGGACATTAGCATGGACTTGATCGTTCCCACCAGGTAACCCCTGCTCCTCAATTCCGCGACAATACCCTCCACGACGGAGGTCTTTCCGGATTTCTTCAATCCAGCGACGTTCACGGAAAAGGGCGCGTTCGATGGCAGTGAAGGCCCGTCAAGCATTTTCGCCAGAGCTCCTAAATGATAACAACAATGTGATTGATTACTTATACCTAGCATGAAATACCACAACGATGGCGGTCAGCGTCAGTATAACGGTCGGAGACGGCGGGAGGGGGGTCGTTGGAAAAGGACGAATAACTCTCCTCAAGCTCATAGAGGAGAGGGGAAGCCTCCGAAAGGCCGCCATGGATATGGGCATGTCCTACCGGAACGCCTGGGGCGTGATCAGGCACATCGAGGAGCAGCTGGATATCAGGATGGTCGAATCCAGCAGGGGAGGTGCCAACGGCGGTAGGACCCGACTGACCTACGAGGCGAGGAAGATGATAGATGAATACGATAGCGCCAGAGAGAGGGTGGACAAGGCCCTCGCGGGGGTCTTGGTCCACGCAGAGGTGCTGCTTGTGATAAAGGGCGAGGAGAACGGATACCTTTCCATCGAAGGCAGGCTCCCCAGGGGATCGATCACCGAGAACCGGCCCGTTCCGGCGGTCATATCCGAACTGATAGGATCCCTCGGGATCAGGCCAGACCGGATAAGGGGCCCCAAGGTCATTTCCGGCCCCGGGGAGGAGGGATTGAAGCTCGTTTTCCAGATGGTCACGGAGGGGATCCCCTCCGGGGAATGGACGGCGCTGACGAACCTCGACGATAACGATCGTGAGGCGGTCCGGCTCTTCATCGAGCCATCTATCGGATAATAGCTTAGAACGAGAAGCAAAGGGCCCGATCCTGCCCTCCACGACTATATCGGAAAAACAGGTTCATTCGCCTGATGAAGGCCCTTTACCCTCCAGGGAAGGCCTGTACACATATCCGGTATTCTCCAGCATTTCTATTGGATCCCCTTTTTCAAAAAATTCGACCGGCACCATCAGCCGGCATCGGGGACAGGAAAGGACGAGCCTCGCGAATGGGTTTACAGGATCCCTGCATCGGGGGCATACCTCCCTCCATTCTACGCTGAAGCTCGAGAAGAACATATGTCCTTTCTGGCATCTCCACGGCTGGAATGTGATCCTGGCCCGGGTCAACGCATGCTCCTCGCCGGATGGGCCGCTCCCCGTCATCCTCCCCTTATGGTAATGGTCCCTGGTCTCCTTCGAGAGCACCTCCACGGCCTCGCCGCATATACCGCAGGACAGCCCGGTTACGGCCCGGAACGGCCCCTGGACCAGCTGGCTTCTGCGGGCCGCTTCCGCGTCCCGGCGCATCTTCCTCTCAAGCTCGGACCTGAGGTCCGCCCCGCACCTATGACAGGCTTTCCTGGATGGATCGCTGTTGTAGGCCGAGCATCTGGGGCAATACTGGATCGGTACAGGGGTTGACATCCTGTTGGTCTAATTCGCAGGTATTTAAAAAACCTAATCCCTACGATATCCCGTCATCGGAACGCATGGTATCCATTGATCAACTGTCCCATATAGGAGACTATCATGCAGGACCGTTGCATAACTATCCCGAAAACGAATGATATTCGGGACCGACATGGGAGATGATAATATGACAAGCAGGAAATTATAAACAGAAGTTCCATTTACAGGGGGCTCATCATGATAGTGTTCATATTCATCATGCTGCTGCTCGCGGCTTCCCTCCTCTTCGGGAAGATCGCCGAGAGGATGGAACAGCCCCCCATAGTCGGAAACATCATAGGAGGTATCGTTTTCGGGCCTCTGTTCCTGGCACTTCTCAAATGGCTTTACGGCATGATCGAGATTCCTGATATCAAGGTCCTCTACACATTACTGGACCCTGACCTCATGGCCCCCGAGGTGGAATTCCTCCTGGACTTCTCCGTAGTCGTCCTCATGTTCGCATCCGGGTTCGAGACCAGGATCAGGGACTTCATAGCCTCTTTCAGAAGGGGGATCGTCACTGCGTCCATTGGCGTCGTTCTCCCATTCGCTCTCGGGTTCATCGGGACCTACCTTTACCTGGGCGACTGGATCATTTCCCTTTATGTCGGAGGCGCCCTGTCCATTACGGCAGTTGCCCTCTCTGTGGCCTCGCTCATCAACATCGACGCCATACACACCCGTTTCGGCATGACGATAATAAACGCCGCCATCGTGGATGATATCATCGGCATACTGCTTCTGACAGTCATCCTATCCATATCAAGGACGGGGCGGGTCCCAGGGGTATCGTTCCTCCTCGGGATCTTCGTGCTCGCAGTGATATTCGTCCTGTTCGTGCTCTTCCTCTCGCCAATGCTTTTGAAACTGATATACAGGAGGTCAAGGGAACTGAGATCAACCGAGGGGCTCGGCATCACCATACTGGTGGCCGCCCTGTTCGGATTCATAGCCCATATCATGGGGCTGCACCTGATGATAGGAGCCTTCCTGGGAGGCATGGCCGTGAGGGAGACTCTCAGCAAGAGAGTGCAACAGTCTATCAAGAAATGGGCCTTTGGCTTCTTCGCCCCGATCTTCTTCGCCTACGTGGGTTACTCCGTGACCCTCTCAGGAGCCGCCATATCCCCTCTTCTCCCGCTGATAATCGTCCTCGGATTCATTGGAAAGGTGTTCGGAGCCGGCATCGGCGCCAAGATATCCGGACTGAAATGGTCCGAATCGCTGCTTGTCGGACTCGGCATGAACGGGAGGGCGGCCGTGGACCTCATCCTGGCATCCGTTGCCCTGAACGCCGGCATGATAGGAAGGGACCTGTTCTCCGTCCTCGTCCTTAACGCAGGGGTCATGGCCGTGCTCACGCCCATTTTGATAAAGGCCACCTATAAGAGGTTCTCCAAAAGGGGATGGATAGAGGGGAACGGATCATAGCCCTTCATCCGGCGTTCTCCAGGACCTCGGACCATTTCATGACCTTCTTGAACTGGAGTATTATGGATTTGATAGTAAGCTCGCCGACGAGCCTTCCGCCCTTTACGACCGGGAGCCTTTTCAGGTGATGCCTCTTCATCTTGAGAAGCGCCTGGCCCACGCTGGCCTTCGGCGAGACCGTGACCAGGTCAGATATCATCATGTCCTCGGCGCACTCGATCCCTCCGAACACCATGGAGCGGAACGTCGATCCCGAGATCGAGAACTGGTACGGGTCCAGCTTCCTGGGCGCGATCACGTCGACAAGGTCCCTTTCCGTGATGAGGCCCAGAAGCTCCCTCCTCTTCAGGTCCTTGATCACCCATATATGCTTCCTGGTGCTCAGTATCCCTATGACCTCCTCGATGGATGTGTCAGGAGTGACCATGCACATGTCCCACATCTTGTCCTTCATAACCGTCTCGACGTCGATCTGATGGAACTGCTTTAGCATCCTCGAGAGGTTCGGCGTCTTCCCGTGCTTCATTGGCTGCGTCACCTTATCCCTTCATCCGGGCATTCCGGCAAGGAACGCGAACCGGCACACATGTATATAAAATCCACTTCGAATCCGTATTTTATATCTAAAAAACTATAAATACAACCCTACGGGATGGTCATGGCCCATATATGGGAGGATATATCTTGGCGGTAAAGAGCACTTCAAAAAAAAAGAGTGCCGAGAATTCGGAGCCGGACCTGGACGATCCCGGCCTTTACATCAACAGGGAGATATCCTGGCTGAAGCTCAATGAGAGGATACTCGAGGAGAGCCTGGACCCCTCACAGCCGCTATTGGAGCGCATGAAGTTCCTGGCGATATGCGGATCCAACCTCGACGAGTTCTTCATGGTCAGGGTATCAGGGATCAAGAGGCAGTTCGAGGAGGGGGTCTTAAAGCTCCCGGCGGACGGCATGAGCCCCAGCGAGCAGCTGGTAGAGATAAGGAAGGAGGTCAAACTGCTGCTCAAAAGGTACACCAGATGCTGGAGCGATCTCATTCAGGAGCTTGGGAAGAACGGCATAGAACTGACAAGGGTCAAGGACCTCAACAGGAAGCAGAAGGACGCGCTCTACTCCTTCTTCAAGGAGAACATATTCCCCACGCTCACGCCCCTCGCCATGGATTTCTCCCATCCGTTCCCGTTCATTTCGAACCTCAGCCTTAACCTGGCAGTGGTCATAGAGGATGGCGATCTGCCCCAGAGATACGCCCGCGTCAAGGTCCCGAACAATATATTCCCCAGGCTATTCTCCATAACCGAGGACGGAAAGAAGATACTGCCCTTAGCGCAGCTCAAGGTCGCGAGGAACATATCGTTGGTCCTCCTTGAGGACATCTGTTCGAGCAACATATCTGAGCTCTTCCCAGGGCTTAACGTCGGCGCCACATATCCGTTCAGGACGACCCGCGATGCGGAGATCGAGATCGCCATAGACCAGGCAGGGGACCTGATGACGGCCATACAGGAGGGGATGGAGGAAAGAAAGTTCGGAAGGCCCGTCAGGCTGGAGATCGACGCTTCGATGCCTGAAAAGGTTAAGGACCAGTTCGCCAAGAACCTCAAGCTCACGAACGACTTCGTTTACAAGTTCGACGGCCCGCTTGGCATCGTGGACATGTGGCAACTGCTGAAGATCGATCGGCCGGACCTCAAGGACCGACCATTCAAGCATCACATACCGCACGAGCTCTCGGAGGAGCACAATCTGTTCGCCTCCATTTCGAAGAGGGATTATGTGTTCTACTATCCATACGACAGCTTCCAGGTCATCGTGAACCTTATCCGACAGGCGGCGAGGGACCCTGATGTCCTCTCCATAAAGACATCGCTATACAGAATAGACAGGGACTCACCCGTCATCGAGGCGCTACTCAAGGCCAGGGAAGAGGACAAGGCCGTATCCGCCTTGGTGGAGCTCAAGGCTAAGTTCGATGAGGAGAACAATATTGAATGGGCACATGCCCTCGAACAGGCCGGAGTGCACGTCGTATACGGGGTCGAGGACCTGAAGGTGCATTCGAAGATCCTCCAGATCGTGAGAAGGGAGGGGGGTGGGATCAGATTCTATTCATACATATCGTCGGGCAATTTCAATGCGATGACCGCGAAGGTCTACGCGGATATCGCTTACCTCACCTCTAACAGAGAGATCGGAACGGAGGTCGCAGAGGTGTTCAACTCACTTACAGGATATTCGAGAAAGACGGACTACAAGCATCTTCTCGTGGCCCCTCACACCCTCAGGAACGATATCCTCTCATCCATCGAGCGCGAGATCTCCCTCCACAAGGAGAAGGGCGGCGGCCACATCGCCCTGAAGCTTAACGGATTGACGGACAGGGGCATCATCAAGGCCCTCTACAAAGCGTCCATCGCAGGGGTCAGGGTCGTTCTCAATGTCAGAGGGCTCTGTTCGATCAAGCCGGGGATACCCGGGATCAGCGAGAACGTATCCGAGACATCCATAATCGGGCGGTTCCTGGAACATGCGCGAATTTACTATTTCAGCAACGGCGGGGATGAGGAGGTCCTCATAGGGTCCTCCGACCTGATGCCCAGGAACCTATACCGGAGGATAGAGGTCCTTCTCAGGGTGCCCGATCCCCGGTTGAAAAAGGCGATCATAGAGAAGATGCTCAACGTTCATCTCTCAGACAACTTCAAGGCCAGGAGGCTTCTTCCCGACGGGACATGGGTCAGAGACCATCCTGAAAAGGGACATGATCCATTCAACTCACAGGAATACCTGATATCCAACAGGGGGTTATGGCATGAAATTCAGTAAAGATGTTCGCCGCTTCGGGGCCATCACCATTGTGGAACGTATCGAGAAGCTGTCCAAGCATATGGATAGAGCAAGGAGCATGGAGGATCCGGAGGACGTGCATCAGCTCCGAGTGACATCGAGGAGGCTACGGGCCGCTCTCCCGGTCTTCAAATCCTGCTTCCAGAAGAGGAGATTTGAAGGATATATCAAAGGAATGAAGAAAGTGACACGATCATTGGGCATGGCCAGGGACCTCGATGTCCAGATCATTTACTTGAATTCACTTCTGAAGGAACATCGAAGGAAGCCTATGGGGCCGGCTCTGAGATACCTGATCGACCATAGGAAAAATGAGAGAACCGCTCTCCAGGGAGAGGTGATCAAGGCGCTGAATGACCTGTCATCCTCCGGGCTTCTTGATTCTATTATGAAGGATTGCAGAGGGGCGGATGATCTGAATGGAGACGAACCCTGGCCGGACTCGCTCTTCATGCTCTTCCGGGACAATCTGACAGGCCCTCTCGATCAACTCCATCAGCTCTCCTCCTCGCTCCAAGACGAGGATAAGAAGGAAGAGCACCACGAGATGAGGATCGCTGCCAAGCGCCTGAGGTACACTCTTGAGCTCTTCTCTAGGATCTTTGAGGACGGGCTTGCAAATGAGATATCGTACCTCAAGAAGCTTCAGGACGTTCTTGGTGAGATCCACGATTGCGATGTCTGGTCGATGCAGCTGCCCAAGCTGAAGGATGTTGTCCCCGAGTCCGCCGAATTGGGAAAGGGGCTCGACCTTTTTATGGAACATATCAAGGACAGGCGGTCCCAACTCTTCGTCAAGGCGGGGGAGGTGTGGTCACTTAACGCCGAGAGCCTGTCCTTTCTGAGGAAGATGGCCGGATCGGATTCATACCTTCCGGCCTCTCGCTTCCCCAAGGTGGCCTTCATATCCGACATACACGGCAATTTTCACGCGCTCGGATCCGTCATGGATGATGCGCTCGCCAGAGGCGCTTCCCTCTTCATCAACGCAGGGGATTCGGTAGGGTTCGGCGCGCTGCCTGGAAAGGTCATCGAGGAGATATCGGCAGATAATTTCCTAAACATCTGCGGCAACTTCGACCTGGAGATGCTTGATTTCGGCAAGAAGGGAAAGAAGGGTTCCGCCGAAAGGGAAAAATCCATCTCTCTCAAGCATGCCAAAGGATCGCTGACCGGGTCCCAAAAGAGGACGATCGCTGGTTTTCCCTCAAAGCGGGACCTGATGATCGGACCTTTGAAGGTGCATGTCGTACATTCGAGCCCCCTTTCAAAAAAGGAACATGTCACCATGGATATGCCCGAACCTCGTCTCTCGGAACTTTTGACTTCATGCGGGGCGGACCTTCTCGTGATCGGACATTCACATGAGCAGTTCCTCAGGGACTGCAGCGGGGGGATGGTGCTCAATCCCGGTTCTGTAGGCAGGCCCGGCGACGGCGACCCAAAGGCGGCGTACGCGATCATGGACGCCAACACCGGCGAGGTCCAGCTGATAAGGGTCGATTACGACATCGATGCCGCCGTGGAGGCGATACGAAGCGAGGGCCTGCCCGAACGTTTTTCCCAGATGCTGATAAGGGGAAGAGCGCTCGAGGTCGTGATGGAGGAGGAAAAGATAATGGATTCGCTTGGCCGTTCCGACGAGGACCTGCTATCCTTCAGGGAGAAGGTGATGGCCACGGGGTCCGTTTTCGATCCGGATCCCGGCCATACACAGAGAGTGACCTCGCTATCGCTTTCCCTCTTCGACCAGCTCCAATCGATACACATGATGGGAAGGGAGGAGAGGCACCTTCTGGATTGCTCGGCTCTGCTTCACGACATCGGTTGGAGCAGGGGCGGGGGCAAACACCACGTATCGTCAATGCTTATGGTACTCAATGATAATGAAATGCCTTTCGGCATCAGGGAGAGATATATTGTCGCATCGATCGCCAGATATCATAACTCTCTCCCGAAGTCCAAACATCCCAACTATTCCATCCTCAATCAGATAGATCGAAGGACCGTTTCAATGCTTTCCTCCTTACTCAGGATCGGCGACTCTCTGGACGCCTCCCATGAGGGGAAGGTCAAAGGCATCGAGGTTCGTCTTTCCGAGGAGAGGATCGAATTGTTAGCCAGTGCTTCGGAGCCGATCCCTCAGGAGATCGAGAAGTTCTCGGTGAAGAAGGACCTTTTCGAGAAGGTCTTCAAGCGTTCGATCGTACTCTCAGCCTGACGAGGAGGGCGGCGGGCACTGTTCCTTCAACCTGCCCTCGATGGCGGAGGCTATCGCACTGAGGGTGCTTATCCTTGAATGTTTCTTGGAGTTCGCCTCCACGATCGTCCAAGGCACCTTTTCGGTCGAGGTCCTGTACATCATCTCCTCCGCGGCCCGGATGTACTGGTCCCACTTCGACCTGTTCCTCCAGTCCTCATCCGTTATCTTCCATCTCTTGTAGGGATTGTTCATCCTCTCGTTGAACCTAGAAAGTTGGGTCTCGGCATCGATGTTGAGCCAGAATTTCAAAAGGACGGCGCCCTCGTCAACCCACTGTTCCTCCATCTCGATTATCTCGCTGTAGGCACGCTTCCATTCGTTCTCGGTGCAGAAGCCTTCTATACGCTCCACGAGGACCCTTCCGTACCATGATCGGTCGAAGATCGCCATCCTCCCCGCGGGGGGCAGCTCCTTCCAGAACCTCCAAAGATAGTGATGGGCCTTCTCATCATCGGTGGGGACGATGATCGGGATGACCTTGTATCCGCGAGGGTCCAGTTTTTGGACCAGCCTCTTGATGTTGCCTCCCTTGCCAGCGGCGTCCATACCCGAATAGATGATGATAACCGGGACCTTTCTGGCATAGACCTCGGCCTGAAGGCGGACCAGCTTGTTCTGAAGCTCCGAAAGTGCGGTCTCATATTCTGGAGGGTCCATTGGTGGCGGGTCGCGGATCATTGATAGGACCTGGGGGATATCATCCTCATCATATGTTGCGCCGTTGATGGACCGGCGGCCTCCCATTATTATCTCCAATCTGCGGGATTCTATGGCGGAGACGATAGCCTTGAACACCTCCACCGTGGCCAGTCTCCTGTCGTGGGCGGGTATGATGTGCCAGGGCGCCCATTTCGTATGGGTGCGGACCAGCATGTCGTCGTAGGCCTTCAGGTAATCGCTATAATGCTTGTGATGGTCCCAGCTCTGAGGAAGATAGCGCCATGGGGTCTCCTTCTCTTCCTGAAGCTTCCTCAGTCTCCTCTCTTGCTCCTTTCGGGTGATGTGAAGGAATATCTTGACCATCAACGCCCCATCGACCGTCAATTGCCTCTCGAAGGAGTTTATCCTCTCATATATAGAGGGCAGCATTCTCTTCTTTAACTTGTCATCTACCCTGTCATCAGAGGCCTTCATATACCATGATCGATCGAAGATAGCTATCCTTCCCTTGGGCGGGGTCAGTACCCAGAACCTCCAGAGGAACGGGCGCAGAAGTTCATCCCCATCAGGGGATTGTATAGGATGGACGGAATAGTTCCTCGGGTCCATCGACATCAGGACCCTGTTGATCATGCTGGCCTTTCCGGATACGTCCCATCCCTCGAAGACCACCATCATCGGAAATCCAAGGTCCTTGACCTGCCTGTGAAGCACCCCCAGCTCCGTCTGCAGTCGGGAGATCTCCCTTTTGTATATCGAGTTCGAAATAAAACGGGATGTGTCGATATCATCGAGCATGGCCGATCCTCTCGAAAAGGCCGATCCGCGTTAATAAACCATCGTCCCTAGCAAAGATAATTATGTGTTAATCCATGTCGAAGAGCGTTCGCGAGGGATAGAAATGAAAAGGGATCCGACATCGTTCTTGAGGACGGAATACGAGGAACTGGTCCGGCAGGGCTTCAACTGGAAGCTGAGGGAGCTACAGGGCCCCTCCACGCCCAGATGCAGCGTCGACGGCAAGGAGCTGATAATGCTCTGCTCGAACAACTACCTCAATCTTTCGAACCATCCGAGGCTGATCCAGGCGGCCATCGATGCTGCCAAGAGCCACGGGGCGGGATCGGGAAGCGTGAGGGCCATCGCGGGAAACATGGACCTTCACATCGAGCTGGAGAGGGCCATCGCCCGCTTCAAGAAGACCGAGTCGGCACTGTATTACCAGACCGGTTTCGCCACCAACGCCGGCCTCATCACCCAGCTCGCTCCCGACAAGGAGGACCTCATCATATCCGATGAGCTCAATCACGGTTCGATAATCGACGGCGTAAGGCTTTCGAAAGCCGAAAGGGGGGTATATCCCCATAACGACATGGGTGGGCTGGAGGACATCCTCAGGAGGTCCGAGGATAAGAGAAGGGTGCTGATCGTCTCGGACGGCGTGTTCTCGATGGACGGTGATATCGCGCCCGCCAAGGACATCGTAAGACTGGCCAACGAATATGGCGCCATGACCTACATCGACGACTGTCATGGCGAAGGTGTCATAGGACATGAGGGCAGGGGGATCGGAGCCCATTTCGGGATCGAGGGCAAGATCGACGTGGAAATGGGCACGTTCTCGAAGGCTTTGGGCGTGGTCGGCGGCATGATAGCCGGAAGCCAGGACCTTGTCAATTTCGCTTACAACAAGTCGAGGACATGGCTCCTATCGGGATCATGTCCCCCCTCGACGGCGGCTGCCTGCAAAGCCTCCATCGAGGTGCTGGAGTCCGAGCCGGAGCATGTCAATCGGCTCTGGGACAACATCAGGTACTTCAAGAAGGAGCTGGTGTCCATGGGCTTCGACACGGGACACAGCGAGACCGCGATCACCCCGGTGATGTGCGGCGAGTCCCACAAGGCCAAGGCTCTCTCGGAAGAGCTGTACGGAATGGGTGTTTTCGCCCTGCCGATCGTATTTCCCATGGTCGCAAGGGACAAGGCCCGGATCAGGACAATGATGAACGCCGGGCTGACCAAGGAAATGCTGGACGAAGCCCTCAACGCCTTTGATAAGGGTGGAAAGAGGGTAGGGATAATCTAAGCGGTATAACCCTTTATCATCATCTCGCATCTCTGCAGGGCCGATGAGACCTCGCTGTCGTCGGGGTTGATCCTGAACGCCTGCCTGAGGAATGCTCTGGCCTCGTTCAGCATCGGCCTCTCGGAGCCCATCATGAGCAGCCCCAGCTGATGCCATGCCTCAGCGCAGTCGGTCCTCATTGCGAGAGCCCTGTTGAGGCTCATGGCGGAATCGGCAACGTCCCCGAGCATCCTCTGGGCAGTTCCGAGGCGGACCAGGGACTCGAATTCCCTGAACCCGCATTTGGAGAGCTCCTGATATATGTCCCTGGCCTGATAGAAATAACCCTGGTCAATCAGCTCCTTGCCCATATCGAAACGCATCGAGTTCACCTCGACCTCATCGATAGGGGGCTGTTCCTCGAGCATCGTCTGGGGGAACTCAGGGTCGTTGAGGATCGCAGGATCGAGTATGTTCTCGATCTCAGAGAGCAGCTGATCATCGCTCATCTCGACGTAAACGGTCTCCTCCTGGAAATTCTCCTCGACGGGCATGTTCATCTCCAGGAGCTGTAGGGACAGGTCTCTCTGGGCGAGTTCGAGGGTGTCATTGTCCATGGTCATGTTCATTCACCATTCCTTTCCTTGACGAATAGATCGGCCATGCTCTTATATAACTGATTAGCCCAAATTTTACCGATGGGAGAAAAACGGACTATAGCCTCTCCATCACCCTGAAATAGAAGGGTTTCCCCAGCATAAGGCCCCATCTACCTGATGATCGAAGGCGTAGCGATGGTATGGAATCGATCATGCTCGATGTGTTGCGGGTGAGGTGGCAGTTCGATGGGATCCTCCATATAGGGGCGATCGCTCCGAAGAACAGCCTTTGGGGGAGGGGACCGGGGGTTTCGTGCTCCATCGCTATCAGCACACCCCCTTTCTTAAGGACCCTTGCCGCCTCCCGCACGGTCGTATACGGGTCCTTCACCGTGCAAAGGATCAGCGTGAACACCACCGTGTCGAAGCTCTCCTCCTCGAAGGGCAGGCTCTCGCCGAAACCCACGCTGGTCCGGACACACCTTCCGTTTGGGCCGTAGCCGTACCTCCTTCCCTTCCTTTCAAGGCCTTTCAGCATCGCCTCATCGGGGTCCAGCGCGGTTACGCAGCTGACGGTGTCCGGATAATGCCTAAGGTTCGACCCGGGGCCGCTCCCTATCTCAAGAACATGGCCACGGGCATACTTCATCAACCGTTCTCTGTATCTGTTGAACCAAAGAAGCTCCATTGGAGCCAGGACAAATTCGTAGCCGGCGGATCCTAACAATCCCATCAATCCGAGAACTTCGATCCGCAGGAGGGGCAGTGTTTCCACTCCGGCTTGACCCTGAACTTGCATTCGGGACAGAAGGGTAGAGTGCCCTCGATCTCCTTCTTGAGCTCTTTCTTGATCGCCTTTACCAGCTTCTCCCTCTCGATCGACCCAGGCAGCTGTATGAGTATGAGCGCTGTCATTGCGAAGAATGACATTATTGTGAGTACCGGGATTATCATGAACACGTAACCGGGAGAGTTCAAGGGGTCCGAGAATATGCTATTGCCGAAGGTGAAGGCCGCGATCCCCGCGAGGAGGAAGAGGTAGAATATGAAGACGGACCAGTAAATGAAGCCCTTCCTTCTGGCCTTTGAGAAGCTGACCAGTATCAGGAAAATAACGGCTGTGAGAAGCAGTACCGAGACGGCGAAGATTATGATCGATCCCAGGCCCTGGCTGTAGGGAAGCGTGGCCTCCGGATTGTCCAGATCGTAATTCTTCAGGGTCAGGAATACTATGACCATGCTGACTATCAACCCTATGTTGTAGAACACCGCTCCGACCTTGCTCATTAACGCCATCGGTCTTACCCCGCCCTGCGTAAACCCTTACAGACATTTATTCCTTTTCTAATTCCGCGCGACCTCGTTCCAACAGCAGGTCATGGAACGTCCTCATCCGGGACCTGGTCCTCTCAAGCAGACCGCTGGCATGCTCCAGCCACGAGGGCAGGAGAAACTCCAGGGCATCCTTCGGCACCCCTCCAAGAGGGACCTCCATCCTCTCCGTCCCCATCACCTCAACGGTGACCCCCCATGGGACGGGGTGTCCCTCTTCGTCGAGGCGAACGGACCTTATTGTGGTGAACTTGAGACCGGCACTGTGGGCCATCTCCCACAGCTGTACTGCCGAGACGAGGTCCCTGCAGCGGACGTGGAGGAGGAAGGGCTGGGCCATCAGGAAGGCGTTCCTGGCCTTCCCGTATTTGGAGATGGCCCTAATCACCTCGCCGCTATCCACGGGTTCGTGCCATTTTCCAAGGACGATGCTGCCCTGCTTGTCCCCCACCTCATCGAGGGTGATGAGCTGGACCCTTCCCGCGCAGGACGAGGTGGAGGCGAGATCCACCATGGAGTTCAAGGTGTGAAGCAGGGGCAGGACCTGATGATCCACCCTGCCCTCGGATGCGGCCCGCTCCAGGGAGGCCAGGGCGGCCTCCCTGGGCGTTGTTGGTTCGCCCATGGCAAGGTATAGGGTGTCCCTCTTCATTAGGCCTACTCTTCTTTCGCCCCGGGCTCGTCTTTCTTGCCCTTGCTCAGGAGAACGACCATTACCACCACTACGATCAGTATCACGATCGCGATGACGATCAGTAAGACCCAGGTGTAGTCTGGATCATCTTCGGGACCCTGGCCACCTTCCGTTTCGACCAGGATGAGGTCCTTCTCCGTTGTGACGGAGAGGTCCGCCCCTATGGTCCCGTCGGTCGTCAGCTCATCGTATCCGGTCAGTGTCACCTTGATGGAGACCTGCTCTCCGACCCATTCTGCGGGGACGTTTATCACCGCGATACCGTCGGCGCCGGTCGTGCCGGTCCTCTGGGCCGAACCCTTGGTGATAACTATCGAGGCCCCGGAGACCGGCGTCCCGTCCGAGAGGATCGGGCCTATGGTGATGTCCGATGTCGGCGCACCAACGATGAACTTCAGTCCCACGGCATATGCTGTGATCTCGTTGCCGGCGATGTCCTTCAATCCGGACACGGAAAGCGATGTATCGCCGCCGACGGTGTCGTTTACCTGTATGGTCAGCGTCATACCGTCCGCGGACAGCTCGTACCGGGCCGGGACCGAGTCGGTCCCTCGCTTAAGGGAGACCTGCCCTGCGGTC
>JARVGK010000021.1 GCA_029762535.1 Thermoplasmatota archaeon
TTTATTCCGTTGCACGACACCTACTGAAGAAGAATAAGATGGACATAAGCGTTCTTGATTCTTTGGATGAACTTGGTGAGATCAAACAGTATGTGAAGTCCTATTCAAAGAAAAGAGATGATGAGGTTTGTTTGACAGAGGTATCCGATCATCAGTCAGCTCTTCTATCAGCATTTTGCTATCTTGTTTGAAAAAGTAAAACCGTGAAAAGTGGGTTTTGGGTAGCACATTTTATCGTTTTCTAACTTAAACCCCGATTTTCCCTTTAAATAGTCTTAAACTCAGGTTCAAGCTCCATGGATCGGGATTGAAGATCGAAAGATTAGGAAAATCTCCGATGAGATTTTTCAAGAATGCCATCAGGCATTTTTCAACTGTCCGGCCTGGACCTATCATCTTTCATTCTTCATCTGGATCTATCATCCTTCTCCTTATCCTTGCCAATAATAGAACGAGGATCGATATTGAGATCAATGCGATAAAGGCGGTTAACGGGATCCACTTGGGATCGCTTTTTTGCGGGATCCCATTCGTTTCTTGGGGATCTTCATCAGGAGCGTCCTTGGACACTATAACGATGTGAATCCATGAGGACGCCATTTCACCTTCCGAATCGGTTACTGTCAAGGTAACGTTATGGGATCCTGATCCCAAGGACAGATCGATCCAACTACCAGAACCGATGTGACCGGATATGTTGGAATGCCATGTGAAGTTCAGGATATCGCCGTATTCCAGGTCCGGATCGTAAGCGGATCCGAACGCCGGTTGTGATCCGTTTTCGTAATATGTCCTATCCTCGATAGATATCGTGACATCCCCCGGAGGATCGTTCACAGGCCTTACACGAACTTTCATTTCATGTGATGCTTGCCCATACCGATCCTCTGCAATAACGGCGACCCTTTCGATCCCTGACCAATCGGACCTGGGTCTGATCTGGATCATTGTGGCTGTGGATCGAATGATGGTGATGTTCTCACCGGAAACGAGGGTATAGTGCAATCGGTCTCCATCCGGATCGGAGAACCAATCCCCGATATCGATCCAGATAAATGTGTCCTCATCCATCTCGATCAGGTCGGGAGGGTCCATTACATATGGCGGATTGTTGGTCCCGATAACGGTCATGGTGAAGTTGCTGAAATCCGATCCTCCCCGGCCATCCGATACGCTTATGTTCACCCAATGGGTCCCGATATCCTCATGACCCGGAGTCCCATACAATCTCCCTGAACCGGTTTCGATACTCAGGAAAGAACAGTTCGATGCCAGGTTCCAGGAAAGGTCGTCCATGGTCGGATCGATATCCACAGCCTCATATCGGACCTCGTAGTAGCGGTCCTCGAACCCCACTTCGACATCATCGGTGATGATCGTTGGGGGATCGTTCACGTTCAGGACATGGACCATGAACGACATCTCGTCGTGACCGCCGTGCCCATCGCGGACCGAGACGTTCACGGCCCAGGATCCTACATCGTCGTTCGAGGGGGTCCCGTTCACTGCCGGGATGCCCGGAATAACATGGATCCAGTCGGCGTCCGAATCGATGCTCCAAACAAGTTCATCCCCGTTGGGATCCGAGGCTTCGAACTCGATCGAGAGGTATGTATCCTCGTCGATCTGGACATCATCGACCTTATCGATCCTCGGGAACTCGTTGGCTGTGAAAAACCCCTCCCCATCCGTCACTATGCATCGGACCTCGTCTCCCTCGATCGAGAGGACCTCGTGCTTCGTTTCGTGGTATTGCACAACCTGCTGCTGTGATAGGGCGCGGCCCGAGACGAACAGGTCGTCGATGTATCCGTTGAAAGTCGAGGCCCTGTCCTTTTTATCGAGGGCTCCTATCGCGTAGTTGCCAAATCTCGGGAAATCGGATATATTGATCCGTATCACTGTCTCGGCGATCCCGTTGACGTAGAGGGTGAGGTCGGGGCGATCGTATACGACACCCAAAGTAGACCATTCTCCATCAAGGATATCCGATGTGGCCGAGATCATCTCCTCTGCGATGTAACTCCAATGGGTCCAATGGTCCAGGCCCGAATCGAAACCACCGTTCAGGACAAGCTCATTCGATCCGTCCCAAAGGGATACGTTGTCGTAGAGGATCGGACCGCCGTCCCCTGCCGGAGCATGGCCGTACAGTATCACTGCCCACTCGCATCCCGCTGAGGATGCGCCGTTGTCCATGGTCATCGGGAGGGTCAATCCCATATTGATCGGGGTCCACTCGCCGTTACCGTATTTCAGAGGTGGGACGAAGGACTTGCCTACTTTTTTGCCCTGGGCATCCAACCAGTCCTGCGTGAATAGGTTGATGTAGGCCTGATGGGAAGGACCAGACTTGAACATGGCCGATAGATCATATTCGTTTCCCGGAATGAGTCTTCCGATCCTCTGATAGGTTGCCTGCCAATCCGCATCGTTGCTCTGCATCCTGAGGCAGTCTCCCCAATATCCCCCTTCCACGACCTCCTCTGTTCCATAAACTAGGTCCCCATCCCTCACATAAGCGGTGAACTTCGAGTCCTCTATACCCATGTAGAAGTTATCGGCCCCGTTCAAAGAGAACAATACCTGTTTCCCGGTAGAGGTATCATTGCGTTTGATCACGGCGAAGCATGAGAGATCCCTGTTCGTGTAATCGAGGGAGGGATCGCAGGGGGAGAATAGCTTCCTTCCATCCCTGAACTCGAACACTTTCCTTCCGTCGAGCCTCTTCGGCTCGGGAGGGGTATATTCCGGATAATACGCGATATCCTGACTAGGGCTCATGCGATGGTCCGAGTCGTCCTTGGCCATACGACCGTCGAAGGTAAGATGCAGGTCGTAAAGCGGATCGCCATCCACGATCCACTGGGCGACCGAAAGGTCGGTATTGCATGTGAAGAGGTCCCCCTCCCTCTCGAGGTTGGCGCCTTCCTTGACCGGAGCACAGTCCGCAGGGGAAGTGTAGATGTCCTCGCAGATGTCCCTGACCCCGTCCCCCGATGTGATCCCGCGTCCCAAAGCATACTCCTTGCTCCGATACTCGCTCGCATCGAAGTATCGGGTGGTCAGGAACCTCTTGTCAAGTGCATAACCCTCGTATCCGAAGGCGGGCAACCTGTATTCTCCAAGGTATTTCAACTGGAGGTCCCTCTGTTCTCCTATAGGTATGGCGAGGTCCTGGCTTTCCTCCTTGGAGAGAGAATAGTCCACCGGCCTCAACTCCGAAAGGAGAGTGGACGCCGTATTGCTCACGTTCATCCCGCAGTAGTTAAGCCGGAAGGTCTCCTCATCGACCTTCTTCACACCTTCGCCCACCCAGAGCCGATCCGCATAGGCCTCGTAGAACGGCACCCGGAAATGATCGGAACGACGTATGACCGTATCCGTCCAGGAATTATGCTGCAAATAGAACCTGTCCCCGAGGATGTCCCGGGTCCTCCTCACGAGCTCGATGTTCCTCAACGGGTCTGAGCTGAAGTATCCATCATAATACACTCCGTCGAGACCGAACTCCTCGAGGTTCCTTTCAAGATCGTTCAAGAAAACATCCACGTCCGAAGTGTAATAGAAACGGGGGGTCATGTAAACTATGACCTTGCATCCCTGTCGATGTGCCTCTTCCACGAGCCGCTCCATCGAACGCTTCTGAGCCACATCGTAAGGACCTGCCAGATCGATAGGGGCGAAGGGTACGGCCTTTGCCCCGGGATGGTCCGGTGAGACCGGCAGGTGGTCCTGGTCGAGATAATAGTATTCGGGCGGATCGCGATCGTTCGTCGAGGCCGCATAACCGTTCAGCCAGAGGAGTATTATATTGTTCCTCTCCTTGAACTTCTGGACATAATACGAATGATCGGCCTCCGGATAGAGGTTCAGGTCGATCCCGGCCGTGGCGACCTTCTCCTTGTGCAATTTCGATCCGTTGAAATCCTTCGGAGGGAAAACAGATGTCAGGAAGCCCCCGCCCCGTTCGAATGAATAAGATATCCTCCACAGATCCCGGGAGAAATTCGACAGGACCTCCCAATTCTTGAGGCCCTCTTCCTCGAATTGCTGGTCATGATAGATGTAATCGCAGGTGGATTGGTATTCGTATGGCATCGATCTCAGGACGTTCTCGGGATGGATCGGTGCGAATAGCATTCCTTTGGAATGATCAGTCGAGAATATCACGCCGGCCTCAAAGCTGTAATATTTCGGTCTCGGCCCCTCGACCGTCAACTCCATGTCCGTCCTGGCCTTGAATATCGCGCTCGAGTCCGCCCCTATGCTGATCGTTATCATCCCGTTCTCAAGAACGACGATGCCGGGCTCGAGAGTTGCCTCGAGCCCGCTCAATACCCCGGATGGGAAGATCATTCTTCCTACCTCCGCTCCGTCCTTCCTGAGTGAGATTTGGTCCGATCCGAACGTATAGGTCGCGGCATTGGTCCTGACGAAAAGGGGATCCGGGGAGAACTCCTCGATCCTCATGCCCTGGTATTCGCTGTTGATGGGAATATGGAGATACCTGTCGTCGATGAAGGACCATACCTCCTCCAGTCGAATTCCGTCGATCAGCAGGGAGCCATCAAAACCTTCCAATTTCATTGTGATCGTTATCGCATACGATAATTTGGTCGTTTGAATAAAACAACCCTCATCGAACCAGTCGACGTCGGAGTTAGAGATGTATGGATGGTCGATCGAAGAAGGGTTCAACATGGAAACATCCCCGCCTTCAGAGTCCTTGAATGAGAGAGAGTAAAGTCCGCTCCATATACCCCGCGTGTACATGACCGTCGTATGGATATCCTCCCGGATCGCGGTCATGCTTTCGGGGTAATCAAGGTCCAGGTAGTTGTAGGCGGTCCTGTTCTCGATCCTTAGCCTGGCAGAAAGCCGATACTTGGTCTCGGGCTTGACGGGCAAGGTGCAGGAAAGGATGTTCCTCACGGTCCTGTTGCCCGTGATGACCAGCGCGTTCTCGCCGGAGATACCGACTCCCGACCGTCTATTGATCATATCAGGATCTCGAGGGGCCAGAGGGTAACCGTCGGTGTACTTCTCGCATTGGATCCTCCAATCCAATCGTTCCTCTATCCCCGTGTAATTCGAAGGTAATGTCGAATGATCGAACTCGATCAGTTCCACATCGTCGTATGATACCGGGGAGGGATCGTCGACGGGGTGATGGCTGTAGAGTATTACAGACCACCTGTCATCACCAGTGGAGTTCCCGGTATCGTCCACAAGGGGGATCCTCGCCCATCTATCTATTCGGGACCATCCCCCGCTACCCTGCAATGTCGTGGTGAAGGACTTCCCCTTCCTTCCATCAGCCCCGTTCCAATCACGGTCGTGGAGATTGATGTAGCCGTAATGTGTCTGCGTGGTCTTGAAAAGGGCGGAGAATCGATAAACGCCGCCGGGTCGTAGCGGTCCCACGATCTGGGAGCATGCTTGCCATGTGCCGTTCCCATGATCCATCAAGAGGTGATCTTCCGAAGGCCCCCCTCTCTCGATGGAGAAATATCCATCGGACCCGGACGGATAGACCCCCAGAGTCCAGTTTTCGGTCCCGTCCTCGAAACCGGGATTGGCGACGAGGTTCAAAGGACCATCCTTCCATGTAAAGGCCGTACAAAAAGATCGGGATCCGAATATGGAAAAGGGATCATTCCAGCCGCTGTTCATAATGAAGATCGAGCATATGGACAATACGGCCGCCCTATCAATTAACGTACCTACTCTGGATCCCCCGGAGATCGTTACCACCTTGTCGCCGACTTGATCGATGTTTGAAACATGTAATTATCAACCAATCCAAATACCTTTTCATGACCATTCCATTGATGTGAACGGACCGAAAGGGTGGATATGATGTTATTATCGATCCGATAGGAAAGGGAAAAAAAACCCGACCATAATTTTCATACTATGTCGTGAGCTTGTATATCATGAGGGTTTTTTATCATTCATTTTCTCGTGGATCGGGAATTGAAGATACTTGGGATCCGACAACGGAAAACCTGCAGATTTTCCCCCGCTTCGGAGGTCATTGAACTCTCCTTCTCAGATCGATGGGATCGGATCCTCATCCTCGTACATCTTTTCGATCAGATCCCCGTATCTATCCATGATCACCTTTCGCCTGTTCTTCAACGTCGGGGTGATCTCACCTGAGGCCTGGGAGAATTCCTTAGAAAGGAGGGTGAACTTCTTA
Organism: Thermoplasmatota archaeon; assembly: GCA_029762535.1. Lineage (GTDB taxonomy): Archaea > Thermoplasmatota > Penumbrarchaeia > Penumbrarchaeales > Penumbrarchaeaceae > JARVGK01. Next base: position 6,206 of record JARVGK010000021.1, read on the forward strand.
ATCTGCTCGAAGCTGGCCAGTTCCTTCTGAACGCTTGCGATCCTCTCGTCATAGAGAGCGATGATCTCCCGCCTCTTGATCAATTCCTCCCTCGACGTGTATGGAATTTTCCTCTCCTTCGCGTATTCCTCGAGGGCCTCGAAATAGGGCACCACCAGAGCCGAGAGGTAGCTCCTGTCGTTCCCGATGGCGATCACCTGCTCGATGTAATGGTCCTTTCCCAAGGTCAATTCCACCCTCTGTCTGGCTATGTTCTTCCCGGTGGAGGTGATTATGAGGTCCTTGATCCTGTCGGTGATCTTCAGGAAACCATCGCTATCGAACTCCCCGACATCGCCTGTTCTGAACCAGCCGTCCACGAAAGATCCGCGGGTGAGCTCAGGTTTGTTGTGATATCCGATCATCACGTTCGGTCCCTTTACCTGGATCTCACCGTTCTCTCCGAAGCGCACCTTCACCTTTGGAGCGGTCTTTCCGACCGTCCCGAACCTGATATCCGTCGGCCTGTTGAACGATATCATGGGCGATGTCTCGGTAAGCCCGTATCCCTCGCAGATGAGAACACCCGCGGCCTGGAAGAACTCACCTATCTCCTTGATGAGAGGAGCACCCCCGGACGCCAGGAACTTCTTGTCCCCGCCTATGATGTTCCTGATCTTGGACAGCACCAACCTGTCTGCCAAACGGTATTTCAAGGAGACGAACGGGCCCGGGGTCTTACCTTCGGCCTTCAAGGTATTGTAGCTCTTTCCCGCTTTGAAAGACCAGGAGAACATCGCCCTTTTCAACGGGCTTGCCTTTCTAAGCCTTTCGTTCGCCGTCGAATGGATCTTCTCAAAGAGCCTTGGAACCGAGACCATGACGGTAGGTCTCACGTCGGAAAGGTATTCCATAACGAGCTTTGTGTCCTCCATGTAGTGGTTCTGGGCGCCCGCATGGAAGATGAAATAGGTCCATGCCCTTTCGAAAACATGCGATAAGGGGAGGAAGCAAAGAGACCTGTCCTCGGGACCCACATCGAAGTATTCGTCCACGGAATCTATCTGGTGGAACAGATTGGAGTGGGTGAGAACGACCCCTTTGGGCTCTCCCGTGGTGCCCGAGGTGTATATGATCGTGGCGATATCGGATGAAGGGAACCCCGATAGGTCCTTTTCTATCGACCTCAACACTTGGGGCCTTGCTTCCTTCTCCCAGAGGGATCGAAAGAGTACCGTTCCCTCCTCATCGATATCCCTGAACGAGACCAACTTGATCCCCTTATCCTTTGCATAGGAGGATACTTTGTCATGATGCCCCCTCGAACCCACCATGACCATCTTGCTGTTCGAATCCTCGATTATATACCGGGCCTGGTCCGATGTGTTCGTCGCGTATATCGGAACGGAGACAGCACCGATCGCGAGTATCGACAGGTCCGCGATGGACCATTCAGGCATGTTCGCAGAGAATATCGCCACCCGATCCCCTCTGGAGATCCCCAAATCCTTCAGGGATGCGGCGGTCCTCAGGATCCGCTCCGAGAATTCGCCGTAGGTGATCGTTTTCCATGCCCCCGCCTCTTTAAAGAGCAGGGCCGGTCCATCCGGGATCTCCTTGCCTTTTCCAAGGACCATTCTGGCCAGATGACGGTCTTCCAAAGAAGCATCTCCTAGCGTGGCAACGACGATCGAATTATAATAATTATCCCAGATCAAGAAAAAAGTGGAATGCATACCGTGAATATGCATTCTACACAAGGGATAAATACCACTTCTTGCCATTTATTATTCAGTGGGTCTTACCGATCTTTGGACCATGGTCCAAGGTTCAATAGACCCAGGGGGATATAAGGTCATGATAGTCGCATACATACTGGTGATCACCAACCCGACCATGGAGCACAGGGTCTATCGGGCCTTAAAGAAGCTCAAAGGGATCGATGAATCCTACGCCCTCCTCGGGGAATACGACATCATCCTCAAGGTCCATTCTAACAATTACAACGACCTTGCGAAGTTCGTCATAAAGAAGGTCCGCTCTATTCCAGGGGTCATCGACACGGAGACATTGGCCGGTGTGGACATCATGTGACGGTCTTAAAGGACCTATCGGATAAAACCCCGTTCTCCCCTCCCCAAGCCTTCCCTATCCTCGATATCGAGATCCTGGCCCATGTGAAGGATATGGCCGCACCTATGACGTTCGCGACCACCATACCAACCCATATCCCATCCAATCCCAGGAGGACCGAGAAAAGGATCGCGGAGGGAGGCATGAGCACTATCGTTCTCAATACGGTTATCAACAGTGAGCTGGAACCCTTCCCCGCCCCCTGGAACATCGCCGAGGAGAGCATGCCGAAGGCCACGGCGGGATAGAAGAAGCAAATTATCATCAGAAAGCTGGTTAGGTCTCCCCGTATGTTCGCGGCATTCTCGGTCCTTGTGAAAGCGAATGCGATCGGATAGGCCAGAACGAATGTCGAAACGGCTATCGCCAGCTCAAGGAAGAATGACATCTTCACCGAATACATGAACGAATCCCTGAGTTTGACGTAGGACCTGGCCCCGAAAGCGGCCCCTGTCACCGACATGACCGCCGTCGCAATGCCGATGAGAGGCATCGTCGCCAGGGTCACGACCCTCCAACCAGTGCTCAGAACCGCCACCCCGTCCGTACCTCCTACCCTTGAGGTGATCCCTACCAAAAGGAACATGTTCACCGCCATGGACATCTGCATCAGCGTAGATGGGATCCCGACCGTGAATATGTCCTTGATGATGGAGAGGTCCGGCCGGAAGTCCCTGCCGTCGATCCTGACGTAGGTGTCCTTTCTAAAAAAAAGCCAGTAGAAAAGCGGCAGCGAGGATACCACCATGGACACCACCGTCGCCACGGAGGCCCCGAAAACCCCCAGTCCGAAGCCGTATATGAAAAGTGGATCGAGTATGATATTAAGGACGGCCCCGATCAGCATCGGGTACATCGCCCTCTTAGCATCCCCCTCTGCCCTGAGGATCGCCCCCGCGACGTTGTTGAAGAAAACGAAAATGATCGTGATGAATAGGGGGTAGGCGTACTGAAGAGACAATCCGGTCACCTTCCCCGAACCCATCAGCATGAATAGGGGACGGGCGAGAGGGATCGATATCAGCGAGAGCACAACGGCCGCAGCGATCATCAACAGCATGGTATGGACGGCGACATTGTCCGCACCCTTTCGGTCCCTCGCTCCTATCCTCCTGGAGATGGCCGACCCGCCACCCATACCTATACCCGCCCCAACAGCGATCGTGAGGAAGAAGAACGGAAAGAAGAAGCCGACAGAGGCCAGAGCATCGGATCCCAATCCGCCCACCCAGAAGGCGTCAGCTATGTTGTATACCGTCTGAAGGGACATCGCTATGATCATCGGCACGGACAGCTTGATGATCGCCTTCTTCGGGTCCCCGAGAAGGGTCTTGACCCCCTTGCTGCCTCCTTCTGACATCGACATCCTCGACCATCGTTCTCTATATAAACCCTGTTCTCGGTAGCATGGTCCGATCCACCGCCAGTTCCACAACTCTGCAAAACTATTTTTAAAAGGTAGTCCTTTTACGGAGAGATCCCGGCAGATGTCTTGTCCGGGGCCGAGGTGCATCCGATGGGGGTCGTCGACAAGGAGGAGATCATCGAGGAGATAGAAACGTCGCCCGATATCGTCTTCTCCGTGCTCACCGACCTCACCATCGCCAACGCCTGGGGACGTGTTGGAGACGGGTTCTTCCTCTTTCCTGCCGAGGCCAGGCTGAAGCTGGGACATTTGATCGACTTCAAGCCCGCAGGCTGGAAGGAGAGCCTGAAGCTGAAGGTGAAGGTCATCCGGCACGATCAGGTCGTACAGATGGACATCGTGGAGGGGCCGATGTTCGGCACGCTCGATATCGTCATCGACCCCCGACCGTACGGGACACTGATCACCACCAGGTTGAATTACAGGATCGAAAGGGTGGGTTTCTCCCTCAAATGGAAGCTCTCTGATAAGAAGAAGTACGGTGATTTCATGAGGAACATCCTCCTGAACATAAAGCGCTATTCCGAGAGCAGGGCTCCGAGTTCATGAGGCGCCGATAGCTTCCGAGAGATCGTTACTGAACCTTTCCGACAGCCTTTTTAACGAGATATCATCCCTTGCCTCGGCGGTCAGTCTGATAGAAGGGGAAGTGTTCGAACAGCGTATCAACGCCCAGCCCTCATCGAGGTCCACCCGAACCCCGTCCATCGTTGAGACGTTCTCGAACTCAGCGAGATATCTCTCCCTCAAACCCTCCACCACCTTGAATTTCACAGCATCGTCACATCCCATCGCTTCGGAGTGTGAAAGATATTGAGGTATCTTATCGACCAGAGAGGAAAGGGGCACATCCCCAGAGGACAGGATCCTCAGTAGCTCGATGGGCGCTGTAATGGCATCGTCGAAGAGGACGTAACCTGGGATGATGAGATGTCCGGACTTCTCTATCCCGAACAGGGCGCCCCTGAGCTTCGCCTCCAGTGTCAGGAACGTATGCCCGACCTTGATCCGGGTCACCTTCGCACCAAGGGGCACCAGGACATCCTCCAGGGCCATGGAGGATTCGACGTTGGCGAGCACCTCTCCTGCGCCTTTTTCCTTTACAAGATGCGCGGCGATGAGCGCCCCCAATCTGTCCGACGAGAGGAACCTCCCCTTATCGTCGACGACCACGGCCCTGTCGCCGTCACCGTCGAAGGCGACGCCGAAGGACAGACCCTCATCCACCACGGCATCCCTCAATCCTGTCAGGGCCTCGGGCCTCGGCTCGGATCCCCTTGAGGAGAAAGTAGGGTCCACATCGCAGTTCACATCGATATGCTCTAAACCAAGGGCATCGAAGAGGGCGGGGGCCGAAAGGCACATCGCACCTCCGCCGCAATCTATACCAATTCCCTTGGATCCATCCATACGACCAACCGCCCTCTTCCAGAAATCAATGTATCTATCCAGGTAATCGACGGATGAATACCGACCCGCATCCTTCCATCCTTCGATCGAGAACCTCCTTTCCATGGACCTCGAGCCGATCGATCGGATATGCTCCTCTGGAAAACCGACGCCGTCCCCGTAATAGAGCTTGATGCCGTTCCATTCCGGCTCGAGATGCGATGCGGTGATGTAGATCGAGGCGTCGTATCCCTCCAGATAGCCGGCCATCATCGTGGTCCCGAAGGAGGACATGCCCGTCGAGAGCACATCGACCCCCGATGACAATAACCCACTGAAGATGCATCCGTGCATTACGGGGGAAGTGGTCCTCACATCATGACCTATCACCACTCTTCTCAGGCCCAGGTCCTGCTTAAGGAAGGCCCCGATCCCGCATCCTATATCAACGGCCTTGAATGTATCGATGTCCTTGTTCCACACGCCCCTGATGTCGTAGGCCCGGAAAATGTGCTTCATGTCGGATCTCCGAATCCGAGAATGCGATATCGGATATTACACTTACCCGAGGGCATAGATGATTTGAAATATCTATTCGCTCTATTTCCAAACATGTCAGAGGAATACCCCGTTCTGCAGGTAGCGCTCGATCAGATGCAGATGAAAAGGGCTTTGAAGATATGCGAAGAAGCTGTCAATGGCGGAGCCGACTGGATAGAGGTGGGAACGCCTCTCCTGAAAAGCGAGGGAATGGAGGCCATTAGGAAGCTTAGAACGCAGTATCCTTCCCGCGTGATAATCGCCGACATGAAGACAATGGACACGGGTTCGTTCGAAACGGAGATGGCCGCGCGCGCAGGGGCGAACGTGAACACGATCATGGGCGTGGCGGACGACGGTACCATACTCGAAGCGGTGAGGGCGGGAAGGAAATACGGATGCAGGATAATGGTCGACCTTTTGGGAGTCAAGGACAAAACGGAGAGGGCCAAGGAGGTGGAGGCGATGGGTGTTGATCTTTTGTGCATACACGTTTCCATAGACGATCAGATGGAGGGTAGGTCGTTCACGAGCGACCTTGAGGACCTGATAGAGGCGACCTCCCTTCCCATAGCGGTAGCCGGCGGGATCACCTCCGAGAAGGCAGCGGAACTGGTCAGGTCGGGGGCCTCCGTAATAATCGTGGGAGGGGCGATAACCAAGAGTCCCGATGTAACATCCGCAGCAAAGGGGATCAAAGAGGCGATACAACTCAAGGAGGTCAAACCGTCGGAGAGGTATCGCAGGTACAACGATACCGAGGGTATAAGGAAGGCCCTGATAGAGGTATCAGCTCCGAACGTTGCCGATGCCATGCATCACAAGGGTGCGATGTGCGGCATCAGGCCCCTCAAGCCGGGCCTGAAATGCGTAGGGCCCGCTTTCACATGCAGGACCATTGATGGGGATTGGGCCAAAACGGTCGAGGCCATAGAGAAGGCCGCGGAAGGCGATGTCATAGTCATCGACGCGGGATCACGCAACATATCCCCTTGGGGAGAGCTTGCGACATGGTCCTGCAAGATGAAGGGGATATCAGGCGTTGTACTGGACGGAGCGGCCAGGGACGTCGATGATATAATGAGTATGGGTTTTCCCGTTTTCTCGAGATCGATCTCGCCGCATGCCGGCGAACCAAAAGGTTTCGGCGAGCTACAGGTGGAGATAGTCTGCGGGGGCATGGAAGTTAGACCTGGTGATTGGATCATCGCCGACGATTCGGGGATAGTAGTGATCCCGAGGGATAGGGCCGCGGAGATATCCAACCGCGCCCTGGACGTCAAGGAGAGAGAGAGCCGGATCAGGGAAGAGATCCAGAGGGGATCAACCCTCTCCGAGGTGTTGGAGCTCGAGAAATGGGAGAAGGTCCAATGATCATATCCTTTCAAGTACCCTGTTCAGAACGGGGACGAGGCGGTCTATGGCCTCTTTCGTGACATGAGGCATCACGACGAACCTCAGAGCGGGCGGGTCCTTCACGGTGGAAATGAAATATCCCTGCTTCCTCATCATGGAATCGACCATGATGGGCTTTGAATGATGGAACGCCACAACGTTCATTACAGGGTCCACGACCCTCTCAAGGCCCGACTCCTTCAATCTTATCCCCAGGTAACGGGTGTTGTCCATGCATTCCTTCACTATCCTGCGGTAACCCTGAGACCCGAGATGCCGCATTACGGCCCAGGTCGCTGCGACCGCACCGGAACCCCTGGTTCCGGCCAGTGTGAAAGACATTGGGCTCGTCAGGTAATGGCTCTCAACCTTGAGCGCGTCCAACGCATCTCTGTTCCTGTACATTATGCATCCCGAGGGTATGGTCGACAGGCCCATCTTGTGCGGGTCCACGGTCATGGTCCCCAGGCCTCCGACCCTGAAATCCCAGGCCCCGACATCATGCGTTCTCAGATGCTCAGGGTCGAGGAATGGAAGGACGAAGCCTCCGAAAGCCGCATCGACATGGAGTCGGGTCCCGTGAGCTGTGCGGGAAACGGTCTCTATGTCATCGACGGTTCCGAGCTCGGTGCTGCCTGCCACGGCGTGGACCAGCATTACGTCATCGTCGATGACCTCCCTGAGCTGCACCGTGTCCATTCTGTAGCGATCATCGAGGGCGATCTCCACAGGTTCTAGGTCCAGCAGCTTGATCGCCTTGAGGACGGAGAAATGAGCGTTCTTCGAGAAGACCACTTTTCTTCTTCCGGTCGATTTCTTCGCCATGTACATCGCAGTGATATTGGCCTCCGTTCCCCCGGAGAGCACTCGACCATAAGGAGGTTCGAGACAAAGCATGCCCCCGAGCATCGATATTACATCCCGTTCGAGGTCCACCGTCCCGGGGCACAGACCGGGGTTTCCGAGGTTGGATTCATGGAACAGCGTATGTGCCTCCAAGGCTATGGGGTGGGGGGCCGTACACATGGAACCGAATATCCTGCCGCTGTTGAAGGAGATGTCCTTGGCCTTGCTCCTTCTCAGATCATTAAGGACATCCGACCTTTCCTTGGACCCTTTGATCATCTATCGGCACCCTCGACGGTCATGGTACGTCCATGTCTCCCGGCGATATAACTATTGCCTATAGCGAATTGGAGCTTTACTTTGGGATAATTATCACACAAATGTTATATATCCTGTCCTCAACTAATGATGAACCCGGTATCGCGAGTGAGGGATCATGTACGCCAGATCGAGGTCCAGACATTCGTCGGAAACTTCAAAGACCGACAGGATAGCCGGATTGTTCACCTCCCAACCTTTCAGGGTATTCACTCCCAAAGAACTATCTGTCGAATTGGGGATGAAACTTCAGTTGGTCACGACGATAGTCAACAGGCTGAAGGACGAAGGGCTCATTGAAAGGGTCGGTTGGGGCAAGTACAGGTTGAGGACCGACGCGTCTTTCGACCGGGAGACAGTTGAAGGGGTCATGAGGGATTTCCTGCATCTGTCATCAGAGGTGCTTGGGTCAGACATCGATGCGACAGGGATCGAAGGAGATGACATGATAACCCCTCTTATCGACACATACGAGAGGATCAAGGACCTCGCCGGAGAATCGTTCTCGGCGAACATACTTCGGATCTGTGTGAACAAGAGGATGGAGGGGGATCAGGCAAGGGTATTCATAAGGCTGGTGGCGGGGGTGATGGGGTGATCCCTCCTGAGATCGGCCTTCCGGATCAGGTCAAGATAAAATATCCTGACCTTTTGGACCATTACGAGAAGAACCTTCAAAGGTGGATCGGATGCCTCTCATCCTTCATAGTCAGGAAACAGTACGAGAGGCTCAGGGGAAAGGGGAGGAACGACCTTGACAGGGACAAGGCGGGAATACTACTCGACATGGTATCTCAGGAGGCGTCTCTGCTCATCGGGGATGTTCAGGCCCGGGAACTGAAGAGATCCCTCATCGAGGTTACCGAGGAATATTTCAGGAAAGGTGATGAAGTTGAAGGATAGGGTGACTACCTACATACCCGGGTTGGATGAACTGATAGAGAACGGCTTCCCCAGAGCGACCATAAATCTTCTGTCCGGACCTCCCGGTTCGGCCAAGTCGCTCTTCGGACTGCAGTATGTATATAACGGCGCGAAATACGCCAATGAACCGGGGATATACATGTCCCTTGAGGAGAGCAGGTCCAACCTCATGAGGGCAGCCTCCGCGTACGGCATGGACCTGGAATCCATGGAGCAGGCCGGAAAGCTCTTCATAGTCGATCTCGGCAAGATGAGAATGGAGAGCTCATCGATCGAGGAACTGGACTGGAGCCTCGTGTCCTTCGAGACCCTGCAGGATTTCCTGAAGAACCATCTGAACTTCAGCAAGGCGAAGCGCCTTGTCCTGGACTCGATAACCGCGGCGGGAATATACTACTCGAACAACGAGCAGATGCGCAGGGAACTGTTCAGGTTCTCAAGGTTCCTGAGGGACTCGGACATCACCTCGGTGATAATCTCCGAGACCCTGGAAGGGCGCGAATCCAGATATGGTATAGAGGAGTTCATAGCGGATTCCTTCCTGAGGCTGGACTATGAAAGCACTTCGGGAGAATACAGGAGGACCCTTACGGTCCGGAAGATGCGTTTCACCAAGCACGACCCTCTCAAGCACCCGTTCCTGATAATGGATGGCGGGATCGAGGTATCCCCTGACGAGGTTATTTGAAAGGAGCGTTGGACTTGAGCGATGTGGCGGTCTATACAGAACTCGTTGAGGAGTTCCTTCGGATGATGACCGGCCCGGAGGCCCGTCAGTTCCGACTGGAGATCACCACGTTCAGGATAATATTGGACAGGACCGCCAAAACCAACGCACCGTTGATGAACCTATCGATCGCGGACAACGGTTGCCTCATGAGCGAGATGAGGGATGACCCAGAATCTATTCAGGCCCTATCCACATACCTGCTCAAATCCATCGAGTTCGTCTCCTCACTCGTAGGTGAGGAGGTGGCCTGGGACATAGTGAAACAGTTCGTGACCAAGAACTCCAACTTCATCAACGAGAAGATAATCCAAAGGAACAGGATCATGGCCTCCCTTCCCAATCCCTTCAGGGACGTGATCAATGAGCATAGGGGATCTATGAAAAGGGGAGGGGGGCACCAGGAGATAATAGACAGGTTCACATCCGTATTCAACACATATCTCAAGGACCTCAGCCGCCATACGGACCTCTCAGCCTTCAAATTGAAGCTGGGGATACTCAGGGAGCAGCACAGGCTGCTCAAATCGATGACCCTTCGGAAGAACAACACCATCGAGATAGACCCCACCCAGTGGATGATGGCCTCCGATGAGGAGGTGGGAGAGGCCCTATCGGCATCTTTCAATTCGCTAATAGGCCTATCGACCTTCCTCATGGGCAAGGACGAGGCGACGAGGAAAGGTGTGCAGATATTCCTCGAGAACTTCGAGGGCCGAGATGCACTATTGTCCCGATACACTCTGATGGATAACATACTGGAAGGGGCCTTGAGGCACAAGGTCACTACCGGATCCCAGGGATTGGACCGAAGGATGAAAGGGGGCATCCCCAAGGGTGCAGCGATACTTTTCATCACCCCTTCCGGCGTCGAGAGGGACGCCTTCATCTCGAGGATGGCCAAGGAGACACTTTGGCGCAACGGGTCCCTGATATATATCTCATCACGAGACCCCCCCAAGTCCTTCCGTACGGTGATGAGGGGTTTGGACGTCGATTGTGAGGTTCTCGAGGAGGCGGGAAGGCTCAGGATAGTGGATTGGTTCTCGTGGAGGAAGGAGAGGATCATAGGCGTCGAGAGGGACGGATACTGCCTCAAGTCCTCCAAGATACTATCCAATCTCGGTATAGCCATAAACAAGGCCATCAGGGAGGTCGAGTACTCGTCCGTTCAACTCGCAGTGGTACACATTATATCCTCGGCGATAAACATATTCGATTTCCAGATGGTATACAATTTCATACAGCGGCTGCGGGCGAAGTTCAAGGAGGAGGGCATGGCCTCGCTGTTCATAATAGACAGGGATACGATGGAGACCGAGAATCTCAACAAGATCAGGGAGGTCTTCGACGGTATCATCGAGATCAAACGGACAGAGAAGGACGGGGAGATCCTCCGGGAGATATCGCTGCATTCACTTTCAACGGTGGATTTCGACCACAGACCCCTCAGGATCGAGATAGAGAACAACACGATCATGGAGCACGATGATTTCCATGAGGAGAGTGCAAAACAGCCCTTGGAGCCGCCCCGTCCAAGATCAGGCGCTTCTGCCCCGATCGTGGAGTTCGACGAGGATGAGACCATAGCGGAAGTGAAGGATCGAGATAGGTCACTCACGAAAAAGGAAAGGCCTCCGTTAGTGGATAGAACTGATATGGGATCGGACAAAAAGGTAATTCTTGTCCCTCCAGTGAAGGTCACTCCCAAGGCTCTCAGGAAGGTCACGAAGCGTGGTGAGAAGATTCCGGTCAAGGTAGCACCTTCCATCAGAAGGACCGTGGTAAAGGCCGGATCGGCGGAGCTTATCAACGATACCATTTCCACGATCGATGAGATCCTCGGGATCGAATCGAACCGTAGAAACACCAAGGCACGGCCTATCAGGGTCAGAAAGAAGATCGGATAGCTCCTGTCGGATACGAAGGACTGAGGTGATGAAGAGTTGAACGAGAAGAATGGGGTCGGCGAATGCTCGGGCAGGATGGAGCATATCGGCAGACAGCTCATGGTGGATTGCTCCAAATGTTCGGGGCCCGCAAGGTTGGAGGAAAGACGATGCTTCATGGGCCTTTCTTCAAGGCTGCTTCCAGGATTCACTGGTGAGATCATACTCAGGTCCTTATCCGACCGGAGATATGCGGGGGGGATCGTAGATGCTTTGCCGGCATCTTCCGAGATATTGGACACGATCGATTCATTGGGCAAGGAGGGAAAGAGAGGGGCCGGCGGGAGGCTGGAGCGATCGCGATCATCAGTGAGGGCCTCCTACTCGAAGGACCCAGCCTCGTTGCTCCTGCCACATGGACCCCTTGTCGATATGAGCAGGGCATTCAGCGCCTCCGGGAACGAAGAGGGCCTCCAGGATATCGAACGGTTGAAAGAGAGGGTCCGGCGCATGATCGGGCGTTTGGATGGGGGGTAGCCCTTTTCGCAAGGGTTTATTACGTTCAAGGCAATGAAGGTCCCATGAGGCCTCCGGTACCTGATGACTCGATGATAGTGCTGTCGGAGGACAGGACCGATCCGGCCTTCGGCCGCCCGCCTCTCGAGAGGGGGGTGGCGGAGCTGTTCCAGAAAGGCGCTGTCCTGCTGGACAAAACCCGCGGTCCAACCAGCCATCAGGTGGTATCATGGTTGAAGAAGGTCCTTGACGTGGAAAAAGCCGGTCATCTCGGCACCCTGGACCCCAAGACCACGGGCGTTCTTCCCGTGGCATTGGGGAACGCTGTGAGATCGCTGCAGGTGACTCTCGAGGAGGGAAAGGAATACGTGGCGGTGATGCAGCTGCACGGGGACCTGAAAGAGGATGCCGTTCGCAGCATAGCATCGGAGTTCACGGGTGAGATATATCAGCTTGTTCCCGTCAGAGCCGCGGTGAAGAGGGGATTGAGGACCAGACACATCGAATACCTCAAGGTGCTGGAAAAGAGCGGAAGACAGGTCCTTTTGCTTATCGGATGCGAATCGGGGACCTACATTCGAACCCTCATCCATGACCTGGGGGAGGTCTTGGGAACGGGCGCCCATATGGCAGAGCTGCGCAGGACCAGGTCCGGTTGCATAGATGAATCGATGTGCTGCACCCTTCAGCAGTTGAAGGACGCTTACGAGATATTCAGGAAGGAGGGGGACGAGCGCCCCCTCAGGGAAGTGGTCCATCCCGTAGAGGTCCTGATGGAGAGGACGCCTCATATCTATATAAAGGACAGCAGCGTGGACGCGATATGCCACGGGGCCCCGCTCGGGATGCCGGGGATCTCCATGCTCCACAGGAGTTTGAAAAAAGACGGAGTCTGCATCATATCCACCCTGAAAGGCGAGGCCGTTGCCCTGGCCCGCGCCGAGATGGATGGTAAGGACATGGCCAACCGCAGGGAGGGCGTCGCCGCAACGATAACCAGGGTGCTGATGGACACAGGAGTTTATCCCCGGTCCTGGAAGCGGCGGTCCAAGCAGTAGCAGGATTCATAGCATTTAAATACCTGCGTCATTTTGGTTCTCCATAGTATTTATATGCTCAACCTCGTTGTGGGCATGTTAGATGAAGGTAAGGTCTGGCGGCCCAGTAATCTAATATAGTGGTCGAGACATTTACCGCAACGATCCGTAAAGGAGGCAAAGACCGATGAAGGTATCCGACAGAGGCGTTAGGGCATCGATCCTGGTACTGTTCTTGCTGGTGCTGGGTTCGCTTTTAGTGTACATACCCAAGGACTCTTCAGTTGACGCAGTAGGAGGCGCCGCGGTGACCATTCAGCTGCATCAGACCCAGCAGGTGGTACAGGTTGCCCCCGGACAGCCAGGCGTTCTCATGTTCACGGGTGAGATATCCGCGCAGGTGCCCTGGTCGCCAAGGATACAATACCTCCTGGTCTCCCTGACATATGAGGCAAGCGGATGGGCAACGTCCGGCACATCTGTGGTCATATTCACGAGGGCCGACAACACAATGCCCTTCACCTGCACGGTCAAGGTTCCTCCCATGACATCCCATCAGGTGGTCGGCACCCTCAACGTTCTCGGAAGGTGGAACTATCAGCCTGGCATCACAGGCGGTACGGTTAACCCCGTTCAGGCGATCATAATCGTGGACCAGTTCTATCAGTTCTCCGTTGGCTGTGAGAAGCCGTATCTTCAGGTATCTCCCGGTGATACGCTCGGCTTCAGGATGAGGCTGATCAACGAGGGCAACAGTATTGACAGGCTAAGGATGGAGATCACGAACCTGGCCGATCTCAACCAGCTGGGTTGGACCGTGCAGCTCTCACAGGACCAGTTCCAGGTGCCCGAGCAGCAGGAGAGGGTCGTTACCGTGTCGGTCACCACCCCTGTCAAGACCATCATCTGGAAGAACGACGTCGATATGATAAGGCTCAGGGTGGTATCCTCCCAGGCGGAACAGCTGGGAAAGGTATCCTACCCCTCGGAATACAGCCTCTACATACGTCAGAAGGGATTCCAGGTCCCCGGTTTCGAACCGGCGATCGCGATCATAGCATTGGTTCTCATAGCCACTCTCCTTTACGGGGATGCCAGGAAACGACAGTGAACCCGAATTCGGGACAAGTTCACCACCCCCGTTCGGGCGTATGGACCCGATGGGCTCCAGTGTTGGAAGTGTGATCAATGACAGAGGCAATAGGCAAAGAGACCGGCCAGGACACGGAGGAAGGACCGGCCGAAGATAAAGACAGCAACATGAGGATCGATTCTCTCGAAGAGGAGATCAGGCTTCTAAAGAACCAGATCAGGTCCATGGACTACTCCCAGAGCCTCGAAAGGGACGCATACAAGAGGGAGCTCTCAGCGTTGTATGACGAGCTCAACATCATACGGCGCGAGAAGAAGAACCTCCAAAAACAGCTGGACGATATCATGCAGCCGCCCCTTCTGGTGGGGGATGTCGTCGAGGACCTTGGCAACGGTGAGGTCATTATCAGGAACGGCACGGGACAGAGCTTCATCACCACTATCTCTGACAGTGTGGACAGGGTCGATATCTCCGCAGGGGTCCGAGTGGGCTTGGACAAGAACAATCTCTGCATAATCAGGGCTCTTTCCAAGGGGAAGGATCCCATAATCATGGGGTCCGAGGTCCTCGAGAGGCCGGTCACATCCTATTCCGAAATTGGAGGTCTGGAAGGCGTCATCGGCGAGCTGAAGGAATCCGTCGAGCTCCCCCTGACCCATCCGGAACTTTTCAAGAACATCGGTATCAAACCTCCAAGCGGGGTGATGCTGGTCGGTGCGCCGGGTACGGGAAAGACACTCATCGCCAAAGCCGTCGCGAACTCTGCCAAATGCACTTTCATCAGGATGGTAGGGTCCGAACTGGTCCAGAAGTTCATCGGGGAAGGTGGACGGCTCGTTCGCGAGCTTTTCCAGCTCGCAAGGGAGAAGAGACCTTGTATAATCTTCATAGATGAGATCGATGCGATCGGGGCCAAGAGGCTCGGTATGGACACGACGGGAGACCGTGAGGTCCAGAGAACGCTCATGCAGCTCCTGGCCGAGATGGACGGATTCCAGCCTCTGGAGAACATAGCAGTGATGGCCGCTACCAACCGAATCGATATCATCGACGAGGCCCTTATAAGGCCCGGCAGGTTCGACAGGATCGTCGAGGTCCCGATGCCCGATACTGAGGCGAGGTTGGCCATTCTCAAGATACATATTAGGGACATGAAGCTGTCGAGGTCCGTCAACCTCAAGGCCATCGCTCGAGAGACGGAATCGTTCTCCGGGGCCGATTTGCGCAACCTGTGCACCGAGGCGGGCATGTTCGCCATACGGAACAGGCATAGGTCCGTCAACAAGGAGGACATGAGAATGGCCATGGAGAAGCTCAGGGCCCGCATGAACGGATCCCAGGATTCGGGACCGGCCGGCATGTTCGGTTGATCCGCGCCCCTATTTCAGCTCGAATCTACTTGATTCCTTCACCATATCATGAGATGTGAGTTCCCTTACTATCTCTACGGAAACCCTCTCCTGATAAAAAGGCGATCCGAGCTCCTTGAGTATTCTCATCGATGTCTCGAACTGGTCAAGAGCCTTGTGCTTCTCGCCCTTCTCCAAAAAAAGCCTACCGTAATCCAATTGGACCGTCGCTATCTTGAACTTCTCCCCGAGGGAAGTGAA
The DNA here is from genome assembly GCA_029762535.1 of Thermoplasmatota archaeon. Taxonomy (GTDB): domain Archaea; phylum Thermoplasmatota; class Penumbrarchaeia; order Penumbrarchaeales; family Penumbrarchaeaceae; genus JARVGK01. The sequence continues at coordinate 22,028 of JARVGK010000021.1, forward strand.
TATCTTCAATGCCTCGTCAAGATATCCTTCGGAAAGATCGAGCTCCCCTTTCATTATATAGGCGTGAGCGGCCCCAGACAGGGCGTAGGCCTGCTGCCTGATATCCCCCGTCTCCGAGCATATCTCTATCGCGTCCTCGAAATTGACCAGAGCCGCATCATGGTCCCCTCTGTTCGAGAGGACCACGCCCAAACTGATCTTGACCCTGGCCATGGTCAGGACGTTCTCGGCCGCCTCCAAGGGGCCTATAGCGAGATTGAACTGCTCGATCGCCCGCTCGAGCTGGTCCTGGTTGGTATAGACGACCCCTAATCCGATGTATGCCGCGGCCTCGAGAGAGGGATCGCCTTTCTCCCTGGCTATCTCGAGCGAATGTTCGAAGTACCGCTTGGCCTTCTTCAGGTCACCCCTGGAGGAATACAGCTCTCCCAAAGCCTGATGGACGCGCGAAAGAAGGTCCCGGTCCTTCAGCTCGTTGGCGATCCTCAGGGCTTTCTGGAGCCGGGTCAGAGCAGTGTCCCTGCTCCCTCTGCGCGTCTCGATCGAGCCGATCATGAGATTTGCCCTTGCGCTTATGAGCAGCTTCTTCTGTGCCTCGGCGAGGGCAGCGGCCCTTTTGAACTCCGACAGGGCCCGATCCCAGCGTCCCATCACCATCTGGACCTCGCCCTTGAGCAGATGGGATATGCCCTTATATTCGTGCGCTTCCTCGGGCTCGGCCTTCTCTATGAGGTCCAATACCGATGCGAACCTCTCGACAAAACCCCTGGAAATGATCCTCTCCCCATAGGTCGAGGCGAGCCTCAGGACCTTGAGCCATTCTCCGGACCGGGCGAGATGATACATCGCCTCGACAGTATCGGATTCCGTACCCTGCTCCATGAAGAACTCGGAGGCCTTCTTATGATACTGCGATCTCTGGGCTGGGGTCAGTCTGTTGTAGAAGAACTCCTTGATTATGTCATGGGCCTCGAACTCATCGTAGGAGGTCTCCTGAATGAGGTTGGCCTCCACCAGATTATCGAGTATATTGAAATCCAGCCCTTCCTCGAGGAAGAACGCGCTCGAAGGGACTGGATAGCGATATATCGACGCGATCTGAAGCAGCAGTCCTTCGTTCTCCCCGATCTTCTTGAAGATCTCCTCGTATATGTAGCGCTTTATGTCCTTCTGGTCCTCGATGTCCTTTGCCGAGAGTATCAGCTGAAGGAACAAGGGGTGGCCCTTCGTTATCCTGTAAATCTTCTCGAACAGCTCCTCGTCGATGTCCCTGATCTTGAGAAGTCCTTTGGAGCTCTCCCTGTCCAGTCCGGAGAGGAGCAGCTCTCTCACGGACCTCTTGATGATGACGTCCGATCGATCGTAGAATGGAAAGACCTGCCTGCCGACGATTATCACCTTGACCCCTTTGGAAGATGATAGCATCTCCTTCAGGTTCGAGAAGAAGTCGACGATCTCGTCGGCGGCCCTCTGGAAATCGTCGAAGACAAGAAGAAGTGGGCCCTCGTTCAGGCTCGATTCCAGTATTCCGTAGTAGTCCTTCTTCCGAAGGTCACCGGTAGAGTCGAGGTATTTCTTCAAACCTGAACGACCTATCTCGTCCAGGAACCTGGATAGCGAGTACAGGACGTTCCTCAGTGAATCCCATCGGTGGAAGCGGTACCAGAGTATATGGGCCCTGCCCTCCAGGTCCATGGCGGCCTTGACCGCAAGGGTGGTCTTACCTATCCCGGCGATCCCGGTGATCGACATGATCGAAAAGCTGTCCTCCTCGAACCAGTTGCGGATCTCCGTCAGCTCCGAACTCCTGCCGAAGAAACGGCGGGGAAAAGGCGCATCCTGCATCAGGGTGACGAAACCGCCCGTTCTCTGGGCCTTGGGGGGCATTATCTCACCGGAGATGAATGACCTTATCGTGTCCTCGGACAGGTTCTTCTCCTCGGATGTGAGGTTGAACAGCTCCAGAAGCCCGATCTTAACATTCAGATAGCCGCATACATCCTTCAGCGGCATCTCCCTGACCGACCCGTCCCTCAACGATAGGAGGACCCTGTGCGATGACAGATCGTTCCAGATGATCGTTGTGTACTCCACACCCTTGCTCGTGAGGAAGTATGCCTTCCTCTTCCTCGGCTGTCCCTTTATTCGCTTTAGGACATCGAATAGGAGGTCCTCCTCCTTGAGCTTCTTCATGGTCCTAGGAAGGTTGTCCCGCCGGATGTTTATGGACTGGGCGATCCCTTCCTGGACCGCCTCCCAGGGGACCTCGAAGTCCGTTTCGGAATGTCCCAGCTCCATAAGGTGAAGGAGTATCCTCCTGTCTATCGTCAACTTGGGAGGGGCTGCCGCCTCATCAGGCATCATACCACCACCGTCTCGAACGATTCCATTATCTGGTTTCGAATACGCTGTGGTATGGTCTTGTAAGGGAGAGGAACGAGGATGGAGACCCTGTCCTTTGCGGACCTCTCCCTTAGCATGCTGAGGAACTTGATCACCCTGGGGAGATCGTTGGCGTTCATCAGATCCTGGAACTGGTCCAGGAGAACGACGGTGGAACCGTCTCCTGCCGTTATGAAGGAATTCACCTCCTCGAGCAGGCCCGAGAGGTTGGTCGGATTTACGATGGTCACATCCTCACCCTTGCGTTTCACGATCGATCGGTTCAGCCAGATCCGCTTGATGTCGCTATCTATGGGAACCTCTCTTGGATCCTCGGGGGTTACGAGTATGCCTTTCCTCCCTTTGGAGAGGGCGTTGACGAACATCTCCCTGGCGGGTGTCTGTCCGTTCTTGTGCATGATCACGAGCAGTCCCACGGATGGGGCCTCCATCACTTTTCTATCCAAGGAGGGGCGTCCTTTCTTGACCTTGGTCGGAGCGTTCATCGTCGATATCTTCCTGGCCCTCTCGTCGATCTCGGCGGTCCTCTTTCGGTACTGGACGATCCTGAACATCAGCCAGATAAAGAGGAGCACCAGAAGGAACACCATCATGTACATCGTGTATTGGGCTGTGGTCAACGGTTATCACATCTCCGGACATGGGGGTATGCATATCTGTTTTCTTAAATCCTATCCATCCATTATCGTTGCGACCCTGCATCTTATTATATCCTATGGGGTCGATATCGGGATCGTTGAAGTAATGGTCCACAAGACCGACGGGCAAAGACGGAGCAGTTGATATGAAAGGACCCGGGGAAAGGTTCAGAGTGCTCGTATGCAGCCCCCTATATTTGCCGGATCGCGGGGGGGCATCGACCTACTTCTCCAACCTCGTAGATGATCTTGATGACAGGATCGAGTTCATCGTATACACATGCAGGGTCAAGGGAGCCCCCAAAAGGGAGAGACACGGTAGTACATCGGTCCTTAGGATACAGCCCAATCTTCTGAACTCGCATCCACTGCTCAGATATATCATAGTGCCTCCCGTGACCTTCTTTCAGATCCTATGTCTTCGCCTCAGGCACGGCCCCTTCATCATGCATGCCCACAGCAACGGCCTCTACGGCCTAATGGCATCGCTGATGTCCTCCTTCCTTAGGATACCGATGATCAAGGAGGTCCAGGACACCTCGGATAGAGGATCCGTCCTGAGAAGCGGGAAGGTCCATAGATGGATCGCCACTGGTGGATACGTAAAGGACAGACTGGTATCTTTCGGGATCCCACCCGGAAAGGTAAAGGTCTTTCCCTCGGTGAACCCGAGAAGCCTTGAAAAAGCGATAAAAAGGCTTCCCAACGCTTCCAAGGACGGGGCGGTGCGTTTCGCCTACGTAGGCGGGCTCGTCAACAGGATCAAGGGGGTGGATGTTCTCATCGATGCTTTCCGAAAAGCGTCGGAGAGAATACCGAACGTGAAGCTTTTGATCTTCGGGGACGGTCCGGACAGGGGATCTCTGGAGGATCGGGCCCGGGGTCTTGACGTGAGGTTCTTTGGACAGGTCCCCCACGAGAGGCTCATCGAGGAGTTGGATCGCTGCGACGTCGTGGTCCTCGCCTCTCACGAGGAGGCGAACCCCAGATGCCTGATAGAGGGTTACGCCCTTGGCCTCCCGGCCATCGCAACGGACGTGGGAGGGGTGAAGGAGGAGCTCAAGGACGGCCGGACCGGGATCCTCGTAAAGGACGGCGACGTGGATGGATTGGCCGAGGCCATGGAGAGGATGGCCAGGGATCCGGAACTTAGAAGAAGGCTCGGCGAGGGGGGAAAGAAGTTCCTGGGATCCCTCCCCCGCTGGGAGGATCTCGTCTCCGAGATCCACTCCATGTATCTCGAGATGTGGAAGAAGGCGTAGGGGGATCCCCTGTAAGGGGCAAATATTGATTTTTTTAACAAGATCAGGATAATTCCGCTAATGATGACGTTGTATGTGGATATGCGGATGAATTGTAAAAGGAGCCATGACCCAAAGAGCGGATCTCACTTGTCAAAGGTGTGGAATATAATTCAAATAGTAGCAGCATTTTCCTGGGCCGTGGTAAAAAAGGCAGGACGGAATAGGAAACGTGACATAGAGTCGTTGGATAATTATCATGATATCAAACGTGATTTTCTTTTTCACATCGATCCGTCGGGAAGGTCCACCGATGAATTATTGGTAAATTATTACGATATGTTCAAAGATCTTTATAGAGATCCAATTAATCAGCTTGTATCGAGGACTCTGAATGATTTCCCAACCATTGTATATCTATGGAACGCGGGAATGCTTAAATTCTCCAATGAACGTGCGGATCAGTTCGATATTTTAAAAAGGGTAATATCTTTTAAAAATGAATTCGGTTTAAATATCGATATGCCAACGAAGTTCCTGCTCCGGATAGATGATTTTCCAAGATTCGACATAGGTATCAATGGATTGATGGATTTCCATGATATTTGCAAAGAATTCGGGATCGATTATCTGATAGGGGTCACCCCGTTTATAACCGATGAACCTTTCATGCCATCGAAAAAAATGCCGGATTCCCTGAAGGATGACGAGATCGATCTATTGCTATCTATGAAGAGGGATAGTGTCGAATTCGGACTTCATGGGATAACACATAGGACATTATACAAACGATATCATACTGAATCCGTCGGACTGAAAGGAGCTGAGTTCAAAGGATCGATATTATTTGCCAAAGAATATTTGAGAGGCATCGGAATACAGGTTGATACGTATATCCCACCTTTCAATACACTGGATATGAACAATTATCTATCGATAAAAGACCTCTTTAAAGGAATAACAGGTGGGCCCGAGGCGATCCCCACGATAGGCATCAGGCACTCTCCCACATCATTGAAAGGGAAGCCCTATATACCGGTATATCATCCTTTTTATGACAAATGTTCTTGCATAGCGGAAATATTGGATCATATCGGCCCTATAGCAGGTGCACGAATAATACCACTAGCGGTACATTGGAGTTGGGAGATCGGTTCGAAGTTCTCTCATTTTCGCAAGGTTTGCGATATCATTGCGGGAAAAACTATAAAATGGAATGAATTATATTCAATATATTAATGAAAATCGGAGTCCCCCATGGTAACGAACCAATTACTGTAATCCTTCAATTTTTCTTTTGAAATATTATCACTGATAACTCTTGCTATGAATACAGGGATCGAGGTCAGATATACGAATCCCTGCTTCTTGAATGCTTTTGTAAATACATCCATCTTCGGCAACCAGCAGTACATCGCGTCGGCACCTGCTTCGTTGAAGTGGTCCTGAGCTCTTTTTAACAGGCCTCGTATGATATTGACATCGGGTTCTGCGAATATGTCGATTATCTCGCCACCAGTGAAATCACCCTTTCTAACAAGCGCCAGTACTATATATCCCAAGACCTTGCCGTCCATATATGCAGCGAATGCGGTATATTTTCTGTGAGGAATATCCTTGAACCTCCAGTTTAGATGGTCCTTGTTCCTGATCACCAACGTCGGATAGTATTTTGAGGATCTATCCCACAATTCATCGAATTTTTTATCAAAAAGGTCGATTTTGGAATAGGTCAATCCCGAGATCCTTTTCGGTGATGCGTTCTTCCTGTAAATACCGAAAAAAACAGATGCGAAGAAAGATATCAGGATCTGAAGCGATCTGTTCTTGATCCTGTGTCTAATGGTGTTCTTAACGTTTAGAGGTTTGAACACATTCGGGATCTTGCATATATCGAACCAATCCAATTTTTTCACGAATCCAGGATATGAATTCTGATTGGGGAAACCGAAAACGAACCCGATCCCTTCCTCCCTTGCTTTATCGTATGTCTTATTTGCGAGTACTTCAAAGATCCCCTGGCGTCTATATCCTGGATGGGTCATCGTATCCTGAGAGTGGCATGCGTCGATCTCCTTTCCATCATATAGAGCCTTGAACCGTACTACTTCATATTGACCCGCAAGCTCCTCCCCAGCATCCGCAAAGAATATTATCGGAGGCCCTGACGGGTTCTGTTGATGTTGCCATCGCCACCAATCATACCATTGAGATTCGTCATCATCATGATCGAAAACATGCTTATGCAAGAGACGGATCTTGGTCTCGTCACCCGATTCGTAAGATCTGATGGACCATTTGATATCCATGATCGAATCCCTTTCTTTCTACTTGAGGGCATCGTGAAAGGAAAAAACATATATATACGTTTCTGCAGGGCCAGGCCAGGTAAAAATTATTAATAAATATTAGTTTATACCTCTGATATGTGAACAAAGGTGTTTCTAATGTATCAAAGAATATTGATAGGATTGACCGCCTTGCTCCTTATTACGATACCTCTTGGGATCACGACAGGGGATGGTGGGAGTTACCTCTATCATTCCCCTATGGAATATGGTAATATCCCCTTTATTGAGAACATCGGACAATACGATGATAAAATTATGTTCCTATGCGATACACCCTATGGTAAGATGGCAATCTGCAAGAATTCTGTATTGCAATTCCTCCAAAGCGGAGAGCCGGAAAAGGGAATGACCACCTTGGATGTGATAGAGATGACCTTCCCAGGATCATCCTCTCTCCCTATCGGGATCGATGATTCGGGGTCTGAATATAACTTCATACTAGGATCCGATCCAACTTTATGGAGAACGGGCGCAAGAGGTTTTTTTGAAATATTGTATCCCGGGATCTGGGATGGGATCGATCTTTCATTCATTGCCACTGAAAGAGGCCCAAAGTACGAATTCAGAGTTGGACCCGGAGCGGACCCCAGTTTGATCTCGATGTTTGTACAAGGTGGAGATCTGATCGGGTCGGGAAGCCATGTCATCGTTAAAACGGCCAATTCCCAACTCATCGATCGCGATCTGATCGTTTACGAGAGATCGTCAGGGAGGGTCGTCGATTGCGAGTTCGAAGTTGATGATAATAAGATATCCTTCTCACTTGGACCTTACGATCGTTCGGATACCCTTATTATTGACCCGTTGCTATCATCGACCTACTTCGGCGGAACAAGTTCCGACAGGGGAACTGGAACATGTTATGATGAGGATGGAAATATTTTGATCACCGGCTTTACGCTTTCCTCGGACCTGCCTGTAACTCCAGGTTCATACGATACTATTTTCAATGACGAGGATGCTTATATCAGCAAGTTCAATTATGATTGCTCGAAACTCCTTTTCTGCACGTATATCGGGGGTTCGGAGGGGGAGAGGGGCATGGCCATCGGAACAGATGACTATGGAAATATTTACGTTGGTGGTTATTCACACTCTCTCAATTTTCCAACGACTTCGGATGCGTACAGCAGTAGTTATGCGGGCGGTTCCAAATATGACAATGTGGTTTTCATGCTGGATAGTTCTGGGAAGAATCTTGTATATTCAACATACATAGGAGGAAAGGGGATAGATAATTGCCAGGATATCAAGATGGACCCTTGGGGTAGATTCGTCATTACAGGATATACCAGCTCTACCGATTATCCAGTGACCTCCGAGAGCGAGAGCTACCATGGTGGGGAATACGATTTCTTTCTCACATGTCTTGACCACAACAGTTCATCACTTGCATACTCTATTCTACTTGGAGGTAGTGGAAAGGATGTACCTTTAAGAATTGCCCTGGACGATAAAGGCAATGTATTCATCGCAGGTTATACCACATCATCTGACATCGTAACGACCTCCAACGCGATGGACAGTACCTACAATGGATTACTCGATGGTTTGGTGATAGGGATCGGAGGGAATGGTTCGAACATCCTATACTCTTCCTATATAGGAGGTTCGAATGATGATTATATCAGGGGTATCGCCATAAGCGATGATGGCGACCTCATGATCACAGGGATGACCCTTTCATCTAATCTTCCCTACTTCGGGCCACAACACAGGACCATCACAAGCGATGGAAAGGATGCATTCGTTATGAGGGTCGATCTGGACGGCTCAGGGGATGGTTTCATCTCGGGCATAGGAGGAAACGGTGAGGATAGGGGAGGTAATATGATCATCGATGGATCCGGCAATATTTGGATCAGCGGTATCACCTACTCAACGGATTTTCCCACCATGGAACCGAATGAAGGAAGCATGTTGAACGGGGATGTCTTCATTCTCTGCCTTAATGAGGACGCTTCTAAAATGTTGTACTCGATGGTATTCGGGGGCAATGGTTATGATTCCGCCAATGATATGGACATGTCATATGGATCATTCGCGATCTTCGGTCTCACGAATTCGAACGACCTGCCCATGATGGGAGATCCATATTCAACGACCTATCTGGGCAACGATGATTGTTTCGTTGCTTTACTATCTTTCTGGGATATGCCCGGGATACCTGGTGATCTTGAGGCAAGATCTGGAGACGGATGGGTGTATATAGAATGGTCGGAACCATCGAGGTTCAATGAATCAGGGTCTTTGGGGTATGTTCTCAGGAAAGGGCTTTCCCCTGATCACCAAAACATAAGTTTGATTCTTAATGATACCAAATATTTAGACCTAGACGTAACGAATGGGATCAGGTACTATTACAAGGTCTGTGCGTACAACGATCATGGCGACGGGCGTTATACCAATGTGATAGACTCAAGACCTGCTGCTCCTCCCGGGATCCCTGTTTCCGCAAACATCACCGATGGGGATAGGTGGGTGAACATATCATGGGAAAGCCCCCTCAAGGACGGAGGGGATCCAGTCATAGGGTACAGGATATACAGGACCTCGAACGATTCTCAACCACATTCTCTCTTCAAAACGGTTTACGAAAAGAGGATCAACGATACCGATGTGGTCAATGGAGTGGCGTACCGATACAAGATATCGGCTTTCAATATCAACGGTGAGGGGAATATGACCGATGAATTGATAGGCATGCCCTCGACGATACCTGACGAACCTCTGGAGATATATGCCCAGCCCGGAGATGGATGGGTCAATGTTTCATGGTCCATAACTCCATCGGACGGAGGTTCACCCATCCTGCATTATGAGGTCATGCGCGGCTTGAAGGCTGATTCGCTAGTGCATCTGGATCACACGGAACATGCGCTACATCTTCTCGATACCGAGGTCGAGAACGGTATGGAATACCACTATGCCGTCAGAGCATGCAATATCAGGGGGCCTTCACCCCTTTCAGACATCATCAGAGCAAGACCCGCAAGACAGCCAGATCCTCCGTTCGACCTTACGGCCGAATCGGGAGACCGAAAGGTGATACTAAAATGGTCAAGCCCGGAATGGGACGGGGGTCAGCCCCTGAACAGTTTCACCATCTATCGAAGGAGCGATGAGAACTGGACCTATCTCGAGAAGGCCGAGCCACATGATTCGGAATTTACCGATAGCGAGGTTATCAACGGGATAGAATACCATTACATGATAACCGCATGGAACATCATGGGAGAATCGCTGTCATCGAACATCGCATACGCCCTTCCCATGACCTATCCGGGCAAACCCTTGTCCCTCGTTGCATCGGGTGGGGATCGCAATGTATCTCTTACATGGCTGCCTCCCATAAGCAACGGAGGATCGCCACTGATAGAATACATGCTCCACAGGGGAGAGACATCATCTTCTATGGAACTCATTACCGAACTGCCACCGGACAAGATGGAATACACGGACCTGGGGCTTGAAAATGGTGTCACCTATTACTACCAGATATGGTGCAGGAACTCGGTTGGAGCATCCATTGGAAGCGATCTTGCATTCGCCATACCGGCCACTATACCTCAGCCCCCTTCCTCGATATCAGCTATAGCCGGGAACTCCTTTGTCGAGATCACATGGGGACCTACCGATGATGCGGGCGGATCAACAGTGAAAAAGACCATACTCTACCGGGGACTCAATGAGAGTGATGTAAAGAAGATAGCCGATCTCGACATGACGTCGGGAACGTATAACGATAGGTCCGTTGAAAACGGAGTTGAATATCATTACAGGCTCTCCTGCGTCAATTCATTAGGGGAAGGCCCCTTGTCCATACCGGTCGTGGCAAGACCATCGACCACTCCGGAAATGGTCCTTAACCTTACCTGCATCATAAAGGATGGAGGGATACATCTGACATGGAACCCTCCTCTCAACGACGGAGGTTCAACCATACATGGATACAACATATACCGATCATCCGGCTCTGGTCAAAGGATTAAGCTCGCTATCATTAACGACACTTACTATTCGGACGGATCGGTTTACAAGGAGATCCTCTACGTCTACTCTGTCAGGGAGTTCAACGATAACGGTGAAGGAGAAGGGTCCAACGAGATCGAGATAATGATGGAGAAGGAAAGCTCCATCATGACGCTCGTGATTGGAGCCGTTATAGCGATAATGTTATTGATGTTCTTACTGGTTGGAGCGGCTCTATACCTACAAAAGAGAATGAAAAGGAAGAAATTCGTCGCCGGACCGCCTATAACAGCATTCCCCGCAACAGAGGCAATTGAGGGTCAAAAACAGGAGATCCTTCATGGAACGATCGATGGAGAGGGCATCCCGTCTGAGGCAGAAGTGACAGAATCAACAAAAATAATTTCCGAACCTATGGTCGATGAGATCGCTTCCGATATGCCCAGTGCTGATCCGACTCTGATCCAATCCGATACCGAATTGAAGAACGCCGAGGATGAGGTGTTAGGCGGGGAAGTATCGAATTCATAGGATGTTTATATCCAAAATAATACCGCTTTACCAAACATGATGAATAGAAACAATTCAACCATGTCCTTTTCATGGAATTTGGAATATGTTATTCATAACTATCGAGATACAGTCCCTTGACTTCACCGGAAGAGAGCGGGCGATCATAAAGTTTGACCTCATCTATCGCTCCATGGAAATGATAATCCCAATCCCAACCGTCTATGAAGTATTTGTAACCGGCACCTATGGAAAATGGTAGATCGCTAAACCGAATACGGCCATAAGGATAGGATATCGTAGATTCATGTAGAGCATTCACGAAAACCCTTATCTCCACTCCATCGTAGGTTATGACCACATGGGACCATTCGCCGATAACTACCTTCGCCTCCGTGTTCATCCAGTACCATTCCTGATATTCGCACATGATGGCACACTTTATAACTCCACCATCTATTCGGAACTCGTACGACTCTTCCTTATCAATGACCATGTTCCTTATCGAATCATCATCGACCCGGACCCATGCTGACATCGTCAACCCCTTTCCTTTGATCCTCAATGAGGGATGATCGCCGATATGGACCAGATCGTCGATACCGTCGAATTGACCGCTTCTTCCAGATACGCCCTCATAGATCGTGTTCGCACCTCCGAGAGCGGTTCCATGTATCCCTGTGGCCGAGGAATCCTTCACCTCGCCCTTGTCGCCCTTCCAGCCATCCTCATCCATTCTATAATGGACGATAGGGTCCCCGTTAGAAATAAAGGGTTCTTCTCGCTCGTATGGACGAGGCCAATGATCTGGATATATGCAGCCGGAAAGCATTACGGCCATGGACGCGATCGCGATTAACAGCAATTTCTTCATCTGTACACCTACCACGCCTTTATGCTCCAGATGACACATGTGCAATTTAGATATAATTATCTTTCCACCTTTGGTGAATAGTATAGGTGAGACCATACTTATGACATAAAGGCGAAATACCCACTTAGGGAAACATGTTGATACTGCTACATGTCAGATTCTCCCTCTCACAAAATGCGAAGAAAAGGTTTATCTCCACCTCAACGGCATGGATCCCCTGAGTAGATATAATAAGAACAGGGGGAATCGAATGATCAAAGGCATCTTCAAGGGGGCAACAGCCCCGGTCATCGTTGCGATGGTCCTGCTACAGAGCATCCTGGTCATCACCGCGGCGGGATCGGATCCCCTCCCCCCATTGGAGGGATCCAGGTCCCTCAAGTCCATGGCATCCAATCATTCCTACTACATAGGGGACACCATAAGAATAGACCTCAACATATCCAGGGGAAGCCAGACGATACTCTACAACTTCTCCGACACCGTGGACATCCTCAAAGAAGGGATCATCGAGCTGGGGCGGGATCCCTATGCCCCTGACGACAACACATCCGCCCTCTGGAAGATGGACCGAATAGATAACGGGACCGTATCGGACCTCAGCAATAACAATAATACCGCCGCCGTCCACGAGGCCCAGTGTGCAAGGAGCGATCACAAGGACGCTCTCAACATGAGCGGATCCAAGGCCTACGTGGACGTGACATCCTCGGACAGCCTTAACATCACGGGCACGGCCTTCTCCGTCGAGCTCTGGGTCAAGATCTCCTCAAAGACCTCATCGAAGAAGATGACGCTCCTTTGCAAGGAGGCCTCATACCAGATAGATCTCCAGTCCAACAGGGAGATAGCCTGGTATCTAACGACCAACTCACAGAACTGGTACATGGTGGACACCAATGTGAAGCTCGAGAACGATGTCTGGAACTACGTAGCCTTCACGTACGACGGGGTCAAGGGGAGGACATATCTCAACGGCGAGGAACGCCACAACCTCACGTACCAGAAAGGGGACGTTAAGCCCTCGTCCCATCCTCTTGGCATAGCGTCGGCAAGGAAATACATATCGAACAAGTGGACATGGACCGCCCCGCTCGAGGGAATGATCGACGAGATAAGGATCTCCAACATCACGAGGTCACCCGAAGAGATAGGGCATGTTTACGAGAGATACCTTGAACCCGATCAGAGAACGGCGACGTACAAGCTCGAGGCGGGATCCATGGTCGGGACGTACTGGTTCCGCTCGATGACCGCCGGAGGCGACCAGGAACCTATCATCTACATCGATGTGAAAGAGGCGATACTCGGCCCGCCCAGGAACGTCTTCGCCCTCTCCGGGGACAACTTCATACACCTCAGCTGGTCCCCGCCGAGCGAGATCCCCACCCTGCCAATGCTGGGATACCGCATCTACAGGGGTTCCAACGTCACGGACATGTCGCTCATAGCCGAACTCCCCCCCAACGTCAACGATCACAACGATACCGATGTCCTTAACGGGATCGTCTATCAATACTCCATCAGGAGCTTCAACGTCCTTCGCGACTCGGACGATGCCCTCGTCTCGGAATATCCAAGGACGATACCATCTCCCCCGTTGAACGTCAGCTGCACGTTCGCCGACAGGGAGATCAACCTCTATTGGGAGATACCAACCTCTGATGGAGGCTCACCGATCCTGTTCCACAGGATCCACAAGGGGGACGGCTCTGGCCAGTACAACGAGAGTTGGGACGTTCCACCGGAGACCGTAGAATACCTGGATTCGGGCCTTCAGAACGGGATGATCTACTTCTATACGATCCGCTCCTTCAACGAGGTGGGCGGATCCCAGCTCAGCAGCGTCGTCTCCGCCGTGCCGCTGACCTATCCATCGGCCCCGCAAAACGTCAAAGCCACACCGGGCGACCGGGAGATAACCCTCAGATGGGATCCCCCGATGAAGAACGGCGGGTCCGTCATAATGGGCTTCAACGTTTACAGGAGGCAGGCCGAGACCGAGTACGTGAAGGCGGGTTTCGCCGTCGGGAGCCATTTCATCGACGGCGGCCTCGAGAACGGTCAAAGATACTACTACACCATCAAGAGCCTCAACGACCTAGGAGAGTCCCCACCAAGCACGGAGGTCACGTCGATCCCCGTAAAACTGCCCAGCCCGCCGCAAGGCCTCGCCATCATCAGGGGGCTCGGTTATCTCAACATCGCCTGGGCGCCTCCTCTCGACGACGGCGGCTCGAGGCTTTTAAGATACGTACTCGAGAAGAGGACGATCGACCCGGAACTGATAGAGAGCATCGATATCGGCGCGGAGATGAGGTCCTACAACGATACCGATATCATAAGAGGAAGGACCTATGTCTATGCCATCAAGACGGTCACGACGGTCGGCGGATCCACAGCCGTTCAAGCGGCCCCTGTCAAGGTCTACGTTCTCCCCTCGGAGCCATCCGAGGTCACGGTCATAAGGGGCGACGGTTTCATCAAAATGGAATGGACCAAGCCCCTGGATGACGGCGAGGACGAGAACGTATCATACAGGCTTTACAGGATCAACGGCGGGGACGAATACGAGCCCCTTGCCGCCTTCTTCGGCGACCTCAGGTCCTACAACGATACGGGGCTGGTCAACGGCAGGGAGTATCGTTACGAGCTCTCATGCGTCAATATCATGGGCGAATCGCCCCTGCGGCGTCAGGCAAAAGGAATTCCAGGAACCGTGCCGGGCCTGGTAAGGAACATAATTGCTTCGCACGGGGACGGATATATCCTGCTCAGCTGGCAGGCTCCCTCCTTGGACGGGGGCCTAGGTATAACCGGTTACAGGATATACAGGACGGAGAACGGCGGGTTCATGACCCTTGTCGGAGAGGTTGACGATGGGACCTTCAAGTTCAATGATACCTACGTGTATGCCGGGACCGAATACAGCTACGTTATAAAGGCCGTCAACGATCTCGGGGAGGGGCCTTCGCAGAGGCCCGTCAATTACATGGTACCAACGCTGCTGGAGCCTAGAGGCAGCATGGTTCCCGTTACGATATCCCTCGCGGTCTTCGTGATCGGTATGATGCTCGGGACGATCGTGATGTACATGATGATGAGGAGGAGGAACAGTAAACGGCCAGAATACGTTACCGCCCCAGCGGCCGAACTCGAAGCGGCTCCCATGCCCCCGGAGGGGCTGCCTGGATCCGCCTTCATGCCGGCTGGATACCTGCCCGGGGACGTCGAGGGATCCGAACCGCCTTCCTACGATATATCGCTTCCCCCGGAGGAGGGGGCTATGATGGACGATCCTATCGATCACTCGATGTTCGATCCAGAGGAGAGCACGGTCGAGCCGCCTGTCGTGGAGCCAGAATCGAGCTTGGAACCTCCGAGCATCGAGGGCGAGATCGACGATCTCCTTGGACAGGACGGAGAGGAATTCTCTCTATAAAGGATCACTTTCGGCGACCCCCCTCCGCCGGGCCAGCTTATGACCCCCATGACCCCATGGCTACATTCCCTTGAGGGAATGTAGCATGGACCGATACGAGATACGCAGCGGTATAAGGACGTTCGACTCTCTGTTCGGAGACATGGCCTTCGGTTCCGTGTCCCTGCTCATAGGCAGGACCGATCTGAACTTCACCATAATGGATCGCCTCGCGGTCTCACGCGCCCTTCTGGGGGATCCCGTCTATTACATCGACGGGGCCGGCAGGAGCGACCCCTTTTCGATGGCGCGCCTGCTCCGGGCACGCAGGGAGGATCCCATCCCTCCGCTGTCGAGGATCAACGTCGCAAGGGCGTTCACCGCCCATCAGCTCGATTCCCTGATAGTCGACTCCCTCCCATCCATGGACCCCCCTCCCGCCCTGGCCATGGCCTCGGGAATCGACACCCTTCTATCGGACCCCGAGGTCGGACCGGAGGAGGCGGAGGGAATGATGCGAAACTGCGCATCGGCCCTTGAGGACCTGGCAAGGACGGGGGCGGCCGTTCTCGTGGCCGCCACTGGAGGGGGTAGAGGGGCGGACCTCCTGAGGATAATGGGCCCGATCTCATCGAACTGGGCTTCCCTGAAGGAGAGGCCCGGAAAAAGGATACGCATAGTGGTCAAGGACGGCAGATGGGCCGATCTCGTCCGACTCGACCCCATGCAGACGATCATAGAGGATTTCGGGGAGGCGGGGGCATGAAGGATGACAGGGGCCCCCTCGATATGGAGGCCGAATCGTGGAGGGAGTTCCGCAGGTCCCTCCCGCGAAACGACCAGGAGGCCTTCGACCGCGTCATCGAGAAGGCCATGAAGCACTCCGGGGCCGCTTCCGAATCGGGCAGGGAGAACCCCTTCGAGCTGATGGTGATGTCGGTCATGATCGAGATGGCCAAGGAGAGGCTTTTCCGAAGGGGAGAGCATTGTAAAAGCGATGACGAGGACGAAACATCCCCGGATGAGGGATCCCTCGCCCACTCCGGATAAATTATATATAACCCCTAAGTGAATGTCATATACGGATCTGCGGATCTCGTATCCCAGGAATGTGGCCGGACCTTTTCTTTTGGATACGCATTCAATCCTCTCTTCAATTATCATCCGGCCGCATTCGCTCCCTTCCGCCCCTGCATCGGAAATACCACTTGTGAGAATGAGTTGGTCCACATTAAAAGGCCCATGGTCTATCCATCTCATAGACAACCTCTACCTGCACGATGGGCCGGAGAAGTTCTTACTTCCCCCGTCAATCTGGTCATCACGCTCGTTCCGGCCCATCACTCTGTTCTCACCCTTTACCGGAAACGTTTATATCTGGATCGGGGCTGGAGTGTATGGATATCCGAAGGATCAAAGACCGACCATGCCCGACGAACCCGCCCCATATGATGCCTCCGACGACCTCTCGCCTTCGGATTTCGTTGACGTGCTAGATGGTATGAGGTGGGATTGCATCAGGTGCGGCCTCTGCTGCCACGATCATTTCAGCAAAGGCTGGCTCGAACCTTTCGTCATCCCCTCTACCGGTCCCCCGATAGGAGATCACTGCCGCTTCTATTCCGAGACGGAGAGGATATGCGCCATACACGACCATCGCCCTCTCGTATGCCGTGACCACCCTTTCATCCTAACGAAGAGGGACGGCGTTCACCGGCTCCAGATACATTCGAGATGCCCCGGGATCGGATGCGGCGGCAAGATAGATGTAAGGAATGTCGTGGGCTCCCTTCTCGACCATATCCGCGAGCTCTACGATATGGACTTCATGGTGGACTGGAGCGAGCTATCCATGGGCAGGATGGGCATTTACAGGGTCAAATGATCAGACAAGCATCCTCTGCATGTCCTCTTCCACCGAGGAGTTCAACCCCAATCCGAACTTGTCCACGAGGACCTTCAGTATGTTCGGCGTGACGAACGCGGGCAGGGTCGGGCCTATGGTCATGTTCTTGAAACCAAGGTGCAGGAGCGCCAACAGGATCAGCTCGGCCTTCTGCTCGTACCAAGCGATGTTGAAGGCCAGAGGCAGATCGTTGACGTTCACCTTGAGATGCTCGGCTAGCTTGAGGGCGAACAGTGCCAGAGAGTATGAATCGTTGCACTGTCCAGCATCGATCACCCTGGGAATGCCGTCGATGTCGTCCAAAACATCCTTGTTGTACCTGTACTTGGCGCATCCCGCCGTGAGGATCACCGCTTCCTTGGGAAGCGCCTTTGCGAACTCGGTATAATATTCCCTCGTCTTGTGCCTGCCGTCGCACCCAGCCATGACGATGAACTTCTTTATCTTGCCGGACCGGACCGCATCCAGAACCGTATCCTTGAGCCCCCAGAGGGTCGCATGGTTGAAGCCGCCGACTATCTCGATGTCTTCGAGCTGCCTGGGCGGGGGGCACTTCAGCGCATGCTCGATGACGGCGGAGAAGTCCTTGGAACCCCCGTTGGTCCTGTCGGGTATGTACTTGACGCCCTCGAAACCGACGACCCCCGTCGTATATACGCGTTCCTTGTACTTGTCAAGTGGCGGCACCAGGCAGTTCGAGGTAAGTATCACGGGACCGTTGAAAGTGTCGAAGTCGAGTATCTGCTTCCACCACGAGCTCCCGTAATTGCCGATGAAATTATCGTACTTCTTGAAGAAGGGATAGTAATTGGCCGGAAGCATCTCGCCGTGGGTGTAGACGTCCACGCCGGTCCCCTTGGTCTGTTCCAGAAGCTCGTGGAGGTCCTTGAGATCGTGGCCGGATATGAGTATGCCGGGGCGGTCCCTTACCCCTAATTTTACCTTTGTGGGGGTGGGGACACCATACGTTGTCGTGTTCGCCCGATCCAAGAGCTCCATCGTGATGACGCCGTACTCTCCCGTCCTCATGACCCATCCCAGCATGTCGTCCATGGACGTCGAGGGATCCCATGTGGCGAGGAGCGCCCTGTTCATGAAGTCCGAAATGCTCTCATCCTTGAACCCCAGAGCGTAGGCGTGGTGCAGGTAGGCCGTTATTCCCTTGATGCTGTAGAGGACGAGAAGGTATAGCCCCCTCCTGTCCTCGTCCTCGATCGATAGATGACCGACCTTCTCGGCCTTGTCCAATGCCTCGCGCTCTTCCTTGAAGTCCCAGAGTGCATGATCGGGCGTGTCCGATCCGAGTTCGATCCCGCTCTCGATGCAAAGCGCCTTCAGCCTGTCCCTGATGGCTATGGAACCCCGTATGAACTCGAGCATCTTCTCCTTGTCGAAGTTCGTGTTCGTGATAGTGGAGAACAGATATTCCATCAGCTTGATATCCGCATCCTCATCGGCCTTGCCGACCTCCCTCAACCTGACCTGATAGTATGAGATCCCCCTCTGCATGTGTATCAGAAGGTCCTGGAGATCGGCGACGTCGTTGGTCTTTCCGCAGACGCCCCTCTCCGTACATCCCTTGTTCCTCAACGTCTCCTGGCACTGATTGCAGAACATATTGCTCACCTTATCCTTTATCAAAGGGTCATAGTCCCTACGCTATTTATATGGAAGAGTTTCAAAATATATACCTGCGACCGATCCTTCTAGAACTCCAGGTCGTCGGTTATCGACCTGTCAGAGAACATGGTGCCGGGGTTGAGAACGTCCTCAGGGTCGAATATCTCCTTGACACGTCTGAAATAGGAATATATCCTCGGCCCCCATTCCTTCTCGATGAAGGCCGCCCGGTTCCTGCCGGAACCGTGCTCCGCGGCTATGGTGCCCCCGTACCTGAAGGCCGCCTCGAAGCAGCGGTCGGCCAGGTCCTCTACTTTCTCCTTCCAGTTCTCCCTATCGATCAACGGCCGCAGATGCAGGTTCCCCTCCCCTACATGGCCGTATATGATCAGGGGGACGCCTTCGGATCCGAAGATGGACGTTATCTCGTCTATGAACCCGGGCAGGTTCTCCACGGGCACCCCCAGATCATCAACGAAAGAGACGTAGCGCCTGTTCGCTCCCTCGTTCTCCCTCTTCATCCGAAGAAGCATGGACCATCGGAGCCCCCATACCTCATCCGCCTCCTCCTGCGATCTAAGGACCCTGTGAGAAAGCGTCATACTATCGAGTATTTCTAGGGCCAAAGGCATGCTCTTGTCGATAAGAGAATCGAACTCCACGAGAAGTGTGGCCCCGGCATCCTCTGGAACGGAAAAGGACGCGCGTTCCCGCACGATCCCCGTGCCGAACCCGTCCATCAGCTCCAGAAGGGATGGACATAGCCCCTTCAACGAGGGGACCGCCTCGCACGCGTGGGAAGCTGAGCGGAAGAAGGCCGCGATCATCTCCCTCTTTTCGGGGACCGGGACCAGCCTGAGGCATATCCTTGTGAAGATCCCCAGTGTTCCGATAGATCCGACCATGAGATGGGTCACTATGTCCCGGGGGCGTTCATGCTCCAGAAATGCCATGAGATTGTATCCGGAACTGGTCTTGAGGGAGGACCTTCTGACCAATATCTCCATGGCCCCTTCGTCCTCCAAAAGGTCCTTCCTGAGGGACTCGATCGCCTTTCCCAGCTGTTCTGGAATGGAGTTGGACGTATCGACGATGCCGTATACCGGGTTGACGAACCTGATGCTCTCGAGTGATGTGTCCACGGTCCCGTACTTTATGCTTCTGAGCCCCGAGGCCTTCGTTCCAACATTGCCGCCTATGGTGCAGTATTTCGAGGATGATACGTGATACGGCAGGAAGTATCCTTCAGGGATCGAGGCGTCGTTCACCCTGTCGTAGACGATCCCCGGCTCGACGATCGCGCGATCGCGATCCAGAGATAGGATCCTTCCCATTCCCCTGAAGTCAAGTATGAGCCCGGGGCCTACGGCGCTACCCGAAAGATTGGACCCTGCCCCCCTGCAGGTGACAGGCATTCCCTCGGACCTTGCGTATTCGAGCGCTTGTAGGACATCCTCCTCGGATCCCGGAACGAAGGCGGCCCTCGGCATCATGCTGTACCTTGACATATCCTTGGCGTAGGCCTTCAGTTCGGCGGGGTCGGTGATGGTCACGATGTGCGGCATATTAGGAGATCCCCATCACTTATCGTAGGTCCTCGGATCGGTCCCCCTGATTATTTCGCTGACTGCGTCCTGGTTGAAACCTTTGTAGCCGAAATTTCTCTCTATGATCTCCATGTGGCCTCCCGGCGCCCCCGAGGACATGAACCTGTCGAAGGTCGGCCCGTCTATCATGCCTGAATCCGAAAGAGACCTGCATTTGATCTCGCTCAGGCCCCATCTCGCGGCTCTGGTGAAGCACTGCCTCAGATGAGGAAGGTCCGAGAAGGGGTCCATGGAATCGATACCCTCCTTCTTCAGGTCGGCCCTCATCCTGAGAAACGACGATCTGACGGCCAAGTGATGCAGGCCCGCCTCCATGACGCTCTCCCCGTGTATCTCCACCCACAGACCGACCGTTCCAGGTCGGTCGGTCCCTTTCCCGCCTCCGGAGATCACGTCCTCGACCGATTCCTCGGGCCCCATATCCACATCGGCGAAGACCACGGAGCCGGTTATCGGATGCTCCATTACCTGGGCGCCCCATCCCGCGTCCTTGCCGGCCCTGAAGGTCTCCCTTCGGACCATCCCGATGGATCCCAGCAGTGCGAGCAGCTTGCCGAAGCGCTCCCTGGAGCACCTGTAGGTGTGATGGTCGGCATTGGAAAGCCCCAATCCGATCCTGTCCTGCCTCGATCTCTGGAACGCGCCGTCAGGGTTGCGGTGCAGCCAGAACTGCCTCTCGGCCCTGAAGAAGGCGTCGGCGAGCCTGGGTCCCGAGATCTCCTTGAGCAGTTCGTCGAAGGTCCCCTGCAGCTCCTTTATCCCGTCATCGGGATCCGGGTGGTCCCTGCGCCTTTTCAAAAGCCCGACGATAGCGCCCTGGTAGAGGTTCAGGTCGTCGCTCTCCCTCAACGAGAAACCGCTGTCGCCCCTTCTCTCGACGGCTTTGAGCATGAGGCCCCCTTCCTTTCGAACGTCCATGGTCCTGCATGGAGCGAGCCTCTCGCCGTCGATGGGAGCTCCCAAAGAGTTAACCCTTGCGAACTCGTCTATGTTCTCGACGGAGATCGCGAGGTCCATACCATCGGGCCCGCCTATTAGGATCGGGGGAAGGATCGAGGATGATGACCTCAGGACCGTGATGCCGTCATGGTCCTCGTGCATGTTCCAACCTGACCCTATAAGGGCCTGGACATCCACCGTCCCCTCATCCGCTCGAATATGGTCGATCCAGTCCGCGAACCTGGTCGCTGTCGAATCCTCTATCTTGAGGGATAGGTCTCGCGCGTAGCGGTTGCCCGAGAGGAAACCCTCGACCAGGCCCTTGATGATCCCGTCGGCGTTGGGCTCTATCTTCCATTCGCTGTCCGAGCTTGTCATCGGATGCTTCCCTATAGGTCAAAGGTACGACAACATATCCATTTTGTCCCTTTCCGGGAGATGTCTTTGAAGCTCACTTAGATGCCTTTTCCGCCCTCTTACTCTTCCAAAGGGCGTAGAACGAAGTCGTGTCCCTGTCCACGTCCCCGAAGAATCCCCATAGCATCATCTCCTCCATGAAGCCGATGATGTAGAGTATGATGAGCCCCGCGATCAATAGTGTCGTATCCATGAAGTACGTCAGGATGAAGAGGAACAGGACCAGGACCGCGCATAGCCTCAAGAGCGACGTATGCATCAGCACGGGTTGTCCAAGCTTTATCCACGAGAAGACGAAGGATATCCCAAGGAGCGAGAACATCACGTAAAGGAGATACATGTTGTTGAGAATGACCGCCGGGAACATGTAGTAGATGAAGAAGGCCGTCGAGATGTAGAATAGAAGGTCGGCTATCGAATCCAGGGTCTTTCCTATCTCGGAGGATTGATCGAACCTTCTCGCGAACTTGCCGTCGAGATAATCCGTGGAGGCTATTATGATGTATGCCACGAACATGGTCTTTCTCATGTCCAGGAGGACAAGGAGATATAGAAGTGGCAAAAGCACGATCCTCGATACAGAAAGCGTATTGGGTATGTTTATGTACTCTCTCTTGAGATCCACGAGCCCACCCTTCATCTTCAGTGACATTCTGATATTTATAGAAAACCTTTTGAGGGGCCAGAGATGGGATCACCAGCTGTTGAGATGGACCCTGTCCTCATCTATGCCTTTGTGAGGTTCTTTCTTCTCATCAGGATATCCCGCGATCATGAGCGAGAAGGGGACGATGTTCTCAGGAACTTTCAAAAGACGGGAAAAACCCTCGATCCTCTCCTTCCTCGGATATATCCCGCACCATACGGACCCCAAACCCAGCCCGGTGCATGCGAGGAGCATGTTCTGCATGGCGGCCGAGCAGTCCTGGGAATAGTAGCCAGGCTCGGTCTGAACTTTGCTGTCCGCGCATACGACGATGGCAAGAGGCGCCCTGCTCGCCATCGCGGCATAGGGGTGGATCTTTGGTATGGCCCCGATGACATCCCTGTCCGTTATCACAACGAAATGGCACGGCCTCCTGTTCATCGCAGACGGCGCCGCCATGGCCGATTCGAGGATCCTATCGATGTTATCCTTGGGCACCCCCTCCGTCCTGTACTTCCGAATGCTCCTTCGATCAAGCAATATGTCCATGGACCTTCGCCTCATCAACAGTTATGGTATACGGGATAGAAAACGGTTTCCTAAAAGTAAAAGGCCGTTCCAAGCGCTGAAAACCTATAAGACCGAAAGGGCATATTCACGCCGCATGTCCTGCGAGAACAGGAGGATCGCCATCGACTGCCCCTGCACTTATCTATCATGCTCCAGGCACGGCTGCTGCTGCGAGTGCGTGGAATACCATCGCAGGAGCGGTGAGCTGCCCGGATGCTACTTCACCAAGGAGACGGAGAGGGACTACGACCGCTCCATAGAGCATTATCTGAGGACATCAAGGGGCATGTCCTGAACCCGGAACGATTATCGATCATTTCATATGCCGAACCTGACGCGGGCATCGGCCGCAGCGATGCCTGATGGGGACGCCATCAAGGGGTTGACCTCGATCTCCTCGATCCTGTCGTTCAATAGAAGTAATTCTCCGAGCCTGATGATAGCCTCAGCGATGGAACCTTTATCGATTGGACCAGATCCGCGGAAGCCTTCCATGATCTCTCCGGCCCTGGTCTCGGAGATCATCATCAGGGCGTCCTCCATGCTCAGAGGAGCGGTCCTGAAAGAAACGTCGTCGATGACCTCGACCATCGTCCCTCCAAGCCCGAACATCACGCAGGGTCCGAACACGGGGTCCCTGACGGCCCCGATTATCAGTTCCACCCCTTTGAGCTGCTCCATCAACAGGGCGCTCTTCGATATACTCGATAGGTCCCGGTATTTCTCTAAAAGCCCGGATACGGACCCGATCCCGAGGACCACGGCTCCGGCTTCTGTCTTGTGCACGATGTCCGCGGAGAGGGCCTTGAGGACGAACGGACCCTTTGAACCGTCCACTGCGGCCTTCAGGCCCTCCTCGTCATGAACGACCCACCTTCTGGCGGTCGGGATCCCGGCCCGTTCGATCATGTCGAGGGCCGAAGCCGCGTCCATGAAGCCAGGTTTGTTCTCCCCAAGATGGATGGTGAGGCCTTCGGTGGGTCCGGAGGACCTGTTGGAATTGGTCGGGGTGCGTTTTTTCGACCTGGAGGATCGGATCAGGGCCGATAGCGATGACACCGCCTCCTCCGGATAATAAAAAGCCTGGATCCCCTCAGCTCCGAGACGCTTTATCTGTTCGATCGCATCGCTGCCGCCGAACGAGCAGAGAAGGACCGGTTTCCCGGCGCCTCCGACGGTTCTGACGATGCCTTTTGTGAAATCGTCCATGTCGGCCCCCGCCGTCGGGGAGTATATCCCGATCACGGATCCGATCGAGGGCTCCTCGATGGCCTTTTTCAGGCCTTTCAGGTATGACCCATACGGGGCCTGGGCGGTTATGTCCACCGGGTTGTTCATCGTCGCATAGGCGGGGAAAATGCTTCCCATCTCCCTTTCTATCCATTCGACGTCATCGTAGAGGGGGATCCCGTTCTCCATGAGCCCGTCAACAGTGATCGCGCCGAGGCCTCCTCCGTTGGTGATTAATAGGACCTCCTCCCTCTCCGGGACGGGAAGGTTGATCAAGGCCCTCGTCCAGTCGAGGGCCTCCCTGATAGATCCCGCCCTCAGGACCCCTGATTGGCGAAAGGCTCCATCGAATATCCTATCCCTCCCCGCAAGGGATGCCGTGTGCGATCTGACAACGCGCGCGCCCTCCTCGGTCCTGCCCGACTTGAGGACTATGATGGGTTTTGACCTCGAGAGATCATCGATGACGGACTGGAACCTCCGTCCGTCTTTGAGGCCTTCTATGTACATGAGAATGGCGTCAGTGTTGGGATCGCTGCAGAAGAAAGAGAGGAGATCGACGTCGTCGATGTCCGCCTTGTTGCCCGTGGAGACCACGCCCGAGACGCCTATGCCCTCGTCGAACACCTTGCCCATGAGGGAGGCCCCTAAAGCTCCCGACTGGGTTATGATGGCGACCCTGCCAGGCAGGACGCGGGAGGGTCCGAACTGGGCGTTGAGGCTCGAGGGTGTGTATATGAAACCGAACACGTTCGGACCGAGGATCCTCATGCCATGCCTCCTCGCGGTGTTCACCAGCTCCTCCTCCCCTTCGGCGTTACCTGCCTCGCCGAACCCGGCGGAGACCACGATGCCGAAGGGGATCCCGGCCCTGCCGCAGCGGTCGATGGCCTCATTGGCCATCGCCGCGGGCAGGGCGATGATGGCAAGGTCCGGCACATCGGGGAGGTCGAGGACGTCCGCGTATGCGGTCCTTCCCAGGATCTCCCCGCCACGGGGGTTGACGGGGAATACCGATCCGGAAAAACCTCCTTCAATTATATTCCTCATCAGCTTGTGGCCCAATTTGGAGGGTTCGGAGGAGGCGCCGATGACCGCGATGGAGCGGGGCGAGAAGAACCTGTCCATATCGATGGAGGGGCATGTGCTATCGGACATGGGACAGGCTATCGTATGGTGAGATAAAATAGCTCCCCCTTATCCCGATGTGGGATCCTCACTTATTGTGATTCCTTATAGACCAATCACCCCTATAGCATAATAAATATATGGACTATGTATTTGATATAATATAATATAATATAATATAATATAATATAATATATTGCCTATATATCAGTAGTATTATATATTTTGAGGATACTCCTACCATAGGTGGTTCAAGTGAGAGGGATCCCGATCGCATATTTCGTCAGCTTTTTGATAATGGCAATGCCGCTTCTGACCATGATAGAAGCAAACGGAAGCATACAGATCGACTTCATGTACCTTACAAATAATTCGGATCTCAGAGCATACTGGAGCTTCGACGAGAACTCCGGAGATACGGTCTATGACCTCTCGGACAATGCCAATCACGGGGTTTTCGCATCGGATAGATCAGAGCCCTTCCCATGGATGTATCCTCAAAGGACAGGGAACAGTCTGTATGGAAGAGGGTTGAAGTTCGAGGAACAGGAAAGTGAGCAGGGGATCTACGGCAACAACATGCATGTACTGCCTCCGGACGGTCATCGATGGGTCGAGGTGGAGAATACCGGCAATAGCCTGGACATCATAGGTATCGAGAACTTCTATCTTGACACATGGATCTTTCCTTACAGCTACACTGATGCCTCTATGACGGAGGTGACAGACCTTGGAGGAAATGAAGAGGTCGTTGACTGCAGTGTGAGCAATGTTATCATCAGCAAGATCACAGAGGATGAGGAAGGAGGTCCTGTTCAGGATGTGGATGATATCGCTCCCGGCAGCTTCCAGCTGGGTTTCAATCACACGGGATCGGGCCAGGTGGAGTTCAGGCTATATGAAACCAATCGTTACAATCCTCCGATCCAGTTGATATCCCCTGACCCTTTATCGACATATAACTGGCACAGGATCACCGTGACCGGAACATATAGTTTTTTTTTGGGGCAGTCAAGATACGACCTGTCTCTTTTTATCGACGGCATCCCTGTGGATTCGACCAATACGACATTATTCAACCGTCAGGAAAACTCTGATATGGTAACGATCGGGGCGGATCCCCGGTCGTATGCTCTGATCAAGGATGGGGATAACAATTACGGGATGCAGGAAAGGTATGCCCAGTTCTACGGGATCATCGATCATATCATGTTCTCCTACCGATCACCCTATCAGCAGAATTTTATCTGCGGTGAACATCTGCACGTGGGAGAGATAGTTGGAAAGTATGATTTCGATGAGGGGGCCGGTCATCTTGCTCACGATCAGTCGAATTATGACAGGACCTTAACGTTAAACAATGTGGAATATGCGCCCGAATGGGGATGGGATGAGAGATGGGGCCATTGTCTGGATTTCAATTATGTGTATGATCCATTGAGACAGATCGGTTATCAGGATTCTTTTCAGATCGAGGATTCGCCCGAGTTCAGTTCCGAGTATGGAGGGGTAGGTATAGGTTTCAAGTTCAAACCCGATAATTATTGTCCCTATCTCACATTCATCATCGGAAAGACGACGTCCGTTAATCAAGGCAGTAGTATATGCGGTTTCACCTGGGCGTTCTGGTATTCACCTTCCAATAGCCAGATATATTTCGAGATCAATTACTATTCTCAGGGGATGAATTCCACCAATTATGCAGTATATGGTTCTCCGAATGATGATTCGGAATGGATAGATGTTTATGGCTACACCGATTTTGGAAACACTGTTCAATTATATCTGAATGGAGAATATGTGGATGGAACATCCATGTTGGGTGGATTCGGTCCGGAGATATCTGGTATAGACACGAAGATCCATATAGGATCCGCTCAATGGTTGAACACCAGCGGTATTCAGCGTTGGGAACCATATAGGTATTTTCTGATGCCTTTTGATGATATCGAGGGTTACAGGGGATTGTTCGACGATCTCGTGTTCAGCCGCAATTGTCGCATCAACCAGGTTTCTGAGAGAGGTTTCTTCGACCTCGATACGGCAGTTTATGATCCCCAGAACGATGAATCGTATGTCGTTGACAAGTCCTCCAACGATCACAAATTGATCAAAGACGGCATGGCAACATCAGCGTTGAACGGTGCTTTCGAAAACTGTCTGGCTTTCAATGGATCGACGAGCGACGTGTGGCGGATCGAGGAGTATGATATAATAGACCTGAGCGATTCCTTCACTATAGAGCTGTGGTTGAACCTCACCCTTGAGGGATCCCCTCGTACTCTCATATCTCAGGCCTCCGATGTCGAGAATACCAGAAGAAGCTTCGTTCTCGGCACGAATATAAGCGGTCATCCGTATTTCTCGGTCTATGACACGACCTCGAGCCAGACATTGACCGTCATCAGTCCGGTGGACCTCCTTCCCGATAACGTGTATCTGGGCAACTGGCATCATGTGATGGCCCGTTTCATTGATCGCGGAGGCGAGAACGGTGTGGATGAGATATCTCTTCATGTCGATGGCTATCTGGATCCCGACTGCGTGTTGCGTCAGAGCAATATCGCCATCGAGGCAAGCACCCGGCCGATCCTGCTGGGCGGATCCAAGGGCAAGGACGAGGGCGATCCCTCGAATGTCTTCAATGGGACATTGGATGAATTGCGTTTCTGCCAGGGGGTAAGGACTTTATACGAGGATTTCGATAATGACGGTATGTCCGATATCAACGAGATCATGCGCTCGACGATGTCCGATCAGTACCATCCTTACAGGCACAATTCGAGATGTGCATTCATTGCATCTGCTGTTTCCTACTTAGGTAACCAACAGACATTCCCTCCATCTGACTGGGGATTAACTCAGGAATCATTCGGTGATGATACTTATTATTATCGTTCCGGTATGGACATGTACAAATGCTTACGAGAATTGAACTATCAAGATGAGGACATCATATATTTGACAACATATTTGGGAATAGGTACAATTGATTTCACATGGACACATAATGATGATGATTCATATTTAAAGTTGACAGATTTTGCAGGATTACAATTACCAATAATTAACGAATTTCCATTTCCTATAGATGGATTTTTAACATATAATAATATAAGAGCCATCCTGCAGAAATATGCTGTTGGAGGACAAATTGATATAGAGGTAGGAATGAGTACTGAATATTTAAATGATGAAGAAACTTTCCTCACACTCTTTGAAGAGATTACTATGACCAAATTGGACTCTCTTGATAATCTATTCCTGTATTACATAGATCATGGTGGTAATGGTAATGGTATGCAGTATCCAGATCAACCTATAATACAAGACAAAATTGGAGAGCCAAACTATCAACATGATACTTTAATCAATAATGGAGATGATGAATATATTATGGTATTTGATATTGTTAAAGAATATAATAAGACTTACTATGTGAACGGCCAGTTGGCCAGGGACCCCTTAGGGAATCTTCTAACAAGGAATGTCCATGCTCTGATGAAGGTTAGATATTATGATGATCAGATTAGATACGATTTGGATAATATAAACGTAAAATATATTTCTTGTATAGTTCATGCATGCCATTCCGGCGGGTTCATAGAGGATCTCATGCATGAACCAAATCGTATTCTAATATCTTCATGCATGGAGACGGAGGTATCATATTCTTCCGGTCCGCTATTTACAGATTGGCTTAATGAAAGACATGCTGATTATTCTGGGGTAATGCCACCTGTGCCACAACCTCATAAATATATCGAAAATGCGGATAGGAATATTGCAAATGGAGGGCCGACATATTATCAAGCTTTAAAATTAGATGATTATTGTCCTTCATTTGTTGGAAATAATAATAATACTATAATTTCCATTCAAGAAATGTTTTTCAATTCAAAATATTCAGTAGCAATAGATCAATTACATTATATAAATTTACCTTATTATCATCCAACAATTATCATCGGGGGTATAATTCCTGAGCAAATATATCTGTAATAGAATATTGATTTATTTTTCGTTAATTCTATTATCAGGTATTTATATCAATAGCAATCGCAATTTCGATTGTATCATCTTTGATGATGATATAATTATTAGTAATTCCGATGTAATCTTTTCTATACCCGGAGATAATATCATAGTATCATTTATTGAAGATTTTAATGGGGATAATCTTATGGACATTGCGATATATGAATTGTATGGAAACGCTTACATATTTTTTGGAAACAGTTCCTTAAGTAAAGAAGTATCTTATTCCAATGCAGATTTATCTATAACTGTCCCGGGAGGTATTGAAAAATTAAAAGGAATTGGTGATGTGAACAATGACGGTTTCGGAGATATATTATTTGGCGATGGTAAATTTATTTATTTGTTATTAGGATCCAATGATAATGAGAAAGGAACCACGATCACTGATGCTGATACGACCTTTTATTTCGGTGATAATTCCTATAGATCATGGACCTATTCGAACTTAGGTGATATAAATGGAGATGGTTATCAGGACATAGGCATATCTACATGGGATTATCCGGATTATCCCTCTTTGAAAGGGAAATCCTTTATATTATTAGGAAAACAAAACGGTTGGAATGAAACGTTCGATCTATCGCAAGCGGATGCATCATTCGTTGGAGAATACGAATGGGATAGGGCCGGTGTTTCCATATCAAAAGCTGGTGATATCAATAATGATGGTTATGATGATTTTATGATCGGTTCTGCATCCTCCAATAATGCTAAAGGGAAAACATATCTGATATTCGGTAAAGAAGATAATTGGTCCAGGGATGTTAACTTATCCAATTCGGATGCGTCATTTATCGGTTCTCAAAATGGAGAAATATCAGGCGCATCTCTAGCCTCGCTTGGCGACGTTAACGGCGATGGATATGATGATATTCTTATCAGCGCTCATAGAGGGAAAGATAAAGGAGAGGATACTGGAAAGGTCTATATCCTCTTCGGCAAGGAAAAAGGGTGGAAGAACAATATAAGTTTGGAAGAGGCGGATGTAACTATAATCGGTCAACAATATCTGGACCAATTTGGATACGGCATATCCACAGCAGGTGATCTCAATAAAGATGGATTGAACGATATCATTATATGCGCACCATATCATCCTTACTATTCAAAAGCTAAAGATGAATGGAAAGGGAAGGTGTACATAGTCTATGGAAGGACCTCTTGGCCAAGAGCTATTGATATCGACCTGATCGCGGATGCATCGTTTTTGGGAGAGAGGGCGTACTCATTTACAGGCTGGTCCCTTGATGGGGGGCAGGATGTTAATGGCGATGGTCATGATGACATAATTATAGGTTCAAGGAGTGGTAGTGCTTATTTGCTGATGTACGAACACTACGTGAATCGCCCCCCCCAGATCCTGACCGAGGACGTTCTGTTCGCGACCCAGGACGTTCCCTATTTCGTTCGCTACGATGCCGTGGACAACGATCCCACTACTGATGTGATCTCATGGGAAATAAGGACAGATGCACATTGGCTCGACGTCAACAATTCCAACGCTACCCTGTTCGGGATCCCCACGAACGACGATGTGGGTATATACTGGGTGAACGTCACGGTCATGGATGATAGGGGGGGGAGGAACTGGTCCAATTTCACTTTGACCGTATTGAACGTGAACGATCCCCCAACGATCCTCACCGGGATCATACCGGATGCGGTGCAGAATATAGCTTACAGCTTCTTCCTTTCAGGCGAGGACTTGGATCCCACTGAAGATTTATTGACCTGGTCCATGTCCACGGACGCTTCCTGGATAGATTTGGATCCGGGGACGGGGAAACTGTTCGGCACGCCGGGGAACGACGATGTGGGTGTTTTCTATCTGAACATAACCCTTGATGACGGCAATGGCGGTTTCGATGTTCTGAACACCAGCATCACAGTTCATAATGTGAACGACGATCCGATCATATCGACGATACCGAGAGAATATGTGTATCAGGACGAGAAGTATGTCCAGTCCTTCGAGTTCTACGACATCGATCCGACCGATGATATCCTATCGGTCTATTTCGAAACCAACGCATCTTTCCTCTTCTATGAGGCATCCATCTACACTGTTCAGGGCACTCCGAAAAATGATGATGTGGGGGAATACTGGATCAACTTCACCGTCAAGGACGACAAGGGAGGCATCGGTATCCTCAATTACACGCTCACCGTTCTCAACGTGAACGATCCTCCGGTGATCATGACCAGGAATGTGAAGGTAGCCGCGCAGGACGTGGAATATCGTGTGCGTTATGAGGCTTACGATCCGGACGGTGACGATCTCCTCTGGTCTCTTGATACCGATTCCACTTTCCTCTCGATGGATCCCTTGACGGGGATATTATCCGGAACGCCTTCGAACGACGATGTGGGCCTCTGGAATGTGAACGTGTCCGTATCCGACGGGGTACTCTCCGCATACAGCGATTTCGTTCTCGAGGTGCTGAACGTTAA
>JARVGK010000022.1 GCA_029762535.1 Thermoplasmatota archaeon
GGATGCAGGGGAGGATCAGGCCATAGAAGAGGAAGATACGGTACATTTCGATGGAAGCGGCAGCTACGACAATGTCGGGATCGTCAATTATACCTGGAGCTTCTACGATGGTTCGAGCAGTGTCATGCTCTACGGGATCTCCCCTTCTCACACCTTCTCGATCCCCGGGGTCTATACAGTGACATTGACGGTGAAGGATGAGGCGGGGAACGAGGGATCCGATACTATGAAGGTAGAGGTCAAGGAGAAAGAAGAGAATGGTTCGGATCATATCTGGTTAATAATACTTGGATCCATCATTGTTGTCATAGCGATCCTATTGATGACTTTATTGTTCGGATCTCGAAGAAGGGGAAGATCTTCGGAAGAGTAAGGTTTTTCTCCGTCGATCTCTTCAGAATCCTCTCGTTCACTGCCCTGATCCCGGCGCCTTGGATATTTTCGTGCAATGAAAAAAAAAACGCTACCTTGGATGCTAATCGCAGGCCTTTACAAAAAGGTGAAGTCCATGTAGTATTAACCATCGTCCATGTTATCGCCCCGCGGCCGGGCAGTTTTGGCACTCGTTCCGTCCCGGTCGTGAACTTTTACCGGGTATGTTCACTTATCGTTAAAATAATGTTAAAAAATATATGCCTACTCTGGTTCAATAATATCAATAATTATTCGACATTAAGTAAAAAATGAAAAAAATATCCAGAGATATAAAACATAATTTTTATATCCCTGGTCAGATTAAGGGAAAAAGGTCCTTATCGGAAAAGTGAAGTGTATCCGTCCGGACCAAATACTGGGTAAAGCGCCAGAAGGTAATATCGATGACGCCGACCATACTTGTTTACAATCCACCATCTACAGACGACATATCGGTCATGGAAGCCGCCGCCTCATCAGGGGCGCTGGGGATCCTGGACCTGGAATATATGGAAATAGACTCCATAAAGAGGATATTGTCCTCCCTTGGGTCAAAGGGTTTCCCCTTCGGGATCCGAGCGGATCCCACCGGCGAGAAGATGATGTTGCTGATGGGGGACGAGAGGCCCACTACCCTAAGGATGCTGGTGTGCATCAGCAAAGGTGGGATGGGGGAGATGATCCGAAAGAGCATATACGAAACGGCCTCCGGAATGGGTATAGAGGTGGTACAGGAGGTATGCGATCTTGAGGAGGCGGACGAGTCCGCAAGGAGCGGGATCGGGACGATAGTGGTCAGGGGGCAAGGTTCCGGAGGGCGCATCGGATCCCTGCCCGAGTTGGATTTCGCATCGAAGGTCAAGACATCGAATCCGAACGTCAAGGTCCTCGTGATGGGGGATGTCGGCCTAAAGGACATGGATACGCTTGTGAGATCAGGAGCGGACGGGATCGTCCTCGATTCACAGGTGGTCGGGTTTCCCGATAGGATGGAGGAGGCAAAGATGCGCGCTTCCGTTCCCACGAGGGTTGTCATGGCGGACATAGGCAAGGGCATGAGGATGAACATGGGGGGCGAGGGAGAGCGCATAGCCGCAATTGACGCCCAGCTCGCATCATCCGGAGCCGGGGGCAAGGAGAGGTACAAGGCAGTGAGGTCCGAGATAGCATCGGTGATATCCTCCGGAAAGGACCCGTTCGTTCTCCTAGGTCCCGGAGCCTCGAAACATCTGAACGGTTTGGAGGAGATCGGGGCCTCGGGCCCAACATCGGAAAGGGCCACACCCGTGCAGAGGGTTCCCGCGATGAGGGAACGGACCGTCACCGTGGACGGAAGACCCGTGCCTCCTGATTACTACGACAACGCCGTGGCGATAATCGGTTTGGGTTCGGTATTCCCCAGGGGCATAGGCAACGACAATTTCTGGAGGATGGTCCTCGACGGCGTGGACGCGTGCACGGAGGTGCCCCCGGAAAGATGGGACTGGCGCCTGCACTACGATCCCGATCCAAGTGTTCCGTACAAGACCTATTCAAAGATCGGAGCGTTCATCAAGGATTTCCACATGGACTACAAGGAGTTCAAGATCCCCCCGAAGGCCTTCGACCAGTTCGACCTTTTCCAGAGGTACGCGATCAGGGCGACGAAGGAAGCGCTGATCGATGCGAACATATTCGACCGCAAGGACCTGGACAGGGACAGGATAGGATGCGTCATCGCCAACGCCAGCGGAGGGGAGAGAAGGGACTGGGTAGCTCTCAGGACCATGTTCGAGGAGCTAGAGTCATGGACCCGCTCCATGGAGGATTGGAAGGCCTTTCCCGAAGATGTTAGAGAGAACATGCTCGGGACAATCCGCAAGGCCCTGGAGACGAACGTGTTCGATATCGATGAGGACACGATGCCGGGATCGCTTCCGAACATATCCTCCGGGAGATTGGCCAACATGTTCGACCTGCGGGGGCCGAACTTCATAACCGACGCCGCGTGCGCCTCGACCATTGCCGCGATATATTCATCCATCAACCAGCTCAACCTGAACCACATAGATATCGGGGTCACCGGCGGGACCGACTCGGGTCACAACTCGCATGTTTACATAGAGTTCTGCAAGATAGGAGCGTTGACACCAGACGGCTCGCGGCCGTTCTCGGACGGGGCCAACGGCTTCCTGATGGGTGAGGGTGCGGGCACTATCGTCCTGAAGAGGATCGAGGACGCGGTAAGGGACAACGACAGGATATATGCCGTGATAAAGGGTATAGCGGGATCCTCCGACGGGAAGGGCAAGGGCATAACCGCACCAAACCCCAGAGGCCAGACGAGCTCTGTAAAAAAAGCCCTTCTGGATGCAAAGGTCGATCGCTCGACGATATCCTTCATAGAAGCTCACGGAACCTCGACGATAGTCGGAGATGTCGCGGAGCTGGCGAGCCTTCAGGAGGTATTCGGAGGGTTGCCGAAGGGAACCATAGGGCTCACCTCGGTCAAGTCCCAGATAGGGCATCTCAAGGCGGCAGCGGGAGCTCCTGGCATGATAAAGGCCGCCCTTGCCATACATAACAAGGTGCTGCCACCTCAGATAAATTTCGAGAAGCCCAACAGGTACTTCGATTGGGAAAAGTCCCCTTTCTACGTGATAACGAAGACAATGGAATGGAAGAGGATCGCACAGGACACCCCCAGGAGATGCGGCGTATCCTCGTTCGGATTCGGCGGTACCAATTTCCACGTGGTCATGGAGGAGTTCGACCCGACCATCTACTCCGCATGGAAGAGGGTAAAAGAGGCGAACCCCCGTAAGGTCCAGGAGGCATCGTCCGGGCCGGGGGCGCCTCTTGAATACGATATGGAGAAGATATCCGAATACATGGCCAAGAAAGGGGACCTGGTGTCGGAGGTTTTCTTCTTCGATTCGGACGATCCCTTGAACATGCTGAAACTGGCGGAGGAGGCTTCTGAAGAGGCCAGGTCCGCGATCAGGCTAAGGGACGTATGGAAGAGGCCCGAGGGTAAGGGCAGGTACAGGCTGGCGATCGTGGCCAAAGACGCCGCCCATTTCGCGGACCAGATAGCAATGTTGAAGAAGGTCGGAATGAACGAGAAGGCCCTGATGGCCCTTGCGGCCAAAGGTATATTCGTCGGGGACAGGGAGAGGATACGGAACAGGAAGACATGCCTAATGTTCCCGGGACAGGGATCGCAGTACATCAACATGTTCAGGGACCTCTCCGAGAAATATTCCATAGTCAGGGACGCCTTCTTCGAGGCGGATGCCGTGATGAAGGACTACATAGACGACCCTCTGAGCTCGTACGTGTTCAGGGACGTGGAATTGGGGACATCCGAGTACAAGGAGGCTCAGGCGACCCTGACCAGGACCGAGTTCAACCAGCCGGCGATGCTGACAGCGGATACGGCGATGTACAAGCTCCTTCGATCGTACGGAGTTGAACCGGACATAGTCATGGGCCACTCCCTTGGCGAATACGGGGCCTTGATCGCATCCGGGGCGCTTTCGTTCAAGGACGCCCTAATAGCGGTATCCGCAAGGGGCAGGGAGATGAGGGACCTGCCTGTGGAGGACCCTGGAAAGATGGCCTCCATAATGGCGGGAGTGGACGAGGTGGAAAAGGTACTATCCAAGATCGACGGATACGTGATAGCCGCGAACAAGAACTGCTACATACAGACCGTGATAGCGGGGGAGTCAGCCGCGATGGACGAGGCGGTGGCGAAGTTCAAGGAGATGGGAATAGAGGCGCAGTTCATCCCCGTTTCTCACGCGTTCCATTCAGCCGTGGTCGCTCCCGTCAGACCCATACTCAGGAACTACCTTGCAAAGCTGGATTTCAGGACCCCTGCCATACCCATACTTGCGAATATCGACGGTGATTACTATCCCGGAGGGGGGGATCCCGATAAGGTGAAGGAGAGGATGCTCGATATCCTCGAGGAGCAGGTCGCTGCATCGGTCGAATGGATAAAACAGGTGCAGAGGGCCCATGCTGATGGGTGCAACGTGTTCATTGAATCCGGCCCAAAGCGCGCCCTGTCCACCTTCGTATACAACATACTCGAGGAGAAGGTCAAGAAGGGGGAGGTATTCCCCGTCACATCGAACCATCCAAAAAAAGGCGGCATATTCTCCTTCAACGAGATGCTCGGTTCCCTCTGGGCGATAGGCTATGATCTGAAGTTCCCGGATGTGAACGACGAGACGTTCTTCGACCCGGGCTTCCTGCACGCTCTGGACCGATTCTCGAAGCCGAGAGAGGCCCCGATCGTATCACCTCCGGTCGTCATTGAAACACCGCCTGCTCCCCCGCCGGTCTCATCTTCCGCTCCGACCTTCGACGAGTTCATGAGGGAAAACGCAAGGGCGTTCGAGGATTTCCTGAAGGAGCGGTTCGAAAGCTATGTAGGTAGAACGGGCACCGAGGCTCCCGCGCCGCAGATCCCTTCCAGAGTGGTGGAGAGGGTCCGGGACAGGCGCAGGATCGTCGTTACCGGGGTATCAATGGGGCTTCCAGGCAGGTTCAAGAAGGTCTTCTCCGAGGATAATTTCGATCTGCTTATCCAGGGAAGGGACCTCATTGGCACGATCGACCCGTCCCGGAGAGAACGTATCCTCGAGAAGAACATCGTACGTCTAGAGAAGAGGCCGGACGGCTCGGCCGAGATGATCAAACTGGACGACGATTCTATGATCGCGCATCTCGCGGGCCTGCTCGGCGATTTCGATCCGGTATCCGAGTTCGGCATACCTCAGAATATCGTGGAGGACCTCGATATGACCTCGAAGCTCGCGTTCGCCGCGGGCCTGCTGGCGCTCAGGGACGCTGGGATCCCTCTGGTGAGGAGATATTCCCAGACCACTACCGGGTCATATCTTCCAGAGGGTTTCGAGCTTCCACAGGAGCTACAGGAGGACACCGGGATCATATTCGCATCCTCCTTCCCGGGAATGAACAATGTGTTCAGGAACCTGAAGGAGTTCTACAAGGACAAGGGATCATACACCATGCCCAGGCATATCATGTTCCAGATCCTTGCCATGGCCCATTCACAGTTCGCACAATATATAAAGGCGAAGGGACCGAACACGCAGGTGAACTCCGCGTGCGCATCGACCACTCTGGCCATAGCGATCGCTCAGGACTGGATAAGCACAGGCAGGTGCAAGAGGGTAATAGTCCTTGGCGCTGACGATCCGGCGAACGACGATTCGATCGAGTGGCTGGGATCCTCCCTCCTGGCCCTTGGTGCGCTTACGACAGAGAAGGACGTGTCGAAGGCCGCCGTCCCGTTCGACAGGAGGAGGAGCGGGATGATAGTAGGTTCGGGTGCGGTAGGGCTGGTACTGGAATCGGAAGAGGGGCCTCGCCGAAGGGGGATGACCCCCATCGTTGAGGTACTGGGGTCCCATATCGGCAACTCGGCCTTCCACGGATCGAGGCTCGACATACCTCATATCGCAAGGTCCATGGACCGCTTCATCACAAAGATGGAGAGGGAGCACGGACTGCGCCGTGAGGAACTCGCTCCCGACCTGATCTTCATGTCCCATGAGACCTATACTCCGGCCCGCGGCGGTTCATCTGCGGCGGAGGTGGAGTCGCTGAGGAGGACCTTCGGGGACAGGTTCAAGGACATACTCATAATGAACACCAAAGGTTTCACGGGCCATGCCTTCGGTTGCTGTATAGAGGACCCGGCCCTTTTGATGAGCATAAGGACCGGGAGGGCGATACCGATCGCCAATCTGGACCCGAAGAACATAGATCCCCAGTTCGAGGGATTGAACCTCTCCAATGGCGGGAACCATGAGCGTAGATACGGATTGAGACTGGCCGCAGGGTTCGGATCCCAGCTCGCCTTCGTTCTGTTCAAGAAGACCTCTTTGGAGGAATTCCCAGAAGATAAGGCAAGGTATGGGTCCTGGCTCCGTGCGATAGCAACGACCGAGCCCGTTGAGCTGGAGGTCGTACAGAACGTGTTGCGTCTGAGGGACGGGGGGATCTCGAACCTCATCCATTACAGGGCGATCAGGCGCGAGTCCGCCGAGATAGGTTTCGAGAGAGGGGAGGCTTCAAACATACCAGAGGAGAAGTTCAGCAGGTTCAAGGACGAGATACTCAGGATCTTCTCGGAGAAGACCGGGATCGCCGTGGAACTGATAGACATCGATGCCGATCTGGACTCGGACCTCGGTATAGATTCGGTGAAGCAGGTGGAGCTCTTCGCAGCCGCGAGGACGGCCTTCGACCTGCCCAAGGACGAGGGAGTTAACCTCAGGGACTATCCGACATTGAGGAAAGTGATAGACTACGTCGCCTCCAAGAGCGCATGGGGGCAGGTGGATATCGACACCGCACCCACCCCCTCCCCCTCGAACGAGATAGAGAAGAGGATCGTAGAGATAGTCTCGGAAAAGACAGGGTATTCTCCGGACATGCTAGACCTGGACCTCGACCTCGAGGCTGACCTGGGCATAGATACGGTGAAGCAGGTGGAGCTCTTCGCCTCGGCGCGTGGCGAGTTCGATCTACCCCGGGACGATACCGTGAACCTCAAGGACTTCCCGACGCTGAGGCACATCATCGATTACGTCTCGTCCAGGGCCAAGGTCGAGCCTCAGTCCAAGCCGGGGAAGACCGCCCAGCCCTCTATGGAATCTCAGGCTGACCTTATCCGGGACCGGATCGTGTCCATCGTGGCCGAGAAGACGGGGTATCCCTTGGACATGCTGGAGTTGGACCTCGATCTCGAGGCTGACCTGGGCATAGATACGGTGAAGCAGGTGGAGCTCTTCGCCTCGGCGCGTGGCGAGTTCGATCTACCCCGGGACGATACCGTGAACCTCAAGGACTTCCCGACGCTGAGGCACATCATCGATTACGTCTCGTCCAGGGCCAAGGTCGAGCCTCAGTCCAAGCCGGGAGAGGCCGCCCAGCCCTCTATGGAATCTCAGGCCGACCTTATCCGGGACCGGATCGTGTCCATCGTGGCCGAGAAGACGGGGTATCCCTTGGACATGCTGGAGTTGGACCTCGATCTCGAGGCTGACCTGGGCATAGATACGGTGAAGCAGGTTGAGCTCTTCGCCTCGGCGCGTGGCGAGTTCGATCTACCCCGGGACGATGCTGTCAACCTCAAGGACTTCCCGACGCTCAGACACATAATCGATTACGTGACATCAAGGGCCTCTATGGGATCGGAGAAGAGCGGGGACGTTTCGAAGAAAGCATCCGTTGAGGAACTTAAGCAAAGTGTTAACAGATGGGTCCTCCAGGCGGACCCCGCTCCTGCGATAAAGGATGCGAAACCCCGTCCGCTCGAAGGGAAGAGGCTTCTGATGTTGGGGAACGCATCTCCCGATCTCATCAGGGAAAAGCTCGGTTGCGAGGTCGTCCGGGTGACGATGGAGGATGTCCTTATGGAAAGAGTGGAGATCTCCGACTTCCATGGGATGCTGGACCTGTCCATTCTGGATTCGAGCTTCGATCCACTCAAGGACGATTGGAAGATAGAAACGGACAGGGTCATTCTACCGCTATTCAGGATAGCAAAGGGCATGCATGATGTGCTGAAGAACGGCGGGACCTTCGTGACGGTCACGACCATGGGGGGCCGATTCGGAACGGATCGGCCTGTGAACCCCCTAAATGGCGCCGTATCCGGTTTCACCAAGGCATTGAAGAGGGAATACCCCTCGTCCCAAATAATGGTCTTCGATGTAAGGCCCGACCTTGAAAAGGAGGCGCTTTTCGAAAATCTCTCCCTCGAGCTAGGGGTTTCCGATACACCCCCGGAGGTGGGATGGGACGGAAGACGTTTCATCCCCGCACTGAGGATCATCACCCCCTCATTGGAACCGGGAGGGATCAGAAACGGCATGAGGATACTGATATCGGGCGGGGGCACCGGGATCACGTCGGAGATAGCCAGGGGCCTGGCAGATCGTGCGAAGCTGGACCTGCATCTCATGGGACGAACTTCGCTTCCGAAGGACATAAAGGAATTGGCATCCCTCGACGAGAAGGGCATGGCCGAAAGAAAGGATAGGATCAAGGAGAAGCTCAAGAAGGGCAAGGACAAGGTCACCCCTGTCATGCTGGAGAGGGAATATTCGAAACTGGAGAAGGCCATATCGATATATCGCCTGATCGAGGATATAGAGAGAAGGGGGAGCGTGGCACATTACCACAGCGTCGACGTGACGGACGCAAAGGCAGTATCAAAGATAGTGAAGCACGCAGGAGAGATCAACGGTGTCATACATGCGGCGGGGATAGAGCAGAGCAAACTCCTAATCAACAAGACCGAAGAGGATTTCTCAAGGGTTGTGGACACCAAGATCGTAGGGGCCGCGAACATCATCGAGGCCACCAAGGACCACCCTCTGGAATTCTTCGTATCCTTCTCATCGGTCGCCGGAAGGTTCGGCAATGCGGGGCAGGCGGATTACAGCGCTGCCAACGACATGCTTGACAAAATGTGGGGCACCGTTCGCTCGCTGCATCCAGATTGCCTCGTGAAGGCCGTAGGTTGGTCGGCGTGGGCGGATGTGGGTATGGCGAGCAGAGGCTCGGTCAAGACCATACTCGAGATAGGCGGAGTGACCTTCATTCCGATCGCCGAAGGCGTGGAATACGCGATCGCCGAGATGATATCTGGCAGGGAAAAGGAGGTGTTCTACGCCGGGTCGATGGGCCCCCTGGACAACGAGGGGACAATGAGATGGTCGGAGGGCGTCCATCAACCCTATCCTTTGGGCATCTCCCCGCTCCTCGACAGCATGGATACCAAAGATGAGATCAATATCTTCAGGAGAAGGCTGGATGGACGCAGGGAGATATTCCTCAACGACCATCGCATAATGAACGTCCCTGTACTCCCCGGGGCCATGGGTGTCGAGATGTTCTCTGAGGCCGCTCAGAGGGTCTTGGGCAGCAGGGTCGAGCTCTTCGACGTAAAATTCAACAGACCAGTGAACGTCGATCCATTCCTTGATGTGGAGATACACACGAAGGAGGACGGCTCTGGCGCCATCGAGATGGAACTCGTATCCGGTCCAGAGGACAAGAGAGTGATACACTTCACCGCAAGGGCACGGTCCATGAAGAAGGAGAAGACCGAACTCATCAAGGGACATCCGATCCGGCCTGGAACGGTCCTTGCGAGGATATCCGCGAAGGAGATATACCCCCATCTGTTCCTGGACGAACTCTTCCATGTTCTATCAGGAGCAGAGGTGCTCGGAGACGGAGAGTTCCTCGGCGTATACGAACCGGTCAAAGGAGATCTAATAGATCCGGGATACGGTTTCTCGAATGCGGATATGGAATACTCTCCTATGCATGTGGAGCTGGGTTTCCAGCTTTCAGGGGCGTATATCCTCGATAAGTTCCATATGGTCGCTCTGCCGATATCCGTTGGAAGAATGATGGTGATAGAACCTCTGCCCTCAGACGAGAGGGCTCTGGCATGGGTTCGTTTCAAGGGTAAGGAGGGAAAGGCCTACAATTTCGA
Organism: Thermoplasmatota archaeon; assembly: GCA_029762535.1. GTDB lineage: Archaea > Thermoplasmatota > Penumbrarchaeia > Penumbrarchaeales > Penumbrarchaeaceae > JARVGK01. The sequence continues at coordinate 9,950 of JARVGK010000022.1, forward strand.
TGTGGACATCATCGACCTTCAGGGAAAGGTGAGGATCTCCTACAGGGATTATTCTCTGGCAGGATTGATGCCAACCGAGAACGACATCGTTCCCGACAGCGATTACCCATTCGATACCATAGAGAGCTCGGACGCATCCATATCGCTCGTCGTGGTCGATATTGAGGCATTGAGGTCCGATCTCGATCATTATCAGAGATGCTTCGATAATGATTGGAAGGGTCTTATAAGAAAGGAGATGACCGAAAAGCGGGCGCGGGAACATCTGGCCGGAAGGCTGGCAGGCAAGGCAGCGGTCGCTCTTCATCTGTCCGTTTCAAGGGGGATATACGTACCGGTCAGAGAGGTCCAGATCCTCGCCGAGAAAGGAGGAAAGCCTTACGCTGTCGTGAGAGGAGAGAGGATAGAGATCTCCATAAGCCATTCAAGGAGATGGGCTTTGGGCTCGGTATCCGAAAAGATCCACGGAAGCGATATAGAAAGCAGCGAGCCCAGGGACAGGTCCTTTCTCGACGAGGCCTTCACGGAACAGGAGATGAAGCTCATTAAGAAGTTGACGAAGGAACTGCCGATGACCGAGGAACTGGCGGTGAACATCTTCTTCTCATCCAAGGAGGCCTTATTGAAGATGCTGGGTCTGGGCCTTTCAGAGAACCTCAGGAAGGTCTCGGTGAAGGCCGCCAAAAAAACGGATGACCTTCTGTCCATGGAACTGACGCTGAGATATGGAAAAGACAAATACCTGGTCGGGACCAGGATGTTCGGGGCATACGTGGTGTCCACTTGCAAGGAGTGAAAAGAGATGGGAGAAGGAGGTCAGCTTTGATGGTCAGAACCTCATCATCGTCCGGAGAACAAGACCATACATGGAGGGCGATACCCTTTGTCATCAGATCGGATTGATGGGAGGGAGGCAGCACCGCCCCCACCGGACGGGTATATGGACCCCGATGATACTTTGTTCTCCCGGGATAGGTATACCGATAACCTTGAGTCCGTGGCAAAATGGATCGAACGGATGGGAGGGGATAGAAGCAAGGCCTTTGCGAGGGTCCTCATCGTCAACAACGGTCTCTCCGCCCTGCGTCTCATACAGGGGATCGCATCCCTATCGAACCTCATATCGGGCGGAAAGGACCCTAACCTGATACAGGCGGTCGCGATCGCCTCCGATGCGGACTGGGTCGGGGACCGTCCCGAGGATGCGCAACAACGCCCCAACTATCTCAGGGAACCGGACATAATGGTCGCCCGCATCAAAGGGTCCAGGCCCAGGGACACATATCAGGACCAGGACACGATCATATCGATCGCCAGGAGGTACGGATGCGATGCGGTCGCAGTGGGATGGGGTCACCTGGCCGAGAACGCGGCGTTCTCCTCCCGAGTGGAGAGGGAAGGATCGGTCTTCATAGGGCCGCATTCCGAGGCGATGAGCCTGATGGGCGACAAGATCATGTCCAAGCTCATCATGGACGAGGCGGGTGTCCCCCTCCTCCCCTGGAACGGTTCGGATGTGTCCTACTCGGAGATCAGGGCGGACGTGGAGCGTCTTGCCAAGGAACGCGAGGAAATCGAGGGTCCGCTCTCCGCTTCGGACCGCTTCCATATGCTATTCGATCTGGCCTATGAAAGGGTCGGGATAGCCTCCGTCGAGAAGGCCAAGGCCGTTATCGAAAGGATCGGTCTTCCCGTGGTCATCAAGGCTACCGCGGGCGGGGGCGGAAGGGGAATACGTTTCGTGACAAATGAGAAGGACCTCTCATCTGGTCTTCAGACAGCGATCTCCGAGGCTTCCGCCGCCTTCGGGAACGGGACCGTATTCATCGAAAAGGCCGCAGACCCGGGCTCGAGACACATAGAGGTCCAGATACTGGCCGACGATGCAGGTACCGTCATAGCTCTGGGAGAGAGGGAATGTTCGATACAGCGTCACAACCAGAAGCTGATCGAGGAGAGCGGTGATGACATTCCGATCAAGGAGGCCACCAGAAGGGTATTGAGGGACGCGGCGGTAGATGCTGCAAAGGCCGTGGGTTATGTGAACGCAGGCACCGTGGAATTCCTGGTGGACAAGGATGGCAATCCTTTCTTCATGGAGATGAACACAAGGCTGCAGGTAGAGCACATCGCCACCGAAGCGTTGTATCCAGGGCTCGATCTCGTCGTTGAGCAGCTAAAGATAGCGATGGGGATACCCTTGGACGATCAACTTGTATCGTTAGGTGAGTCCCTCAAAACAGGCAGACACAGCATATCGGTTCGCATAATGGCCGAGAATCCCAATGTCGGTTTCAGCTCTCAGACTGGCACTATCGGATCATTGGACATACCCAACCTGGGTCCCAATACCCCGCGCGCTTATTTTGGATTCGGACAGGGTGGTACCGTTCACTCCTTCGCTGACAGCCAGATCGGTCACGCGGTGGTAAGCGGGCGGGACAGAGAGAGGGCCCGTCGTCACATGGTGGCGTTCCTATCAAAATTACGGATCAAAGGGATATTGACAACGGTTCAGTTCTCCGTGTCCATCCTTCAAGATGACCAATTCATCGATGGAAAGAGGATCCATGTGAGCTGGCTGAAACAGAGGCTCGATGAGGCGCGTTCAAAGCCGGGGGAAACGCTCGGATCACCCGTCAGACCGGAGTTGGGCTTGGCGGCATTGGCGGTATTCGATTATCTATTTCAGAAGGCGGAATCTCAGGAAAAGTTCCATTCCAATATCATATCATCAAGGTCGATCACTCCCAGATTGCTCTCCAATACGGGTCTGACACGAGTGAAGTACGGAGGGCGTCATTACACCGTCATCGTCCGGGAGATAGGGGAAGAACAATACGAACTGGTCCTTGGCAATGGCCGGGCCATCGTCAGGTTCTGGGAAAGGCTTGGCCCCTCGAGGTTCATGATGGAATACGGAGGGACCGTCTATCAAGTATACAGAACGGATGAGACATCGATCATACACGTGCAGGTCGGAGGGCATACCATAACCTTCGAGCGCGACCTCGATCCCGATGTCTACCGGGCCCCTCTGGCCGGGATCATATCATCCGTTGACGTCAAACAGGGGCAAAAGGTGAGCCCCGATGATACCCTGTTCACGATCGAGGCGATGAAGATGATCTCATCTCTGGTAAGTCCTCGGGATGCCCATATCGCAGATGTGTTCGTCGAGCCGGGTTCGATCGTGGAAGTGGGCACACGGTTGTTGAGGTTCGAGAATGTTCAGGATCAGGGGACTTTAGGTGAAGCTGTAGGGAACGGATCGGAGGATGACGACGGGGAACCACAACTGAATCTCATGAACGACACAGCCGGAATTCTGTCCAGACTTAATCGCAGATGGCATGTGAGAACTCATACCAACGGTCGCCATGCCGGTCGGTTGAGTGATGTACAGAACAACGGCAAGGACCGAGTATGCGCGCCTCAAGGTCCGAAGATCCCTCGTTGGAATATGGAAGTAGGGGAGACGCTCGCCGTAGAGTTCGATGAGGTCAGGATGCTGATCGGGAACATCATGCGCGGTTATCAGCTATCGAATCAAGACCTCGGATCCTTGATCGAAGAGATCGCGGATATGAGGGGGAGGCTCAAGGAAGGGCAGTGGATGGACCTTGTGAAAGATGCAATAGAGATTTTTTACAGGGATGAAAGATACTTCAAAGGCACCACGATACTCGTTGAGGGACTGGCCACAGCTGAGAGGGAATCGGGGATCACCGGCGAAGGGAAATATGCCCTGGCTCGGTCCCACGCGAACCTTCCTGCCAAGAAGAGGCTGCTCCTATCCCTGCTCGAACCCATCACCCCCATGGAACTCGAGTCGATGGTTCCGCTTCTTGAGAAGCTCATTGGTCTGGGATACTCCGGCAAGCACAGGGACGTCTCCGCCCGGGCGGAGGAGCTGATACACCTTCTCCATCCTCTCCACGCTAGACCGATCGACCTTCATCAGGTTATGGAGGAGATCGTTGAGGCGCAGCGTTCTGGAGATATTACGCTTCAATCCGAACTGATGAACAACGTGATGACCGCCACAGAATCGATGCTATCCCAGCTTATCGATTACCTTGTGACCGGTTCGGGTTTCGCTAGGAAGATCGCCGGGAAATTGATAATCATGCGGGCCTATCGTGGCCACAGGGGACTGAGTTGCGAGTACGAGCATGTGGAAGGGGGGAAAAGGCTCTACGTTTGGCGGTTCGAAGATGTGATATCAGGAAAGGACCGCATGGGATTGGTGGGGCTGGTGGAACGCGGCGAGACGATCCGGACATGCCTTTTCAGCATGTACGTAAGGCTAAAGGAGATCTGGTCCGCACACCCCGAAAGGACCGACCATACCGGGGACGCCCTGGAGGTCCTGATACACTGGCCTCCAGATATAAAGAGCAGCGATGAGCTTTCCCAACATCTAAAGGATGTCGTCAACGACGTACTCGGTCCCGAGCGCTTGAGCAGGGTCACGTTCGTCGTGAGAAATCCCGATGACGATATACCAGGTTTCTTCACATACCGGCCAGTAGGGGGCGGGGAATATCTCGAGGACACCCTATGCAGGAACCTACATCCATCGCTCGCATACCTGGTGAACCTAAAACAGCTGGAACCCCTGAGGTCGAACATAGTGAAACTCCCCTCTGCGGATCCTCTGGTCCACATATTCCATCACAGGATACCGAACCAGAAAGGAACGGAGATGCCCGATAAAGAGAACAGGATATTCGTGAGGACGGTCATCAGGGATCCGGAGATAACCATGGGCAGCGAGGGCCCGTCATTCCCAGCCGCGGAGGAGGCGTTCGCGAACTCGCTCAGGCATCTGCGCATCTCCTATGTCGCGACCGGGGCTAAGTCGCACAACAACCAGATCTTCCTGTCTTTCGCGAAACACCTGAACCTATCCATAGAGGAGTTCGGCAGGATCATCAAAAGGATGATAAAGAATAAGGGAGGATTTGCCGATGTGGACCTGACAAGGACAGAGGTTCGCGGCCGCGTTAGGTCCTGGCAGTCCCCCGACGAGAGCGTGGATGTGCTGCTGGTCATCGACAATCCGACAGGGTTGCTCATGGAGATGAAGGAATACATCATCGAGACGAATCCGATCGACGGCGCACCCCTTATCATGCCCTTGAACGATTTCATAGGGTCGGGCATCAGATGCGGAGAAGGGCCTGCAGGCGGCGGTTGGATGCCTCTTGGTGAATTGATCAAACCTATGACATCATTGGACAAGAAACGCCTCATCCGACGTCAGAACAAAAAGGCCTACGTTTACGACAGATTACCGATCCTCAAAAGTGAGCTGGAATACATATGGGCATGTTCAGGAGAGACGATGCCGGAGGAGATCTTTACTGCTCAGGAGATAGCGATCGATACAAGAGGCGACCTTGTACCGATCGAAAGACCGGTGGGACAGAACGACCTCTCGATAGTGGCATGGCGTGTTCACATAAAGACACCAGAGGTCCCTTGTGGAAGGGAATTGATCGTGGTGTCTGGCGATATGACCTATATGGGAGGATCCGTATCCTTTATGGAGGACATCCTATTCTCCGGAGCGGCGAAGATGGCCCGCGATGATGGGATACCATTCGTGTACTTTGCGGAAGGCAGCGGCGCACGGATCGGCCTTGCGACGATCGTAACGAAGAGACTGGCCTACGATGAAGAGCAAGAGGTCTTCTACGTCGACAAGAAAACGTATTCGCTCCTATCACCCCTCGTGATCGGCCATTGTGACCGGAAAAAGAGGTCGCGCTATATCATCACCTCGATTTTGGGGGGGATACCTGGGATCAACGTTTCTGAGGACGAGAGTTACCTCTATGTATCAGATGAGGTCCATGATCGCTTCGGGGACAGGCTGACCGCGCACCCTATCAAGATGAACGAGGATCCAAAAGAGAAGACTCGATGGGTTATAAATTCGATCGACAGGCAGTATCCTCTGATCAATTTCGAGAACCTATCCGGTTCGGCGATGATGGCCAGGGCATGTTCACTGACCTATCACAGCGTTCCCACGATGGCTGTCGTTACGGACACCTGCACGGGGATCATCGCGTACAACGTGAGGCTGCTGAAAAGGATCGTGCAGACCCGGAACTCCGAGATAATCCTTACCGGTTTCAGGGCCCTGAACTCCCTGTATGGAGGCGATGACGTATATTCGTCTAACCGGGAGCTGGGAGGTCCTCACATCATGGGTCCGAACGGGGTATCGCACCATATCGTTGAGGACGAGAGCGAAGCCTGCCGGGAGGTTCTGAAATGGCTTTCCGGCGTCCCGGTGAAAAAGGGAAGCCTTCCTCCAATACGGCCCGGAAACGACCCGATCGACAGGGACGTATCCGGCGCCCTCATCGGCCCCCACGGCCTGATCAAGGCTCCAGGGGCGGACGTCGAGAGGCCTGTTCCATACGACTCGATGGACCTTGCAAGGATCATATTCGATGAAGGCTCGACCGAGGAGGCACTGGAGAGATGGGGCGGGACCGTCCATGTTGGACGCGCCGCTATCGGAGGCATACCCATCGGCTTCATATCGGTGGAGACCAGGACCGTCAGGAAGGAGATCCCTGCGGACCCTTCGGTGGAAGGGTCCACACCAGAGGAGGTCAACCAGTTCGGACAGGTCTGGTATCCGGATTCCGCTTTCAAGACCTCTCAGTGGATACAGTTCATGAGACATGAACGCAGACCTCTCGTCATCTTTCCCAACTGGCGGGGGTTCGCCGGGGGCAAGATCGACCTTTACGAGGAGATCATAAAGTACGGCGCCATGATCGTGGACGAACTGGTTCATTTCGACCTGCCGGTAATACTTTACATCCCGCCCTATGCGGAGCTCAGAGGGGGAGCATGGGTCGTCGTCGATACCCAGATCAATCCCGATAGGATCGTACTTCTGGCCGACGAGCACGCAACGGGTTCCGTCCTTGAGCCTTCGGGGATGGAGGCGGTCCCACTAATACAGAGAGAGATCAGCCGCGACTTGATCGGTCGGGACCCCATCCTCACCAGGTTGTACAGGAACCGCACGAAATACGCGACACAAATGGACCGTATAAAAAAGATAGACCAGGAGATCGAGGATCGCGAATCGGCCATACGATCGGACTACGTTAAGAAATGGACCAGGATCTTCAGGTTGCACAATACGGCACAGAGAATGGGGGCTCTGGGAATAGCTGCAGAAGTGGTGCCGACAAAAAAGGCAAGGGAGGCCATATACAGGCATCTCTCGATATCCCTATCAAATATCCGAAGTGATCATGTGAAGAAGGACGATTGATCGCTCAGATATGATCACGAACGTTTGAGATGCTATCTTTCATCACTTCGGGCTTTGGACCAATCCGGGATATTCGCCTTGCTGGGGCGCTTGACATCACAGCGGGTTATTGCATAAACCGTTTATAATAGGGAACATTACACGTCGCGATGATAGAAAGAGGAGATATCCAAAACATGGTCGTCATGGGAAAGTCCGGGGCCGGAAAGCAGCCCCGGATCGATGTACTGGTAAAGGAGTTCGGCCTTGTCCAGCTCTCGACCGGGAACATCTTCAGGGAATACGTAGGGGCATTCGATCGTTCCGGGTTCAAGGGGGATCTCGAACGGTTCTACGATGCCGAGCGTGACACCTTCGTTCCGGACGATGTCATCATTGGCGCGATAAGGGAGCAGCTCGGGAACGTCGATGACGCACGGTCCGTGATGCTGGGGCTCAAGGCGAAGTACTTCATGAACTCCGGAAGGTTCGTTCCCAACAGTTCCACGAACGAGCTGTTCGCGGAATATTTCTCCAAGGGGGACTACAAGGGATTCGTCCTTGACGGTTATCCGAGGACACCGGACCAATCCAGCTTTCTTCTGGATCTGTGCGCCGATAAGGGAACGAAGGTTGACCTGGTCCTTCTGGTCGAGAACGAGGACGAGCTCATAATCGAGAGGACGATGGGCAGAAGGATCTGCAAAAAATGCGGCAAGGTCTATCACGTCAAATTCAAGCCTTCAAAGGATGGGATGAACTGTGATATATGCAATATCCCGCTCATTCAGCGGGCGGATGATACCGAGGAGAAGATAAGGACTCGGCTTGCGGAATACTACGACAAGGCCGTACCGGCCCTCGCCGTCCTTGAGAAGGCGGGAATACCCGTCGCTCGCGTCCCAGGAAACCTTCCGGTGTTCACGGACGAGGCGGTCAGAGAGTCCGTGATGATCGCGATCTCTCCTTATCTGAAAGGATAGGACCGGACAAGGTCCAGAAGGTTCGGGTAAACGGGCGTATCCACGTCGCCCGGTTGATCCCCATCCCCTGTGAGGACAAGGGCCACGTGCGTGCCGCACTTGGAACCGGATGCGATATCGGTATCCATCCGATCCCCGATCATTATTATCTCGGAAGGTTCCAGGCCGAGCTCCTCGATGGCCATCCTGGTAGAGAACTCATGCGGCTTTCCAACGATGATAGGCTCGACGCCCGTGCACGTTCTGAGCGCGCAGATGATCGTCCCGGCTCCGGGGATGGCCCCGCCCTCCTTCCAAGGAAGGGTCGGGTCCTCGTTGGTCGCCACGAAGAGCGCTCCCTTCCTTATGTGATGCATGGCATCGGCGAGCTTGGCGTAGGTCACGTGGCGGTCGAGACCGGCGACCACGGCGTACACATCGATGTCCTGTATGGGGAATGACAGTTTGGCTGAATTGGAGGATGTGGCATGGGTTCTTTCGAAGTTTTCCCCTCCGCATGGATGGACATCATGACCGTCCCTTCTCAGCTCCTCTATCAATCCCCGCTCCCCGAGGACAAGGCATCGGGACCTCCCATTCGTTCCAAGGAGATATCTGGATGCCGCGATGGCCGAACTGATGACCGGTGCCAGGGGATAACCCATTCCCAGAAGCCTTTCGTGGAACATCTCTCTGGTCATCGTGGAGTTATTGGAAAGATACAGTATCTTCAACCCTGCATCCTGCATGGTGTTGACGGCCTCGACAGAGCCTGGGATGGGCTCGGATCCCCTCCATAGCACCCCGTCAAGGTCGAGTATCGCCCCTCTGATCATCCCCCCCACTCCCTTATTAGCTCGTATGCCGTTCCTATGTTCTCTACGATGGCATCGGGGTACGCCTCGTTGCCGTATCTTATCCTATCTTCCATTATCCTTTCGATCTGCCTCTTACCCCTGCCGGTCGTGACCAGGATCGACCGGCATCCCGCCCTGTGGCCGGCCATGATGTCCTTGAGATGATCTCCTATCATGAAGGAGGATGGAATGTCCACGTCGTGTTCGAGGGCCGCCCGGAGGAGCATACCAGGCCCCGGCTTCCTGTCGATGCTTTCGGCGATGTATGGTTCGATCACGCCCTCGTCATGGTACGGACAGTAATAATAAGCATCCCATGGGGGGCCATCGTCGCCCAGTAGGTCCCAAAGCCTCCTTGTGAAGGAGAGCATGTCCTCCTCCGTGAAGGAGCCGAGAGCTATCCCGCCCTGATTTGTGACCACAAGCCTCAGAAGCCCCATGGAGTCGAAACCATTTAGCGCCTTGCGGGCGCCATGGATGATGTTCATCGAGGAAGGGCCCCTCCTGTCCTGATCGTCGGTGCATAGGACGCCGTCGCGGTCTATGAAGACGGCCTTGTTGGACCCCCTGGCGTGAGGAGCCGCCCTGGGCGTGGATGGTCTGGAAGGCATTTGAACTCGAAGCGCTCGCATTTCTGATGCTTTCAGCTCGATCCCCTGCATCCTACAGGACCGTCCTGTGAGGTGATCTCGAGGAGGCCTGCTTGGAAGGATCGAACAGAATGCTCCCTCCCTCGGGCAGCAGGGTTACGATGTATGAGCGCGTGAAGGCCTCGTTGTCCTCCAATTTGAACACGTTGTCGGTAAAGAGACCCGTTGTCGAGAAGAACACGATCCCTCCGCCGTTATCTCCGAGCTGATACTCCACCGCTATGGGGCCGAAGGGTTTGTAAAGGTCCGAGAGCTCCTGGACGTAGTTGCGGTTGAGGTCCACGACAGTGAGCTGTTTGGTCGTCTTGAGTACGACGTTGCCGCTGCCTGTATGGTTCAGGCCCATGGGATCGTGGGTGATAACGTTCAGGATCCTGCCGTTTATGTTCGCCTGGGTCTTGACGAATGACCTGTTTCCCTGAAATCCGGTGTCGCTCTCTCCCTGCATGGCCTGGACGATGTACGGATGTCCCAGGAATTCCACCTCACCGTTCCCCGTGGACTTGGGGATAAGGCCAAGGTCGTTGGCCAGGGTCCCGTCGTCGGCAACGAGAACCTTTCCGCCCGAATGGATGAAATCCCTGATGGTGAAGAACTCGCTGGAGTTTAGCGGTTTTTCTATTCCTATAAGCATATAGAGGGTCTTCGAGGGGTCATCGGTAGTGGACAGGGTCATCGGGGAGGAGACCTCGTAATACTTGATGGTGGAGAAATCGTTCACCGTTCTCTTGAAGCCTTTGAGATCGCTCCAGGGGCCGCTCTCTATGCGCTCCTTCTCCTTTGGTTCCCCCCGCGGACCCCAGACAATGAGGCCGATCATGAAAAGCATGGCCACGACGATGAAGGCCGCTACGACTATCCTTCCCTTTCTTTCGGTCGATATGGGGCTCACGCTCGAACAAAAGGCGTGGCGTATTTCTAATTTACGCCTTCATGCATCAAATTCATTCTCCCCATGATACCTCTTCACCCATTACGGTAAAGAGGGGGATCCGAATATCGATCATCGTTCAATGGACAATAAGATATACAGACTCGGCGATAACCGTCCAAGGTGTATTGTTGAAACTCTGCATGATATCATCGGAGTATCCGCCCAAGTGGGGCGGCGTGGGAGTGGTAACATACTATCTGGCCACATGGATGGCGAAGCTCGGTCATGAGGTCCATGTTGTGACGAGGAAACAAAACATAGGTTACGAGCCGTCCCATGAGAACATACACATCCATCCAGTACCCTGGCTCAAGCTCCCGCTTTTGTTTACCACTTCCTTCGGAAAGAACGCCGTGAGATGGTACAGGGATTCGGGCATGGATTTCGACCTGGTGCACGTCCACTCCAACATGGCCCTGATACCCGAGAGATATTACGACATATTCAGATGCCCGGTCGTCACCACGATGCACGGGACGTGGTGGGGTGAGAGATCGACGATATCGTTGAAGGACCTCACCCCATCGATCTCCACCGTTAACGATCTCGCGATCCTCTATCTCGGCCCCCTGATGGACAGGTACGAAGATCTGGCCCTTAAAAGGTCGAACGCTGTTGTGATAGAGTCGCTCACCGAGTGCAGGGATATAAAGAGAAGAGGGGTGAAGAACCGATACGGCAGGTGGATAAGGCTTCCTCCGGGAATAGATACGAATGAGTTCCATCCATCGAAGAACGATGAACAGCTCAGAGAGAAGGCCCTCGGCGGATCGGATGGAAAACTCATCGTATCCGTGGGTAGGTGGGCGGCGAGAAAGGGCATAAGGGAGGTCCTCGGGGTCTTCGAAAAAATATGGGAGAGCAGGAAGGACGTCGTTCTCGCCCTGGTCGGATGGGGTCCTCTCGAAGGTGAGATAGAACGGAGGATCAAAAAGAGCGGTCTCGGAGGCTCTATAAGGACGTATAGGTCCATGCCCTCAGGGGAAATGCAGTCCCTGGTGGCCTCCGCCGACCTGGCGCTCTTCCACAGCTACTGGGAGGGTTTCGGATTGACGGTAGGGGAGGCATTATCCTCGGGGACACCTGTATCGGCGACCGCCGTCGGGGGCGCACCGGAGATGGTCCCGGAATCCTGCGGTAGGCTCGTCAGGGTAGGCGACGTGAGATCACAGGCCAGGGATGTCCTCGCGCTTCTGAAAAGGGATGATCTCCGTGAGATGGGTTTGAAGGGCAGGGAGCATATCGAGTCGTTCTGTTCCTGGGACCTGGTCGCGAAGCGGACGCAGTCCCTTTATGAATGGGTCCTTGAGGATCCCGAGAACGAGGGCACCTGGAGAGACGGTTTCGAACATTGCTAGCAAATGATGCTGATCCGTCTCGATCAAAATCGCCGATAGTTGCATATCCATCGAGGGCGGTCGTGGTCCGTTGCCCAAGGAATCACACGACAGCGAAGGATACCATGCCCTTGATGTGGATGAGGTAATGCGCCGGTTGGGAACCTCGCTGAAAGGACTAGATCAGAAGACCGCAGAAAGAAGATTGACCCGGGATGGGCCGAACGAGATCCCCAAGGTGAAGAGGTCATTCCTTCGCAGCATGGCCCCCCAGATATTCGATTTCGTCATCCTTCTTCTCATCTGTATCGCCCTGATAATGGCTTTCCTGACATGGCTCTTCCCGGAGAACGAATCCACCTCGTTCGAGACATCGATCGCGATCGTTTTCGTTATCCTTCTAAGCTGGATCCTGATAATAATCCAGATGTACTCGGCCGAGAGGTCCCTCGAATCGCTGAGGAGGATAAGCGTGGGAAAGGCGAATGTCCTGAGGGATGGAAGATGGGTCCAGGTACCGCGGGTAAAACTCGTGATAGGCGATATTGTCAGGATAACCGAGGGAGATAGGTTACCCGCGGACATGAGGATGATAACGAGCGAGGGTCTCATGGTGGACGAATCCTCGCTCACAGGAGAGTCGATCACCGTCGAAAAGGACCCTGAACCTGTTGGATCGCCCGTTCCGTCCCTTCATGAGATGACGAGCATGGCGTTCATGTCAACGGTCGTGACCCGCGGAACGGCAGAGGGTGTGGTCACCGGCGTTGGCGTTGGAACCGAACTTGGAAAGATCGCGAACGAGATCAGGGACGCACCCGAGCCTCAGATCCCCCTGCAGAAGAAGATGAGCCAGCTTGCCAGGACACTGTCGATGATCCTTTTCGTCCTGATATTCCTTCTCTTCATTATCCAGATCCTCAGGCTTTGGATGCGAGGCGACCTCGCACCGGAAACCGCTGTGGAGCAGTTGGTGAACGCGGTGATACTGAGCGTGGTCGCCGTGCCCTGGAGCTTTCCGATCATCACCACGTCCGTCATGGTAAGGGGAATGATGTATCTCGTGAAGGAGAACGCCATAGTTAGGAGGGTCGCATCCATAGAGGCATTGGGGAGGGTCAGTGTCATATGTTCCGATAAGACCGGGACGATGACCGAGAACGCAATGACCGTTAGGAAGATCTATCAGGATGATAAGACCTTCGACGTGACGGGATCCGGATACGAACCAAAGGGTTCCGTGACGCTGAATGGGTCGGAGATCGATGTAGGGAAGGACCATTTCCTCAGCTTGATGCTCGAAGCGGCGTGTCTAGTCAATGACGCCAGGTTGATAGAAGAGGGGAAAAAATGGCACATCCTGGGGGATCCCACGGAGGGAGCACTCAAGACACTGGGAATGAAGGCAGGTCTGGGCAGGGAACTCGGGGATCATAGTTCGATCCGGGAGGTGTCCTTCTCTTCCGATCGAAAGATGATGACCAAGGTGTTCCCAAAGGGCAAGAACCACGTCGCCTATGTCAAGGGCGGGTTCGAAGCCATCGTAGGGTCCTGCGATCGTATGCTCCATAACGGTGAGGTCGTGGAGATGGACAAGGGTCTCCTGAAAAAGGCCATGGAGGCGAATGACAAGATCAGCTCAGATGCCATGCGGACATTGGCATTCGCTTACAGGGATATAGAAGGTCCTCTCGATGAAATGTCCGATGCCGACCTCGAGAGCCATTTGACCTTCCTTGGCCTTGTAGGGATGGTCGATCCGCCAAAAAAGGGTGTTAAGGATGCCGTTATGAAGTGCCACGCCGCGGGGATTAAGGTCGTGATGATCACGGGGGACAGCAAGGTCACCGCCGCCTCCATAGCAAGGGAGCTGGGAGTTCTAAGGAATGGTGACCTGATAATCGAGGGCTCTCAGATGCCGATAGACCCGAAAATGCTCGGGGACGTGAAGGTCTTTTGCAGGGTCAACCCCAAACAGAAGGTGGATATCGTAAAGGCATACAGGAAAAGCGGCCACATAATCGCCATGACCGGGGACGGAACGAACGATGCCGCGGCACTGAAGAACGCGGATGTCGGAGTGGCGATGGGGCTGAACGGGGTGGACGTGGCGAAGGAGGCCTCGCAGATAATACTCGCCGATGACAATTTCTCGACCCTGGTCACGGCGGTCCATCGGGGCAGGCAGATATTCGACAATATCAGAAAGAGCATAACCTACCAGATATACACCAATATCGGTGAGCTGAGCGTGATGTTCTTCGGGTCGCTTATATTCTTGGAGCAGATGATGACCGATAAACATCTCCTGTTCCTTTATTTCTCCACCCACATATTCCCGGTGGCGGCCCTTGTTCTGGACAGAACATCGGCGAGCGTCATGAAGGAGCCCCCCCGTGATGTTAAGGAAGGCATAGTGTCAAGCAAGGTCCTGGGATCGCTTGCGGTAATGATCCTCACGATGGCCATGATCTCCCTTTCGCTCTTTTTTCTACTCAACAGGGGGATCGTGGATATTGGGATAGAAGGGGATGTCATCGGCACGGTCCAGACCATGATACTTGTGTTCATGGTTTGGGCAGAGAGCTTCAATCTCTTCAACAGCCTTTCCCTGAGGGGATCGCTGATCAGGCAGATCAAAGAGAAGAACATCCTCCTTCCGATCCTGCTGACGATGGTCCCGATAGCGGCGCTCACGTCACTGATGTATTTCGGAAATTGGGGCCAAGGTTTGGACCTTGTCCGTTTGACCCCGCTCCAGTACTCGATATCGGTATTGTCCGGTTCCTTGATCATACCGATCGTCGAGTTCTGGAAGATATACCTGCGTTTCTTGTGGAGAAGAAAATATCAAACATTGCGGTCCTGAACGACATGAATAAATATACACTGTATGTTCCCAATACATGAAGGACACCCTGCATAATATCATAACGGGCCTTCTTCATCGATGGGAGGGATCCACTCCATACAAGCTGTTCGAGACGGATCTCGCCAGAAAGACACGTTTCACTAAGATATTCCAGTTCTTCTTTCCTGCCTTGTTATTCGTATCGTTCATGGTCCTCACCGTCTCCATGCTCTACTTTCAGAAGGGTTGGGATGTGTCAAAGGAACTCCTGTCCGGTTGGATATTCTATCTCCTGCCCCCGCTTGGAAAGGAGATAATCATACCGACGCGTGTAGCATCAGGGGTTCCATCATATTACATCGGTTTCGCGACCTTCTGGGTGGACCTGTGCGTATGCCTCTTCCTGACCTGGAACTACGATTGGGTCAAGAGGATACCGTGGGTAGGAAAGGCAATGCTAAGGACGGAGCAGAAGGGACGGGACAGGGTCAAGAGCTCCAGATGGTTTCGAAGGGCTGTGTTCCTGATGGTCACATCGGTCGTTTTCATACCTTTACAGGGTTCCGGCGGCGTGGGAGGGACGCTCCTGGGAAGGGTGGTGGGACTTCATCCTTATCTCGTTGTTCTCGCGGTCGGCCTCGGTTCACTATTGGGATCATACGCGTATGGGGCGTTTTCCGAAGCGATGGTCGGAGTGATGGAGGAATCCACGGTCTTTATTTTCATAAGTGAGGTCAACATCCTCCAGATCCTCGCGGTAGGGATCGCGGTGGGTTTGCTCATCTATGTTATCAGGAACCCGAGAAAGGCCACGGAAGACACGGGAAGACTTCTGTCGAACGCCCTGGACGCTGCCGGCAAGGGGATCCTTCTGATCGGTGACAGTGGGGAAGAGGCGACGCATCTGACCTTCAGGGGCGTGAGGGATACATTGACCCTCCTGGACAAGGTAGGTGATAGAGTGGACGACATCAACCTGGAGTTGGTGACCATGCCGATCGGATTAATGGGACCATCTGGCAGGGAGATTGCACTGAACGCGAAGGTGCTGGGAAAGAAGAGGCTCAGGTATGCCAAGGACCTCACCGGCAGGTTCATCGAAGCCGGTTTGGCCCTCAGCGAGAGGGCAGCATCCCTAACGATGAGGAAGGCAGGGGAGTACGGCAAGGGAGGGGTGGATATCGCCAAGAACGGTGTGGGCAACGCCACGAACGTCCTGATAAAATCAGCCGACAGGTTGGGTGCAAAGAGGAAGGAACCCGACGCCGGAAATGGAACGAGAGTAGAGGAATAGCCCCGACAAAGATATAATAACGATCAGGCCTTGGAGCGATCATGGGCGCGAAAAGGATACTCGTTACCGGAGGGGCGGGCTTCATAGGAAGCCATCTGGTCGACGCTCTGATCTCAAGGGGCAACGATGTGATAGTGTACGACAACCTCTCATCGGGCAGGTTGGAGTTCATATCTCATGTCATGGATCGTATAGAATTCCTGGAGAGGGATCTTGTCCTGGACAATGATCTTGAGGAAGCGGTAAAGGACGCTGATCACGTGTATCATGTGGCCGCGAACCCGGATGTCAGGATAGGGGAGGCCGACACGTGGACATCGGTGGAACAGAACATCATGGCAACCTACAACCTTCTCGAGGCGATCAGGAAGTGTAGAAGGAATGATCCTCCCGGGTTCACGTTCACATCGACATCCACCGTTTACGGTAATGCTACGATCATGCCAACACCCGAAGATTACGGGCCTTTGATGCCCATATCACAGTATGGCGCCTCGAAGCTCGCTGCGGAAGCCCTAATATCCGCGTTCTCGGACAATTTCGGGATCAAGGCAACGGTCTTCAGGTTCGCGAACGTCGTAGGATCGAGGTCCACCCACGGCATACTCGTGGATTTCATCAGGAAACTGAGGGAGGGCCCCAAAAGGCTCGAGATATTGGGGGACGGGACACAGCGTAAGTCCTACATACACGTGAGCGATTGCGTTGAAGGTATGATCCATGCCACAGAATCCCAGAGGCCCTCCTTCGAATTCTATAATCTGGGAACAGATGATAGCGTCAACGTGGACGGTATAGCCGATATCGTTCTCGAGGGAATGGGTCTCCAGGGAGCTTCCAAGGTATTCACCGGGGGCCATAAGGGTGCTGGATGGAAGGGCGATGTGAAGTTCATGTCCCTTTCCGTAGATAAGATGAGGTCAACCGGATGGACATACAAGATGAATTCCGAGAAGAGCCTCAGGACGGCCCTGAAGGAGCTTCTGGAAAATTGAAGTGTGCCCCTTATCTGTCCTTCGATGAAAGCAACTGTATCCTTGCCAGAAGGGCCTCCAGCTGTATCCTCTCGTTGGATCCTTCGATGAGCCTGAAATCGGCCTCGCCGATAGCATCCAGGAGATGTACCCTTGTCTGGTCGGGCAGTGGTAGGTTGTATAGCTCCTTGTGCATCTGTGAGAGTATGTCCTCGCCCGAGAGCCCCGCCTCGGTGACAAGCTTCATGAGCACCTCTCTGGCTCCTTTGAAGTTTCCGTTGAGGGCCTTTGTCATCATATCGGAAACGAGCTCGGGCCTCGCGACCGAGGCGGTGGAGAAGAGCGTGTCGGAATCGATCCTCTCGGAGAACGATGCTGCGACCTGAAGAATGTTCACCGTCTTTCTCAGATCACCTCCCGATATGTACATCAGAGTATCGAACCCGTCCTCCGTCACATCGATCCCCTCACTAGAGGCTATCCTGTTCACATATTTGCGAATGTCCTCCTTGGACAAGGGAGAGAACCTCAGGACGGAGCATCTTGACTGTATCGGGGGTATGATCCTGGAGGAGTAATTGCAGGAGAGGATGAAACGGCAGGTCTGGCTGTAGCGCTCCATCGTCCTACGAAGTGCCGCCTGGGCGTCCGTCGTCAGGGAATCCGCCTCATCAAGGAATATCACCTTGAAATCGGCCCCTCCCAGCGGAGCGGCCCTGGAGAAGGACTTGATCTTGGTACGCACCACCTGTATACCTCTCTCGTCAGAGGCGTTGAGCTCCTGGAAGTTGTCCTGCCAGCCCTCCTCGCCGAACAGCTCACGGGCCAGGGCAAGGGCGCATGTGGTCTTTCCGGTGCCGGCGGGGCCAGCGAAGAGAAAATGCGGTATGTTCCTTCTCTCAACGACCGCCATGAGCCTTCGGACTATGTCGGTCTGGCCTATGACCTCGTCCAATTTTCGAGGTCTGTACTTCTCCGTCCATATCTCCTGCATGGTCTCACCCCATCCCCCTTACCTTATCACGACGTCTAAGGTAGCGATCATCTTGAAGAGGGATCGCTTCGATGAACTCATCAATGATGGATAACGCCAGGTCAGTTCCGGTAACCCGTCCTCCCAGGCACAGAACGTTGGCGTCGTTGTGCATCCTGGCCATCCTTGCCATGTATTCGTTGGTGCACAGTGCCGCGACGATGCCGTCGAGTCGAGAGGCGGCGTTGCACATGCCGATGCCGGTACCGCAGACGAGGATGCCGAGGTCAGCCGTGAACGAGAGAAGGTCGGAGCATACGAGCGCGGCAACATCTGGGTAGTCCACCGGTCCGGGGTCGAAGCAGCCTCGGTCCAGGACCTCGTGCCCTATCTCTTTGAGATGGGATGAGATCAGCTCCTTCAGTTCGAACCCCCCGTGATCGGACCCAAGTGATATCCTCTTTAGATCGCCCATGGTCATACAGGGGTTAGGCGCTTCCCGATTATAAATACATGGAAGGGGGGGGCGCGAAAGATGGGATTTATCAGCTCTCTATGACGTTCCACACCTCTTCCTGATCGGCAGTGGAGCTGCCGGCTAGCTCCAGATGGGCGCGGAGCTTTCCGTTCTCGAACGTCAAAAAAGCCGATTTGAGGTTGGACTGGTAGAGGGCAACCCTCTTCCCTTTTGGAGTGAGGATCTTCTCGGTGATGTTGAGGAGGCTCATGTCCTCGAGCTCCCGTATCCTCCTGTAGCATGCGGCGATGGGTATGTCGAACTTGATCCGGAGGTAGTTCGCCGATCTCGGCATACGATAAGTGGCGGTGAGTATCTTCACCGTGTACTCATCGCTCAACAACTTGGTTACGGCCAGCGGATTCATCCCATCACCCTGCCGGGGATCCCAACCATGTACGTGTTGGGACATGTTTCCGGATGATATAGTATTCGTAAAACTAGTATATATATCTATTCATTCACTAAAGTAGGAGTAATGGAAAATGGTCAGTGGAATTACAATGAATATCTGATATAGATGTTTAGGGAGGCAAATGAAATTTGTATTGCCTGAGTTCACGATATAATGAGGATGGGAAAAATGGTCTCAGTTCTTTAGATTGTACATTTAACAAATAAATTACCTAAAAAATAAAATAATAATATATAAGGTGAAAAATAATTTGCAAAATAATAGGGAAAAAGTATATAAACTTAATATGTCTTATGGTTACTATAAACATGGAGGGAAAATATGGAAGAAAACCGCAAATTATTTGCCAGAAAGAGCGCCCTCAAAGGTCAGTCGGGTTACGCTCGGATACATTCCGATGTGTTCGCCGCGATGGACCTTGAGGAGAAAGACATGGTTGAACTCGTAAACGCCGAGGACAAGGCGATACTCGTCGATGTATCCCATGATAAACTGATCCCTGCGACCGATGTAAGGCTCGGAGAGAAGGACATGGAGAAGCTGGAGGTGAAGGACGGTGATGCGGTCACTATCAGGTACCACAAGACCGTCGGAGACTCCGTTGACGAGATGAAGGAAAAGGCGAAGGAGAAGGCGACCGAACTCAAGGAGAAGGTCGCGAAGAAGTTCAAGAAGGATGAGGAAGAAAAAGGAGATGATTGAATGGAGAACGAAACCGAAAAGGTCAGATTGGGGATAGGAGAGAGAATGAAGGCGATCTCGCCGGATTTCACCACATCGACGAACAAGATGGTCGAGGGATATCTGGCGCACAACCTGCCGGAGCTGATCCAGAAGCACGACCTCGCCCTCATGGGCGAGCTCAACGATATCGACGCGCAGACCGTGAGCATCGAGAACCGCGTCGAGGACCTGGAGATATGGAAGGGTGAGGCGACCATGAGGATCGATGACGGCAAAAGAAGGGTAGAGCTGCTCGAAAAGAAACATGGAGTGAAGGGGTGATATAAATGACACAATATCAATCATTGCTATCAGAGCCGTTCTTCTGGATAATGATCGCGGTTATCGCGATACTGGTCGTTATAACCATCATCATGATCATAAGGCTGATCTTCAAGAAGAGGGAGGACCATGTCGCCGTCTATTTCGAGGGTAACTTCAGGACAATGATAGGCGAATGGGACCTGGTCACAAGACCAAACCTCAGGAAATGGAAGAACGAGGCCGCCAAGAGACTGGGCCACCTCGATAAGGAGGTCGGCTCCATCGAGAAGATGAGGAAGAACATCGACGGCAGACTGAACGCGCTGAACAACGACATCGTCAAACTCGAGAGGTATTGAGGAGGGATCATAGATGGAAGATTACGAAGAAGAGAAGATAGGGTTCTTTGCCAAGATCAAGTCCTGGTTCAAGAAGGACAAGGATGAGGACGTGCAGGCCGAATACAAGAGGAAGCTGATGGACCGCAAGATAGAGCGGTTCCTGGACAGCAATTTCGACTCCTTCATCGCAGAATACGGCCTCGTCAGGGAGATCGACATCGCAAGGTACGATGAGAGGCACGGGATACTCTCGAGCAAGCTCAAGGTATTGAACGATTTCGTCAAGGAGGCCGATGCCGATATCAGCAACCTCGAGATCCGGGTGGAGCATATGAAGAAGAACATTAAAGGATACAAGGGGTGATATGATGAAGCTGTTCAGTCAACTGGAAGGATATGATATAATATCAAAACTCGGAGACGAGATGGGGGCTCTTGAGGACATGATAATAGATTCGACGAACTGGACCATAAAAGGATTCGTTCTCAAAGAGGGCGGATTGTTCAAGAAGGAGAGGTCCATCGTCGAACCGGCCGATCTCAAGATCAACGATGATGATGAGATCATAAACCTATCTCCGGAAGCACACAGGAAAGAGATCGAGCAGGACAGATCGTCCGTACATCATCTTTATCTCTCGGACCTCATGAAGAAGAAGGTCGTCCTCAAGGAAGGCGAGGATATCGGAAAGGTATACGATATCGAGATCGCCACGGAATTGAAGGACTGGAAGGTATGGAAGCTGTTCATAAGGACGGGCCTCAAGCAGAGAAGGTTGAGGATCAAACCCGACCAGGTGACCGACCTCGGGGAGGACGTCGAGATAGGTCTGAGCAAGGAAGAGGTGGAGAAGCTCTCGAAACCCGTCATATCATAGGCGGGCAGGAAAGGAAAGGAGAGTGTTGGAGGCGGTCCCATGGGACCGCCTCATTTTATATCTTATATTGCATATGCATCATGGAAAGAGATAACGGGGGAATAAAAAATGGCATCTTTGGGCGAGGTCATATCCGAGAATTTCATATTGTTACTGCTGTCGGTGATAGGATTCATACTCCTATTGCTACTGCTGCAGGTCCTGAAAGCATGGGTCAAAGGCAGGAACCTCAAAATAAAAGCCCAGTACGAGATGGACATGGCCAAGCTAGAGATCGCCAAGAAGAAGGCTTTCATGGAGGAATTGCGGAACTCGACCGTGGTTCTTAACAACAGCGAGAGGCAGAGGCTCGAATCGATAAGAACAGATAATTCCATTCTCACAAGGAAGCTGATCTCCGATATGAACGAGATAGAGGAGAGGATAAAGAGGCTCGAGATCGGTTCGGACACCGTAAGAACTAGCCAGATACTTGGCATGATAAAACGTCACGAAGGGAAGCTCTTCAATAGCGATAGGCGTTGAGGTGATGGTTCATGGTCGAAGGTATGGATGGTGAGAAGGCGGGCCTCGCGACCGGGATCATAATGAGCTACGCCGATGCGGGCGGCAAGTCAAACGACACCAAGAGGATGAACAGGCTAAAGCACCTCATACGGATCGAGACCGGATTGGACCTCGATATCGATTACATAAGGAAAAAGGTGGACGCCCTCGAGAAAAGGCGAGCTGCAATAAAGAGAAGGGACTTCCTCCTGGCCAACGTATTCTCCGAGGAGATCCCCGAACCGGAGCTCAGAATGGGATCGAGCTTCTGTCCCAGGTGCAGGAGGTTCAAGAACCATCAGAAGGAATGTCCATTCTGCGGACATCACGAGGTCACGCCTTAATAAGGACAGGTCGGTTGTATGAAGAGGATCAAGGAACACACGAAGGACGTCAAGGACCGTATAAACCGGATTAAACGCGGAGGCGACCATATAGATCTCTCAAGGGTGATATCGGAGATAAAGAGGGTCCGCCCCTCGGGGGACAGGCCCAAAGAGACGATAGGGGAGACCGACATGTTCGTTTTCGAATGCGATCTCTGTCTCATGAAGATCAAGGAAGGCGAGCTTACCCAGTGCCCGTACTGCGGGAGATGGGTTTGTTTGAAGCGATGCTACTCGAAGGACGAATCCTCATGCATATCCTGCGAGAGCATGATAAGGCTCAAACGCGAATCCATTCAGCATATAAAGGAGATATTGAGCATACCGGATGCCGGAACCGACAAGATAATCGGGGAGGATGAAAAAAATGGCAAGGAAGGATAAGGGAACGCCAAGAAGCCTCGATCTGATAATGTCAGACCTGAATTGGGGAGGGCGCATCTCCTACGTGGAGGATGTACTTTATAACAGGGACATATCCTCGAGGCGGAGGCAGAGGTCATTTACGATGATATTCTTCCTTCTTGCTTTCTCGATAGGACTGACCTCAGGGATATTGATGTTCTTCATACTGGACTTCCTTTCTTTGATCTGATAACGTATCCCAAGGGTTTTTTTTTTCAGGGAAAAATCTTTACAAAGGAAAATGCGGTCCCATTGTTATTAGAAATAATAATAATATATTATACTCAAACCTCTTTCTACCCAGACGAAAAATATGACATGTCCGAGACAGCATATGCATGTATGCCGGATCGACCTCAGGTGGGATAGGTTTGGAACTGAGCATGATCGAGCAGATCATCTCGGAACACTCGAAGGACCGGGTAGTTCCGGGGGGGATCGTTTGGATGGACATAGATCTGAAGACGGCCAGGGATTTCGGGGGGGCGAACGTAGTAGGGCATATGGAGGAGCAATATCCGAACGAGCCTGTCGCCGATCCAGAAAGGACGTTCTTCACCTTCGACACCGTTGTGCCTGCGAAGACGATCCCCTACGCGGAGAACCAGCACATCATAAGGCGCTTCGCCAGAAAATGGGGACTCAAGGTATACGACGTCGATGCTGGGATCGGGTCGCATATAGTAATCGAGGAGGGGCTTGCGACACCGGGGGCGACCATGGCGGGAACCGATTCCCATTTAAACATACTCGGGGCCGTAGGCGCCTTCGGCCAGGGCATGGGGGACATGGACATTGCCTTCATATTCAGGACCGGAAAGACATGGTTCGAGGTCCCGAGGACAATGAGGGTCGCGGTCGAAGGCAGGATGCCAAGGAACTGTTCTGCAAAGGACCTTACATTGGCTGTTGTCGGAACCCTTGGTTCTAAGGGGGGATTGGGGATGTCCATGGAGATGACCGGGGATCAGGTCGAGAGCCTCTCGCTCTCCGGAAGGATCACCCTGGCATCGATGGCGACCGAGATGGGCGCCGTGTGCGCCCTCATAGAGCCTAACGGTGAAATACTGGAACATTTCAGGTCGGTGAACGGAGAACAACCTCAGAACGTCCCCGTCCACGTTCCGGATTATCTCTTCGAAAGGGAGGTCTCTTTGGACGTTTCCGATCTGGAGGCCCTGGTCTCGATGCCTGGAAAACCGGACAAAGTCAGGCCCGTATCATCCCTGGGAACTATAGAGGTGGATTCCGTTTTTATAGGATCCTGCACCAACGGGAGCTATGAGGATATATCGGAGGTGGCTCGTATCGTGGAGGGGACAAGGATACACCCTAGGGTGATGGCGAAGGTGGTCCCGGCCACGAGATCGGTTTGGAAGAGGCTGCTATACGAAGGAAAGGTGAAGACGCTCTTCGATTCCGGCTTCATCATATCAAATTCAGGCTGCGGGGGATGCGCTTCCGGTCAGATAGGAATGACCGGTCCGGGAGAGGTCCAGGTCTCGACCTCGAACCGTAATTTCATGGGAAAACAGGGAAAGGGGGACACCTACCTGGCCTCACCTCGGACGGCGGCCGCCTCCGCTCTTCTAGGCCGGATCGCGTCGATTGATGACCTGGGGGTGGGACAATGATCATCGAAGGCGCCGTAATGCTCCTGAAGGACGAGAATGGGGATCTCCTGGGCGACATAGATACTGACATGATATTCCACAACAGGCATCTGGCGATAACGGATGTGAACGAGATGGGCAAGTACGCCCTCGGCAACCTGAAAGGATACGAACATCTTCCGTCCCTCAAAGGGAAGGTCCAGATACTGATAGCGGGGGACAACTTCGGCTCTGGTTCCTCAAGGCAGCAGGCGGTTGACTGCTTCAAGGCATTGGGAATAAAAGCTCTGCTCGTTCGGTCCGTTGGGGCCATTTACAAACGCAATGCCATAAACGCCGCGCTCGGGCTTTTCACGATAGAGGGTACATCGGATGGGATCGTTCGATCGAAGGACGGGGACCGGATCTCGCTCGATACTATTACGGGAGATGTGAAAAAGGACGATGGGATGATAGGAAGGATCGCCATACCCTCTGGGGTCCAGATGGACATACTGGATGCCGGGGGGCTATTCGAGTACGGCAGAAGGTGCGAATAGATGATCGCAAGAGAAAGGAGGATCGCGAGAAGGGCGGGGGCCGCATCCTTCGTTCTGATGGTCATCGGGATAGCGTTCCTCATCATCTCCTCCACAGGATCTCTGACCACCATCATCGAAGTACAGATCCCCGATCACGATCAGGACGACATGGTCCATGCAGGCCGAGGAAGCAAGGGAGAGGAGTACGTTCTGGAGATCGACGAGCGGACAATGGGCTTTTTAATGATCACCATACTTCATGAAGAAGGAGAGGATGGATGGGTCTGGTTGAAGGTTTGGGAAGGGAAGAGGACCGCGTTGAGAATGACGAACGCCACACTGCCATACGTCGGGAACGCTGACCTTACGGGAAGTGGGGCGATCAAGGTATCCATTTACTGCCAGGAGGGGGGCGCGGATTTCGAGGACCTTCAGATAGAGTTCAATAGGCCAGGCGGCGCCACGTGGGGGGGAATGATCATCGGAGGTTGCTTCGCGATCCCATGCTGCCTTATATGGATCGCATCATTGGTTTCATCCATTTACGCCCTAACCAATTACCTCATATACAAAAGGAGCAGGTCCTCGATGGATCGTTCAAGGGGGCATAGTGAATGATCCTCTTCTTCATCATATTGGGGGCATTACTGTCCATAACGATCCCTCTCTTCATGGCGGTCTCATCCTGGGCGGTCTTTTACATACCGTCGAGGTACGCCAGGCGCATGTTCTTCAAAAGGATCGGATGGACCTCGAACGATCCGGCGGCAAGGTCGATCTCGCTCGCCCTTACTCCATGGGTATACATGACCGCCGGCTGGACAAGCGCATCAATTTCGATATTCTTCGAGCTCATCGGTGCAGCTATGCTGATGATCATCGGATTGCCCGATAATTGGAGCGCATTCCTGTTGGTCGTCTCAGCAGGCCCCATAGAGGAGGGGGCGAAGTTCCTGTGCGCACTGGTGCTGTTCATTGTTCTGGACTGGGCGATACTCAGGAAAGCCAGAGGGGAAAGGGCTCCCGTCAAGGATGCGATCATGGCGGGATTCCTGGTCGGCTGCTCTTTCGGTCTGATAGAGTCGATCGGATACCTCGCAATGGGTTTTTCGGGCATCATAAAGGGAGGTATCTCATATGAGACGCTGGACCCCGTGATCTGGAGGACGCTTCTGGGGGTGCCGATACACGGGCTATATACGGCCATTGCATGCATAGGGTTGGGACGCCGGACCGCCATATCGAAGATCGCATTGACGATCGTAGGATTGCTGTCGGCGACGATCCTGCATTCTCTGAACAACGCGGTACAGGGGCTGTTCGTTTTCATCCTGGAGAGAGAGGGCCCCATGGAGATCATGATCGTGGACGCTCTCCAGATAGGATTGATATTCTTCGGCGCGATATTGCTTATCACGGCATGGAACCTGGGCACGGGCGGGAAAGAAATCCCCGGAAAACGGAAGA
Organism: Thermoplasmatota archaeon; assembly: GCA_029762535.1. Classification (GTDB taxonomy): domain Archaea; phylum Thermoplasmatota; class Penumbrarchaeia; order Penumbrarchaeales; family Penumbrarchaeaceae; genus JARVGK01. The sequence goes on from JARVGK010000022.1 coordinate 36,149, forward strand.
TCGCAAAATAGCGCTTATTTCCCTGCTCATTCATTAATTACAAAAGAATTATTAAGAAGGGCAGGGATGAATGAAAAAACCAATAGAGGCGGGCCATTTTATGAAAGTTATCGCGTTATTTGCGGCATTGCTCATTTCCTTATCCATCTTTCCCTACATCGATGCACAGGAAGGGGAATGGGACCTTGAGCTCTTGTTCGAGATCCCTGTTCCGGATATAATGGATACGGATGCGGGGGCCCTTCTGTTATGCTCCGGATGGTCCCCTTCGGGAAGGATAGGATCACCTCTTCTTCCGGAGAGGACCTACCACATACCGCTCGGGCACAGGATGTCGGAGATGGTATCGTTCCAGCTGGTCGGTGGATACTCAATACCCGTAGACAGGCCGCTCATGCTCTCACCCCTTGCAGGTGGCGGGGATCTGGTGATCGATAGGTATGAGGAAACCAAAGCACCAGCAGTCCGCATGACGGGAATGATATCAGGTAAGAGCGGCTCTTACGCGGTCATAAGGTTGAGCCCTTATTCGTACACTGATGGTACTCTGGTTTTCCCGGAGGAAGTGATTGTACGTCTGAAAGTGGAACCTTCCATCGGAAGGAGGACCGTTCGTGTGACCGAGGATAATCCGATGGTCGACAGGAGAGATGACTCGGATGCCCAACCCGTGTGGCAGGAAGCACCTCCCGCAGCTCAGGATACGATGCCCTCGACCTATTATCACAACACCACACCTCCAACGAAGCTTGTCATCATAACATCCTCCACGTACAACTCCACATTTAGGCCGCTCGCGAATTGGAAGACCGCAAAGGGGGTCTATACCAGGGTGGTCGAGACGAGCTGGATTTACGGAAAATATTCGGGGACGGACAATCCGGAGAAGATAAGGAAATACCTTATCGACCTTTACAAGAACGAAGAGCTCGAATGGGTCATACTGGGTGGGGACAACGACGTGGTCCCGACCAGGCTAGCTTACGTTCCTGACGGTTACGACGATTCGGGTAGCGACGGGTCCTACGTGGCCACGGACGCTTACTATTCGGACCTGAACGGGACGGGACACACGCCGTATGATTGGGACGGGGACAGCGACGGGCTGTTCGGCGAATACTCGGACGATAGTATCGACCTCTGGCCGGAGGTGTTCGTGGGCCGTCTTTCCGGGAACAGCGCGAGCGAGCTGTCCGCGATGGTCTCGAGCATAATCAAGTACGAGAAGGGCCCTGCGACCGGAAGCTGGTACAATAGGTCGGTAATGGCGGGTGCATATTCGAACTACATACGCAGCTCGACCGTCAACGACACCACGGACGAGGCGGACCTTAAAGAAGCGATAAGGGCCGACTTCATGTCATCTGGATACAAGACCTACACACTTTACGAGAAAGCGGGGATATGGCCTTCGCAGCAATCATGCGATGCGAACCTGACAACCAACAACGTGGTGAGCGCCATCGATCCTGGCGCCTTCATGGTCAACATGGCAGGGCACGGAAGTTCCACCGGGATATACAGAAGGATATGGAACTCGGACTCGAACGGCAACGGGCTTTGCGATTCAGGGGAATACTCGAGCACCGCATACTATTCCACATCGGCCTCGCAGAGCAACGGGGAGAAGAGACCTCTGTTCTACAACGACGCATGCAACAACGGGGAGTTCGACAGGGTGACGAACTGCCTGACCGAGGACATACTCAGAGATGTGGGGATCGGCGCTGTGGGGTCGTCCAGGGTGAGCTGGTACGCCGTCCACTGGACGAAGGGATCCGACGGCGGATACTACAATCAGGGCCATGATTACCGTTTCTGGGAGCAGTTCTTCGGCAGCGGGGATCAACAGCCGGGAAAGGCATTGTATCTTTCGAAGTACGATTACATAAACGACAAGGGCGCCCATAATAGATATGCCTGGAAGAACCTGCTTCAGTACAATCTCATGGGGGATCCAGAGATACCGATATGGACCAAGACCCCGGAAAATATGACAGTTACCCACACAGACCCCTTCCCGAGCCCCGGCACAATGAGGGTGACGGTAAAGGACGCCTCGAACCAACCCATCGAGGATGCCAGGGTCTGCATCATGAACGGGACGGTATTCTATTCCACCGCCATGACGAACTCCACAGGGACCGCTTCGTTCTCGCTTCCAGAACTGCTGATGGACCTCAACCTCACCGTTACGGCACTTAATTTAAAACCCTATCTTGGCAAGGTGTCCATAGGCGAGGACGACGATCCCCCAAGGATAGACTCGTTGGAATTCGAGGGCAACGATACCACCGCGGATCCGTATCGGATCTCGGCCTCCGTGTCGGATGCGGCGGGGATAGGATATGTAAACCTTCACTGGAACCGCTCGGTCTTAACACCAGCCACGTATCAAAACGTCACCATGCTCCCGGAAGGAGCGGGGGTCTACGTTCATGCGGGGAACAACCCATCGGATTCAGTTCTCCCGCTGTGGTTCAGGTTGATAGCCAGCGATATCAGGGGGAACGTTAACATATCCTCCTGGAGGTCCGTGCAGATATACGATAACGATGCGCCCATCATCCACGGCGACCTCTCGGACATAATAGCGACCACGGGGGACCCGTTCAATTTCTCGCTGGACGTGCATGACAATATAGGCATAGTTTCATCGAAGGTCAATTACAGCATCGGAGGTGCTTCCTTCATCAATTCTTCCCTTTCTGGATCCGGACCATATGTTCTTACGATAGATGTACCCTCGAACGCCAGCGGAACGCTGTCGTATTCTTTTTACGTCGAGGATGCGATGGGGAACATGAACCATACAACGGACGTTTATATCCAGGTGATCGATGATGACCCTCCATACATGGTCGAGGACCTGACCGACGGGGTCCCGACTACAGGGGATGACTTCGTTCTTTCGATGAGGGCCGGGGACAACATAGGGGTGAACTCCGTTCATGTGGAGTACAGGTTTGGAAATGCTACGCCCGTTAACTCGACCATGGCCCCATCCGGAGTGTCTTTCGGGATCGAGATCGATGTCGCCGAGGATGAGATCGAACCTCTGAGATACCGATACATGATAACCGACACCTCAGGGAACATCGCCTGGACGCACACGGTCGATCTGGGGGTGGAGGACGACGATCTCCCGCATGTCATCGATATGACATCCGGATATCCGACCACTGGGGATAATTTCACGATCAGATTCAGCGCTTCGGACAACATAGGCATAGCGTCGTGCCACGTGGATATCATCCTCCCGGGCAAGACGTTGGACAGGATCGATGCCATGTCCGTCTCGGGCATTTTCGAGGCCCAGATATCCATACCCTCGGATGCGTGGGGTAATCTGAGCTACAGGCTTGTGGCTGTCGATACATCGGGGAACGCGGCGGAAAGCGGCATGAACGAAGTCACGATACTGGACGACGATCCTCCGGAGATGCTCTCTTTCGAGATCCCCTCTCAGGCGACCACGGGTGACGAATTCCTGATGGCGTTCGAGCTTGCGGACAACATCGCCATCGTGAACGCTTCGGTGGAATGGTCCATCGGCAGCGTGAAGGGATCGGTGCTACTGAACGGCCCGACCAGGGCGGTATCTGGAAGATTCTCAGGCTCCATGACCGTCCCTGCATCCCTGACGGGCCTGATGGGAGTGGTCCTGACCATCACTGATACTTCGGGTAACTCGAACACGTACGAGATGGACCCTATCCCAGTGCATGACAATGACCCGCCGGAACTCGTATCCATCGATCATCCCCGGAATGCCACGACGGGGGATCCGTTCACAATAGAGGTTCAGATGATCGATAACATAGCGGTGATCGAAGTGAGCGCCGAGTTCCACTGCCATCCGGGCAACGAGATCGTCAGGATGTACAGATCCGAAGGGATTTACCGGGCGACCTACGATGTCCCCATGAATGCCACTGGTCAGTTGATGATCGTCATAACGGCGATCGATAGCTCGGGCAACGCCCTTGCGGTTCCCGAGATCGACGTCTATATACTGGATGACGATGACCCCGTGATCGCATCGACGGGGGGCCTTGGGTCCATGGAATTGACCACGGGCGAGTCCTTCACCGCTTCGATCACGGCCGAGGACAACGTCGGGATCCATTCGGTCTCGCTCCTCATCGCATCGTTCGAGAGGTCATCGGAGTTCACATTGGCGGGATCCGGACCACTGTTCGAGATCGGGTTTTATGTATGGCCGGACATATCCGGCGAAGCTCTCATCACCATCACTGCCAGGGACCTCTCCGGGAACGAGGCGACGCGGACAATCACGCTTCTCATAAGGGATAACGATCCGCCCTCCGTCTCCATCGACGCTCAGGACGGGGAGATCCTTCTATCGACCGGACATATCATAATGACAAGATCTCAGGATAACATTGGAGTAGAGGAAATGATCGTTCACGCGATCAAGGGTCAGAGTAACATCACGCTCGATAAGAGCGCCGAAGGCTTCGCTTTCCTTCCGGATGATCACGGCCTATGGACGATCATAGCGATCGCAAGGGACGCAGCGGGTAACATCGGCAGCGTCAGGGCAGAGGTCAACGTGATCGATGACATCCCTCCAGAGGTCAGCATATCGCCGGTCCAGAAAGCAAAAGCGGGGGATCCGATCATACTCAAAGCCCAGGGAGAGGAAGGTGAGGTGACCTGGATCGTAAAGGATCCCAATGGAGAGGAGACGGCCCTCACTGGAGCAGTGGCGGAGTACATCCCCACGGTTGCGGGAACTCATTACATAAAGATGACCGTAAAGGACGCATCAGGCAACGCGGCAGAGGATGAACTGACTTTCGATGTCGAGAACGGGGCCTCCTCATCGAGCATCCTACCTCTTATCGTTGGTTCTCTCGTTCTTCTTGCGGTGTTGCTGCTTTTGATCGTCCTGGCATTTGTATTGATCGCAAGGAGAAGGAAGGCCGCAGGTCCAGGCGACGAGGATTTCGTAGTCCGGTCACATCAAGCGGGACATAAGAAATTGGAGATGGAGGAGGACGATCCCTGGGGTTGAATTAAGGCCTCATGGATAAATACCATATGAACCATAGCTAACTGAGATCGATGCCTCCTGTCCGAAAAAGAGCGCTCATTTTCGCCCTGACCCTTATTACAGGGTTTTCGCTCATTATATCGGGATCTCTCTGGAATCCAGGAATATCATCGAGGATAATAGAACATGGATCGTCAGGTCAAACCGAAATGCCCTTGGGCCAGGGAACGATAATGGCCGGGACCGGAACGCTGATGGCCTATTCTTGGTCCGGTATGGCGACGGGGCAATATATCGAGCCCATGGACATGGTATACGATGATATGCTTCCTGTTCAGTTGGCGGCTGCGATCGACGATAAAGGCCTCATGATGGGCGATACGCCCACACTCGTAATGGACATGGACCTCGAGGAGGAGATGGGCAGGAGCGGAATAAGCCCCGGTCGAGCGACGAAAGGGCCTATAAAGATATGGAGCCGGATTCTGAACAAGACCCTTGATGCCGAGCCAGTCTTGGAGAGGAAGATCTCTGGAAGGAGTGCCCGCGTCTATGCTTTGAACGTGGTTGACGAGAGCATTGAAAATGACGCGCTATCGGGGATCGGAGGCATTCCGAGATCCATCCCGCTCTCAATGAAGATAGATATGCTATACTCGGATAGGACACAATACGTCCTGGATGATAGGACGTCGATCCCGCTGGATATCAAGCTGGACATCGAAGCGGACATAACATTTCCTGATACAAGGGTGCTTCCCGTATTCGAACATCAGATAAGCTATGCCAAGCAGAGCGTGACGATGTTGGACCAGGACGATCCCGGGTCGCAGACCACTGAGGAACATATCGTTCAGAGGCATCTCACAGGCATCATGGACTCGGATGACGAGAGGGCGGCCCTTTTCCACGAGTGGATGGTAACGATCGACAATAAGACCGGAGAAGTGGTGGATGCCGATGATGGGGAGAGATATGCGGTCGATATCCATACTCACATGTATCTCACGGGATACAAGGGGACCGCGAGATCGGGGCTGCACCAATTCCCTACTGGGAACGTGATGGAGAGGGATTACGAGATGTGGGACCCGATCTCATCCAGGAAGAACATAGCACGATACATATCAAGGGAAGGGAACGGGACGGACGCGCCGATGATATTCAGGATGGGATCCTCGGATGTCCCCGTGGATCCAGAATCGCTTATGATATCCAGGATAGGTGTGGGCGGTTACTATATGGACTCGGTCCAGACCTGGAAGGTCTCTTCAATATCCGGCACCATGCTGGATTATGTCATAGAGGGCAGGGTTAGGCTGAGGTCCACAGGCCCTCTGGGGGCCGTGGACAGGGTCGTGGCCCAATTCAACGTGACGTTCGCGGACAATACGACGGCGGAGCTTCGATCGGTGGAGAGGCTTTACGATAGGTTTCTATTACCCATATCGGGGAGCAGGCTCGTTGCGTTCAGCCTGGAAGCCTCGTTCACCGAAGAGATGAGGGTGGAAATGGCCGATCTCTCGAAGAAGGCAGGAACATACATGGACCTGGCCGAAGTATGGTCACCTGCGGCCTTGATCATATCGGGAGCGGCGCTCATGGTCCTGATAGGACCTGTCTTCTTGATAGGTTACTCAAGGCGGCGCGCTTCAAGGGAACTCGGACGCGATCGAGATCGGCGTGATAGCAACCAAGGGCCCCCATGAACCTCGAATCCTTTGGAACCATGACCTCCGCATTCGAATGCTCACTTATAGTACCCGATATCCCTGGCAGTAATGACGCGCCTCCGGTCAGCACTATCGCGTCGTCGGGATAGGCTCTGAGATGTGGTCTCAGCCTCTCGAAGACGGAATAGATAACGCCCGATGCCAGTTCTTCCCTGGAGACGCCTTCGACCATAAGGGAGATGAGCTCCGTCTCGGTGAAGACCGAGCAGGTGGATTCAAGGACCTTCCTTCTTCCTTTGTGCGATCCTAACTCCATAACGGTCATTCCGAGCATGCCGGCCATCTTCTCGAGGAACCTGCCCGTTCCAGCTGCGCATTTGTCGTTCATCGAGAAATCGACGATCCCTCTGTCCTTCACCCTGATGACCTTGAAGTCCTGCCCTCCGATGTCTATCAAAGTGAAAGTGTCGATGTCCAAGGAAGAAAGGACGCCTACGACATGGGCCCTGATCTCGTTTATTGAGGTGGCTCCCTTGATCATGCCCCTGCCGTAACCTGTGGTAACACATCGAAAGCCATCTGTAAGGGGGGGGGTCCCGGAACATATCATGGTCTCGGTATCGGTTATCCACAATACATGTTCGCCATCGACAAGGCCCGCCGCCTTTATGGAACGGGAGCCAAGGTCCATTCCGATCCGGCCCTCGCATTCGCTCAGGAATTCCTCCAGGCGAGCGGATCGCTCCACAGGATACGGTCTCCATACAACCCTCTCAGCCTTCATCGGCAGGATCCCTCGCTTTCCTTCTCGATGGAGTCGATGGCGTTCAGGAGCCCTTCAGTGACGGATCGGAGCAGTGCCCGATCCCCCTTTGTTTCCACGTTCAAACGTATCAGGGGCTCGGTGTTCGATGATCTGAGATTGAACCTGAACCTTTCATGCTCTATGGATATCCCGTCCGTCCTATCGATGGACAATGCACCGGGGGCATATTCTCTCTCAATGGCCTCAATGGTCTGCCTGGGATCCATCGCTTTCCTGTTGATCTCCCCTGAGACCGGGTACCTGTTCTCCATATCGCGAACAAGGCTGGAGAGCCCCTTTTCCGATCCTGATATGAGTTGAAGCACAAGCATAAGAGGCACCATCCCGGTATCGCAGTAGTAGAAGTCCCTGAAATAATGATGTGCGGACATCTCACCTCCGTATGCGGCGTCCTCCTTTCTCATCCTATCCTTGATGAAGGCGTGCCCGGTCCTGTTCATCATCGGGACGCCGCCCATGGACCTTACTATCTCGACCGTGTTCCACACCAGCCTCGGGTCATGGACTATCTTTGCTCCCTTCTCCCTTTCAAGAACGGTCTTCGCCAGCATTCCTACGATGTAATAACCCTCGATGAAACGCCCATTCTCATCGAAGAGGAAGCATCTGTCGAAGTCCCCATCCCAGGCCGCGCCGGCATCGGCGCCGGAGCTTATCACGGCTTGCGAGATCTCCCGGCGCATCTCGGGAAGGATAGGATTGGGTACGCCGGCGGGAAAGGACCCGTCGGGATCGTGATGGATCCTTACGAGTTCGATACCCAACCTGGAAGCTATTTTGTCGATGAAAGGTCCCGCGCATCCGTGGCCCGGATCGGTGGCCAACTTCATACCACCAAGCCTATCAGGGTCTTCCAGGAACGATACTACCTTGTCGATGTAAGGTTCCACCACATCCGCGCTCATGAGGCCGCCGCCTCGGCCCGCCCGGGGGATGTCCTTATCCTGTAGGGACATGTCCCGGATATCGTTGAGTCCGTTCAAACCATGTATCGGGATGGATCCCTTTCCGACGAACTTCATACCGTTGTAGTCTCGTGGGTTGTGGGAAGCAGTTATCATTATACCTCCACCTGCGCCGAGATGAGAGGTGGCGAAATAGACCACCTCCGTTCCGCACATGCCAATGTCAATTACGTTGGAGCCTCCGTCCATCAACCCGTCCGAGAGCGCTTTGAACAGGTCCCGGGATGATTCCCTCACGTCCATTCCCAAAACGACGCTCTCCGGTTCGAAGAGGTGGGAGAAGGACATGCCGATCCTATATGCCAATGGCTCGTTCAGGTCCTCACCCACCCTGCCTCTCACGTCGTATGCGAGGAAAGGGTCCATGATATCATGCTCTCCCGGATGCTTTGGCCGGGTCGGGCCTTGGCCGTCTGAGTATCGGAACCCGGTTCAGTATCCTGTCCACCACGAGAGAGGGCGATAATCCGTCAAGCTCCGAGTCGAGGTTCAGCATTATTCGGTGTGGAAGTACCTTCCTGCTCATGGACTTGACATCGTCCGGTATCACATGGGACCTTCCGGAAAGCATCGCCTTCGCCTTGGAAGCGTAGAGGAGAAGCTCACCAGCCCTGGGGCTTGCGCCGAGCATGACGTTCTCCTCTTTTCTCGATTCAACGATGATGTCCCTGATGTAGGTGAGTATGTTTTCATCCGCATGGCAGGTCCTGACCTCCTTATTAAGCAATTGGTAAAGACCCTTTATTGGTTCCATACCGGACCTGTCCTTCCATTTGTCGTTCTTCCGTGCGAGCATGTCAAGCTCCATGTTTTGGGGAAGATAGTCCATCTTCGATTTTATCATGAAGCGGTCAAGCTGCGCCTCGGGGAGGTTGTATACCCCCTCATGCTCGATGGGGTTGATGGTAGCGATCACCATGAACGGCTCATCTAGTTCGTACGTGGTCCCCTCGACCGTGACCTGCCTCTCCTCCATGGCCTCGAGCAGGGCAGATTGTGTCTTGGAGGGGGCCCTGTTTATCTCATCGGCAAGGACGATGTTCGCGTGTATCGGACCCTTTCGAAACTGGAACTCCTGCTGCTTCTGATTGTAGAAGTAATGTCCGGTAATGTCCGATGGAAGAAGGTCCTGGGTGAACTGTATCCTCTTGAAGCTGAGCCCGATCCCATCCGAAAAGGTCTTGGCAAGCGTGGTCTTGGCCACGCCTGGAACCCCCTCGAGGAGAAGATGTCCTCCCGAGCTAAGACAGATGAGCATATCCTCTATGACCTCGTCGTATCCTACTATATTGCCGTGCATGTTCCTCATGAGATGTCCGTACATCTCGTACGCTTTCATCCTTCCACCTCCGACATTCCAGCGAGCTTGTAGAGCGTGTCCCTGTTCCAATCCGGGTGTCGCGTCATGATCCCATCGATCATCATATCCATGTCTTTGAAATGGGGGTCATCCTCTTTGGTCCAGGAGTCGACAATGGTCCTGATCCTTCTCATCGACCATCGAAGTATATCCGTTTGTACCAGAAGGAAGGCCAGTATAATAACGAGTAGTACGCCGATCTTCTCGGTGCCTCCGATGGATCCGGTCAGGCTACCGATCACCCTTACGGTATCCGCGGAGTCCCTGTGTGATTCGTCGATAACGACGGTGCTACGGTTATCCGTAATGTAGGATATGATGTTCTGGACGAGCAGAGCGTTGTCCATCCTGGTTATCATGTTGTTTATCATTATGCTAGGATCGGACAGGAGGATAAGCTCTCCCTTTCCGTAACCTTCGATGGTGAGAAGGCTGAAAGGTCCCTGGAACTCGTCCTCGTCGTTAAACAGGTTCCCATTGCTGTCGATCCATGATGATGAGCTTGAACCCATGAGCTGCCTCGAATATGGCGAGGGGATGACTATCGAAGGGTGGTTGAGCAGAACGGATGTTATGCCTGAGGTTATCGAGTGGTCGCTCATTTCCGATGCAACTGCGAACTCGGCCCTCTTCATGAATGAGAGGTCGACCATCATGCCGGATGAGAACCTCGACGTGGTATTCAGCATTCCCAGCAGCTGATTACCTGTTCCGATGTCATCAGCTAGAAGAACCTTGCCTCCGGATGAAAGAAGGTCGTGAACGAACCTGCCCTCCTCTTTGGAGAAGTCCGATGATGGTCCAATGATGATAAGGGAACTGTCCTCGGGGTTCAAGACGTTCCGGAGATCGGAGAGAGGCTCGTGCATTACCCTCTGCCTGCTGGAGGAACCTATGTCGATCGTTGGTAGAAGGGATCCTGTTGAATACACCTCCTTTGCCAGGGATGAGCAGCCGTCCCATCCGGTGTTGTAAATGGAGAAATCCGCGTTCGAGGAGATCAGAGGGACCGTGACGGATATCGCAAGGAGCAACAGTGCCGCTCCGATGACGATGAGGTACTTGTATGCGGTCTTCATCTCCTCGATCATCTACCGTTCCCTCCCATGCGCGACGGGTGTTCCGAACCTCTGAAAGCCGTCCTGAGCCAGGAGCCGATCGCTTTAAGCTTACTTATCACGCCATATGACCTTTCATCGTCATACGGCGTTTTGGAGTAGATCCCCCGCTCGAGATCGAACATGACCCGTTCCGGCTCCTCGGGCGCTCTTAATTCCCTCAACCTATGTGATACTTCTCTCATGGTCATGTGCATGTCCATGTTCGCCTGAGGCGGGGAAGATTCGATGGTATCGATGAAGGAGTGTATCAGCTCGTTCTTTCCTTTTCTGAGGGGTGATATACTATTGGGGCCGTCTATTGACCTCTGTTCCTTGGGCCCGGGAATCCTGGTGATGGCTGCATCTTCATAAATATCCGCGGCATGTTCCTTTCGTCGCCTGCGAACGACGATCACTGCAAGGAATGACAGGCCAATGATAATGAGGAGCGCCACGATGATGGCGAAAAGTATAGGAGGGATCGCCCGATCCTTCGTCTCGACGGGATCGATATCACCGGTCGGGTCCTGATCGTTTATCGGGGGGTCCTCCGGGTCATCAACAGGAGGGTCCTCGGGTATTATGGGAGGGGGGGGCTTGTTCGCTTCAATATACTTCCTGTGGTCCTCCTCGGACATGACCGTTATCCATATCGGATCGCTCGACCCGTTCCTGCACCATTGAACATTGCTTATAAGCGTTACATCAAGGGCATGGGTCCCTATGCCAAGGATGCTCGAATTCAGGAGATAGGGCGTTATGGACCGGTTCCATGCACCCCCTATTATCATCGGCGACGAGGGAAGAAGCATCATCAGCTGCCCCTCTCCCAGGATGCATGAGACGTTCAGTGAGATGTCATCGCCTATCTTGAAGACCGACCCTGAAACTTGGAGATGTATTATCGGAACGTAGGATACCTCTATCAAGATCGTTGAATTGGATGGGTCTTGGTATGGATCGCCGGGATATTCAAGTTCGACCTCCATCTGTCCAGGCTGTTGGTAACTGATGTTGAGGATCAATGGGCCGAACACGGAATGGGAGGCTCCGGATATACTGAGGTTGCCAGGGACGGACCTTGATAGTTCGTCCCTCAAGTGCAGTTCGACCTCGATATGCTCTCCGGGCTGGACCAAGGGTTCGTATGGGTGATGATCGATGTAAGTCCTCAGTTTCCTGATGTTGAATGATATGTTGTTATAAAGATAGGGCCCGCCATCGAGCTCGCAAGAGGTGTTGATGGTGTGTGCTCCGAGGGAAAGACCTCGATCCACCAAGAGGTCGTATCTACCCCTCCCTTCGATGGATTCGATCGTGGACAAAGCTGTATCGTCGAGGGAGATCGCGACCCTTGCCTTTTGGGGGAAGGCCAGATGACCGTCCAGCGTCCGCTCGATCACGAGCACCCCTATCCGGACGATGGAATCGTAGGGGGCGTCATACCTGTTCAGTGAGATGAACAGGCCTTCTTCGAACTCCATCTCGAACAGTACCACGAGCATGAGCTCATCGTACATGTCCAAGAGATGCTCAAGATCCGATATGAGCGATGATCTGTCGTCCAGCCCGTACGATGTGCCCTCCTCCGTTGCATCCGAGATCCCGTCAAGGGAGAGATGCATGGAGTTGAGCCTTTCGGCGGCATCCATGGCCATGAGGCGGTCCCCTTCTTCGTTGATGGACCTCGTCGATGGATCGGAGGATAATAGTTCCGCGATGTTCTGAACGAACCCGGCATGGTTGACGGAGAAGGAAAGCGATTCCCGGTACAGGGTTGCGAGCGCTTCATAAGGGCCTTGGTATCGGGATGCGGTGTATGCGTCCATTCTCTCGAGTACGGATGATATGTTCTCCAGCATGGACGATGCCCTCTCCAATGAGGACATGATCCCTTCGGGCAGCTCCATTCCGGATGCCTCCGAAAGGGATATCACCCCGTCTCCATCCCGATCGGCATCGATGGAATTATCTTTCAATACCTCCTCCAGAAGAGAGGATAATTCTCCTATATCGCTGAATACCAGCTTCACATCCTCGAGGTCCGACCTGTAGGATGCTATGAGGTCGGCCAAAGCGTCGATGGAAGAGATCACGTCGCCATCATCATGGTCCCGAAGCATAGGATAGGCTTCGTAAAGGGATGTAAGCCCCTCCTCCATGAGGACGAGATGCTCCATCGCGTTCCGGGATCGAGAGTATTGCTCGAGAATGCTTGAGCCAAACTCGATCTCGGTTTTAAGGGATGCTAGATGGTGTTCGAAGTAGATCTGGTCCCTTCGGATCCCCAAAAGTGTGGAATGGGAATCTATGACGTTTACGGTGAACCCTTCCATCAGGGATCGGAGTTCCGAAGATGTGGATGACGAGGCGGATCCCAGTATGTCGGCCATCTCCTTGAGGGCGATCCCCGGATCGGCACCCATCGTGACGTTGTCGATGGCATGGGAATAGTTTCTCATCATCGGTTCGAAGAATACATGCAGATGGTCGGAATAGTTCAGATCATCGCCCGATCCCGATCTTGTGTTCTCCGACCATCGGGATAGGTCGATCAAGGTGATCTCGAGGTCGATGTCCGAGATCGCAAGGAGGTTGTCTTGCAACAATGTCAGAGAGTCAAGCATAAAACGCAGGCTTTCCTTGGACCCTGGAACGGCAATGTCAAGCCGGGTGAGGTTCTCTTCGAGGGAGGCCCTTGTCCAATTGCTCGATGACAGCGTGGAGAGCCACATCATGTAAGTGGTGAGGTTCGTCCAGTGTTCAACGGACAGGCTGAGGTTCCTCTCCGCGTAGATCATGATGTTGACATGTCGTTCCAGGTATTCCCTGGAATCGACATAAACGGGGATCCCCTCCAGGGTGGATAATGCATTTAATACCCTGTTTGCGAAGGCCCCCGTGTAGAAAGAGCAATTCGTTATATCTTCGGATGCACCGTATTCGACTGAGAGTTTCAGCATGTCCAGGGCATCGCGGAGGAAATACTCGAGTGTGCTCATGTCCATTTCGGCATCGTCGTAATTCTCGTGGGATTTCGAGGTGCTTATGCCAGAGGCCAACACCATTGTCGTAATGACGGCCGCAAGGACCCAAACATATCTCACGGGCTGGTAAGAAAGATATGAGCTGATAATATTTTCGACATGTTTATCTGTAAAGGTCGTGATGATGCGATGATGAATGCAGGTAATGTCTGGGTCAGGGCGGGGGGCGTTTGCCTGATATTTTTTGGTTTTTACTTACTGTTCTTATCTATCTGGTTATTGGACCCTGACCCGGAGAACGGGACTAGGGAGATGTCCGGTCTTTTCACAAGGGTCGGTTTCGCCGTCATACTTCTTGGCCTGTTCGCGCTCTTTCTATATTCGGAGAGGGTGCTTCCGGTCCAGATCACTGAATCCCTGGCATCGACAGCGAACGAGAATTCCGCGAGATCCATCCGCGCATTGAACCTGAAAGGCCGCGGCATATATATGCCTCCGGGAGGAAGGCTCCTGGAGGACCGCGTTTTCATTCCAATTGACGACAGGCGGCTGGAGCTACCTCGTCCCGCTTCGGAAACGGTCCTGAACTCCGGGGATCTCGGTCCGTCCCTTGGAATGTTCGTAATACCCCCCGGAAAAGACACCGTGGACCTTGTGGAATCGCTCACATCCAAGCGCTTCAGCGATGACGATCCCTCCGACGCTCAGGAATCGCTCGAACGCCTGACCGCTGGGACCGGTTTAATTAGAAAGGTGGAGTGCAGGGAAAAGGGCGACATCGTGACGTTGACCATACTACATTCCAAGATGGAAGTTATATGCTCCAAGACCTGGAAGGACCATCCGGACCTGCACGCTCGATTGGGCTGCGTTGGATGCTCGATCGTTCTGACGGCACTTGCGAGGTCGGAAAGGAGGCCTTTGAGGATCGAGGAGGCAAGGAGGGAGAAGGACAGAACGGTCTATGTTCTCAGGAGGCTTCATAATTGACTCCCGCCAACAGGCTTCTCATCGCCCTATCCATATGGATGGCGATATGTCTGGTCTTCGTGAATTCTTTGGAGGTCTTCTTCGTACTCGTCCTTCTGGGGATACTGGTCATCAGGGAGATGACCGACTCATTCATGCCCGATCCTGTCAAGGACAGGGTGAACTTCTTCATTTACACGTTCCTGTTCATATTCTCCCTGATAGTCATGAGGAAGGTATATGTCATACTATCACCATGAACAACCTCTGATCCACAGGATCGAAAAATAATATTCAGACATGATAATGGTGAGCTAAATTATTTTATACACCTTCTTGATGGAAAGCCGCAGTGCGGTGATATGTGATCATCCCTCATAGGGGCCTCCCTCATTGTGGGATCACATGACCGCATAGCAAAGGATGGTGGAAAGATGAACGATAGGGTCCGCGAGACGATACTCGTATCGGTTGCGGCAGTGCTGTTTCTGGCGACTTTCATGGCGATCGCATATTTCGACCGTTCCCACGGCGATGTGGGGACGGAATACGGAGTAGACCAGGTGGATGTGGCGATATCCGGATCCCAGGGCAAGATAACGGTTCCGGACCTGCCCGAGGACCTGATATTCATAGGCGCATCCCAGCCCGCGAGCATGGATCTCAGCGTGACAAATAACGATCCCGACAACGACATAGATACGATATACGTGACGATCCCCGGATCGACGATCACCGGGACCGGTTATGAGTGGTATGTGCCATCGGAGCCCCGGGATTGGAACATGAGCCTTCCCCAATCCGATGTGGCGATGTTCCAGGCGGTTACGGACTATCCCGGTCTGAACTACGGCGGTTCGGCCCAG
>JARVGK010000023.1 GCA_029762535.1 Thermoplasmatota archaeon
GGTGAACCTGACCGTCCTGTTCGCCGACCTGGCCTTCTCCGGAAAGATAGAGATCTCCGGAGGAAGCGGTGGCAGTTACAGGGCCGGTGATGTCCTGACGATAATCGTCAAGGTCGTCAACATCGGCGATATCGTTGCCGAGAACGTCGATGTCCAGCTCCTGATAGACGGTCAGGAGAAGAAGGTGCAGACGCTCAGGACCGTGAA
The DNA here is from genome assembly GCA_029762535.1 of Thermoplasmatota archaeon. Taxonomy (GTDB): domain Archaea; phylum Thermoplasmatota; class Penumbrarchaeia; order Penumbrarchaeales; family Penumbrarchaeaceae; genus JARVGK01. Next base: position 208 of record JARVGK010000023.1, read on the forward strand.
GAACCAGAGCGATGACGTCAAGACGGTGATATTCACATGGATCGCTGTGGCCGGGTCACACGAGATCAAGGTGGTTCTGGACCCTGAGAACAATATCATCGAACGGGCGGACCAGTTCCAGCACGGAGGATCGCAGAACAACAATGAGATAAAGAGGACGGTATCGGTAAGAGGCAGCGACTTCATCAAGGTCGCCGTCTCGAACAATCCGATAATCAGCACCCTCCTTATCATCCTGCTGGCGATAGCGATCCTGGTGGGAGCGGCTCTGTATCTGAAGAAGAAGAACATGATCTGATAACGCCAAAGGCGTCGGATCGGGGGGGATATTTCCCCCCCTTTTTTTTATTTTTCTCACTCTTAGCCATGGGCTACTGACTTAGGTAATGGAGTACAAATAACAATCACCATTGCGAAAATGGAAACCATTTCATTCATGTGGACCTACGGGACGAGCCTCTTCTTGTCCCTGGGGAAGAGCACGGTCTCCCTGACATTGGTCTGTCCCGTGAGGATCATCGTCAGTCTCTCGGCTCCCAGCCCCCATCCGCAGTGGGGGGGCATGCCGTACTCGAACGCCTTGACGTAGAACCCGAAGGCCTCGGGGTTGAGCCCCTTTTTGATCAATATATCCCGAAGTAGGCCCGGTTCGTGTATCCTCTGCCCCCCGGATACCAGCTCCTTCTCACCGAAATTGAGGTCGAAGCCCTGTGATACCTCGGGATCATCATCCTTCGGATGGATGTAGAAAGGTTTCAGCGACATCGGCCATTCCGTTATAAAGTAGAGTGATGGCCTGTCCTTCGCGATGATCTTCATGCCCTCCAGGGGTATGTCGTCACCCCATCGGATGACCCGTGAACGATGTCCAGCCTCGTCCTCCACCTCGAATCCGGCCGATGTCAGCTTATCGATGATCTGCGTGTATGTGACGCGTGGGAATGGCCTTTCCGGGACCACGAGGTTCATCTTCAGCTCCTCAAGGTCCAGGTAGTTCTCGTTCAGAACGCTGGTGTAGGCCCTCTGGATCACCATCTCAAGGAGGTCAAGTGAATCGTCCAGGTCCGCCCAGGCCATCTCCATATCGATCGATGTGTACTCGTTCAGATGTCTGATGGTATCATGCTCTTCAGCCCTGAATGCGGGGCCGATCTCGAAAACGCGGTCCAGCCCCGTTGACATCATCGTCTGTTTGAAGAGCTGAGGGGACTGGTTCAGGTAAGCGACCCGGTCGAAGTACTGTATCTTGAAGAGGGCGGTACCCCCCTCCGTGGCGGTCGCGACGATCTTTGGCGTGTTGATCTCGATGAACCCCTCTTCGAGGAAGACGTCCCTTGCGGCAGCGAGTACGGTGGACCGGATCTTGAATATGGATTGGACGTTGAGCTTTCTGAGGTCAAGGAAGCGGTTGTCCAACCTGGTGTCCATGTCCGCATCGACCTTGTCGATGACCCCGAGAGGCAGTGGTGTTTTTGCCTCGTTCAGGAGCGTGAAATCGTGTGGGATGATCTCCCATCCGGCCTTGGCCTGGGGGGATTGCCTTACAATTCCATGAATGGAAACGGTGGATTCCCTGGGGATGCTGACAAGCCTCTTGAAGAGATCCGGGTCCATCCCCTTGCTCAGGGCGGTAACCTGCGAGATCCCCGAGCGGTCCCGGACCCGTATAAAGGCCATTTTCCCCATGTTCTTGGTGTTCTCTATCCAACCGCAGATGACCACTTCGGTATTATAATCCTCCTCTCCGATCTCGGATGAATACCTGGTCCTCTTCCAGACCTTGTCGGGATCCATTGCCTTCCTCCTGGGAGCGCCCCTGAAATTCTCATGGGCCATCGGGCACTTGGAAAGGCGTATCGAGTACTAGTATAAATAAATGATATACTGGAACGGGAGAGATGATGTGACACGTGGCGCATCTATGACATGGGCCTTCCGTTGATCCACGGCTCGATGCTTTCCTCCGCCGATGATTTACACGATAAGATAATTAATATTAGCCAATAATACGACGTTAAGTAAATTATTCAGGGAAAGGCTTATATGAAAGTATTTTATTTTTCACTCCGTCATGGGGAATATAGCCCATAGTATGGCTAAATAGGAAAAACAGCATAGAGGTTGTGATGGAGATGACTGGAATGATGAAGAAAAGCACAGCGATTTTGGCCATGGCCGCATTGGCCATGTTGGCCTTCGCAGGGCTGATTGTAGCCGATGTGGAGCCAGAACTGACGGAACCGGCCCTCAGCATTGAGGACACCTTCGCACCGTTCGACGATATGAACGCGTACACCATCGTGGACACGTTCACCTTCTCGGTGCCTGGATACGGGGCGGGTTACAACAACTCGAACATAACCATGTGGATCAAGATCGGTCCATTCGACTACGATCCCATGGAGTGGAACGATACCAACATGGAGTGGACCTATGTGTTCGCCCCTGATTCACCGGCATATGTCGGGACACACGATGTTCACGTGAAGGCGTTCGATACGAACAACGCCACCAACGAGAACATGTCCGCGGTGCACGAGATAACCATTTGGCACCCGGTCCTTGTCGACGATACGTTCACCATGCCGGAGTTCTCCGAGGACATGACCACGGCATGGAACGTCTCCGACGCTTTCCTGCCGGAGTTCGACGTCACGGGAGAACCCCTTATGTTCGGCTTCGGGCCCGAGGGCGCACCTGACGGTTGGACCTTCGAACCGATGATGGTGGACAACTATACTCACTGGCACGTCACCCCGCCCGCAGATTACTTCGGCTGGGTCCATGTGAACGTGACCGCGGCCGACACCAACGGCGTCGGACCCGGCGCTGCCTACAAGATGTTCAACATATCCGTTGCGGCCGTCAACGACGCCCCCGTCATCGAGGGGATCATGATCGGCGATGACATGCACGATGTCGAGGAGATGGAGATCGTGACCGGTGTCAACGAGACCGGACACAACATCACCGAGACCAGGATGGTAGTTCACCTTCCCCTGCTCGAGGACGAGCATCTGATGTTCTCCGTCATCGCTGATGACGTGGATTCCGAGACGCTGACATACATGTTCATGATGGACGACGAAGAGGACCCCTACATGGTGGAGGTCTACGAGTACGTCAACGAGACCAATGTCACCGTCGTGGAGGAGCACACCTTCGTCCTGACGCCCGATCCCGATGCTAACGGGATGTTCTGGGGCATGATCCAGGTCTCCGACGGGGACCTCGACGACACGATCTGGGCCCACATAATGGTAGAGGCCGTCAACGATGCCCCGGTACTCACCTCCATGGTTGCGGATATGACCGAGGCTGAGGTCGGTGAGAACATCACATTCACCGCGGCCGCGACCGATGTGGACGGCGACGAGCTGACCTACATCTGGAAGGTCGGCACCGAGATCATAGGCAACATGTCCTCGATAACCGTCGCTTTCGACGAGGCCGGCTGGAAGAACGTGACCGTCACCGTCAGCGATGGCGAGCTCGAGGTCATGGACTACGTGATGGTCAACATCACCGAAGAGGAAGAGCCTCCAGTGAACAATCCCCCGACAATAACCATGGTCCAAGCCATACCTGTGGGAATGAGTGCAGGGGACACTGTCGATTTCCTCCTCAAGGGAGAGGTCGAGGAGGGTAAGGACATCTCCATTACCTGTCTGGCCGTTGACCTGGATGGTGACACGCTCACCTATACCTGGACGAACAACGTCGATGCGACGTGGACAAAGACCACAACGACCGGTGAGTTGGTCGTATCGGCAGAGGATCTGGAGGTCGGCAAGAGCTATACCTTCACCTGTGTTGTAACCGATGGCATGGGCGGAGAGGACACAGAGACCTCGAACACCATAAAGATCGTGGAGAAGGAAGACCCCTCAGAGTTCGGGATGATCATAATCGTGATAATCGTTGTGATCGCCATCATAGCCATCATAGCCATACTCTTCTTCATCCTCAAGGGAGGCAAGAAGGAAGAGGAGGAAGAGGCCCCGGAGGAAGAAGAGGAGTCCGACGAAGGCGAGATGCCCGAGGAGGAGCCCCTCGAGGGAATGGAGGGCGAGATGCCCGAGGAGGAGCCTCTCGGAATGGAGGGCGAGATGCCCGAGGAGGAGCCCCTGAAGGAAGAGGGCCTTCCAGAGGAGGATATCCCCGAGGAGACCGAGGAGATCCCCCCGCCGCCGATGCCCCCTCAGTGATCGGAAGAAGATAGAGAGTTCCGGGGACGGGGTCGTAACCCCGTCCCTTTTTTTTTATTTTATTTTATCATGTTTTTTATAAGGGCTCCTGCTTTAGGGTAGTACAGGTGCTGTAATGTCGCATAAGATCAGGGATCCCCTTCTAAACGTTCTGGTATTTTTACTGCTTTCGATCCCAGGGCCCTTGTTCGCGATCCCTGCCAGGGGTGCGGATGACGATCCTTTCGATGATGCGGTCCCGATCACATACAGCACCCAGCTGAAGAACGGCACCCTTCACTCATCGGAGATGTACGATGCCTACCTCATCAAGGGCCTTATCGGGGATACGGACAACGATCAGAAGAGTTCGCAGAGGTTCCAGATGTCCCTTCAGAGGACCTCGGGTGCCGACATAGAGGCAAGGATATTCGAGCCCAACCGAAGGGAGATCGCATACCTTCGATCATCAGACGACTGGTCCGAAGTTGAGTTCGTCGTTCCATACGACGGGGATTATTACTTCATCTTGAACACGGACCCTCCAGGGGGGGACGCCGAATACGACTTCGTCATGGGGGGAGAATACGACTACGATAACAGCCCCTATTCGGGCAACAACATACCCGGAGAGGCCACGTTCGAGCGGAGCAGGAAGCTCTCCCTGACCCTCAACCCTGTTGGCGACATCGTGGACTACTACACGATCGATCTACAGCCCGGCTGGGCTCTCGAATCCAGGTTCAACAGCCAGTATTCCCTGCGGCTGGAGGTCCTCGACTCGGATTTCGATCTCATAGGGCATTCTACCGATCAGGAGCCGGTCGAGTTCAGGAACGATGCTCTGACATCGAAAATAATTCACACGAGGATGAGCCATCCTCTCGATGGAAGGAACGACTACCAACCGGTGAACAGGCCTTACGAGCTACATCTCGAGGTATGGGCGTTCATGTCAAGGCCCGAGGTCCGCGAGAGCGACCCGCAGTGGTCAGATCCCATAAGGATAGATGAGGATCCAGAGAACCCGATCGTGCTGAACCTTTCCTATCATTTCTTCGAGGCCAACGACGACCCCCTTCAGTTCAGGATCACATCGGAACATGCCGGGCTCATGGTCTCGCTCATCAACGTCACCACCTCCTACGGGGATCCCCTTTACACACTGCTTGAGATCATGCCCAAGGAGAACTGGTTCGGAGAGGAGACCGTCGTCCTTCTGGCATGGGACAGGGACGGCTCGGTGACCGACAGCATCAGAATGATAGTCGATCCCGTCAACGACCCACCATACGTATCGAGGATAGGCGGGGCCGCCTATTCGGGCGGTACCTTCCATATGGGGGTCAACGAGGGTGAGAGGCGGATCTATACAATGGACTACAACGATGTGGACGACCCACTCGACGAACTCGTCTTCACGATCGATGAGCCCCTGGGATTCGTTGATATCGATCCGGATAACGGCACGATGACGGTGACGCCCTCTCAGAAGGATGTCGGCGTCCATTATTTCAACATCACTGTGAGGGACCCTTCAGGCGGCGTTCTGACCATACCGACGATCCTGACCATAGTCGCGATCAACGACCCTCCCTTGAAGCCATCCATAAACGTCGTATCTGGCAACGTCACGAACCTGTTCCCCGGTGAGATGATCGTCCTTGAGGCGGTCTCGCCACCGGATCCCGACGGCGACGAGCTGACTTTCATGTGGGATTGGGGGGATGGGACGAAGAGCGAGGGACCTATCGCCAGCCACGTCTATGCCGAGGGCGTATACGGCAACAGGACCGTCAAACTGATCTCATCCGATGGTTCGCTGACCAACTTCACGACGATTACAGTTCACATCAGCAGCCCTCAGGACATATCCGTCGGGGATCTAAGGCGTACCAATTCCGACGTTCAGGGGGACTGCATCGAATTCAGGGAGGAGTGGAGGGAAGGTGAGGATAACAGGCGCTTCTCCATTATCCGTTCCTCATATCCGGGAGTGGACATTCTTTCCGTATCGACAGTTAGGAGGCTCAACGATGTTCAGGTGACACTTCACATCAGAGGGAGCATTGAGATGGACGGAGAGTTCCGATACCATGTCCTCATTCTCGACAAAGGGACGGAGATCCCGCATCTGAACATCAGCCTAGTCGGCGGGTGGGATATGATCCCGGATCGTATGCCCGCCTCCAGCATCATCGCCAGGCAGTCGTATCTGGGTGCGCTCCATGAGAACACCACCGGTACGATCATGGACCAGGACAGGCTCGTCTTCAACTTCCCCATACTCTTCCTCAACATGAGCGGTCTCCCTCTCCCCCTGGACAGGGACGATATGATGGTCGTGGCAGTGACCGAGTTGATAAGGGGTGAGAGGACCACGGGCAGGCTGAACAACAGGATCGAGGTGTTCGATATGGCTGGGGATGATGTTCCGGATGCCCCGAACGTAACCACCTCGAACGCCACGGGCGGAGGCTCATCTCCGCTTGCCAACATCCCCAGGGCGACAGGGATAGCGATTTTTGCGGGATTGATGATACTCCTTGGGATCTCGGGAGCTGTTGGTTACATCCTATTGAAGAGGGAGAAGAAGAAGCGCAAGGAGGAGGAAGAACGCTTCATCTCCGAGGTCGAGCGGATGAGGGGCGAAGGAAGGAACCTCTTTGACAGGGTCAAGGAGGGCAAGACGCCCCAGGTATCCTATGAAGAGCTGTACGGATCCCCCCCTCAAGGAAAGAAGAACGTTGCTGATATGCCCTCTTCCGAATCGCCGGGACCCGTCCTGGACAGTGTGGATATGGGCGACTTCACCGTGGGCATGGGACCACTTTCAGGTAAGATAAGCTGGGAGGAGTGAGAGAGAAACCGCATAGTTAATTTATTCTACAAGTATCATAATGCCATAATGTTACATTTGGCCCGAACGCGCACGTGGCGGGGCTTGAGCAGGTGTACGTGATGGAGAAGAAGGACGGGGCAAAGGCCGAGGACAGGATCGCAAAGAGCGCTGAGAGGATAGAGAAGATCAAGAAGGCTGGACGCGACACCAGCCAGCTGGAGGTAATACTCAGAAAGATACAGGCCGCTCACGCTTCCGGAAACGTGAAGGAGAAGAACCTGCTCGAGGCCATAAGCAAGCTTGAAGGGCTGCTGCAGGTCACCGAGAAGCTGAGCTCCAGTCCGGAGCCCTCCAAGGATAAAAAGAAGAGATCCGATGCGAAAAAGAAGACTCCCAAGGAAGAAAAGAAGGATGAGCGCACAGAAGAGGATGATATCGAAAGGAAAAACGAGATGCTCGAGCGCCTCAAGTCCGAGCTCGTCTCCTACGGAGGCGACCTGTCACCAATACACCTTCACCTCGAGGCCCTGGACAAGGCAATGGATTCCAGGGACCGCACGACCTATCGACGTTACTTCGATGTCGTAAAGCCGTGGCTTCATGAATACCTCTTCAACCTGAAGAGGTCCAGGATGAACGAGCGCATCGAGGCGATAAGGTCCAGCATCTCCGAGATGGAGAAATGGGGCCGGATGGACCTTGTCGGCCCGATCAAAGGGGAGCTAGAGCCTTTGATCCCTCTCGCAGAGAGGGCCGGGGACGACATCGATATGGTCCTTTCCGATCTCGACAACATATCGGAAATGGCATATAGTGCATCGATCGAACTGGACGGAGACCTCAGGGGCAGGGTTCTATCGAAACAGAAGGAAATTAAGGATATCCTATCAGGTTCGGAAGAGGGTCTGGACCCGAGCGAGGCCGAGGGAGACATAGAGGGCACCAACGGTATGATGGAAGAGAGAAGGTTCGAGGAGGCCATCGAGGTCCTCGATAGAAGGATCAAGTCCATGATGCTCGAGGCCAATAAGGAGCAGGTGGAAGCGAGGGACCGCTATCTCAAGCTTCTCGATCCCCTTTTCGCCAAGGTGGTCGAGCTGCAGGGTGCCGAATCCGATGTCCACAAGGGATTGCTTGAAAAGAGGAAGAGTATCGACAGCATCCCCCTGGCCAACATAGATGAGGCGCTTGTACAGCTCGAGGCGCTCCTCGACGAGGCCGCCAGGGCTTCGGCGGAGGCGGAGGAAGGCGCGATACGCGCCATCAGGAATAGGGTCTCCGAGATGGGATCCGAACTGCTCGACATGGACGAGGAGCACAAGACGAAGCTGAACAACTTATTCATGGCCATCAACGAATCCTTGATAGAGGCCGATCTCCAGAGTGCTTCGATAACCTTGAAGGAGGCGGAGGCCGAGTTCGATCGATTGATCCGTAAGAAGAGCAGATCGATCATGGAATCGCATATTAAGGAGATGAGGGAGAACCTGCGTTCTCTGCGCGATAGGGGCGCGGATGTGATGCCGATAGAGGAGATGCTCGCATCCGCACAGGAGCATTTGATGCATAACGAGGACGGCACCGCCGCGGAGAGATTGTCAAAGGCCAGGAATATGTTCACCGGATTGCTGGAGTCCACTCTCAAGGCCGATCATCAGCTATTAAGCGAGAGGATCCGAGCAGAGATCGATTCACCCGACATGCCCCCCATACCCAGAGAGACCCTTCTTGAAAGATTGGATAACAGCAAACTGCTGTTCGAGGCGGGCGATCTCCCTGAAGCCGTCACGATCCTTAGAGAGACCGAGGAAGAGATCAGGAGCTCCAAGATGTCCTCGGTGCTAAATGAGAAGATGGATGAGCTTGAGGGGCTGATTCGCGAAGCATCGGCCTTCGGCCTCGACGTTCGCGAAATGGCCCAGAGCGTTTCCGACGCGCGCACCCTCAACGAGAGAGGGGACCTCGAAGGAGCTTTACAGGTCGTCTCGACCTCCAAGGTAGGGATCGAAGCGATGATCAGGGAGAGGAACCTCAGGAAGCTCGAGGCGGATATCGAGACGATCGTCATGGAGCTTAGGAGGCTGAACGCCGCCCCTGATGACCACAAAGAGACCATCGCGCGTTCGTATTCCCTGTTAGAGGCCGATAGGATCGACGAGGCAATCAAAGAATTGACCGAGCTCAAGGCCAACCTTAAAAGAAAGCTCGACAGGAGAAGAACAGAGGTTATGATAGACACCATGTCGGCGCGGATACGCGAGGCCAGGGCCTTCGGTCTCGACATGTCTTCGTTCAAGGCCGCGCTGACAAAAGCAGGGGTCAGGTTCGAGATCGGGGACCTTGATGGTGCCATGAAGGACCTCATCACCAACCTGGAGTCCCTGGAGGCCCTCATAAACGAAAGGAAGCTGTACAGGAGCAGGATGGACCGGCTCCGGGGATCACTGATATCTATTGAGGGAAAGGTCCAGAGGCTTTCGCAGAGGAACGTGGACACCTCGCACCTGAAGGAGGACATCGTCAGGTTGAAGGGTTTGATCGAAACCGGGGACGAGCCCGCCTCCAAAGAGCTCTACGAGCGTCTGGACGGAGAGATCACACGCCTTTTCAGGATGGTCCCGGTGGGTTCGATATCGGAACCGAATGCCCATACGAACAATTTCCCCGATTCACGTTCCCGCTCGTCCATCGAGGCCAAGAGCGCTCCGGTCCAACAAGAGGAGCTTGACCCCTTCGAGGCCAGAAAAAGGCTACAACTGCTGCTTACACGCATAGGAAGGGCAGTGCAGATGAGGGGGGGTATCGATGTCCACGATGAGATAAAGGCCGAGCTTGAGGGGATAAAGGCCCTCATCGTGGAGAAGAGATACAACGAAGCTTACGTCATCGCCATGGAATGCATGAAGAAGCTGGGCGGTTGATTCACCATAGCATGAAGAGCACCGGGACCATCAGCACCCCCATGGAATGCGTCCTACGGATCCCCGTCAGGGGCGGTATCATCCCGATCATCGTGGAAACGGCAAGAATGATGACCCCGATCCAACCCGTGAATGCGAAGACCATTGCCGTTATGAAGACTATGATGCCGACCACCACCTTCCTGTAAGGCATTCGGGGCATGATATTGGCCAATCTCTTCCCCATGAACAAGGTCAGGAAGAAGCCCAGTGTCGAGGCTATCAGGGCAGAGATCAACAGGAGAGAAAGCTCCTGTGGCATCTGGGCGGACCACTGCCTCACGTCAATGAGCTGGTCCACGACTATCGCTGCTCCTGACCTGGGCCTCAGGATGATGAACAGGGCGCTGAGCACGAAAAAGGAGTTCGCCGTGTTGATGGCGGAGAGCGTGAGGATCACCGACGAGGGTTTTGGGTCCTTCCGGAATAGCATCGCGATCACCGTTGCGATCCCTCCGCTCATTCCGGGGAGGAAGCCTACGACGGACCCCGCGATCCCTCCTGATACGATCGAGGGAGCGGCCTCCTTGAGGTCGACACCCTGCCGCTCTATCCTCTGATGCGGCACGGATGCACCGCCTCGGAGCGATTCTATAAGGGTGGATGTGCCGAAAAGGCCGGATAGCGCCGGGAACAGGACCGATGGCATCAGTCCGAATGGCGAGCTGACGTTCATGTCGAGAATGAGAAGTCCCAGGGTCCCCGCCAGTACGAACTGGAAACATGCGAGCGCAACCCCCAGGGGTCTCGAGAGCAATCCCTTTTCATACGTTATGCCTTCCTCGTTCCTTTTCCTTAAATAGGGTATCGAAGCGCTCTCAGTGACCAGCATCAGTATGCAGACCCCCATAAGGATGTAGGGTATGTACGACTTCATGAACGAATACAATCCGACAGGTTCGTTCATAAGCATCATGTAGGGTAGAAGCAGTATGAACCCTACCATGACCGCTCCGAAGCTACCTACGGCCGAAAGATGGACCGCGGTGAATCCCCTGCCCTCAAGCAACATCGAATGGGCGGGTAATACGGACAGGGCGGTATCCCCCTCCGGCGCACCCAAGAAGGTCGAGGGGATGAAATCCAGAAAGGTGTGGGCCATGGACGTGGCGACGACCGTGGCTCCGACAAGCAGCAGGATCGTCCATTCATCCAATCCCGTTATGACCCCTATGATCGCCGCTATCGAGGGGCTCAATGAAAGCAGTATGATCGCTACGTTGTTCACATGTACGCCGGGTGTGAGGCCCGTGAACGTCCCCAGTAGAGTGCCCAACAGGCAGAAGAGGACTATAAGGCCGAGGACCTCGATCAAATCGCCGACCCCGCTTCTATGTAGTAGGCGTTCCTGTCGATATCGAACTTCACGATACCCCTGTGCTCGATATTGCCCTCGGATGCGCCGCGGATCTCGATCGAGGTGTTCTCATCGATTAGAAGGTCCATGTCCACCGTGCGGATGAGCTGCGCCTCTACGATGACGGCGCAGCCCTCGTATTCGCCGATCCCGTAAGGCAGGGATGAGAGCCTCAGGCTCCAGGGGCCGTGGGCCTTGAGCAGCTGCAATGAGGACGGCAGCAGGTTGTACCTCATTCCCGATGGGTCCCATTCCAGAGAGCAGTTGATCAATCTTACCAGATCGCCCCTGGTCACGTTCTCCACGCTCTCCTGCATGAAGGCCTTTATCGATACCCTGGCCCCCTCCGAGGATTCCCCTATGTAAAGAGTTCGTCCGGTCGGGGTGTATCGAAGGTATCCTTCTATCACAAGCGGGTCGCGACTCACATGACCCGGTTCGAATCCCATCAGCTCGTTCAGGGATGTAGCGACGGGTACTGCCTTGAACGTCGTCCTGACCGATCCGGACCCATAGCATATCAGGCCCCCCGATCGGTCATGAAGCCCGGTTGCCTCGATCCCGTCCCCTGTCCCGAATTCGCCCTTAGTGTTCATGACGAGGACCCAGATCCTCTCCCTGGCGGCCCCGGACCCGAACCTCTCGATGGTCAAGTTCAACGAGGAGTATCCCTGCCTGTTCACGGATATCACCGTTCCGTTTAGCCGGCAGATATCCCCCTTTGTGATGCCTGAGTATTCCATGGGCTCCTGGCCTTTTTTGACCCTGACCGACCGGTCCGTCGGGACCGAGATGATTATCGCATCCCCCATTTCGAACGGCTCCCCTTTGATAATGACCAGGTCTCCCGGGTCGAACGTACTCGATGACCTTTCCACCGAAGCTTCGAGAAGGGCCCCCTCATCATGGACGAGCATTTGGACGAGCCCTCCCTTTTGAGCCGAAGAGCCAACGACCGTTCCTTTCACCTCGACCGTTTCTCCGATATATGATCCAAGGTCCGGGATGCCAACTTCCCGCGTTCCGGATAGCGAGGAGATGAGGGTTAGAACTGCCAGCCCCAGAACGGAGAATGCTATCACGATCATTCGTATCCTCTTCTCATCGAGCCATGCTGCCTTCATCACAACACCTTTGAACATCCGGTCTTAATGTCCTCTCTCAAAGTCCCGTTTATGGATAATAAACTTAAATACACTTGAGAACGATATCTACCTGTATATAATAGTTGTCGAGGTGATTATGTCCCTGAGAAAAGATGAGATATCACGGTCAAGCCACAACGAGGTGGAAGGAGGAGCCACGGTCATATCGAGCAGGAGCCTTGCAAGCGCCATTCAGCGGTCCTTCGTCAAACGGAGGAGAGAGGGCGGGATCGAGAATTCGGTGGCGCAGGAGATGGCGGACCATGTGCTGAACTTCTTCGGATACGGGGAGAGGATCATCGACAACATGCTCCGCGTCGACGACAGGGACATATTCTACATGCTTGAGGACCTGGGAATATTGAAGACCGAGAGGGAGGAGACCACCCTCTATGACGGCAGGGAATGGCGGATCAATTACTGGACGATGAAGAAGGGTTACATCGAATCTCTGATCAATGGGGCGGGATACGGTTCCAAGACCCTCGAGGTCCAGGAGGAGGATCCTTACAAGGACCTTCCAGACGACCTATGGAGGCGGGGGGACGAATCCTTTTGAACCCTTCAGGCGCAAAGATTAACTGGACATCGCCCTGGAAATGAACCATATGAAAAGGAGGCATGTGTTTGGCCCTTATGGATGAGGAGACAGCGGGAAAGGTGAAGGAAGCCCTTTCAGAGATGGTTGGCAACGTTCACATCATCGTGTACACGGACGGTGCGGACTGCCGCCACTGCGAGGACGTTCTGGGCATACTGAAGGAGTTGTGCGAGATGTCCCCCCTTTTGACCTTCGAGGAGAGGCCGGAGGAGAGAGGGTCGGAACACGGCGTCGATCAGTTCCCCGCGATAGTTGTCATGAAGGGCTCCAAGGAAGAGAATTCATACACAGGGATACGTTTCTTCGGTGTTCCAGGAGGGTACGAGTTCACCTCCCTGCTCGATTCCATCCTTACCGTTTCCAAGGGCGACGAGCTTATCACACCGGCTGTGAGGGAGGAACTGCGCGCATTAGATAAGGACATACACATAAAGGTATTCGTCACCCCCACTTGCCCATACTGTCCGAGAGCCGTGATCCTGGCCCATCACCTTGCACTATACAGCGACAGGATAGTCGCGGATATGATAGAGGCGACCGAGTTCCAGGACCTCGCCATCAAATATCAGGTCATGGGCGTGCCCAAGACCATCGTCAACGACAGGTTCACACAGGAAGGGGCAGCCCCCGAGAGGATGATAATGGACCTCATCAGAAAGGCCTCTCGGGCGTGATCACGACAATAATTAATACCCCCGGGCCCGTGTAGGTCCGGAGGGAAGAAGAATGAAAGGAGCGGTCTCCCTTGTGTTCTTGCTGCTCTTGGCGTGCTCTGCCCTATGTTGCCCATCAGGTGCTATAGAGGGAACGCTTCCGCCACTCGTTGGGGATCCGGAGATCGAGATCGTTCTCTATCAGAGCGAGATGTGGTGTGATGTTGAGCCGGGCCAGAGGAGTGTCATGGAGTTCACCGGCGAAGTGAATGCGGATATCACCTTCTCTCCGAGGGTACAATACCTGCTGGTCAGCATGGATTACTACGCAGAAGGTTGGCCCACTTCAGGTACTTCCGTTGTGATGTTCACGAGAGCTGACAGTACCATGCCCTTTTCGTGCACCGTCAAGGTGCCTCACGAGACGACCTCCTCCTTCATCGGAACGTTGAAGGTCAGCGGCAGATGGAGCTATCAACCGGGAACGTCGAGCGGTGACGTCGATCCGGCATACGCATCCATCAGGATATTGCCATATAGCGGGCCGGTTCTGGAAACAACGAAGAGGAACATGACGGCCCAACCTTTAAAGGACCTCGAGTTCGAGATGAGTTTACGCAATGGAGGAAACGCCGTTGACAACATCACGCTGACGATCGAAGAGATCCCATCCCATATGGAGGCGGTCTTCCTTACGCCGACGACGATGACCCTTCAGGAGAAGGGGATCGGCAAGGTAAGGCTTCAGGTGAGGACCGGATCGTTGAGCCCTGAAGGGCACTCGACGATAAAGGTCTGCGCCAGGGGATCCCATAACGGGAGGGAGCCGGACAGCATACTGGTGCTGGATATCGATGTGGAGACCCCTCCCTCCTCCATTCTGGGTTTGCCATGGTGGACCTCTCCTGTATTACTGTTCATATTGGTATCGGTCATCGCTATCATCGGGATCGTGTTCTTCAGGAAGAGGAGAAGGTCCCGCCGAATTTCCCGATAGGGTGAGGGCCTCCGAGAGGGGATCGCTCTGCGAAAGCATATTATCCTAAAACCGCGTTATTTTTTCAAGTTGGTGCGTAATTATGGGAAGGGCCGGGATATATCTGGTCATCATGATATGCTCGTGCATATTCTTTCCGGGGTCGCTTTCCGGGGCGGAGGGAAGGGACACCGTCCCGTTTTATGGTTCGTCCGATCCCACTTTCGCGATATCCTTTGAGGGGGACAGGATCCCTGTGGATGTGGAACCTGGCAATGACATCCAATCCACTACCACAGGGAGAATAGACTGTCACCCAGGATCGCTTGCCCCGGGGCAGACCATTTACGTTACCATTTTCTCCGATTCCGGCCCCTGGGAATCGAGACTTGAGCCGAGCAACATGAGTTTCACCAGAAGCACCATTATGGAAACGTTCGTTCTTGAGGTGTACGTCCCTGCGGAGACCCCCGTCGGGGAGGAAAGGCCCATCACTGTATGGGGGAATTGGAGGATCGTTCCTGGCGTCAAGGAGGGCGGGATCGATAGGACATCGATCATGTTCTTCGTCCGGCCTTACAGCTGTGTCAACGCCACTGCGGTGGAGGACCGCAAGACCACCACGATCGGCAAGGAGACCGAGTTCACGATCCTTGTGGAGAACCGGGGTAACATACTCGATAGATATCTCCTGACGGTCGGATACGACGGAGAATGTGATGTGATGCTGGATTCTGCGAATTTCAGCGTACCCCTGGGAAGTACCAGCAGTCTCACAATATCGCTGGTCCAGAAAAGCGGCGCCCCCGCCATGAAGACCTTCTCGATACATATCGCCGGTCAGTATCCCGGTACACAGGGGATGGCCGTGGTGACCCTTTATCTTGAGTCCAGGTACGGGCCCTCCATGATCTTCGCAAGGCCGTGGGGAGGGTTCATATCGCTCCTGATCCTGTTATGCGCAATTGCGTTCTCCGCTTTGGTCGGGACATGGTTATACCGGAGGAGAAGGGCCGTTCGCCTGTTAAAGGGCGTTTAGGCGCTCATATCACGAAGCGCTCCATCTGGACTGCCCTATCCCTGAGCGAGATGGCCGATGTCGGGATCGCGCTGCCATCGAAGAGATCCGTGGTCCTCTCGCCGAGGACCCTTGATGCAGCGATCCTTCCGATGGCGTCGGCCTTCATGATCCCCGATCCCGAGGCACCGCTCGCCCAGGTGATGTTGGACACTCTCTCCACGACCGGGTTCTTGTCTGGAAGGTGATAGGAGTAATATCCCGCCCATTTCATCTTCAATCCGTAGTCCACAAGGGCCGGGAAGTAATGCGACATTACAGGCGCTATCGCCCTCTCGAAATAGATCGGGTCCGGATCAGGATCCCCCATGCCGAAGGGCTGTCCCAGATCGTCCGCGAGACCGACGAGGACCAACTTCCTATCGAGCATGGGCTTGAGATAGGTGCCTCCGGCGGGAAGGATAACCGCGGGGACCCTTAAGGGATCCCCTCCGGGGATCATCTGGGAGGGGTCATCGATCCTCAGGCCGAAGAGCTGCCTCTTCTTGGGTAGAACGCCGGAGAAGATGCCTATCCCTGACAGCAGTTCGTTCGTCCATGGCCCGCAGGCGATAACGAGATCCTCCGCCCCGTACCTCTCGCCGTCATCGGCGGTCACCGATAGGGCCCTGACATCGGTCCAGGGTGCGAAGCGCTGGGTGTATCCAGACAGATCTATGCTATCTATACGCTTGTTGAGGACTATCTCCCCGCCCATTCTCCGGAACTCGTCCCCGTAATGCTGGGCGAGCCCCATTCCGGAAAGGGATCCGCACAACCTGCCGTGTATCGCCCTGGAGATCCCGGGGAAAGGCCCCCTTGCCAGGGGATCGATCCTGAGCATATCGGAGATCCCCTTGACGTCGAGGAATTCCACTTCGTCCCTATTCGGGTCCAGGGTATCGATGGCGTCCCTGGACGCCCTCCACTGCGCCTCGGAGAAGGTCCAGAGGTATCCCGTGGGATCCATCTGAATCCTCGATCCCAGCTCGAGGTAATACCTGATGGAGCTCGTCGAGAGCAAACGAGATGCTTTGGAGGAGAATATGTTGCGGTAGAGGGCGGCGCTTTTGGCGGTGGATCCCTCACCGACCCGCCGGTTCATGTCAACGAGTGTCACTTCCCTGCGGGGATCGATCCTCTTGAGATGATATGCGGTGGATGCACCGATGACCCCCGCCCCGACCACGACCGTTGGTCCATACTTCATGATAGTTGGATGTAAGGAATGGGTAATTAAACATACCACTCAATACTCATCGAACTCGCATACGGGGATCGAATCCATATCGCGGTGTTCGAGTGCCTCGAACAGCCTTTCGGCGAGCTTAAGGTTGGTCAGAAGGGGCACGGAGCAGTCCACGGCCGTCCTGCGGATCAGGTAATCGTTGGTGATCTCCTCCTCCTCGTTGCTCTTTGGGATGTTGATCACCAGCCCGATCCTGCCCTCCCTGATGTATTCCAGTGAGTTCGGGGGGCCTTTCTCCAGGGGCCATCTCAGTGTCTCGGCCTCGATACCGTTCGCCCTCATGAAGCGGGCGGTCCCGGACGTGGCATATAGTGTGTAACCCTTCTCCATCAGCCTCCTTATGACCGGAAGCCAGGCTGACTTGGTCATCTCGGGCCCAGTGGACACCAGGGCCGTTCTGGTCCCTATTCGGAACCCGACCGCCCTCAGCGCCGAAAGCAGGGCGCTCTCCATGTCCATTCCTAGGCATCCGACCTCGCCGGTCGAGGCCATGGCCACCCCCATGGTGGGGTCGGCCCCTTTCAGCCTCTGATAGGAGAACTGGGCCGCTTTGACGCCGACCCGGTCCAGATCGAGCATCGTCCCCTCGATCCGTTCGACCTTTTCACCCAACATCGCCTTTGTGGCGAGTTCTATCATGTTCTTTCCCAATGTCTTTGAGGCGAACGGGAACGTCCTTGACGAGCGCAGATTGCACTCTATCACCTTTAGCCTGTTCTCCTTGGCTATGAACTGTATGTTGAATGGGCCCGTTATCTTGAGCGAGGCGGCGATGCGCCTGGAGGCTTCCTTGAGCCTCCTTATGGTCTCGACGTAAAGCCTCTGGGGAGGTATCACGACCGTAGCATCTCCGGAGTGCACCCCTGCGTTCTCGACATGCTCCCCTATGGAATAGAGCAGGATCTCCCCGTCCCGGGCGACCCCATCGAACTCGATCTCCTTTGCATCCTCGATGAACTTCGAGACAACGACGGGGCTTGCGGGATCCACCTCCGTGGCCCTGCTGAGATAGCTCTCCATCGTCGACGGATCGAATACCACCGCCATTGATGCCCCGGACAGCACATATGACGGCCTTATCATCACAGGGTATCCGACCCTTTCGGCGAAGGACCTGGCCTCCCCTATGCTCTTTGCCTCCACCCAATCCGGCTGGTCGATCCCCAGCCCATCAAGGAGGGACGAGAACTTGTTACGGTCCTCCGCCCTGTCAATGTCCATGGGCGACGTGCCCAGTATATGGGCCCCTGATGCGTGCAGCCTGGGGGCGAGGTTGTTGGCCACCTGTCCCCCCATCGATACGATTATCCCCTCCGGGGATTCGAAATCGTATATGTCCATGACCCTCTCGTAGGTGAGCTCCTCGAAGTAGAGCCTGTCGCAAACGTCGTAATCGGTGGATACGGTCTCCGGATTGCAGTTGATCATAATGGTCCGGTATCCGAGCCCTCTGGCGGTCCATGCGGCGTTAACGCAGCACCAGTCGAACTCGACGCTCGAGCCGATCCTGTACGCCCCCGAGCCAAGGATTACCACCGCACCGGCCCTTGGCCCGACATCGTTGGCGCTGCCGTTGTAGGTCATGTAGAGGTAGTTCGTCGCGGCCGGGTATTCCGCTGCGAGGGTGTCTATCTGCTTGATGCAGGGAACGATCCCCTCCCTGATCCTGAAAGCCCTGACCTGGTCCATGGGCACTCCGGTGGCCCGCATTATCTGGAAATCGCTGAACCCGAGCCTCTTCGCATTTAAGATCAGGTCCGGCTCCAAGGCGCCCGCTCCCATCAATCCCGCACCTGTATCGACGATGTCCTTCAGTCTGGCGAGGAACCACGGATCGATGTCCGTCAGCGAACGGATCCTCTCCGGATCGGTACCGCGCATGAGAGCCTCGCCTATGGCGAATATCCTCCTCGGCGTCGGGTGTGACAGCTCCTCCTCGAGATCGGGGAAGACAAGCCTGTTGAATATCAGGCCGTGCATGCCCGTGCCGATCATCCTGAGGGCCTTCTGCAGCGCTTCCTCGAACCCCCTCCCTATCGCCATGACCTCGCCCACGCTCATCATCTGCGAGCCGATGTTCTTCTTGACCAGCTTGAAGCGGTCCAGGTCCCAGCGCGGGACCTTGACGACCACGTAATCGAGGGCCGGCTCGAAGAAGGCGACGGTGGACCCCGTGACGGCGTTCTTGATCTGGTCTAGCGTTCTCCCGACGGCGATCCTTGCAGCGACAGAGGCCAGGGGATATCCGGTGGCCTTGCTCGCCAGCGCCGAGGAGCGGGACAGCCTCGCGTTGATCTCTATCACCCTGTAATCGCAGGATCGGGGATCAAGGGCGTATTGTATGTTGCATTCTCCGATTATGCCCAGATGCCTGACGATATCAATTGCTATCCTCCTGAGGAGATGGTATTCCCGATCCGTAAGGGTCTGGCTGGGGGCCACGACAATGCTCTCTCCCGTGTGGATCCCCATCGGGTCGAGGTTCTCCATGTTGCATACGGTGATACAGTTGTCCCCGGAGTCCCTGACTATCTCGTACTCCACCTCTTTCCAACCCTTCAGGTATTCCTCGACCAGTATCTGTGGGGCGTTAGCCAGGGCGTTTCGGGCCAGGGCCTTGAGCTGCTCCTCGTCCATCGCAACGCCGCTTCCCAGCCCTCCGAGGGCGTAGGCGGACCTGATCATTACCGGATATCCGATATCCCTGGACGCCCTGATCGCGGAGTCCAGGTCCGTGCAGGCCCAGGACCGGGCGGTCCTAACCCCGATCTCGTTCAATCGGTCAACGAACCTCTTGCGATCCTCGGTGTCCTTGATGGCCTCTATAGGCGTGCCCAGGACCTGGACCCCGTATTTGTGCAGGACCCCTCTGTCGTAGAGTTCGATCCCCACGTTCAGGGCCGTCTGCCCTCCGAAGCCCAGTAGTATTCCGTCCGGCCTTTCAGCCTCTATGATCCTCTCGACCGTTTCCGCATCGACGCTGTGGAGGTATAGCCTGTCCGCCAGGTCCTTTGTCGTCTGGACGGTGGCGATGTTGGGATTGACCAGAATGGTCTTAATGCCCTCCTCTTTGAGTGCCTTCAGGGCCTGTGATCCCGAATAGTCGAACTCGCCAGCCTGTCCGATCATCAGCCCCCCGCTGCCCAGGACCAGGACAGTTTCAACCATCGGACATCGCCTCCATGAACCGGTCGAAGAAACGCAGCGAATCCGTCGGACCCGGGCGCGCCTCCGGATGGAATTGAAGCGCGAAGGCGTCCCCCCTCTCGTTCCTTATGCCCTCGATCGTCCCGTCGTTCAGGTTCCTGTACCATACGCTCCATCCCTCGGGCATACTACCCTCATCCACGGCATAGCCGTGGTTCTGGCTGGTGATGACGCACTGCCGCGAGGAGGTCTCCATACAGGGTTGGTTCTGGGACCTGTGCCCGAATTTGAGCTTGTATGTCCTCGCTCCCGCGGCGAGGGCCATGATCTGGCAGCCGAGGCATATCCCCGCAACGGGGACCTCCGCATCGAGCAGCATCTTTACGTTATCGATCGTATCTTTCAGGAGGGAGGGGTCCCCCGGACCGTTGGATATCATAACTCCGTCGTAACCCTGGCCTGTAGGCATCACGTTGTAGGGGGTGAGGTGCACCCTGCAGCCTCTATCCAGAAGCTCCTTGATGATCCCCCTCTTGCATCCGCAGTCGATGACGAGCACTTCCGGGCCGTGGTTTCCCTTTCCCAGTTCGCAGGGCGCCTTGATCGAGACCTCGCCCACGAGGTCAATAGCGTTCGGGTCGGATACGCGGAATTCGGAGTCGAGATCCTCCTTGATCACGATCCTCCCCAGCATGGTCCCTCTACTGCGAAGGTGTTTGGTGAGCTCCCTGGTATCGACGCCAGATATTCCGGTGACCCCCTCGCCCTTCATGAGAGCCTCAAGTGAGCCGTGGGCCTCGTGATGGCTGTGATCGCCCATCATCCGCCCGGTCACGATCCCCCTGACCTGTATGCGGTCCGATTCGAAATTCTCCGTTTTGCTCGGGACCCCGTAATTCCCTATCAAGGGGTAGGTGAAGGCGAGTATCTGTCCTTTATATGAGGGGTCCGTCATGGATTCGGGATACCCGACCATGCCCGTATTGAAAACCACCTCTCCGTCGGATCCCTCTTTGGAGCCTGTGAGTACCCCCGGGAACTTAGTTCCGTCGTCGAGTTCGATGTAACCATCATATCCGCGGATCCGTAGCCCCCCTGAAGAACGATACGATATCTGTCGAGAAAAGTATGGGACCGCCTATATCCCTGTCGTATGGGAAAGGTACGGTCATCGGGAACCTGCGAAATATCCCAAGATAGATAAACCCTTTGCAGGGTCCTGCGAATCATCGATCCGAGCTGTCGTATATCCTCTGTACCTTCCAGTCCTCACCGAGCCAAAGCCCGATCACCCTTACATCCAGGCCCCATGAGAGTATTGACTCGCACCCTGCAAGGACGCTGCGGTGATGCTCCTCGGCGGAACAGGGGTATCCGGCGCAGTCGTGGTGCCCCACCACGGCCACGACCTTCGAACCGTGCTTCTGGACCGAGATCCCAACCCTCTCCTTGATATGTTCGAGGTCGCCCCCTCCGCACATGCAGAGTATCCTGTCCGGGCCTGGATCGGTTATGGTATCGACGTAATCCGCCCCGAACTCGGACCTCATGTATTCGTTCACCGGCAGCTGCACCCTGCCGTCCATGCAGTTGATGGCCGTTACGAACTTTCCTACGGACATTGTGATCGCCGATGCCTTAACTCCGTTTCGGATATAATATCATCGATTCAAGGCATCAGGCCTTGGAGATGCCCTTGAAGAGATCGATCAAGCCCTGTATGTGGTTCTCCATCACGAACCTATCCCTCTCGATCGTGGGCCTTTTGCCCCGAACGATCTCGGGAATGTCCTTCATGGACCTGTAGACCGCCCCGGTCCCTTCCTTTTCGATGAAATGCTTCATGGATATGGACATGGGCGCCAGGACAGGGAGACCGCATACCAGGTAGTCGAAGAACTTGTTGGGCAGCATGGTGTCGAAATGGTCCCTCTCCCTTTCCGGGGGGTCGAAAGGGACTATGCCCCAGTCATACCTGGTCAGCTCCCTCATCAGCTCATGATGGGGGATGCCCTCATGGAAATGCAAATGATCGGAGCGTTCGGCCAGACTCTTGTATTCGGAGATGACCTCGGGAGGGCCGATCCCGTAAACATGGATGTGGACCCTCTCTTTGGCGATGCCCATGAAGACCTTCTTCAACGGGGCCCTGTAACCCGTGGAGGAGAGCACCCCCTCGTAAACGACATGAGGTTGTCCGTCCGACTCCGAAAGCTTTTCAAGAGGAGTCGCCATATCATCTCTGGATGCGTAATTGTATAGGATGAGATTGTTTTTTTCGGGGATCTCGTGCTTCGACCTGGCCAGGGCATAGGTATGGTCCGATACCCAGGTCCTTCCATCGCTTCTCTCGAGGGCCGCTCTCTCGATATCGAAAAGCCTCTTGTAGACGGTCCTGAGTCCCAAGGACCTCGCCAGGGTTCTGTTTCTCAAGGCAGGCGGCAGGTAGTTCTCAAGGACCAGGTCCTTTTGAAAAGCCGTCACCATGTCCCTTTCATCCAAGACGACAGGTATGTCGGAGTATTCCACCGCGGCGGCGCCCAGGATGTCCGGCATGTTATGGACAAGGATGAGATCGTATTCGCCGCTCTTGAGAAGGTCCAAGATGTACCTCCTGTAGGTAGAAGGGAAGAGCGTCCTTTTGAAATGCGAGAGCCTTCCTGCGGATCCGTATATCCTCTCCTTCGAATCGAGGAATCCGAGGTCCATCCCCTTTAGCGATCCTCCGAAGCCCAGATATCTAAGATCGATCCTGAAACCCCTCTCATGCAAAGCTTTGAGCTGACGATAGGCCCTCATGCAGAATGCGGGGTTCAGGCAGAGCAATCTCATCGTGGTCCGTGTGGACATCCGTTCACTGATATTTAATATTGGAACCCTATGATCGCCTCTTGTGGTCATTGGCCAATTTGGGGAAATGAATATATCCCATGGTAGTATGATAGCATCAATACGGGTTGTCAAAGGGTGATTATAAATGGATCTCAGGAACGATGAACTTGTGGTATGGAAGGATCGGGCCCACATGATGGTGAAAGGGCCGGCGGCAACGGGTGACCTCATGATAACGAACAAGAGGATCGCCTTCGTCGCCAAAAGCGGGAGCACTTTTTTCCAAAGGAGCACGAGCTCCGACCTGTGGGACATCGCCATAGAGAGGGTCATGGATATCGACATGCAGGAGATGTCCGGCCTCGACCATCCTGTAATTAGGATACGCTACAACGAGGATGAGATGTTCTTCACCCTGCCCGACAGCTCGCCTAGATCGTCCCTTGCCGCCATGCGTTTGTTCGTGAACTCGGCGAGGAGGATAGAGGGTGAGCTGGACATCATAAGAGGAGTATCGAGGTCTTTGAAGGAGGACACGCTTGTGACCGGAGACAGGCTACCGGCTCTGATCAAGGGAGTCCCCCAGCCGGCGGACCAGGTATGCTTCCAGTGCGGAAAGAACCTGGATGAGCCAGGCGGGGTCCAGGATCTCGACGACACCTCCTCCTGCACCGTTTGCGATCCGGAAATGGCCAAACATGAGCACTGAGGACCCGTTCATCCTATCGATACGGGCGAGACCTTGTTCGGGAGGGATACCTCGAAGGGGATCCTCCAGGTTCTGATCTTATCCTCTATCACTCTTCGTTGCCAGAAGATGATCCCTCCTCGGGGATCCCGAGGTCGCCGAGCAGGCCCTTTGGATATCCATCCTCCGATGGTCCCGCCTCGTAGTAAGCCTCGCCTCTGGATCCCTCCTCCTGAGGCCTCTCATCCTCTGGTCCGTCATCAGGATCACGAAGCTCTCTGGCGGGGGAACTCCGGTCCTCTTCTCTCGGGTATGATGAGCCATTCTTCTTCTCCGAGGATGACTTCCTCACAGCGATGATGATAACCACCAGTATGAGAACGCCTCCTATCAGGAAGAGCATGAACATGCACAGCGCTGATGAGGCATCCTTGCTCATAACGGGTCCAAAAGCCATGTTATCTTCAGATTCCCTCCCGCCGGGTCCCGTCTTGTAATCGGCGGTGATCCCTACTGCTGTAAGATCTATGGTCCCGTAAACTCGGATGTCGAACCTCCCGTCCCTGAATATCAGGATCTCTACCCTGTAAATGTCCCGGTTCGGGATCCTCACCCTCAGCTTGCCCTCGGCCGAGGTCTTTTTCGGTATGTTGGAGAGCGTGTCCTGGGCTTCGTCCATCGCGAGATTGCTTCGCGTCTCAATAGTAAAGGCGCGGATCTTCAGCGTGTCGATCTCCTTGTCCCCGATGTTGGAGATGAATATCATGATCTCGATCTCGGAGCTTTCCTCTCCCTCCTCCACGAGCCCGAAATAGACGTCCTCCACCTTCAGATCCGGTTCCCCCTCCTTATGGAAAAGGACGTATCCGAGGAGGCCTGAACCGACGAGCAGAAAGACGGCCAGAGCGTAGATCCCGGCATCCAATGCCTTGAACCCCTTCCTCATTGGGACCACCTCCTCCTCCTTGCGGCCGCGAAAATTGCCGCCGTGATGAAGACCGCCGTGATGAGAAGGGCGATCCCGGGGAACGGGAGGGCGCCCTCATCCTTGGGAACAGCTGCGCTGTCGCCGTCGGTCGTCTGGTAATCCTTTCCCCCTGCGCCCTGATGGGCCAGGTTCACGTAGCCCAGGCCCTTGACGCTTATGAGGCCGTCCTTGAACACTATGAGATCGATCCTGTAGGTGACGTTCTTCTCGAACTCCATCTCGGCGGAGAATTCCACGGTCTTCCCTGCGGGGACCGTGCCTATGCTGAGCTCGATGTCGTCCACGGCCAGATTGGTCTTCTTATCGATCCCGAAGCCTCTGAGCTTTGATACACAGTCCTTCTCACCCTTGTTGGTGATGAAAGCGGTTACGCTCAGTCGGTATTCCCCGTTCTCCGATGGCAGTAGGACGAAGTAAACCTCCTCGACCTCGAGGAAGGCATCGGTCTTCTGATGCTTTTTGATCACGTCGCGGTAGATGATGGCGGCTCCGAAGAGGCCAACTATCAAAAGTAGCGTGATCACTATCACGATCCCGAGGATCCGGTGCAAAGGCATCTTTTCGTCTTTCATGTTATCACATCGTAAAAATAATACCAATGTCGGTACTTAAGTAGTTTGAAACAAACTTTTTACAAAAAATGGATGATAAGAATCGAGTGGGCCGTTCCGGACCGATTAAAAATGCCAGATGGCATTTTCAAAGTCAATGTACTCACATCAATTGTTCGTAACGTCCCACTCTGCAAATAATGGATAATAAGGATCGAGTGGGCCGTTCCGGATCCGTAAAAATCCTTCGGATTTTCACTCTCAATGTACTCTCATTAATTATTCGGGTCGTCCCACTCTACAAATATTCATTAATGAAAATCGAGTGGGCCGTTCCGGATTTGAACCGGAGACCTCCGCCATGTCAAGGCGACGTCATAACCAGCTAGACCAACGGCCCATGTACAAGACTGGATACCCCGATCGGGGGAATATCGACAACATGCAGAACGATATAAAACTTGTCCCCGCCCTCATATGAGGTTTACTTCGACTATACGAAAAGACGAGGCGAACCTGATGTGGTTCATATCGGCCCCGATCGCCGGGCCGTTGTCCGCAACGCTCACGGTGATATTGTACCTGCCGACCTTGGTATAGGTATGCTTGAGGTTGATCGTTGCCGGATTCGTGGTCAGTTCGTATTCGTAGATCTCATCGTCATCGTCCCAGTTGATCATCAGCGAGGTCAATCCACCGTTGGAATCCGGATCCAACGCCCTGCACGTCACCTCCATCTCCTGGTTCACACGTATCCTGGAGGTAACGACGTTGAACTGGGTGATGACCGGGGGCCTGTTTATGAACCTGGTCGCATCCCCGCCTTCGGGATAGATGGTCCTGTATTGTGAATCCGCCTTAACGTGCTGGTTCACCATGCTGGCGCTGGCTCCATACCACCCCATGATGCCGCTCGTTATCCTGAATATCTCGGAATAGTTGCCATCGTTGAGGTCGCGCTCCTCGTGCATGTATCGGGAGATCCCCAATTCCTCCCCGTTAGGGTCCGTTATCAGGACGCTCATCTGATATGCCTTGTGGAACCTCTCTATGTTGAAACCCTTGCCGATGCTCTCGCCCAACGAGAATAGAGGTGTGACGACGACGAACGCGGCATACTCGCCGGTAAGCGGATCGGTCATCTCCTGTATGGTCATGTTCAATGATGTCGGCACGAAAGCGGCTATGTAATCGCTCTTGTCAGAGGCATCCCCGACACTCGCCTCTATCTCGTAGAGACCGTTCCCGACGACGAAGGAATCGTATTTTATATCGACGTATGTCTGCTCGTTCTTGACGTTCTTATCAGCGCTGTGAACGACCTGCCCTTCATGTCTTATGGTGATCCTCGCCGACTCGTCGAGTCCGCGGAATCCGTCCTTTACGCTGACAAGGGTGAACCTTATGGAATCGTATCCACCGTCACCGTTCGTGTCCACATCCTCCGGGTTGATCACCGATACCACTTTCACGTCAGGGCTCCAGAATAGGAAGAACATGAAGCTTGACAGAAGGATAAGTGCTACCACTATGGCTATGATCGGTCCCAGGCTAAGCCCTCTGGGAGGCTGCATCTCCTGGACCTCGACGGCATCGACTGTCATCGTATCACCGAATACGGGATATATTATCTAATGTTCTGAACCATTATAGCCTTGGTATATAAAACTTGAGAATCATACGCTTCTCCTAATCAGAGCGAGTATGCCAAGCGGCAGGAGCAGAACGAGACCTGCGGCCGCTTTGCCGTATATGGTTCCAAGCTCGTAAACGCTACCCACGTCCGAAGGGAACAGGAACGGTGCCACTGCCAAAACGCTCGAGAATGCCGAGAAGACCAGCAGGAAGAGCACGTTCCTCGTCACGATGGAGGATGGCATTATGCAGTCCTCGAGCTCCTTGCACCGTCTCATCAATCCCATCGCCTCCACGAACAGGACAAGGCCCCAAACCGTTATCATCGAGGGTATTACGCCCTGGTCGAGAAGCAGGTTGTACCTCGCCTCGGAATAGATCATGCTCACTAGCGGTATTAGCATCATGCTCCCTATCGTCACGCTCATGCCAGCCTTCGAACCAGATATCAACGCATAACCGCCGAAGATCCCGGGCAGCATCGCCACTATGGAGTAGAATGTCGAGAACCAAAGCCCCAGCACCCTGTCGTTCTGGATACGATCGCCTATGCCTCCCTCAGATGCCGTGAGAGCCGAGATGAAGCCGATGACCATCCAGATCAGATACGCGATGGCGATGCTGTTCAGTACCCGTGTGAACTTCTTGCGGAGCCTGTCCACGGCTATATTGGAGACCATTCCAATGGCCAGACCCAGAAGGACGAACAGCGGGAAAGGTATTCGGCCCAAGCCAACCCCCTCCCCGATCTCGGATATCTGGGGGAACATGAGGTATATACCGATCGAGGAGATCATGATCCCGGCAGCAGCCGAGCCTCTTGTGATCCCATCGTTCATGCCCACACCTCCTCGATCGCCCATCCTACATCCCTCTCGGGCTTCCAGTCGATGACCTTGGCCCCCATTGACCTCAGGTCCTTGATGAGGTTGCGCCTCTCGAGAGCCCTCAACAGGTACATGGGAACCTCGCCCTCGTAGAGGGCCCTCTCGAAATCGATCCCGGAGGGGCTGACGACAGTAAGCGGATGCCCTCTCGTTATCAGAGCCTTGATCCCCTCTTTGACGGTCGGGTCCTCGGCCAGGGACGATAGAATGATGACGGGCATTTCGGGCGGAAGGTACGGGAGCGCGTATTCTACGGTCGAGAGCAGGTTGTTGAAGCCTCCAGAGGAGATAGCGGTTAGTGTGTGCATGATATCGTCGAAAGCCCTCTGCCCTCCGTTCGGCTTCAACACCTTGACCGTCGATCCGTATACGATAAGGCCGACGCGGTTGGACGCTCCTATTAGGACGGAGGACATGCTGGCGCAGAATCTTATGGACCTCTCGAGCGGGTTGTCCCTGATCGGACCGGCTCTGCTGACGTTCCTCGAATCTATGAAGAGGATCACGTCCGTTACGGTCTCGGCCTCGTATTGGTTGACGAGTAGTTTCCCCGTCCTTGCATATGCCTTCCAGTTTATCGTATTGAAGGGGTCGGTCGGGGTATAATCCCTGATCGAGTGGAACTCCTTGCCCATGCCTATCCTTCTCAGGTGCATCGCACCGGGACGTTCTTTGAGCCTCTTGAGCTCCATGGCCCCTCTTTTTCCAGGATATATCTGAGGGAGTACGCTCAATTCATGAACGTCATCGGTCGTATCCTGGGAGAACCACAGGAACAGCGGGTCCCATCTCCTGATGATTGTAGGCCCTATCTGGTGATAGCCTCTGAGAGGCGCCTTCAAGGACATGCTCATGGTGGACCTGCCAGGAGGAAGCATCCCCTTGTTGGATCCCTTGGCGATCTCGAGCATGGGGGAGAGCCTCTCGAAGACCTCGAGGGCCCCCGCATTGCCCTTTACGGATACATCAAGCTCGACATCTATCGTTTCGCCCTCCAGGAGCCTGGAGCTCGATACGGACCTTTTTATGACGGGCGCTCCCGTATTGAAGGCCAAGGAGAGCAGAAGGAGCGAGAAACCGAAAAGTGAGGCGATCAGGAAGAATTCCGAATGCAGGGCCAGAGAAAGAATGAGAAGGGCTAGGGATACTGAGAAATATGAAGTGGCCCTGAAAGTATAATCCCTCATTCTTCGGACCATCGGGCAACCCTCCTTATGAATTCATTTGGATCATCGGGATCTCGCCCTCTAACGAATTCGAATATCTCGTCGTCCCCTATCATCTCCCTTAACCGGTCCCAGGACAACGAGGAGAAGGCCTCGACGGCTATCGAGCTATCCAGCCTTACCCTGTCCAATATAACTTTCCTCAGCAGGGTCATGCTCTTCGCATCGAGATGTATGTCGATGAGCTGTGCCAGTCCCGAACGATTGAGGTAGGTCGTATGCCTGTTCTTCGACGGGGGATCGTACAGGTACACGGCCGCGACGAGGATTACGGTGGAGAGCGTCCCGACAACGATCTTGAAGTTCAGGTCGGTGGTAAGGATCACAGGCCCTCTCAAAGCGCCTTGTAGTATCGAATTGATACCCGAGGTCCTGTGGGTGGAATCATCGATCAACACCATACCTCCGCCCGGGAGGAGATAGGACGCTATGAAACGCAGGAACTCGCGATTGTCCCCCTGTTCTATCATCTCATTGGTGAAAAGGGAGGGGTCCGACATGAAAATGACGCATCCCCCCCCCCTCTCCCTGAAATCCGGGTCCGTCGATATCGCCAGTATCTTGGATCCCGGGAACTCACCGGAAGAAATGTTTTCAGGATCCCTCAATCCGTTCCCGTTGCGGTCTATCCAAGAGGAGGGTCCGGACCTGGCTATCACATCCCCTCCGGAGGAAGCCATGCCCGAGGGCCTGTTCATGACCATGGTCCCGGAGAAGGACCTCCAGTTCACGTCCGCCATAACGAGGTCAGGGGATCCCATGAACCTCTCGTCGTAGAGCTGCCCCTCAAGGTAGTCTATGTCGAAGCTTCCGGCGAAGGTAGAGGCGGCACCCCCGTCCTCCGCAATGAGGGCCTTGCCCCCCCTTGTATGGAATTTCCTCAGGTCCTGCGTCTCGGTAGGGGTGAGAGGTCTTCCGCGTCCGAGAGATATATAGAGAACCTCCGAGGGATCCACAATGTCCAGGAGCAATGCCGGTGTTGTGAGGATCCTCTTAACATCGAACCCGTCATCGCGCAGGGTGCGGGTCAAGAGATATGTTCCGTTGGGTCCGCGATCGTCGCTGGCTAGGGCTTTGGATTCGTTGGAGAAGACGAGAAGGTAGGATGCGGACGATGCTATGATGACGACCAGGATGGCCGTGAGGACCTGCCATCTGGATATCCTCACGGCCCTACCTCCTTGTCACCGAGCAATCCTTTCAGATCGCCCTCATGGTCCACCTTTACCATGCCAATTATCCTTTTTGACCCTCGGGGTGATGTCTCGGGAGCGGCCTGCAGCATCAGCTGCCCTGAGCCCTCCAGGGCCTTTACCGTTTCGGACTCGAGCAATCTGGACCTTGGTATCGCCGCGGGGTCCATGTCATGATCGGAGTATCTGGCCTCCATGAACAGGTCAGTCAGCTTCCCAAGTGTCCTCCCGCCCGATTCGCCAAGCGACGCCCCTACCCTTTCTTTGAACTCGTAGGGCGTTGTCCCTTCCGGTCGGGGGGCACCCCTGTTCGCCATCTGACCTAGAACGTTCCTGTACGATCTTGTGACCTCTTCCTGCACGGGACCTTTGGGTGTGAAATGGTAAAGGGAATCCCTGGCCGTGTCCAGCTTCCTTTTGCTCTCGCGTCTTTTCAATGCGATCGTGAATCGGGCCGCGGCGTAGATGAAGACCGTGAGGACCACGAGGGCAGCGATACCCATCAGGATCCCTTTCCACGGCGGACCATTCCCGTTGGTCCTTTCATCGGGCATGGTGAAATTGGCCGATGAAGGCAGATGCCCCTCATCGCCGAGGTATTGGATCGATATGGTCGCCCCGCTCTCATATGGAGCGGTATCCAGGAGCACGCTCCCGTTCTCGGATGTCGTTAAGGTGGAGAAGTCCACGCCTGTTCCGATCCTTAAAAGGCGATCGGGGAGGGCTCTTCCGTAGTGGTCCTTCAACCGTACATGCAACCCATCCGCCTGGAGAGCCACCTCCAAGCTCGTGGGGGATACGGTCCGTACAATGGCCCTGTGCTCCACCGGCATGTACCAGCCCGATCTCTGGTCCTTGAGGTCCTTGAACCTCACGATCACGAGTATACTGTTCAAAGAGCGTCCTGTTGGTGGTGTGTATGTCAGTTCGAACCTGCCACCCTCTGAAATGTCGGCACGGGCCACGGATTCCCCGTTGAAGAGAAGCTCCATGGCATCGGCCCCTTCGATCCCGCTTCCGGAATCCTCGAATATCCTTCCTTTCACTGAGAATGTCCCGCCCAGGACGAACTCCTCGGGCAGGCTATAGAACTCCAGGTAGGTCCTGGAAGTTACGAACACCATGAAATCGGAGAATGATTGGATCACGTCCCCTTCCGGGGAGGTCCTGACTATGTCCAGGGGCCTGGCTCCCAGCTCTTCGCCGTAAGGGATGGTCACATCAAGAACGGCGTATCCGGTGCTGTTGGTTATCACATCCCTCTCTGCAAGCCAGCTCGTGTTGCGGGAAGAGATCCTGAGGGTGGCCCCGGCTATGGGCCTTCCGGTCCTCCCTCTGAGCTGGAACATGATGGTGTTCGATTCACCGCGGATGATCATCGGCTCCTGTATGAGAAGAATGCCCTCGTCCGTGACCGAGAACGATGATGAGCCTGCCTCGGTCCATACGCCATCGATGGATATCGATATGGTCAAGCGGTAGACGCCCCTTTTGAACAGATCGGGTTCTATCTCCAATTCCAATAGGAGGTCCCCGGGGCTAAGGATCCCATCGATGTAGCGTATGGGCCGCGATCGGGCATCCTCCATGACGGTAACGTTGTAAGGGACGCCGTCGAGGAATTCGGGGACGGAACGAACGTTGATGACGACCTTCTCACCGATGCCCGCTATCGAGGGGACCACCATGACCGTTAGTGGGTCCCCCTCAACGACTTCGACCTCGATCTCCGAGATCGAACCTCTCAGGAACTGATCGCCTTGATATTCGGCCGTGAGCCTGTAGGTACCTGGGACCTGTGGGGCCGTTGATCCAATTAGGAACTCGCCGGATCCTGTGGTGGTAAGGGCGATATCATCATCCCAATGGGTTATCCGGACCTCCGCGGCACCCGGGGAAAGACCTCCGTTCTCGAGGAGCCTGCCTGATATGTCGAATTCGGCCCCGGTCAAAAACACTCTGTCCGGACCGAGCTCGATATGGGTGATCGATCTGACGATGAGATCGCCGGGATCCGATATGGCCTTCAGGTAGAGTACCCCGTCCAATCTGGATTGGGAACCGACCGCGAACAGCCTGACCTCGCCGAAAGGAGTGGCATCCCTCATCCGGCATCTGATGCTGAAGCTACCGTCCTCGCCAGTGACCCCGGTACCGACTATGTAATCCGGGTTCCTGTCGAGGGATATTGCAGCCCTTGCATCCACCTCTTTTTCGGTAAGCAGTATTATGACCGGGATCCCCGCTCTTGGCTGTCCTGACCGCGTCAGGACCTGTCCGCTAATGCCGAATCCGTTCAGGGATCCATCCACATATTTTTCCAGGGAAGTTGGCGGTTCGACCATCCTTATACTGGTCCTATCCTCTGGAAATGTACCGGTCCCTGGATCTCCCCAGTCCAGTGGGTTCCAACCTCGGTTCACCTCTGTTCCGTCGTTTATGGAATCGAGGTCGGTATCCCTGTTGAGAGGGTCCGTTCTGTGATCGATATTGCCATCACCGGTCCAGTCCAACTCGGATCTATCGTAGATGTGGGTGATCTCTATGTAATCGGAAAGCCCGTCGCCGTCAGTGTCTGACTTGAGCGGGTCGGTACCGTATATCATCACCTCTTCATAGTCAGTGAGCCCATCGCCGTCAGTGTCGGCCATGAGCGGGTTGGTGCCATATATCAGAACCTCCTCCCCGTCGCTCAATCCGTCGCCATCAGTGTCCCAGAGATCTGGCGAGGGGTAATGGTCCAGACGGCCATCGCCGTCCCAGTCCGTCGTCGTTTCAGCATAATAATAGGTGTAACTCTCATCGAAATCGAAGAGGAAATCCCCGTCCGAGTCAAGGTATATCCCATCATCGTTCGGGTCCAGGGGATCCAGGCCCATCTTCACCTCGAAACCATCCATGGCCCCTCCGCCATCGGTGTCCGGGTCCAAGGGGTCGGTCTCGTATATCACCACCTCTTCATGGTCCGTGAGTCCGTCTCCGTCCGTGTCAGGATCGTTGGGGTCGGTTCCGAATTCCCTTTCTCCGTAACGGAACTCGCCCTCGAACATCACGTTGTATCCATCGAGCAATCCGTCCCCGTCGGAGTCGGGGTTCAAGGGGTCCGTGGGCCCGTACGGGCTGTTGAAACCCAATTCCCCTTTGACTACCCTGCCGTCCTTATTGACATCGTATCCATCCCACAATCCATCCCCGTCGGTGTCGGGTTTTAATGGATCGGTACCCTGGCGAACTTCGACACCGTCCGATAGCCCGTCTCCGTCCGTGTCCGGGTTGGCCGGGTCGGTCTCACCCTCGTCAACGATGCCGTTGCGGTTCCTGTCCTCCTCTCCGTCAAGAAGCCCGTCTCCGTCCGTGTCGGGGTCGTTCCATTTCGTTCTTGACCACGAGGCGTTCTCTATGTAATCGGGGATACCATCCCCGTCGCTGTCGATTATGTAGATATCGTCCCCGCTCCAGAGCGGATCGAACGGGACCGTTGTATTGAAAAGCTCGAAACCGTCCGATGCCCCTCCACCATCAGTGTCAGGGTTCAGCGGGTCGGTCTCACCGGGGCCGGCCCCGTTGTTCCAATCCCCCTCATCGACGATCCCGTTCAGATCGCGGTCCTCGTATTCCCCCACATCCCTCTTTCCGTTACGGGGCAGCCCTCTCCATCCGTCTATCCACCCGTCAGGCAGCCCGTCCCCGTCGGTGTCCTGGTTCAAGGGGTCAGTGCCTGAGACGAAAAGCTCGATCCAGTCGGTCAGTCCGTCGTGGTCCCCGTCCACCTTCGTTGGGTCCGACGGGTACCCGAAAACTCCCGATATCTCGTCGGGATCAAGTATCCCGTCGGCGTCCGTATCGTTCGAATGTGGATTGGTTATGTAACCGTCCTCTCCCGGGACCATCTCCTCCCCATCGGGGATCGTGTCGTTGTCGCAGTCCGGGTTGAGGGGGTCGGTGATCCAGCCCAGTGTTCCCCAGACCTCGTGCGAGTCCAGGGCGCCATCCCCGTCGGTGTCCTGGTCGAACGGGTCCGTCCCCAGCCGCAGCTCTTCGATGTCCGTGAGCCCGTCCTGGTCGGAATCTAGCAGCAAACCGTCATCCGATGGGTCCAGGGGGTCCAGGCCGTTCCTGATCTCCGCCCCGTCCTCCGCACCGCCCCCGTCGGTGTCGGGGTCGAGCGGGTCTGTCAGGAATATCTTCACTTCGTCCCCGTCGGAGAGCCCGTCCCCGTCGGTGTCGGGGTCGAGCGGGTCCGTGCCGTGAACGAATATCTCATCGCTGTCGCTCAGCCCATCGAGGTCGGTATCGTTCCTGAGCGGATCCGTCCGATGCTTGAAGATCTCGTCGCGGTCGCTCAAGGTGTCCCCATCGGTGTCGGGATCTAATGGGTCCGTCCCGTAGATGTTCACTTCGTCCCCGTCGGAGAGCCCGTCCCCGTCGGTGTCGGGGTTGAGCGGGTCCGTGCCCGAGATGAGCACTTCGTATCCGTCCCTCAATCCGTCCTTGTCTGTATCGGGATCGTCCGGATCCGTCCCGTGGAGAAGCTCGGACGCGTCGTCGAGTCCGTCCCCGTCCCTATCGTCAATGGGAAAATCGTCCAGCGGTTCCAGAGGATCCCTGCCGAGCAGGACCTCCAGTAGATCGCTGAGACCGCCCCCGTCGGTGTCGGGGTTGAGTGGGTCCGTGCCAATCATCGCCTCATGGCCGTCGGAGAGCCCGTCCCTGTCGCTGTCCTTAAGGACGGGGTCCGTCCCGTAGATGTTCACTTCGTCCCCGTCGGAGAGCCCGTCACCGTCCGTGTCAGGGTTCAGTGGGTCAGTGTAATGTCGGAGCACCTCCTCGCCGTCGAGTATCCCGTCCCCGTCGGTATCGTTCATGAGAGGATCGGTCATATAGATTCGAAGCTCGTCCCCGTCGAGTATCCCGTCCCCGTCCGTATCGGGGTTGAGCGGGTCGGTCCCGAAGATGGCCTCCATCGTATCGGGTATTCCGTCCCCGTCAACATCCGGCGGATGCGGGCCGTTATCGAAGACCAACGGGTTCGTGCCGAGCCACCAGACCTCCTGGCCGTCAGTGAGCCCATCCCCGTCGGTGTCGGGGTTGAGCGGGTCCGTTCCGTAGGTATTCACCTCCTGGCCGTCGAGTATCCCGTCCCCGTCGGTATCGGGGTTGAGCGGGTCGGTGAAGTGGATCATGATCTCGTCATGATCGCTCGATCCGTCGCCGTCCGTGTCGATCCTGCGGGGGTCCGTCCCGTATAAGTGTGTCTCGTCATGATCGCTCAATCCATCTCCATCCGTATCCGCCTTGAGCGGGTCGGTGAAGTAGAGCATGATCTCGTCATGATCGCTCAATCCGTCGCCGTCCGTATCGACCGATGTGGGGTCCGTCCCATAAGAATAGTATTCATGGCCGTCGAGGAGTCCGTCCCCGTCGGTATCGGGGTTCATGGGGCTTGTCCCTATCAGAGATTCGAGGTCGTCAGGAAGTCCGTCCAGGTCCCTGTCGTTGATCATCCTGTCGTCGAGTATGTCCAGCGGGTCCATTCCAAGTGATATCTCTATGCCGTCCGGGACGCCACCCCCGTCGGTGTCGGGGTTGAGCGGGTCCGTCCCGAAGATGTTCACCTCGTCCCCGTCGGATAAGGAGTCCCCGTCCGTGTCCCAGTTCGTAGGATCCGTGAAGTGTATGTTCACTTCATCCCCGTCCCATAGCCCGTCCCTGTCAGTATCGACCAGGAACGGGTTGGTCCCGAGCATGGCCTCCTCCCTGTTGGTGAGCCCGTCCCCATCCGGATCGGCGTCTGGATGAAGGTCCGCTCCGGACGCGCTGCTGAAGACGCCTCCTCCGTCCCCTCCGTTGATCCCTATTACCATAGGATCGATCCCGTCCGCTCGGGGGCGTAGGAATCTTTCAGGTGCGGGGGTGGACGGGGTCGTCTCGACCGGAACCCATCCAGCTCCTGCCAGGTGGATCTCGCTCCATACGTGGAGATGCCCCGCTTTATAGGTCCGCAGGCCATGATCTTCCTGTCCGAGAGCGTATCCGACGACGAGCCGCGAGGGAATTCCCAGAACTCTCGAAATTATTGTGAAAGCGGTGGAGAAGTCCAGGGGGTCCCCTCTTCTCGTCCTGAAGAGGAGATCGTGGACCGGTTCCCCGCCGGATTCGTCCATTGTGCCCTCGGTCGATAGTGAGCATATCTCATGTATGGCCTCGAGAACGGCGATCGACAGTTCGACGGGTGAAGCATCGGGAAATTCCTTTCCGATCCTCTGAGCGAAGGTGATGACGTTCTCGTCCATCTCGGTCGAATAGCTCAGATAATATCCTGGCGTATCTCCCGTTGAATTGATGCGGGAAACGTCGCCGGTCGCGTTCCCGGCGATGGTGACCATATAGGATCCTGTCGGGACGAAAGAATATAGGGTGCCGGAATGGAAGAAGGGCTCCCTCTTTCCGGAGTCGGGGAAAGTGGGATGTATCCTTACGTACGAAGCCAAGCCCGCACCGTAAGGCGTCGGTATGGAGCTGGACCAGTAACCGTTTAGCGTTATCGTATGGTTCCGTCCTTCGGTCAGTGATCGCCCCTCATCCTCGGGATCCGGTACCTGGACCCAGGTCGATCCATCGAGCAAGGCGTATGCTGAGACCGGAACGTATCTGGGACCCACCCCTTCAACGGTAAAGGCCATTTCGTTGATGTTTTCCAATAGCCTGATCTCGTAGGGAGAGGGTGCCCCGTGATGACCCCTTATCGTGTCGTAATGGAGCGGGTCCCAGCCTCCGAGGAACTCGTCCAGGTTGTTCCTTCCGTCGCCGTCGGCGTCTCCCTGCGGATCGCTGATGCCGTAGAACCTCTCCCAATCATCGTCAAGGCCGTTGCCGTCCAAGTCGAGCAGGACTCCGTTCGACGTATCGAATGCATCCGGGACCATGTCGCCGTCGGAGTCCGGGTCCAGGGGGTCCGTTCCCGCCTCCACCTCGTAGCCGTCGCTGAGCCCGTCGCCGTCGATGTCCGGGTCGATGATGTTGACCACGCCGTCGCCATCAAGGTCCGCGAGTGGCCCCATGGGTGAGTAGAGGAAAACGTCATCCTTCGTCCCGGTGAGCCTCCCGACGATCCACGACGGGTCCCTTCCTATCCCGGCGGACCTGTTGAGCAGCATGTCCCGCTCGAACCCGTCGCTGAGCCCGTCGCCGTCCGTATCGGCTATGAAAGGGTGCGTGGGATAAAGTTCCGAGCCGTCGATGATGCCGTTTAGGTTCAGGTCCTCCTGAACATCCTTGATCCCATCGCCGTCCGTATCGATCCCCGGTGCGGCCTTGCCCGTACCGGACGGATCGAACGGCGAGTACATATGCTGCGCGGGTCCTAAGCTGATCAGGAACGAGGCCGAGATGACGATGGCCGCGATGGACACTATTGTCATGTATATCGCCGGCAGCCTCATTCACTTCACCTGAATTACCGATCGAAGGGCCCGGTCGGAAAGTGATTTCGGGCCCCTGAGGAAACATTACCTCGTTCGAGCGTATATATCTGTTGTTGTACGCCAGTCTTCAGTGATTGGTCCTTATATATTGGTTATGCCTACTTGTGGGACCAACAAAGCGGACGGGACTACCATGCTGGACAGGAAGATGGTGCAGGATATTGCAAGGAGTTACGAATGTTCCAATGTAAAGATAGGCGTCATAGGGTCACACAGCGCTCTCGATACTTGCGACGGCGCGGTCGAGGAAGGGTTCAGGACCGTGGCGTTCTGCCAGAAGGGGAGGGGGAGGACCTATGACAGGTACTTCCTCGCCAAGAGGGATCCCGACGGACGCGTGGTGAGGGGGGTGGTCGATGAGCCGATCCTCCTTGACAGGTTCAGGGACGTGATGGAGAAGAGATGGCAGGACTGGATGAGAGAGAACAGCGTGCTGTTCGTTCCGAACAGGGCGTTGACATCCTATGCGAGCATCGTATCGGTCGAGGATGAGTTCGCCATACCGCTAATAGGAAGCAGGAACATGCTGAGGTCCGAGGAGAGGGAGGAGCAGCAGAGCTATTATTGGTTGCTAGAGAAGGCGGGGCTCCCGTTCCCCGATAGGGTATCCGATCCGGATCGGATCGATTCGCTCACAATAGTCAAGCTTCATCACAAGCAGAAGAAGCTGGAGAGGGGCTTCTTCACGGCATCCTCTCCCGAAGAGTACCACGAGAAGGCGCGTAAGCTCATCGCCTCGAACGTGATAGACGAGGAGACGCTGAGAACGGCCCGAATGGAGCGCTACGTGATAGGCCCCGTCTTCAACTTCGATTTCTTCTACTCTCCCTTGGAGGAGGAATATTCCCCGATCGAGCTCATTGGCGTGGACTGGAGGTTCGAGACGTCCCTGGACGGGCACGTCAGGCTACCGGCGGAGCAGCAGCTGTCCCTTAAACCGTCCCAGTTCATGCCGGAGTACACGGTATGCGGACACAACTCGGCGACGGTGAGGGAATCGCTACTTGAAAGGGTATTCCCCATGGCGGAGAAGTTCGTTTCGGCAGCAAAGGAGCATTACGATCCCGGGATAATAGGCCCTTTCTGCCTGCAGACATGCGTCGATAAGGACCTGAACTTCTACATTTACGACGTCGCCCCGAGAACGGGAGGAGGCACGAACGTGCATATGTGGGTGGGCCATCCTTACGGCAACTCCCTGTGGAGAGGCCCCGTCTCCACCGGACGGAGGCTGGCCATGGAGGTGAGAAGGGCCCAAGACGAGGAGAGGCTCGAAGAGATCGTAACATAGAGTTACGGCCTCTCATTAATAAGAAGTTATTTATATCATCCCGTCCCATATATAAGAGGCCTATGGGGGAATAGCAATGGCCTTCGAGTCAATTAGGAAGTTCTTCAAGTTCGGATCGGCATCCGCTCAAGCTGGCGTAGAGGAGGAGAGGAAGCATCTCATCGACAGCGAGCTCGACTCCTTCGAGCGTGACATACAGGAATACCTTGACTATACCCAGTCCCATGATAGGACCGCCGGCCCTGAGATGCCCCCCAAATTCGCTCAGGGCGGAGGGATCGCCCAGGTAAAACCCGAAAAAGAAGCTTAGTCCCTAATCCTCTTCCAGGGCCAGTATGGCCTCTCTGGCCTTTTCGAGCAAGAGGTCGTGCATCTCCCTCCAGCGTACGTTTGGGACAGTCTCGTTCTTGGAGAGTTCCAATTCCGCCTCCTCGATGAAAGATGGGATGTATGTGCTTCTCTTTTCGAACTCGGCCCTCGCCCTCTCCAAAAGGAATGTGTATAGTTCCTTCCATTCCGCCTCATCCCCCTCGATGGTGCCCTGCATCAATCGGGCACTCAGGAAAGGATAGCGTTTGTTAACGATGGTCCTGCCGCATCCCGGGCATTCCCAGGATGGGTCCTCCGTGGATACCGGGAATTCCCTCCTGCACTCCTCATCGCCGCATACCACCTTTATCTGCATCGTCAGCCTCCGTTATCGCTCGACCTTAAGGGGCAGGAATATCTATGTTTTTTCCTTTCTTTCGGCCACCCCTCCGGCAGCATGTATATTCTCTTACACCCAGGGTCGGGTCCTCATGGAGGGATCCATCCATCGAATGTTCCCGTATCGGATAAGACCCGTTCAGGAGGCCATCGTCCGTTCCGTAAAGACCGCTATCAGGACCGGTGGGCATGTCGTCATAGAGGCGGGGACGGGCTCGGGCAAGACCGTATCCGCCCTGGTACCGGCCCTGCACAGGGCGGTCCAGGACGGAAAGAGGATACTGTACCTAACGAGGACTAACTCCCAGCAGGTTCAGGTCGTCAAGGAGTTCAGAGCGATAAGGAATTTATACCCCCCTTCTGAGAACGATGCCGTTGGTCCGCCGCCTGAACTACTGGAGAGTATACTTTCGGATATCAATGGTGATGATCCCGATGTCGAAAGAGAGGAACATGTCCCGAATACGATCTCATGCGCCCCCATACAGGGCAGATCGGGCATGTGCCCGATGATGTCGGATGACCCGGAGCTGATGACAGGGACCCCTGATGAACTGTCCCGGCTCTGCTCGGAGATGAAGAGGAATTCTCTTCTTAGGGTGTCGGGGAAGCCCACTTCCGGGACAGAATGCAGGTTCTATGCGGGGTTCCTTCTGGATGACGGCAAGGCCGCCTGCGACTGGGCAGTATCCGAAATGCCCACTGCGGAGGAGCTCTCGAGGCACTGCATTTCCGAGGGGACATGTCCATACGAGGTGAACAAGGCCCTGGCCAGGCGAAGCGTTTTGGTCTGCGCCCCCTACATATTCTTCTTCCACCCTTTTATCAGAAAGAACATGCTGGATTGGATGGGCTGTTCACCGAAAGACCTCATCGTCATAGTCGATGAGGCGCATAATCTGGCCTCGTTCATAAGGGACATGGGTTCCATGGTCCTGACCACGAACACGATAAGGCTTGCGATGATGGAGCTCGAATCATGCGGGGATCGGCAGGCCGCCGGCAAGAGCGTATCCTCCTTCCTGTCCGCGCTCCTCGCTTCCCTGGAATCGATCGGCCTAGAACACCTCATCGACGAGGACGGCCTCGTTCCCCCGACATCGCTTTGCGATGAGATGATGATCAAGCTCTCCACGAACTCGGCCCGCCTCGACGCGATCGCGGGGGAGGCGGCCCTGATGGGTGAGGAGCTGCGGGAGATGAGGAAGGCCTCCGGCAAGCTGCCGAGATCGCACATACTCACCTGTGCCAATTTCTACAGGACATGGAACAATCTGGAGTTCGACCTCTACACCCCCTTGATAGTGAAAGGCCGTAGAGAGGGCGATCTCTCCCTCGAGGCCTTCGCCCTTGACCCCAAGGTCATGACGCACGTGCTAGGCGATGTTCACGTGTCGATACACATGTCAGGGACCCTGTCCCCTCTCGAGGAGTACAGGGATTCCATCGGGCTGCCGGAGAACGCCGTTCTGCTCCGGCTTCCCCCGCCCTTTCCCTTGTCCAACAGGCTGATGCTGTACGACCCTGAGCTGTCGACGAACCACGAGAGGCTAATGAGGGAGCCCGAGACAGTTGTGAGGATCAGGGAGAGGATACTATCGCTCCTTGAGAGGGCCAGGGGTCGGAGCGTTGCCGTTTTCTTCCCCTCCTTCGCTCTGATGAGGTCCGTTCTGGGCAACGAGGAGCTGGAGGACGGCTTAGATCTTCCTGTCACATTGACCCTGGATCGCCCATTGTTCATAGAGAAGAGGGGATCGCCCCAGAACGAGGTCATGGAGCTTGTGGACGAGTTCAAGGCCACGCAGGGGAGCGCCCTCTTCTCTGTGATAGGCGGAAGGCTCTCCGAAGGCCTGGACTATCCGGGGGAGTGCCTCGAGATGGTCATCGTTGTCGGGATCCCCTACCCGAAGCCCAATGCCAGGCAGAGGGCCATATGCTCCTATTACGACATATTGTTCAGAAAGGGTTGGGAATACACCGTTCACGCCCCTGCCGCGAGGAAGATGCTCCAGAGCGTTGGAAGGATGATAAGGAGCGGCTCGGATAGGGGGGTGGGGTTCATAATCGACAGAAGGGCGATTCATTTCACTGAGCAGATCCCGGACATGCGGGTCGCCTACCCGGACGGTTCGGACGTTTCGGCCTTTTTCTCAAACGGCTCGAACCACTCCGCAAACGTGAAATAGTCCTTTCCGGCTCCATTACACCCTGGACATGGATTGGAGCTGGTCCTGTTGGCGTCATCCGGCAAGAGGTCTTCAAGGGGCAGGAAGAAGAAACCTGCGGTCATCGTCGAGGAAGAGGCCGACGATGAGCTTGTGGAATGGGACGCTGTGGAATGGTCCGAGATCGAAACCCCAAGCGACGAGTCGGTTTTCCCCGAGGGCAGGACCGAGGCGATCCTCAAGGAGATGCTGAAGAAGGCATGGGAGGACGGCGAGATCACGGATGACGAGATGGCCCTCCTGAAGACATTTCGGGAGAACCTCGGCATGGACGAGGATAGGTTCAAGGCCATTCTTGAGGAGACTATGCCCGAGGAGGTTGACGTCCCGGAGGCGGAGGAGCTTCCCGATGAGGACCTGTCCTGGGAGGATGAAGTGCCCTGCCCCTCCGATGGGGGTGAAAGAGGATGCGAGGTCCTCGTTAAGGATGAGGATGCGGGTTCCGCCCTCCCCATGGATGAGAACTTGGACCGGTCCGGACCATCGATGATCACCTTGACGAGCACCATCAGGGACGGGGTCAACCCCCTCTCGACCTCTTTCGATCTGGAAAAGCCCGTGTCCGACCAGAGGACCAGATGTCCCACGTGCAGATCGCTGGTGAGGTTCGACCCGTCATCCGGCAAGGACCGATGCCCCGTATGCGGGAACAGGATCTCGCGATCGGAGTGCTCCGGGGAGGTTCGGGCGCTTATAGATAGGGCCCGCCAGTCCCAAAAATCCGGGGACCTGCTGGGGGCAAAAGGCATTCTGCAGGACGTGATCGTGAAGGAACCTGGTAACAAGGAGGCGCAGTTCTTCCTGCAGAGGGTGAACCATGCCCTATCCAGCAAGGGGCTGGGCGGGACCCGGCCAACGACCCTTGATCCCAGGGAACTCTCCTCCTTCGGGACCGGAGTACCACGCCTGGACCAGCTGATCAGGGGGGGAATACCCGTCGGGTCGCAGGTCCTATTGAAGGGGCCGGCCTTCTGCGGAAAGGAGGTGCTTATCGAGCACATGGTATCCTCCGCGCTTCGCTCCGGATTCCCTCTCATATACGTCTCATCCAACAGGGCGATGAAGGACGTTCTCAAAGGGATCCTGAGGCGAACCCCAGATTTCAAGAACTTCAACCGGGACGGCAGGGTGAGGATGTACGATCTGTTCACCCGGCAGGAGGGGCAGCAGGTCCTCAGAGATGGGCACAGGCTGTTCAATCTCGAACACGAGGGGGATTTCAAGAAGTTCCATGAGGACCTCCTATTCGTTCAGGAGGAGCTTGTCAAGGAGTTCGGCGGTGGGCTGATGGTCATCAATTCGCTCTCTCCCATCCTCAACCATATCCCGGAGATATCCGTTCAGAAGCTGATCCAGACCATTCTGGCCAGATCGAAGGGGTACAGGTTCACGAACGTCTTTGACATAGCCTCCGGGATCCATTCGGAGTCCACGGTCAATTCCATAGAGTACCTGATGGACGGGATCATCGATCTCAGGGAGATCGACAACAGGAGGTCTTTGAGGATCAGGGGCCTGTCCCAGGGCGTTCTAACCAGGGACTGGGTGGATTATTCCTACTCCGAGCGCGGGATCGATCTCTTCGGATCCTTCTCCGAGGAGAGGATAGTCTGAAGTTCATATGAACCAATTCAATTTAAATATCTCCTTTTCACTTATAGCATAGTATTCCATTTGATTGGAGGTGATATTTCGGCATACAAGGAATCGAATCCTGGGGTATCACATATCATCGTATTCATAATATTTATCGGGATTCTCGGGTTCATCCATCTTCTTTTCGTTTCCGTATGTGTCAACCTGTTCATGGAATTGATGAACGAATCCAGTGGTGAGGGTGTCGGCCTGATGGCATCGGTCTTTGGCATTTATTTCCTTCTTCCCAAAGCCTATCTGTTCATGATCGTCGCCTTCGGTATCGCCATGTACAGAAGGAGCGTTTACGGTAAGAAGCATGAGAAAGCCACCCTTGCAGCGCTTTTGATCGCGATACTGGGCACGATCACACCGGTTTTTCTGTTCATATTGAGTTTCATATTCGATAGAGGATATCTGTCGGGGCCATTTTTTCTTCATTCCATCTTTGTGGCCGTTATAGTTGCGTTGTATCTGTATATAAAGGACTTCGGTTCAAGGATGGAGGCCGGAATAGGCCTTGCAACCTATGCAGTCGGAAGCCTGATGCTCGTTTTGATCGAGACCTTCATCCTGTATGTAGAGGGGGATGTCTCTCCGGGTTTGATGAAAGCCCTCTCCGCTCTATCGATCCCATGGGCGATCATGCTCGTCGTCGGATTGGTATTCGTTCTTCTGGCATACATCAAGGGGCTCTCGTATGTGAAGGCTCATAAACCCAAGATCGATGATCAGCAGGCCGAGCAGATAAGCATCCAGAGGGAGCAGTTCGTGATGCAGAAAGAGCAGCTTGAGATGCAGAGGCAGCAGATCGAGCTCCTGGAAAGGACGGTATCGATGTTGACCGAGATGAGGACGGACCTTATCGAAGCCGGCACGGATCAGATCCCCGACAAGGCCGTTTCAGCCGCAGAGGCCCCGCTCTCCCGAGAGGGGCCTGGTTAGAAAGATGTGATCGTATATGGCCCCTGCGTTAAAGACCGGTTTGGCCC
This sequence comes from Thermoplasmatota archaeon, assembly GCA_029762535.1. Lineage (GTDB taxonomy): Archaea > Thermoplasmatota > Penumbrarchaeia > Penumbrarchaeales > Penumbrarchaeaceae > JARVGK01. Next base: position 44,717 of record JARVGK010000023.1, read on the forward strand.
TTATCCTGTTGATCCTATCCATGATGTTCATGGCTTTCGATTCGGAAGAGGTGATGGCCCAAAGTCCATATACCGGTTTTTTTATCGAACTCGACCTGATGTTCAACACCCCCTATGCCGGGGAATTGGTTTTCTTCATGGGGAACGATGAAAGAGAGGACCTGAATTTGAACATGACCAGCCGGCCGGAACTTACCGGATTCGAGGACCCCAACCTCATAAAGGCGTTCGATCACCTGATCGGATCGGACCCGGATGATTTAGAATTGTTCAAAAGAGTGCTCGAAGGAAGGAATGAACCCGTTCTGGATCGGATGAACGTCAGCTATCATCATGCCGGGGGAAGAATAGGCATTTCGATCCGGAGCAACTTCACATTCGACCACACGCTAGGAAGGGCAGAATATCGATATCTTGCATTTCTGGACCCTTTCAGGCTGCCGGCGGTGAAAAGGAACGATCCGGAATCGCTTGCGAATTACAATAACGTCATGAAGCAATTCTTAAGGATCGAGATCAAAATAACCGTTCATCCTCCTGCGGGTGCCAATTTGGATTTTCAATGGGACGGCGCGTATCATTGGAGGACCAGAAGCACAGAGGGTTTGAGCTTTCGATCTGATCTGGTGGGATTCATGACGAACGGCCACAAGTTCACAATATCCGATGAGAGGCTGCTTTCGACGTGGACCATGTTCTATTTCAGCATAGCATCTACCATTGCAGGGGCTATGCTAACCGGCATAGCATGTTTCAGGAAGAGGTTCAAGAGATGGGCTTTGATCTTCCCCGCAGGGGCCTTTTTGATATTACCCGGTCCGACCCTATTCTTCCTTCGTCCATATCTTAACCCCTATGGACTTTACGATGCGGGGTTGATCATGATGTCCGCGGTATTCATAGGATATACGATGGCCATCAACTTCGCACCTCGGGGAGAAAAGGCAGAGGAAGGGCCTATTGCAGTGGATCGGGAGAACATCCGTCATTTCAAGATGCCGAAAGTGATCTATGTCGATCGTCCCGTTTATCTAAAGGGACGAGGCGGCCCCCCGGAGGGTAATGAATACGATCCGTATGACGTTCTCGGGGTGCCCCCCTCCTCCTCTATGCGAGAGATAGAAGTGGCCTATAGAGAAAAGGTGCTGAAGTATCATCCAGATAAAGTGCATAATTCCCCGGATTGGGTGGAGGAGGTCGCCCAGAACAGGATAAAAGACCTAAACGGGGCCTTCGAGGAGATCAAGAAAAGGAGAGAAACAAATATTTAAATCAGGTTACCGATCCGTCCAAACAGGCATGTGCGAACAACATGGTGAAAGGGGTGATCTTATGAGGATCGGGATCGTGGTATATTCGAAGACGGGGAACACGCTCTCTGCTGCAAAGGAGCTGAGGAAGGAGCTTTCGAACAGGGGGCATGACGTCTCCATCGAGAGGATAGAGACCAAGGGGGATCCCGAGAAGGATCCCAAGATAGAGCTGAAGATCGCTCCCTTGGTAGAGGGTTACGACGCCTTGATATTCGGATCCCCCGTGTGGGCCTTCAGATTGTGCCCGGTGATGAGCGTCTATCTCAAGGGGATCCCGTCTCTTGCGGGGAGGAAGGTCGCTCTCTTCGTGACCAAGGAACTGTCTTGGAAGTGGCTCGGAGGGGGGGTTGCGATCTCCAAGATGAGGAAGCTCGTAGTGGACAAGGGGGGCAAGGTCGTCTCGTCCGGGATCATCGTCTGGAAGAAGAAAACGGGGGCATCTTCTGAGATGCCTCGTATCATAAAGGACCTGGTCGATCCGTTCGTTTGATATGTTGCGAGAGGACAAGATCCATGGCTTGCCAGCAATGTTTTTATATTCATATTTATATGTATAACATCCCCCTGGTGGGTAAATGAGCAGAAGGAATTCGGGACTGTTTATAGGGATCGGATCCGTCGTGATAGTATTGCTGATGATCGCCATAGCCTACAGGGAGCCGATGGAAAGGAAGATCATCAAAGAATGGGAGGAGGATGAATATCGCTGGTTCCTTAA
>JARVGK010000024.1 GCA_029762535.1 Thermoplasmatota archaeon
ACGCTCCACCTCGGATTGTTTACCAAGTGTTTCGTCGTAGTTGAAGGCTCGGAGGTCCCCGACGAACTTGAAGTTCAGTTTGACCTTGCCGATCTCCTCGGAGGACGTGAACACTATGTGGGCGATCTTTATGGTGGTCTCGAGCTCCACTGGGAACTCCACCGTCATGTTCAGAGTGAACTTCACCCAGATCTCGATGATCATCGAGGATTCAACGAAGTCGTAGCTGATGTTGAGCCGGGACATGTCCATGTGCATAACGTTCAGCGGATCGCTGATCTTTTTCACTCCTTCATCCGGGGTATACTCGTACTCCGCCGAATAGAACCCGATGTTGAACTTGAATGTCACGGATTCGGTGGCGGTGGGGTCCCATCTGTTGATGACGCTCGCCTTCATACCGTAATACCGGTACTCCCCGTAGAAGGTCTTCCCGTCGGGCAGGTCCCCGGACAATACCTCCACTGGTCCGGGCTCGACCATGTTGAAGGGCGTGACGCCGAACACCGCTCCCGCTGAGTATTTATTCCCGGGATTGTACATCGAGTCCGATATGAAGATCTCCTCGAGCCCGTCGCCGTCCCGGTCCCAGAACTGTAGCTGCCCGTAGTTCGGATAATAATAGTAATAGTAGAAGGAATAGTACCCCGGACCTCCCCATGATTGGGAACCGCCGGATGGACCTTTTATGATCAACGTCGAGATCTCCTCCACGTCGTGGGGGCCCTTGGTGTTGTTGAAGTCATCGTGTAGTATCACATAGACCTTCTTGGGGTTGGAGCACCCTATCATGAGGTCGAGCTTGCCGTCCCCGTCGTAATCGCCCAGAGTGTGGGATCCGAAGTATGCGTTGTAATAGTAAACGGTCCCAGTTATCGCCGATGTGTAGAAAGCGTTGTCGTACACGCTCGACTGGTACAGGTTCAGGGATCCCGTACTGAAAGAGGTCTTACCATTGACTATGTATACCCAACCTTTCTGATAGGCCGGGGCGCCTATGAAGAGGTCCGCAAGGCCGTCCCCGTTGTAGTCCTGTACGTTGACGGGGTAGCCGCCCGCGTACGATCCAGTCAATTTGAACAGCTGCCACTGGGCGTAGGAGCTCGTTGACCCAGCCGTCAAATACGAGATGCTTCTAATGCTGGATTCTGGATAGAATACTATGGCCGGGGACCCGCTCTGGTATGGGGTGGCGAAGACCACCTCGTCCTGCCCGTCGCCGTTCATATCCCCCGTGCTCACACCGCTGCCGCCTATGTAAAGGCTGTATATCTCGAGGTCCCTGGTGGAGTGAGCTTTCGACCCGTTGAGGTCGCTGGCGCCGTACCATATGAAGGCCCTGTGGTTGCCGGGAGCGCACAGGATGACGTCATCGTAGCCGTCGCCGTCGATATCCCCTATACCGGTGCCCTTTCCCATATAGTTCCCTGATGTCGTATGTCTGAAGCTAACGTCCGCGTTCTGGAGTGGGACCGATGACCGGCTATTCCAGTGCGGCCCTCCGTAGAACAGGTATCCATGACCATACTGGTAGTAAGCGGAGCCAACGAGGATGTCGTCGTATCCGTCTCCGTTGACATCGCCCACGGCGATGTCGGTACCGAAGTAGTAATTATCGTAATCTCCGCCGAAGTTGATGTTCCACCGAGCAGAGCTCGATGTGCTCTGAAGGTCCGGGAACATCACCTGGGTCGCCCCGTCGAAAACCACGACGGACTGCCCGTAGAAGTACGGTCTCGTTACCGCGAGGTCCAGCACTCCGTCGCCATTCAGGTCGAGCTTGAGCATCTTGGCCCCGAAGTACTCGTACATGTTGCCCTCGATCAGGAACTCGGCCGGGTTCTCGCTGAGATCGTGCTCGCCCTCCCTCTGCCCGGGCTTAAGGGCGGTTGGCTGGAGTTCCATGATCTGGGGGCCTGTCCCATCGGCCTCCGATATCGCCGGGACGCCGACGATGGCCACGAAGGCCATGGCGACCATCATAAGGATCGTCATGCCGCATACTAATCTCTTGTTACGAGTTCCTGCCTCATACGGTAAAATATCCATCTATACCACCTCTATCAGGTATCGAGAATTGCTTTTTTGCCCTTGCGTTGAAGATACTTACTATTATATAAAAGTTTATTGTGATGGGCTTTTTCCTCTCTTTATAATTTCCGGAAGCCAGGTTTTTTATCAGGACCCAAGGGTTCCGTGTCTTCGTTGGAGAAAAAGGCCATGTTCTATTCCTTTTTCCGAAACGGTCACAGAAGGAGAACACGGACATATCCGTGTGAGTTAAATCCAAGCGAATGACCTCAACTCGTCCTTTTACCTATCGACCAACCGGTTCATGCAAGATATGGCAACTATACCTTCTCGGATCGCTCGCCCAAGATCACATCATGTGCCCTATTACAAGAAGCCTAAATGGCTCTACAATATGCCTCACCCTTGGCGATATGGATGCTATGTTTCGATCCAACCATAATAATTATCGACCACCGGACGGGGTATTGACGTTTGCGTTATCAACAACCGGCTGGGAGGGGGCCGGAGCGGCCACCCAACCCTCGGCTGGGGCCGGGGATACGGGCTGGGCGGTCATGGGAGCCGCAACGGGCTCCGCTGCCGGAAGGTCCGATCCCCCGGGCTCGGCCGATGGAAGAGCGAGAGTGGCCTTTCCCTCAGACGCGGCCTTGAGCGCCTGAAGTTTCTGGTTGCCTCCGCCCTCGAGAAGCTGCTGCACCCGAAGCTCCTCCTCCTGGGCCGCCTTGACACCCTCCTCATCGACCTTCCTCTTCATCGCCATGGAGTTGGCTGTGAGGATGACGATAAGGAGTATCATAACAACTATGGCCAGGACGATCAGGACAACAAGAAGGATATCCAGAGTGTCCTTGGCCCCGGATCCCTCCCCCACATAACGCGGGAAGTCCAAAGGATCGGTGGGGTTCGTTCCCTGAAGATACTCCTCGAAGTCGGTATATCCGTCCCCGTCGAAGTCGTTGGCCTCGGTCACCTGGACCAGCCTATTGGAATACTGGTCCTTGACCATCGTCCAAACCTCATCCTTGCTCTTGCCCTCCATTGAGGAGGTGTAGGTCGGATCACCGTTCGAGGGATCGTCCCAGCCAAGGTTGTAGATGTACTCGAAGAGATTGGGCATGCCGTCACCGTCAGTGTCCTCATCGGAAAGCCAGATCGGAATTATCCTGGCTACGACCTCCACATTCACCGGTCCGAACTCCACAGTGTGTATGCCGTCGGACACACTCACAGTGATCGCATGAGAGCCCGGCTCCAATATCTGATCGAACCTCGAGGGGTCGGACAAACCTTCTCCAAGCATCTTCTCGGTGGTCTCGCCATCGACAGTATGGAGATCGATCCATGAGAACGTCAGAGCATCACCGTCCATGTCCCGGGTCATCCGAGCATCGAAGCGAATGGATGTGCCCTCAAGGACCTCAAGACCGTCCTCGGGAGAGGAGACCACGGGGGCCGGAGCGGTGTTGATAAGGATGTTGTACGCCTGAGAGTAGCTCGTCGGGTTCCCGGCCATGTCCCTGGCCCTGAACTGCAGGTAGTTCCTGTCACCCTGGGCGAACTCGATCCCGGGAAGGGTCACCAGACCCTCGGAGGTGATGGCCAAAGAACCCCTGCCCATCCACTCAGCCGTCTCCAGATCGGCCCTGCCTCCAGTGGAAATGCGGTATTCCACGGTAAAGGGATCCACGCCCGAGTACATGTCGACGGCCTCGAAGGTCGCCACGACATTACCGTCAGGGATCCATATGCCCTCCCAGGCTTCCTCACCGTTGAGCCTCAAGTTCTCGTAAACGACGCCGGATACGTCGACCTTCACCGTTACGGGATCGCTCTCGCCGGAGTTCCCCGCCTCATCCGTGGCCCTGAACTTGACCATATTGTCCGATCCTTCAATAAGAACGGGATTGATGAGCGCATCAAGGTCCTTGGCGTTGAGCATCATACCCGCACTGGACCAGGGGGACCAGGTCACGCCGGCGTCCAGGGATACCGAGTATTCAACGGTCGCGCCCACGACGAACCTTCCACCTATGTCAGTGATAGTGTAGCCCACGTCCGGTGTGAAGGTGTTGTGCCATGTGTCGGATGAGGGAACGGGATTCGTGAAGGCGACGCCCTCCTTCTCGACGAGTATCGTTCCATATCCCCAGGGTCCGATGTGACCGACCCTGTCGAGAGCACGTATCCCTACGGTGATGAGCCCGGAGGAGGGGGTCGTCACCTTGATGAAATTGTTCGTGGTGGTAAGGGTCTCGTCCACCCCGGTCACCTCCACCTCGTAATGGGATATGCCGCTGTTGTATTCGGCCGGTACCGTCCAGGTCACGTAGAGCGTCCCATCGTTGTCCACGATGGTGTTCTCATCGGTGAAGCTGTTGGACCGGACCCTGATCCCCGAGGGCGCGCTCGGGGTGTCCACATCTATATTGACGTAGAAGCCGGGTATAGAATTGAGAACCAACGTCGATGTGAGCCCGACCTGTCTGAACTGATACTCGACCGTTAGAGGCAGGTCCCCTCCGTGCATGATTAGCTCGAAGTTCCTTCCCGAGGACGAATCGTCGACGACCTCCTCGTTCAGCGAGCTCGTCCCGACGATACTGAAGAGATGGTTCCCCGGGGAATACGGTTCTACACCGTGATCTTTGAGGAAGTTCTCGGTGCCGTTATAGACGAGGCGCGGACCTTCGAACATTATCAGCTGCCCGTCTATGAACCAGTCACCACGCTCCACCTCGGATTGTTTACCAAGTGTTTCGTCGTAGTTGAAGGCTCGGAGGTCCCCGACGAACTTGAAGTTCAACTTCACCACGCCTATCCCCTGAGATGAAGAGAATACTATATGAGCGGCCTTTATGGTTGTTTCGAGCTCTATGGGGAACTCCACCGTCATGTTAAGCGTGAACTTCACCCAGAACTCGATGATCATCGAGGATTCAACGAGATCGTAGCTGATATTGAGCCTGGACAGGTCCATATGCATGATGTTCAGGGGGTCCGATACCTTTCTCATCCCCTCATCCGGTGTCCACTCGAAAGCGGCCGCATAGAATCCCATCTTGAACCTGAACCCTATGAACTCGGTCGCTTTTGGATCCCATTTGTTGATGACGCTTGCTTTCAGACCATAATAGCGGTATTCCCCATAGAATGTCCTCCCATCTGGGAGATCTCCAGACATTATCTCAATAGGACCTGGGGTTATCATGTCATATGATGTGATCCCATATATCACACCCGCTGAATAATCAGAACCATCAGTGCGCTGGTAATCGGAAACGAATATCTCCTCGGTCCCATCACCGTCCCGGTCCCAGAAGATCAAGGGTCTTTGTCCGCAGTAGTAATAGTAATATGCGGCATAATATCCAGGTCCCGCGAAATATGCCGTGCTTCCGCTCGGGGCTTTGATAGTGAGGGTCGAGACCTCCGTAAGGTCGTGCAATCCTGTGTTGGTCGTAAGGAAATCGCCCAGGACCAGATACACTCTGCCAGGGTTTGAGCATCCGATGATCATATCTTTAAATCCATCCCCGTCGTAATCACCGAACGCATGGGTCCCAAATGCCCCTGGGGCATATGCTCCAGATGTGACCTCCGAAGAATGGAACGCCAGATCATAAACTTGATTGATGTTGAAGGTCCCCGTATTGAAACTGGATTTCCCAAAAATGATATAGACTTTCGGAGGTGATATTCCTGGTGAGATCAAGGTGAGATCAGCTTTTCCATCCCCGTCTATATCCTCCAATGAAGCTTGATAACCATGAGGATACGAACCCCCGCTATTGTCAGAAAATGTCTGCCATCTGATATAACTGGTCGTGGTGCCCACTGTAGCACTTGATATGCTACGTATCGAAGATGTTGGATACATCACGTATGTCCTCTGTCCATAAGGTGATGCAAAAGCAACATCATCCCTGCCATCACCATCGAAATCCCCTGTGGACATACCCTTGCCACCAATGTAGCTACCTCCGGTAAGGTATAGATCGCGATCATTGTAGCTGATCAGGCCGCTGAACCTCGTGCTTGATCCATAGAAAATATACACTCTGTTGTAATATGGAATTGGGGCGATGATATCTTTGTAACCATCACCATCAATATCACCAAGACCAACGGATTGCCCGATATTATAGGTGGTGCTGGATTCGGTACTTCTGATCTTGGCATCCTCATCCCCATCGCCCAATCTCGAGCGGTTGTTCCAGTGGGAACCACCGTAGAAGATGTAGACATGGCCATAATAGTTGTATGTGGATCCGGTGTATTCATACTGGTATTGCGACCCTATCACCAGATCATCTACCCCATCACCATCTATATCGCCCACATCGATACCGGATCCGAAATAATAGTTCATGCTTGGATAGTAATCTATCACCCATCTAGCATCGCCGGATTTCGGGTTCAGGTCCGGATACATGACCTGTGTGGCTCCGTCGAATATCAGAACCCTACCCCGATAATGTCCTGTAGCGATAAGGTCGAGATGACCATCGTTGTTGATATCCGCTTTCAGCATATGCTGGCCAAAGAAATTATAGCTCTCGCCTTTTATCATATATTCGGGAGGGTTTTGGCTTAGGTCATGCTCTCCTGTTCTCTGTCCAGGTCTGACAGCTGCAGGTTTGTGGTCAAGTGTCCCGATCGTTTCAGCCTCCGAGACCGCCGGTACACTGACGATCGCGACAAAGGCCATGGCGACCATCATAAGGATCGTCATGCCACATACTATCTCCTTGCTACCAACTCCATTTTTATACTTCAAACTCCCCATGAACATCGCCTCTGTTTTCCGAGATCGGCATTACTGCCAGGCCTCAATTATCACAGAACGATTATTACTACCTTTTGAGACGCCGCTTTACCCATTAATAAAGGTTGTGTTGGACTGGGTTATCCGAATGATCGAATGATCAGGTATCTTCCACTTAAATTATCTCGGATCATGATGAGGGCCCGAAATCGCATCGATTCGCATCAGTGGATATCCCAATTCCTCGACCCATCCCATGGACGCTTCCACCCGGATCCCCTTGTAGACAATGACGATGGAGGCGGACAGCATCCGCTCCCCCAGCGACGCGTACCCGAAATGGGAAAGACATCTGGACAGCTCCTCCCTGTCTATAATGACGGATGCTTCCACGACATAAGGCTGGGATCTCGCGCCCATCTCGATGGCCTGCTCCAGATGTGAGGCGGACCTCTCGCTGACTGGGGATCCCACGTACTGATGGAATATGGACCCGAGCTTTATCCCGGCCTCGAAGGCGGCCCTGTCCCTGTCGGTGCATCGGAAGTACCTCTCCGTCCTCAAGTGGTCATCTCCCCGTTCTCCTCCTCGTCCAGGGACAGCTCCCCGGCCAGCTCCATCTCCTCGAGCTCCTCCTCCATGCGCTTCGCGGCGCCCCAGACCCCGTCCCCACCGGCGGTGAGGGGGGAGAGCAGATATGCCGCAGAGCCGAACGCCCCCAGGAGGCATCCGGCGAGTCCGATGTGAGGTGAGAAATGCCCGGCGATGAGCGAAGCGATCAGAACCAGTGTGAGGACCCCGAGGAAGATCATCGAAGCACCCCTCATCCGCTTGTAACGAACGTCCGCCACCATAGCAAGGGCGCCGAAGGTCAGTATCCCAGGTACGGAGTAGGACGCCATGACCTCCCACCCCCCTGTGAGCATGCCAGCTTCGGCCGACCAGTGATAGAGTCCGCAGAACGAGACGGCCATGAAGGCCATCGCAGGGGTTGGCAGTCCAATGAAATCTGGGAACCGGTAGCCCCGCGTGCTGAACCTGCCGAGCCTGAGTATCCCAAGAATGGATATGGAAAGCGACGCGACTACGGTAAGGACATACTGAAGGGTGCTTTCCAGGCCTCCGTTCCCGGCCCCCTTGAACAGATTGTATAGCATGAACGCCGGAGCGATGCAGAAAGTGGTGGCGTCAGCTATAGAATCGAGCCACTTTCCGAACCTATGAGGTGTGCCGAACCTCCTCGCCACCGGGCCGTCCAATCCGTCGAACATTATTCCTAGCAGTATCAGGACCAGCGCCGTCTTGAATGCGTCACCGCCCTCTATGGAATACATTATCGCACCCATGCCGCAGAGGAAGTTCATCAATGTCAGAACATCCGCAGGGGATATGAGGGACCTGATGGGTTTGGGGACCAACGGCTTCCTCGGGCCCCGTCTCCTGCGGATCAGCCTTCTCCTGGAGCCGTCCTTGTGCAGGTACAGGTTGCTGGGGCTCAGCTTTCGAGGACGACCCCTGTCGTCAACGAATATACCGCGAATCCTGCTCATCTCATCGGCCTCCCCGAGGCTATGACCGATGAACCAGCCCTCAGCCTGTCGCCCTCGGAAACGATCAAGCCGTAACCAGGAGGTAGGTCGAACTCGAGATCGACCCTGGACCCGAAGCGGATCATTCCTATCCTGCCCCCGCGCTCTACATGATCTCCCGGTTCGAGATAGGGCACGATGCGCCTGGCGACCGTTCCTGCTATCTGGGTGACCTTCATCCTGCCGTGACGGGTCTCCAGGGCGAGGACCACCCTCTCGTTCCTGTCCGAATCCTTCCTGAACGCGGGGATGAAACCGCCCGGTATGTGCGTTACGCTCGAGACCCTGCCCGCCTCTGGCGCTCTGTTCACGTGAACGTTGTGGACGTTCATGAAAATGTTCACCCTGCACCTTCTTCCCCTTTGAGTGGCCAGCACCACCCTGCCATCGGCCGGGGAGACGATCCCAACACCAATCCGTCTGGGGGGATCCCTGAAGAAGGATAGGATCGCGAGGCTGAACATTATCCACAGCAGCGTGGGAACGGCCCAAAGGGTGCCTTTGGTGATCATCCACAGCAATGCCGTTACCACAGCAGGTGCCGGCACCGCGATCATCCAGACGGGAGTTCCCTTCGCAAGCAGTCTTTCACCCCGTTACAACGCTGTCGGGGATGGGGCGGGGGCGATTTTAAACTATCCCCGTTACGGATCGTCCTCCGCTTCGGTCCGATGGACCCTCTCACCGATAACAACACCATTTCCGGTCCTTTTCCTGACGATGAGATAAACATATCCGAAGGATACGATCGATCCCAAAAGGATCGCCAGCGCCGCGATCCATATCGGCGCGGCGATCGTCTCCCGTTCGCCTCCGGACGTGCGGTACTCCGGCGTTTCGTATCCTTCTTCCACCGTGAAGGATATCCTGAGGACCTCCGAATAGATGCCTCTCCGGTCGCTGGACCTGACCTCGACGAAATGCTCCGGTCCGGGTTCCGACCCGGACGGGTCGAGGAGGTATTCCCAATCGGGAGCTGACCATGCGGTCATCCAGGGGCCCAAGCCCTTCCTCACCTCGACGACGTTGACGGTCCCGACCGGACCCGAACTGCCCTTCAAGAGGACAGGCCCTGTCAAATTATCAAGACTAACAGAACGGTCCCAGCTGACCCAAAGCTCTTCCCGTTCGGGCTCGAGGACCGTCATCGTTCCCGTGTCCGGATCGCTCCATATCCCCGAAGTGTCCCTGACCCTGAACTCGATGACGTGGCTGCCGGCCGAGAGGTCATCCGCCTCGAAGGATGACCTCCTCGATAGCATCCCGTCGATGTTGGACCTCCATTCGTAAGCGATGATGCCTCTTTCGGGGCCGGGTATGCCGTATCCATCGAACCGGACCATGTCTCCCTGGACCGCTTCAGAAGGATCGATCGAGGATATGACCGCTGTGGGCATGTTCTCCTCGCGGACGATCTGTATGCTGAGTATCGATTCGTTCTCGGACATGGTCCCGCCCGCGTCCATCACCTCGAGGCTAACCTCGTACTCGCCGGGGGAGGAATATGAATGTGCCACGGTTGGCATGCTCTGCCAGGTGGTCTCCGTCCCATCGCCTAGATCGAACCTGTATGAGAGTATGGAACCGGAAGGTGAATAAGATCCCTCCCCGGAGAATACCATGCTCTCTCCCACTACCCCTCTCTCCGGCCCGGTCAGTATCGCCATGGGAGGGCCTTCCGATCCCATTCTGAACGAGTCGTGAACAAGAGAGCCCGGCCTGGGGTAAGCTCCGGTGATAAATACGGACACCAGATCATCCGTTTCGAATGGCCTGTCCTCCTCGACAATGTCTATAGAGACCACCGTGGAGCTTCCAGGCGCTATTTTTTCGCCCGATACGGAGGACATAGCCTTCAAACCGTATCTCTCGACCAAGGCCAGGACCCAATATTCCCTGAGGGTGTGGTCCGAAGGGTTAGATATCTCCGCGGTCAGGGTCAATGTACCATCTGAAAAGGAGTGCTCAAGGATCTCTATATCGTAATCGATGGGCTCATCCGGTTCGAACAGGCGGATGTGGGACCCCTTCTCGACATCGGTCAGAGTTGACTCCCGGCCCATTGGCCACAGGACCTTCAGCTCTATGGATCCCTCGACATTTCCGAGGCCGATGTGCTGGACCATGGCATCCTGCTGTCCGTGCGCTCCCGATCCGGCACTTATCTCGCGTATCATGGACCTGTCGATGGTCCCGTCACGGTCATCGTCGATATCGACAGTCAGGCGTGCCCCTATGGCCGCGGAGTTGGACTCCCTGCCTATGAGGGTGACCTTGAGGAATGAATTCTCCGAGGTTGATGATCCCCCGTTGTTCCTGAAAAGGTGTATGGATGAATGGACCGTGCTCCCGGATTCCGGATCCCAGTTGCCCCCTCCGGTGACCAGGTCGATCCAGCCGTCGTTGTCGTAATCGCACCATGCCGATCCGTAAGTGTTCCACACCTTCAGGCCGGTCTCGTCCGTAACGTCGGTGAAGCGGAACCCGCCGTCGTTCCGGTAGAGCTGCGAATGGGCATAAGATATATCCCCGTATATCTGGGGCAGGAAAAGGTCGAGGTCGCCGTCGTTGTCGTAATCCGCCATGGCGCATGATACGAAGAGCTCGTCCCCGCCTCCTATGGCACCCGGGATGCTCTTTACAGGGATCCCGCTGCCTTCCCTCCTGTCGACAAAAGCCCACCCACCTTCCTCGCCCAGGTTCTCGAACAGGTAGGAGTCATCGCAGATCGGACCCCGCCAGGGGTCCTTGTGGGCGAGGTTGGTCACCCAGAGATCGAGGTCCCCGTCGTTGTCGAGGTCCCCCCAGCATGCCCCGACCGAGTGTCCGTAATAAGGCCCCTCGCGGGTTACTGGATGATGGCTCTCGTGACCATCGACGCCAAGCTCCGCGGCCGCCTCCTCCATCTCGCCGTAAACGTTCCTGTAGAGGTAATTGGGCATTATTCTGTAGTTCGACACGTACAGGTCGGGCCACATGTCGTTATCGAAATCCGCGAAGCTCGCCCCCCTGCCCTGGTAAGGGTGGCCTCCCTCCGACATCCCCGACATCACCGTCCAGTTGCTGAACGTACCGTCCCCGTTGTTGAGCCAGAAGTGGTCCCGATAACCCTGGTATGTACCGTTCTCGTAATTCACCATGTACAGGTCGACGTATCCGTCCCTGTCCACGTCGCTCCACGCCCCGGCGACGGTGGGGAACGTGTCGGAGAGGTTCCCCGCCTCGAACGTCACGTCCCTGAACGTCCCATCGCCCATGTTCCTCCAGAGTATGTCCGGGTGAGTGGGGTGGTCCGACGAACCGGACCCCCCTCCGCAGAAGATGTCCAGCCACCCGTCGTTGTCGTGATCCGCGAATACCCCGCTGTTGACCTGTCCTCCGATCCGAGCCCTCTGAGTAACGTCCGTGAAAGTATGATCGGGAGGACCGCTGTTCCTGAAGAGTAGCTTGCCGTCCACCAGCAGGTCCTGGTAGCCGTCGTTGTCGTAGTCACCCCAGGAAAAGAAGTTGCCCCTGTAACCGGAGAGGCCGGCCTCCAGGGAAACGTTGGTGAAGGTCACGGGGGAGGCCCTCGAGGGCGGCACGGGATCATACACGGCTGCCCCTATCAGGCATGAAAAGGCCGGGTACAGAAGCGTTAGCAGCAGCAGTCCCGACACGGCCCAGCTCGAAGCCTTCATGTTGCGATCCCCGAAGCTAATGGATATCTGGAATGATTAGTGTTTCCATCGGCAGCTCACTCGAGTATTGCCGGGTCCGCCGGCTCAATTTCGATCGGAGCGGGTATCACAGGATCCCCCATCTGGGGCGGTTCCAGCTCGGGCGGGTCCTCGATCGCTATCGTTGGGCCCTCCTCATCGGGCATCGGCAGGTTTGGCGGAGACCCTTCATCCTGGGACGGGTCCTCCGTCACGGCCTCCAACTCCTCCCCGGAGGCGACCGGAGGGGCTTCGAATCCTGGGTCGATCGGCGACGGGAGCCTGCGGACCTTTCTCCTCATCACCAAAGATGATACGATGACGGCGCAGAGAAGGAGGACCATAACGAATAGGAAAACATGGGATGTAATTAAACCCATTATGCCCTTAGGGCTCTCTTCTTCAACAAGGATGGTCCTTTCCTCGGACAGGGACATCTCCCCGTCATCGTCGATCACGACAAGACCGACCACATAGCGACCGGGCCGCTCGAAGAAGACGGTATGGTTCCTCTCCTTACCCTCGTGGACCGCGGCACCGTCGATCATCCATCTGAAGGTCAGGGAACGGTTGTCGGAGGGCGTGTCGCTGCTGAGATGGCCGATAAGATCCACCCCCTGGCCGACCCTCACCCGTTCGGGGATCTGCCCGAGACGGGATACGGGGGGCAGGTTGATGATCTCCATGACATGAGTGGAGCTGCCGCTCGCCCCCTGATCGTCGATGGCGATCACCGAGATGACGTAGCTGCCCGACCCGGGGAAGCTGATGTTCAGATCGCGCCCGGTGATCTCCAAAGGATCGCCGTCGAGCGTCCACCGGACGGTCAGGATCGGATCGTCGGATGGGGTGTCGGCCCCCTCCATCAGGCTGAGGGGAACGACCTCGTCCTCGATCGCGGAGGCGGGGCCGGATATTTTAGGGACAGGGACCGCGTTGACTATCACCACCGAACGCTCTATGATGTCCAGATCGCCGTCGTCATCGGTTACGATCAGCTTCACCGTATGCTTTCCAGGCTTGGAAAAGCTTACCGAAAAGACGATGCCGGTCCCGTCGATGCTCCCGTCGGCGCCCACGTCCCACTCGTATATGAGGGATGCCAAGTCCGAAGGAGTGTCCCTGCTCGCGGAAGCGTTCAGGATGATGATCTGGTCCTCGTAGGCGAAATCGGGCATGGTGAGATCGGCGATCGGAGGTGAATTGACGATCTCTATCTCATGGAAGGCCATGCTGCTGGCCTCATCGTCATCGATGACCTCGAGGGATATGTTGTGAACGCCGCTCTTTTCAAAGTGGACATAGAGGCTGTCGCTCTCTCCGATAACGCTCCATGTCCTGGTGTGCCTCCAGATGTATCTAAGGGTTGGAAGGTCAGAGGGGGAGTCGATCGCAGCGGACGTGAAGTGGACCTTCTCATCTTCCAGGGCCGTGTTCGGACCGGTGATGCGAATCCTCGGGATCTCGTTGAACACGAGTATCTCGGCCGAAGCATTGGACACTGCGCCTTTCGGATCCCTCACGCTGACCGACAACGTGTGAGAGCCCGATCCGGGTATGGACAGGTTCAGAACTGGGGAGGGTCCCCAGTCCATGACGATCGAACCGTCGAGAATGAACGAATACCGCAGGTCGAACAGGTCGGGGACGGTATCGCTGCTCTCGGAGGCGTCAACGGTGAAGACCTCGTCCTCCATTACCGCGGAAGGGGCCCTCAAGAAGGCCGACGGGGGCTTGTTGTGGACCATGATAGGGACGACAGCGGTGGTGTTGATGAGCCCGTCCCCGACCTTCAGATGCAGGGTCCTGGGCCCCTCATCGTACCATGTCATCTCCACGTAAGGCTCGGTGGAATCGGAATAATCCAGCCCGTCATCCTCATCGAGGTCCCAGGCGAAGCTGAGAACGTCCCCATCAGGATCGTATGAGGAGGAGGCGTCGATGACCGCTTTGATCCCTTCGTATATCATATCGGGGTCTATATTGACGATAATCATCGGGGCCCTGTTCAGGACCTTCATCTGCGACCTGGCCCTCAAAAGGCCTTTTTCGGCCTCGATGATGTGAACGCCCGGAGCCAGGTCCTTGAACATCACGATCCCGCTAGGACCGGTCCTCGACCCGGGGAGGCCGGGTATCGAGACGAGAACGTCCTCCATCGGCGTCAGGTTGCCGTCGGAGGGATCGAACATCCCAATTCGGAGGTCGTCGTGAATTCCGTCCCCGTCATCGGCGACCATCTCGGCGACGATGCGCATCCTCTCCTTCGGATCCGCCCTCTCCCTGAGCATCTCGTCCCAGTACGTATCGGCCGTGAAGGTGAGATACCCTGTATGGCCGTCGTAGTCGGGGTTGTAGAACGAGCGGTGGGGGAAGTATATGGACATGCCCGTGGCGTAGGGATTCCTGCCTCCGGGGACGTGGTATTCGGCCAGTATCGTGCGGTTGTATGTCTCGAGAGCTGCCTTGGCGAGGACCGGTATGTCCCCGGGCAGGTCGGACAGGGATATCTTCAAGAGGAGGTCTCCAAGGTCGAGTTGGAAGGACGCGACCCCCTCGACCCCCTTCACTACTTTCTCTAGCTGAAGATCGTTCAGGGCCTGGATGTCGTACATCCACCCCCATAGCTCCATGGAAAGCGCGTCCAGGTCATCGATCAGATCGCTGCCCATCAACGTTAGGTTGGACGCCGCGAAAGTGGAATATGGATAATATTCGGGGTTGGAGTATTCCGATGCGAAGGATGAGACGATACTCGAGGCCAATTCCCCCGGATCGAGCGAGCCCTCCCCGCCCATTTCCGCCACGAAGGAGTAGTTCAATCCGTAGAAGGGCTGCTCGTCCTCTCCCGCCAATCCTATCAGGGCCCAATCGCTAACCTGATGCAACACCTCAACGGTCCCCATGGAACAGGCATCGAAAGTGATGATGTCGATCCCGAACGATCCCAGGGCCACCTCCGCTTCAGATAAGGCCATTCTCAGCCCTTTAAGGTTCATCATCCCTCCGTCAGTCACGTCCTGGGCGAATCCCCTGGTCGGGGCATCGGGCCCGGCCTGCATCGCCGTCCAACCCGAGCCGTGATCCCATATGACGAGCATCACATGTTCGGCATCGCTCCTATTCATTGAATAGACCAGGAAATCCCTGAGCGCCCTCCAATCGGAGGAGCGTATCTCATCCGTCCAAGTGGAGTTGACCTCGCTCAGGGGTATCCTGTCGGACCCCAGGCCCGGAGAAGGATGATTCTTTATATCGAACAGGACCGTGTTCCCGTCGCCTTTCATGTCAGATAGAACGAGCGCTCTCACACCAGATGAGGGGAAGACCGATTCCAGCTCCTCAAGGTCCATCCATGCGGCGTTCCCGTAGGTCCCGTTCTCCCCCAGGGTATTGTCGGCCGCCATGTATATCATCAGGAGCCATCGGTCCTTTTCGCCAGCAGGCTCCTGTCCGGTGCGCTCCCCCTCCCCGCCATGGACGTGGATCACCATGATGAGCGAGATCAAAGCTATGGCCACCAGTTGATGCGAACGCCTACTCATGGGAACGGCACGAGTTTATCCGTTTATTAATTTGCTGGTTATCCGTGCAACGAGAGAACGAATCCGGAGCCAAGCGGTGTCAACCGTTCCCTTCATCGAACAGTATCGTGTAACTCCATCTGCCGTCATCCAGCTCCTTGATGGAGAGTGATCCGCCCATCCTCTTGCAGTATCCTATCGATATAGGCAGGGGAAGCGCCTTCCATTCCTGTGTTGAAAGTGAGGATACGTTGCCGGTCAAACCATCGACCAGGGAGAGCATTTCGGATTCGGGGATCGGCTCGACATATGATGTGATGGCGACGATCGGCCGATCTCCATCCTTGTCTATACGTAGGGCGACCTGCTCGTCCGGGGCGGAGTTCGAGAGCGCGAAGGATATCAGATGCCTGATACATTTCCTGGAAAGGTTGCGGTCCGCCATGGCGCTTATAGGCAGCGGGGAACGGGACATCTCGAGCCTCAGCCTGGACGATTGCCTTGAGGATAGTCCTTTGATCACATCGGTTACTATCGAGTATAGGTCGTTATTCTCCAGGTAAGGCTCCGGAGGGAGGTTGGTTATCGCCCCTATGTCCTGGACATCGTCGATATATTCGGAAAGCTCGTCTATGCTGGATTCGATCGACCCTATCTTGTCGAGGAGATCGTCCTCAACGGCCCCGCAAGCACCGCTCTGGATCAACTCGGTGTATATCCTCATCACGGTGAGCGTGCTCCTGAGGCGGTGGGAGAAGTTGGAGATCATGCAAATGGCCCGATCCGTGTCCTCGAGCGAGCGCTGCAGACCTTCCATGACAGCGATCTTTTCTGCCCCTTCGATGCTATCGTCCATGTTATACTTGCTTTCAACGGTGTCTGTTGAATATAATCCTTTCCGAGCCATTGCGGAATATTATAATGTGATGCGGATGATCTTCCTCGGTCGGATCTGCCTGACTTTCATCATGTGTCCGCAACCATTATGAACCCCCTGCTCCAATTTTTCCAACATGTACGGACCTATAGGCAGGGATGGTGCGCCCCATGGATGAGCAGAATGTGAACATATACGATGTCATAACCGCCGTTATATGCCGTACGGTAGGGCGAAGAAGCGTTCCCGATCGTGGCGATCAAGGACCTCCGGAGATCGGTGAATTCAGCATCTACATCTGATCGATAACGTTGAAGAGGGCCTCACCTATGCCCTCTATTCCTGCCCTTACCTCGTCCCCTGCGTTCAAAGGCCCCACGCCCGAGGGGGTGCCGGTCATTATGATATCGCCCCTCTCCAGTGTCATTATCCTTGATACATAGCAGATGATATCCTCGACTGGGAAGACCATATCCGACGTGTTACCTTCCTGACGGACCATCGAGTTAACCAAGAGATATATCCTTCTGTCCCTCCAGTCGAACTCGTCCGGACCGACGATCCTCGACAGGTAAGGTGCGAAGGTGTCGTATCCCTTCGCCTGTGTCCATGGAAGGCCCTTTGACCTCGCATCGTCCTGAATATCCCTGGCCGTCAGATCGAGCATCAGCATATATCCCAGGACATGGCCGATAGCCGTTTCGGGCGTCAGGTCCCTGCATCTATCGGCCATCACGACGGCCAGCTCGACCTCGTGATGCAATCTCACAACCTCTGTGGGCTTGATAATACTCCCGCCCTCACGTAAAAGGGAGGAGGGAGGTTTAAGGAAGAAGTTAATCCTGTCCGGAACGGGATTGTTCAACTCACTGGCATGCGCCCGGTAATTCCTGAGCATGCATATGATCTTGGAGGGGGATAAGCTGATAGTATCCCCGCAGCGATCAAGGTCCATGTCCATTTTCCCACCTTTACAACATCATGACCGCCGGGTTAATTAAGTGATTGTATCCGAACATCGGTCGCAAGTTAAATCATCAAATAAGATGATACTCCAGCATGCGATCGTGCTTCTTGGGCACAGGCGGAAGCTGGCCGACAAGGGAGCGTAACGTATTATCCATAGCCTTGACCCATTCGAGGAACACGGTTCTCCTCGATTGCGGCGAGGGCACCCAGAGGCAGATGATCGGATCACCAGTATCCCCTCTGAAGATCGATGCGATAGTCGTGACCCACCTTCACGGGGACCACTTCCTGGGCATACCGGGCCTTGTGCAGTCGATGTCATTGAACGGCAGGAAGAGGCCCCTGATGATCGCCGGCCCCTCAAGTATCCACGCTTCGGTGGAAAGTTCCCTCTCATCCACAGTGTTCCGTCCGGGATTCGAGGTGGATGTGAGGGAGATGAAAGACGGCGACCGCCTGGTGGTAGGATCGCTCACAGTGAGGTGCGCTTCGGTCGAACATGGGATCGAGGCCCTTGCGTACCGTGTGGACGCTCCGCCCAGGCCGGGTTTCTTCGACCGCGCGAAGGCGGAGAGCATGGGCATACCCCAGGGAAGGCTTTGGGGAGACCTCCAAAGGGGAAAGACCATAAGGTCCAACCAGGGTGGCGTGGATCTCGAGGTTCGCCCAGAACAGATAGTTGGGCCCGCCCGCCCCGGCCTTTCGGTCGTATATTCGGGTGACACATTGCCCCACGGTTCCGTCGCGGCCCTTTCCAGGGATGCGGACGCCCTCATCCACGAGGCGACGTTCTCCGACAGGCACGCCGATCTTGCAAGGGATTACCTGCACAGCACGGCCAGGGAAGCGGCCGAGATCGCCTCCGAAGCGGGTGTTGGATCCCTGTTCCTGGTCCACATATCCCCGCGTTACTCCGCTCCCGACCTTATTGATGAAATGAGGAAGGAGGCGTGCGAGGTCTTCCCGGGTGCGATCATCCCCTCCGACGGAGAATGCTTCGAGATCGGTAGGAGAACGAATAAGCCCTGTAAGCCAGAAGATGGAGGGGCAGGAGCAGTTCGAACCTGCCGATGAACATCACGACCGATAGGGCGATCTTGAGAAGTGGGTTCAACGCCGAGATCCCCTCGACGGTCGAGTAGGTGCCGAAACAAAGGCCGGTGTTGGATATCGTCGTGACGATGAGGGACATCACGGAGAATATGTCCCCGCCCTCGAAAGCGAGAATGATCAGGGCGGTGATGGCGATGGTCAGGACCATGATCGCGAACGCCGACCCTGCCGATTCCAGAGAACGCCCCGAGTACGTGCCTTCTCCCCTCTTCAGGGTGAGGACCAGCCCTGGGTGTGCGGTCTTTTTCACCTCTCCTTTCAAGGCGGAGCCGAGGAAAAGGAGCCGTTGTACCTTGAAACCAGAAGCCACCGACAGCGAGGACCCTCCAATGAGCATGAGCAGAAGGAGAGCCATCTTCGCAGGGTCTGGAAACGAGGCGATCCCCTCAAGAGATGTCCCGGTAGTGGTCATGGAGGATATGGATGCGAACGCCCCCTTCCATATGGATTCCCCTAAAGGCATGCCCGATAATAGAAGGATGGCTCCGATCACGAGCGGTGATGCTACCACCATGGACAGATATATCAGGTTCTCGGGATCGAGCAACGTCCTTCTCCTGTTCCTCGCCGAGAGCAGACTCAGATGGACGTGATATCCCATACCTGACCAGATCATGAATGCCATGATGAGAAGGTGCAGCCCCGGTCCCGCGTTCAACACGATCCCCGTGGATGAGTAACCTCCAGTCGATACGATGGACATGGAAATGCAGATCGAATCGTAAACCGACTGTCCGGTTATCCTGAGGAACAGCATTAGAACGATCGTGAAGAGCGAATAGACCACGGTAAGGTTGTATAGAAGGTTCGAAAGCGTGGGGACCAATCCCATGCGGACGAATATCCTACGCTCGGCGCTCCTCTTTGCCATATCGCTTATCTCGGAAAGTACCCTGAACGCCGTCACGAGATAGAACAATCCCCCGAACCACTGGATCGCCACCCTGTAGAACAGCATTCCCGCTCCTGCCCCCATGAAGACCTCGGGGCCGTGTCCGGAGAGCCCCGTCGTCGTGAATCCCGCAAAGGACTCGAAAAGGGACCCTGCCAGACCGAAGGTCCCGGACAATAGAAAGGGAAAGGAACCGATTATGGCCATGTAAAGGAACGATAGCATTCCTTCGAACAGGTCGAACGTCCTTTCCTGAGCGGACCTCCTTCTCAGGAGGAAGGAGGAGAGGTACAGCAGCGCGGATATGGCCAATGGTACGGCTAAAGGCAGGATGTTGCGGATGGTGATATCCCCGAATATGAGATCGACCAGCAGCGCTGATGCGAAAAGCAAAGATAGTGGCAGATTGATCCTGATAACCGAAAGCATTATCCTGGTCCGGTCCAAATCCATACCTCTAGAAATTGTCTTTGACCCATCTAACGTTCCTGCTCTTCGTGAAGATAACGAGGCGGTCATTCGGATGTATGTAGGTGTCGCCTCTTGGGATTATGAGATTATCATTGCGCACCACTGCACCTATGAGAACACCTTTCATGCGCAGTCCCATGATGGAATCTATCCGCCTGTTGGCGAGCTTCGCCTTCTCCCGTACCTTGACCTCGATGACCTGTGCCTCGCCCTGGCTCAGGGTCGCCATCGATTGGAAGTCATCCAGGTGGAAGTATTTCATGATGGTCGAGAGGGTAACGTTCCTGGGTGTGATCACGAGATCGATGCCCATCTCCTCCAGGGTCGATTTCAAGGAGGGTTTGTCGATAAGAGCGATGGAGCGCTTTGCCCCGTGCTGCTTTGCCAGGAGGGATATCAATATATTGACCTCCTCGCGCTCCGTGAGAGCGAGAAAAGCATCGGTCTCAGAAAGCCCCTCCTCCCTCAAGAGCTCCCTGTCGGATGGGGACCCGTTAACGACCAGAACGCCCTCCAGCTTGTCCGAGAGCAACCGGCACCTCTCAAGGTCCTCCTCGATCATTATCACCGCGACATCGTTATCGTTCAAAAGCTTCGCAAGATGCAAGCCGACCCTGGACCCTCCGGCTATCATCGCTTTCTTTACACGTTTGTCCAGCCTCACCTTTCTCGATGTGCCCAACGCCCTGGACAGCTTTTTTATCAAGGTGGGTGCCCCCTTCTCGGGCATCAGGGCAATTATCCTGTCGTTGTGCTCCAATTTGAGGGACCCGCGAGGGATCAGGACCTCCTCGTTCCTGAATATCGTCACCAGGTTGACGTCCCTTGGGAGGGAGGCCTTCGCGATCTCCTTACCCACTACACGGGACCTCCTCGAAACCCTCTCCTCGACTATCCGGACCTGGTCCATCATGAGTAAAGGGGAATCGAAGAGCACGGGCAGGGTCAGGACGTTCGATATATGCGTGGCCGATATAAGCTCCGGGCAGAATGCGAGCTCGACCCCGCAATCCAGCAGGTCCTTGTTCGATACCGGGGCCTCGATGTAATCGTCGCTGTTGATCCTGGCCATTGTATGGCAGCCACGGTTCTTGGCTATGGAGCATGCCACCATGTTCACCTCGTCCGATGCGGTCACGGCTATGAGAACGTCCGCCGAGTTGACGTAGGCCTTGTTGAGCGCCGATTGGGACGCGGCGTTCCCCTGAACGACCATAACGTCGAGACCCTCGAGCTTCCTCGTCTTCTCCTCGTCCCTCTCGATCACGGTGACGTTATGCCCTTCTTCGGAAAGTGCCCTGGCAAGGGAGAACCCGACGTCCCCGCCGCCCGCTATGACGACGTTCTTCAAGAAAATACCCCGCTGGGGAACCAGCCGGACCGGTTATATAGGTTTTCCATTTCGGGATGCATCACCTTCGATGCGGATATCAAGCGCGACATGGTCTATCATGGGCGCAAAGGATTTGACCCTGCGCCCCTCCTCCAGGGATACCCTGGAATTGGGTCTCGATCCATTGATGATCGTACTAGCCCTCTCGAACAGTCCTTCGATCCCGACCTCTACGGGGACCGTATCATGCAAGTGTATCCAACCCCCATCTGGGGAGAGATATGACGCGGCCCTGTTGAGGTAGCCGATGGTCCCTCCGACATAACCCATCAATATCCTGTTAGCGATGCCTTCGGGAAGGGAGGTCCTGCAATCACCGAGAACAGGTACTACCTTGTTCTCCATTTTATTCTCCATTATGTTCCTGTGGAGATATCCATGGGAGACGGGGTTCTTCTCGCAGGATATGATCCGGATGCCGGGATCCGATCTCGCCAATGGCAGGGTGAAGTAGCCTATCCCCGAGAACATATCATAGACTATCTCGGACGCTCGGCCGTTCACGGCGTCGCTGAAGAGCGGGAAGAGCTTCAAGAGCTCCGCGGCGCGCATCCTCTCATGGTTATTTCCCGATGAGAACATCACCCTGGTCGGGTCCAGATGATAGCGGATCCCGTTCTCCACATGCCTGACATCGAATATACCATCTTCCGGGGGTATCACCGTTTCCACATCCGGTTCCCTCATCTCCCCCCTGATCCCTCCGGTGTCCAGGAGTACGTATCTCGCGCGAAGGACCTCTCGGTAGGCCTCGCACACCGTTCTCCTATGTTCGTATATCCCCCTGTCAAGCCTCAGTACCAGGGCGTCTCCGATCATCTCCCATCGGTCCGGGAGCCGTCCAAGTGATCCCTTGGGGAGGGAGCCGGACAACAGGCCTTCCACCTTTCTCAACGGGCTTTCCACCCCGATCCTGCTCGAGGTCATGTCATCGTCATGTAGGACCTCGACGAACGCCTCCGACCGACGTTCGAGGTCGGCGACCAGATCATCAGTATCTCCCTCAGGTACTCTTACTGGAAAGTAAACATACCCATCGTCCCGGCCTATCGACCTCCGGGGGTCGAATAGGAGATCGGATAGAAGATGCCGCCTGAGGTCCTCAGCACTCTCCTTGGAGACCTTCAGGGTGATCCTTTGAACCTTTGGGCATTCTTGCTTACCATCCATCTTTCATCAATATGATTATACCGCATAATAACGTGTCGCAGCGTGGGGATGCTCACCCCACAGTGAATTGAACAGAAAAGTTTTATTACGCACGTGCAACGTCATTCAGATATGCGATCGAATCCCAACCAGGGATCGGCGGTCCTTATTATGGCCGCCATCCTGTTGTCCGGTATGTTGGCCCTTCCCGTCGATGTATCTCGCGCTGTTTCTACCCGAGGGGTGGGCGAGGATATCATGATAGAGGCGGTCTTCCAGCTCATCGATCCCCTCACATCGGTGGTCGAAGCCAGTTTCGATATATATTCGATCATCTTCGACGATGTCCCACTGGACGCGGACGAGATCAGGGCCGCTTACTCGAACGACCCGGAGGGGGTCGCGGATTCGATAACCTCTGAAATGGGATCGAGGATCAACGAGAGGCTCGAGACCGCGATCGATGGCGCCGATTTCCAGCTGACGGGATGGTGGATAGACCCGAACACCCTCGATAATGACACGGCGGGCCAGGGAACGCCTGTATCGGGAACGGTCGATTTCAGAGGCGATATCCCTCCCGAAGAACTGATACCTGCCGGCTACCTCTCGGATATCGGGCCGGGAAGGATGCCTTTCGTTATGGGTGCGCTGTTCAAGAGCGGATTCACCTACAGCAGGAGCTACACGTTCTCGGCCGGTCCGGGAGAGAGCATCAAATATATACTTCCGTCGAGCTTCGACCTTCTGGGCGACGGGGCCGTTGTCCTCCTTAACGAGCAGCCGGGACAGCCGATACCGCAGGATGGATACCTCCTATCCCTGTCAGGTGGTGCTGGAACACAGGTGGAGAGGTATTCATTCAAGGTAAGGGCCGATCGAACGATCGTACCCATGGAGGAGAGCATCGACGGCATCGTGACCTTGGACATGCCACTTTTGGATTCGATCTCCGTCCGCTCGAGTGTGAACATTCATAGTGTAAGAGCATCCAAGACGTCCATGCTCGACGACATCCCACAGGGAATGGACCATCCCGCATACCTCGGGGCCGGGACAATTAGGTATCTCGCCCTTGAAGGTCTTCTCGATGAGAAGGACCTGAAAAGTGCGGTCGATGAGCTGGCAGCGGATGCCGCCGAGGACCTGTCCGGTGCGATGGATGCGGACATATACCTCGAAACCCGGCTGGACATGGGGATCTCGGGGGAGGACCCTCCACTGTCCGGATCGGACCTCGTCTCATCTCTAATGTCCAACAGGAGCATCATACTCCACATGGATACGGATTCCTATGCGAGGTCGAACATCACAAAGGGTTACGATCCACAGGACGTTATGGGGTTGCTCAACGGAGGATTGATCATTAGTCCCGAGTTCGACAGGGCCGTGGATGACCGCTACGAAGTGCGCATCGTCCTTCCAGAAGGCCTTATGATCAGAGGCAGGGACCATCTCGAGAACGTGGGCGGCAGGAGGACCTATGCACTGCCTTACGGAGCAGCTTCAATTATATCACAGAGGGCACCGCAGCTCAACGAGAGCCATGTTTCACTATCCGGTTCCATGGATATGAGCGTCATACGTTCGGTATATCTTGTCGATGCCACGGTCCAGCTCCAAGCGGACCTGGAGCTGCTCATAGGACATGTGGGTATCGACATCTCCGACATAGATATCGATCTGGACATGGGCATCGAGCTCGAACACCTCTCGGCCGATCTCGCAAGGCTCATGGTCAGGATGGGGATCCTCTCACGCTTCAGCTTCGAGGACAGGATCAGGGACGATCTCCATACGTTCCTTTCCGACATGGTCCCGAACAAAGAGGACCTCGGGGTGGAGTTCGTCGGTGATACCCTTGACTTCGATGGGGACCTCGAAAACGTCGATGGTCAGCATCCCCTGCGACTGAATATCAGTGTTCGATCGAACACGGAACTGATCGATCCCGCTCTCGGCAGGGAGGGTAATGCCATAAGGTCCGGGTTCCTGCCTTATCATCTGGATCCGTTGGTCCCCATGAGGTCCTACAAGAGGTCGATCCCTCTTGAAGAGGCCTCGGAATGGGATCTGTATATCTCGATCTCGTTCCCATCCGGGGTAGGCGTGAGGGGAAACCTTGGCAAAGGCTCGGACCATTATCAAAAAGAGCTCGAGACCCATGTTGAGGACGGGATCCCCACCATGATGCTGATCTCCCATCCCGGTGAGGGGGACCATATCTACCTTGAGCTTTCCGGCGCGGGTTATTTCGCATACAACAACGTTTCCGTCTGTTTCTTCTCTGTAATATTCCTCCTTGCCTTCATCCTGCTCTTCGTTCTGGTGAAGGTCGGCAAGGCGGTATCGAAGAAGATAAAGGATAGAAGAACGGTCCAACCCAAGGTCGATGATGACGAGTGGGATCCCAACAAGGTTCTGGAGGGTCCGGACGGTATAGAAAAGGTCGGGCCCAACTCGGGTCCGCCCCTGAAAGACCATGACCTCACATCCTAAGATGGGCGTATCCAGACGCTGGACCTCTTGGATCGGGCATATTCAACGGCTGCAAACTTTTAAATAAAGGAGTAATTATCAGCCCTCCCACGCCCCCATACTGGGGTCGATCCAAATGGAATCCGGAGGCCTATAATGACCACCATATATGATGTACCCGCCGAGAATCTCATTAGAAGGACGGCGGACGAGCTGAAGACGATGGAGAAGTGCCAACCTCCAGAATGGGCGCCGTTCGTCAAGACCGCTTCCCACAAGGAGAAGGCACCAATTCAGGAGGATTGGTGGCATATAAGGCAGGCCGCCATTCTGCGTAAGGTTTACATGCACGGTCCGCTAGGGATCGAGCATCTGCGGGGGTTGTTCTGCGGTGCTAAGGACAGGGGTTCGAAGCCCAACAGGAGCGTGCCTGGTTCAGGCTCGATCATAAGGGTGTCCCTGCAGCAGCTGGAGGACATCGAGCTCGTCAGACCTGTAAAGGGAAAGGGCCGGGAGCTAACCCCGGGCGGAAGGAAGCTAATGGACAGGATGGCCCATGAGGTCATGAAGGATATCATCACCCAACATCCGGAGCTTGGGAAGTATTGAACGAACGATCGATATATGCGAGGTGATGGGAATTTCCGATGAGGACGCTGAACTGGAGATGATAAGGCGCAGGAAACTGGCCGATCTTCAGACGCAACAGGTCCAGGAGGAGAACATCGCCAGGCAGCAGGAACATCTCGAGGAGCAGAGGATGATCGTGCTGCGCAGGATATTGACCAAGGAGGCAATGGAGAGGCTCGGCAACCTGTCCCTTGCCTATCCGGAGGTCACCGAGAACATCAAGAACCAGCTGCTCATGCTCTATCAGAGCGGAAGGATACAGAGGGAGATCGACGACGATACGTTGAAGAAGCTGCTGCAGCAGGTGCAGCCAAGGTCCAAGGAGATCAAGATAACCAGGAAGTAGATACCATGTCCAGCCACAAACCGCACGCCATGAAGAAGAGATTGATGAAAGCCACGAACACCAACAGGAGGGTTCCCGCCTGGGTCATGCAGAGGACCGGAAGGCGCTTCACGAACCATCCCAAGAGGTTCACCTGGAGAAGGAGCAAGCTTCAGAAGTAGCATTAAGGGGTGAATGAAAATGGCCGAGGATATGGAAGAAAGGATAATAGTGGTCCCTCTGAGGAAATTGATAGATTCCCCGAGGACCAAGAGGGCCAATAAGGCCATCAAGCTCATCAGGTCCCACATCGCCAGGCATATGAAGGCGGAGGAGGACCATATCTGGATCGACACCCCCATCAATGAGGCGATATGGAAGAACGGGAGGGAGAACCCCCCGGACAGGTTAAGGGTAAAGGCCGTCAAGTTCAAGGACCAGGACCTCGTCGAAGTCACCATTCCCGAGGATTGATCCCTTCGGGGGTGTTACTTCATGCCAGTTCGGCTTGCGGACATATCCGGCAATCCCTACATAGGGGTATTCTGCAAGCTTGTGGGCCGCAGAATGCTCGCCCCTCTTGAGGCTTCCGATCAATTCGTACAGCTTTCAGAGGAGGCACTTGGTGTACAAGTGGTGAGGACCCTCCTTGGAGGTACGAACCTTCACGGTTCGCTGCTCGCATCGAACAAGAGGGGCATGATCGCCCCGTATTTCCTGGACAAAGAGGAGATAGAGCGCGCCTTATCATCCACCGAAGAGGATGGCAACACCATGGATATCCACATAGAGATATCCGATGACCCGCTGACCGCATGGGGGAACAACCTTCTGATGGGCGATAGTAAGGCCGTCGCCAACCCGGACATGTCCAAGCCGACCCTGAAACGAATATCGGACCTGTTCGACATCGAGATCATAACAATGCCCATTGCCGGCATAAAGACCGTGGGCTCGGTCTCAGTTATGAACTCGAAGGGGCTTCTTGTTCATCCAAAAACATCGCAGGATGATATCGATGGATTAAAGGACATTTTCGGAAGGGAAGTGGACATCTCCACCGCGAACTTCGGATCGCCCTATCTGGGCGCCTCTATCGTGACCAACGACAGCGGAGCGATCATCGGTTCGAAGAGCTCCGGGGTGGAGATCAACCGTATAGAGAACACCCTTGACCTGATCGGATGACACGGGTCACTTTCCGTAACGTCTCTTTCTAAGCTGGTAGGACCTGACGGCCCTGAGGAACTCGAAGAACGTCAGGCCTGGCCAGTATATGTCGGTGAAATATAGCTCCGAATAGGCCAGCTGCCACAGGAGGAAGTTCGATATCCGCACCTCTCCAGATGTCCTTAGGACCAGGTCCGGGTCCGGGAACTGGGCGGTGTAGAGGTAATTCGATACGGTATTCTCATCTATCTGTTCGGGATCTATCCTGTGCTCCAGAGAGTCCTTGGCTATCCTCCTGATAGCGGTGATGAGCTCCTCCCTTCCCCCGTATGCAATGGCGAGGTTGAAGAAATATCGATCGTGATCCCTGGAAGAGGACTCCGCCTCCTCTATCGCCGCTCTGAGGGAGGCGCTGAGCATCTCCTTCTGCCCCAGGACCGTGACCTTTATCCTGTTCTTCTTGATCCTGTCGTCCCTTGCTATCTTTACGAAGTTCTCCTCGAAAAGGCCCATGAGGGTATCCACCTCGGTCCTCGACCTCTTGAAGTTCTCGGTCGAGAACGCATATACGGTTAGGATCCTGATGCCGAGATCGACGCACCACTCCAGCACGTCCTCCAGCTTGTCCCGGCCCATGAGGTGTCCGTCTATCGAAGGGCGCCCCTCCTCCTCGGCGTATCTTCTGTTTCCATCCATGATTATCGCTACATGATCAGGTACGGGGTTTTGTAGGACGAGCGTCTTCAACCGCTCCTCCTTGGCCCTCCTCAGGCCTCTTGATATGGATTCGGATATATCGGGTAAGGTCAGTCCCCCTGATAAGAACAGACCGGTTAAGAATGACCAGACATATTGTTTTTTCTGAGGGTCCGGAGCCTGCACAGGATTAAATTACCGGAGGGGCATAACGAGGCATGGACCCATACCTCAAGGGTTTGAAGGTCATAGTAAGCGATGGGGGGATAGCATCCACCCTCATCAACAAGGGTTCCTTCGGAACGGCGGTCAAGGGCGGAGGTCTCAGTCTCGATATAGTGGAGGCCGCCTATCTGGTCGAGAACGACAGGATCAGGGTGAGAAATGGCAGAAAGGGCGATCTCCTGCGGTGGGAGGACATGCTCGAGATCGGGTCGGGACCCGATCCCGCTTCGCTCTTCAAGTACGTGGTCTACAGGGATCTCAGGAGCAGGGGCATGGTCGCGAGGCAGGGTGCCGACGGAAATTATCTGTTCTATCCCAGAGGCACCAAGGGCATGAAGGCGAAGCCCTCGGGATGGGCCTCGGTCTTCCAGCAGGACGATGCCATATCCCCGAAGGACCTGCTCTCAAGGGTCATCGCCAATGACAACATGAGGATCAGGACGCTGTATGCGATCGTGGATTCCGATTATGACGTGACCTATTACATATGCCGGCGATCGGGATTGTCCACTGAGGCAAGGTCCGAGGAAGGTAGTTTCGATGAGGCCGCATCGTCTTTGGGGCGGCCTGACATACGCCCCGTCGGAAGCACCGGGTCCATCGCATCAGGTAATGGGGCAACGGACCTGGGCAGGAGGCTCTCCATCGGGACCGAGGTTAAGGGATCCCTTCTTCTCTCCAGGGAGGAGGCGATGCTCCTCAGGGAGTTGTCCGGAGAAAGGCAGGATGATAAAGACCTGCGATACAGCGTGTTCAGGGACCTTACCATAAAAGGGCACCGGGTCCGCTCCGGGCTCAAATACGGATGTCATTTCAGGGTCTATTCCGGACGATCCCCGAAGGAGCACAGCGCCTACCTGGTACAATGTATGGGATCCGATGCGGAAGCGTCCTGGGAGTGGCTCTCCAGGGCCATAAGGCTGTGCCATTCGGTCAGGAAGAGGATGATACTCGCGTTCCGCACAGGCCCCGTTTCGGATGAGAACGGCCTTTCGCCGATACAATATCTGGAGATATCATGGCACAGGCCTTGAAAGGCCGGGGCATTGATCGAGGATCCGCTCTACGAGGGGACGAAACGGACGTACTGGAAATCGGAGTCCGACTTGAAATCGTTTATTATGCGGTTTATCTGTTGTGCGGGGCCCTTGATGAGAAAGACCTCAAGGCATTTCTCACTGCTCAGATGGGTGTGTATCTGGGTCGTGATGAACGCCTGGTTATCATGCCTCATTTTATCCAGGTTCGGCGCCTTGTGTGAATCGTGGACGATCACAAGGACGCCCTCGACCTCGCCGGACAGGCCCTCACGGCTCTTGATCTCGTCCTCCATGGACCTTATACAGGCCCTGATGGCCTCGGATCTGCCTTTCAGTCCCATTACGTCTATGAGCCTGTCAAGGGTCTCCATGTTCCTGTCGCTCAAGGATACGCTAACGACCGCCATAAGGGATCACATCGGTCATTGATGTGCTCATATGTTATTAAGATTGTCTTGTTAATCAGATAAATATTATTAAAATCCCATTTGTTACATAGTAATATTTAATATATAATAGACCATATGTTCTTAAAAATGAGGTGCTAACATGAAAAGGAACATCAAGATGATAGCTGTGCAGCTGCCTTTGGCGCTGGTATTGATATCTGCGTCGATCATGATCGCCGGATGTCTAAAGGACGGCTCAGAGGACGGACTCGATACGGTTATCGTCACAATTCTCCCGCAGGCGGAGATGGTGCGCTCCATACTGGGAGAGAATGTGAACCTCATAGTGATGGTCCCGGCAGGTCAGAGCCCCCATGGCTATTCCCCAACCCCCGGACAGATGAAGGACGTGGCCAAGGGGGATATCTACTTCAAGGTCGGCTCGGGCATCGAGTTCGAGGTAACGAATCTTCCGACGATCATCGAGACCAATCCCAGGATGAAGGTCGTCGATCTGTCCGAGGGAATGGTCCTGAAAAGCTTTGATGAACATCATGGCGTCCATTCCAATGATGACGAACACGATCACGATGAAGAGGATGACCATCACGAGGAAGAGGACGGCCACGATGATCACGATCACGAGGGCGGAGCGGATGCCCACGTATGGCTTTCTCCGAAGAACATGAGGATAATGGCCGGGAACGTTTACATGGCGGTGATCGAGGCCGACCCGGACAACGAGGACATTTACAAGGATAACTATGAAGCCTATCTTCAGAGGCTCGATGATGCCATCTCCCATATCGAGGACAAACTCTCACCATACCAGGACCGGGAGTTCCTGGTCTATCATCCCGCATGGGGATACTTCGGGGATGATTTCGAATTAGTACAGCTCGCAGTGGAGAGCGAGGGCAAGAAACCCGGACCGCAGGGCGTGGCGGCGATAATCGACCAGGCGAAGGAACATAACATATCCGTCGTCTTCGTGTCCCCACAGTTCGAGACATCGGCCGCAAACGAGATAGCCCAGAGCATAGGAGGCGAGGTGGTCCCCGTCGACCCACTGGCCGAGAACTACATCGACAACCTGAAGCATATCGCAGAGCAGATGGCCTTGGGTTTTGCATGAGGCGGAGTATTAACGATGGTGAAACAATTAATCAATAGGGTCGTGATTACTCATGACCGATAAAGCGAAGTGATATCGTTGAAGGGTGATGTTGCTCTGGATATCAGGGGTCTGAGCGCGGGTTACGATGGCGAGCTGATCATCGAGAACATCGACCTGCGCGTCCAGGAGGGGGATTTCCTGGGGATCATCGGCCCAAACGGCGGAGGCAAATCAACTCTTCTGAAAGCGATCCTCGGGCTCATCGAACCGATGAAGGGCGACATCCGAATATACGGCGATCCACCCCAGAAGGGTAGGAGATACCTGGGATACGTCCCGCAGTATACCGTTTTCGACAGGGATTTCCCCATAACCGTCCAGAACGTCGTGATGATGGGCAGGAGAAGGATGAAGGGGATCAGACCCTGGTATTCTATGTCGGATAAGGATGCCGTCAAGAAGGCCCTGACGGACGTGGGAATGTGGGAACACAGGAGGAAGCACATTGGCCAGCTCTCGGGCGGCCAGAAGCAGAGGGTCTACATCGCAAGAGCTCTGGCCTCCCAGCCGAAGATACTGCTGCTGGACGAGCCTACCGCCTCTGTCGATGCGAAGGTGGAGGATTCCATCTACAAGCTGCTGACGGAGCTGAACCGGGAGATGACCATAGTCCTGGTCACCCATGACATAGGCATAATATCGTCGCACGTTAGCAACGTCGCGTGCATGAACCGACACATATTCAAAGGGGACGGAAAGGAGCTGACGGAGGAGATGCTACAGGAGAGCTATCAATGCCCTGTCGACCTGATAGCACACGGATTGCCCCACAGGGTGCTGCCACCTCACGAAAAGCATGATTGACGGTCATAACATGTTGGAGTTCATAGATTATCTGCAACTGCCCTTCGTCCAGAGGATGATAATAGCAGGTTTGCTCTCAGCCCTCGCATGCGGGGTGATCGGAACCATCGTCGTGGTCCGAAGGAACGTTTTCATAGCGGGGGGGATCTCGCACACGGCCTTCGGCGGAATAGGAATGGCATATTATCTCCAGGATATGGGATACGCATGGTTCGATCCTATGCTGGGCGCGGTACTGGTGACGACCGGGGCCGCACTACTTTTGGGCTTCGAGCCCGTGAGGAAGAGGTTCAGGGAGGATTCGACCATCGGTGTGTTGTGGGTCATAGGCATGGCAGCGGGGATACTGTTCCACAACATGGTGAACTGGAACAACGTGACGTACGTCTCCCCTGAATCGATACTATTCGGGGATATACTCCTCATAAACGCTTTGCACCTTCGGATCATGGCCGCTCTACTATTGCTCATATACTCTTTCACGTTGTTCTTCTTCAAGGACATCGAGGCCGCATGCTTCGATGAGGAGTTCGCCAGGATCAGCGGGGTCAGGGTCTCACTGCTGAACACCGCCCTGCTTGTGCTTATCGCGCTCACGGTGACGATACTCGTCAAGGTAGCGGGGGTGGTCCTGGTCCTTGCGATGCTTACGATCCCCGCGGCGATCACCAACCTCTTCACGAAGAGGCTATCGACGATGATGATCGGGGCGACCGTCACAGGGATCGCCTCGACCCTTCTTGGCATCATACTGTCGATCGAGCTGGACCTGCCTCCTGGGGCAGTGATCGTCATCCTTATGGGTGTACTCTTCCTGCTGTCCCTTTCAGGGCGTTCGGTTTATTATAGAATGAGAACGATGCTCCAGGGCAACTCATCCGCGGCTGCCAAGGAGTGAATGGAAATGATCAAAACGGAAAAGGTCTCTGGATCGGACAAGGGCAAGGTGATGCTGTATGCTATCAGCACATGCATTTGGTGCAAGAGGACCAAGGAATACCTCAACAGCCTCGGAGTGGCCTACGAGTACATCTTCGTGGACCAGCTCAGCAGGGAGGACAGAAGCAAGGTCGAGAAGGATGTGGAGGTATGGAACCCACGATGCTCCTTCCCCACACTCGTCGTCAACGACAGCAAATGCGTCGTCGGCTTCAAGGAGGATGAGATCAAGGAGGCTTTAGGCATATGAGCTCTTCCGAACCCTCGGATGAGGAGGTACGGCGCCTCTTCGAGCGCCTCGACCGCGAGGCCGAATCCGGAGGATATCATCTGAATCCCGACCGAGAATTCACCATGGACCTCGTCAGAAGCCTGCTTATCAACGAGGAGAGATACGGCTACTGGGCATGCCCCTGCAGGCTTGCCGACGGGGTCAAAGAGAAGGACCTGGACATCATCTGCCCCTGCGATTACAGGGATCCGGACCTCGCGGAATGGGGAGCATGCTATTGCGCTCTGTATGTCGACGACGCTATCAAGGCCGGCGAGAAGAAGGCGGAGCCGATACCCGAGAGGCGCCCAAGGGAGAAGGACAGGGTGAAGAGGGAAATGGAACCCGTTCAGGGATCCGTCGGGTCCCTGAAATATCCGGTATGGCGCTGCACGGTATGCGGCTATCTAGCGGCAAGGCCAGAACCACCTCTCGTATGCCCTGTGTGCAAGGCCAAGAAGGACCGCTTCGAGAGGTTCATCTGAACAGCAGGTGCTATCATATACTCCAAATCATCATCGATCATATTTGATATTATCTTCATTTAAAAAAAAAAGGGGAGGTCCCCTATCTGGGCCTCCCCCGTTGTCTTTATCCTTTCGTGGTGGATCAATCCTTCTTCCTCTTGTTCCACCATTCAACGATTACCTCGTATCCCCACTCGTTCCTGGTCACCTTCATGAACACCACGTAGACGACCACGAGAACTGCAAGGGCGATCAGGAACCACCACCACTGAAGGATCGGGTCTGCGTCCAGGATCTTCACCGTTGTCTTGAAGTCGTTGGGCTCCTCGACCTCCTCCTTTACATCATCGTTGACATCGACGATGACCTGGAACTCCCTGTTCCCGGCCTTGGGCAGTGTATAGGTGAAGTTGTAGAAATATGTCTCCTTCGAGGCGATGGAGACATCTATCAACTTCTCCCTCACTACCTTCCCGTCCACCAGCACCTGTATGGTCCAGTTGGCAGGAGCATCTACATTCCCGTTGTTTATGATGGGGATGGATATCTTGGTCTTCTTCTTCTCCCGAAGGCTGTTGATATCAGGGTCCCTGAACTCGATGTTCCTGACCTCCAGGTCAGGTCCCTGCACCCTTATGGGTTTGTTTACCCAGCCCATGAGGCCGTTCTCATCGGTCACGGTCAGGTTGATCATGTAGTCGCCGGGGATCATGAACCTGTACTTCATGATCATTCCGTAAACGGTCACGTTCTCTTCTGTCTCCTTGTCCACCCACCACCAGGTGTAGTTCGCCAGCTCCTCAATGTTCCCTGATGTCCTGGGATCGTATGACTGGCTTCCGTTGAGTGTGACCTCAGAACCCATGAGCGGATCCTCCGTCAGGGGTTTGATAACGGCCATCGGTTTGGTGGTGTCCTTCACGGTGATCGAAGTGACGTTCTCCAGAAGCTTCTCGTTCTGCACGGCATCTATCAGCTTCAGGCTGATGTTGTAGGTGCCGGGATCCGTGAACCTGTATTTCACGACCATGCCGTTAACAGGAGCCGTGTCCATACCGAAGGTCCAAACGTAGTTGGTGATGACGCTGTTGTCCGTAGCTGAAGAGGCGTTGAACTCGAGTTCCACATCCTCTTCGACCTCGTAAGGCATCTCCATGGTCGTGTTCGAATCTACCTTCTTGACGGTGAACTCGGTCATTGTCGGAGGCATTCCGTCGGGCTTGATATGGACCCAATCGGCCTCTGACACCAATCCGGAGGAGTCGGTCACTTTCAGGGTGACGTTGTGATAGTCATTGGAGTTCTTCTTGAACTGCAATGTGACCTGATCGGCCTCATCCTCGGATGTGCCGGTCAGATTGCCCTTTACTACCTCGTAATCCGCCGCGGGCAGGGGGATCGTCCACTCGTAGCTCTCCACCTTGCCGACAGGGTCTGTGGACCCCTTGCCGGAGAGGGTGACGTTCTTGTCGAGGGAGACGACGTAGGTCTTGTCCTCCGCCCTGTAGAACTCGAAAGCGTTGCTGAAGGATATGACCGCCGTGGGGCCCTTCTCCTTCTTCGCGTTGAACTCAAGTGGATTCTTTACGAGTATCATGTTCGTCATTTCCATATAGGGGAACTCGGCATTATCTCCGAAGTCGCCCAGTATCTCGTAGTTCTCCGGGACCTTTATGATGACATGCTCTCCCGGCAGGAGGGCGAGGACCTCGACCCTGAGATTGTCGCCGTCGTTGAAGACGATCTCGCTATCGTATCCCTGGTGGGATGTGACGGTGGGATTCGCCACATCGAAGACGCTGCCCTGGAAACCATCCGTTTCCACAGAGTAATCGCCGGAGGCGGTGTAGTGCTTTCCGTTGACAAGAATGAAGTCCTTCGTGACCTCCCATGCGGGCCCGTAGCCTTCCATGACATCGTCCACCATTTCGGCCTCGGACGCGTCCACGGTAAGCCAATCGCTGGAGTAGAACATGCCCGAGATCTGCATCCTGGGGGTTCCGAACGTGTTCTCGAAACCAAAGACCCTTGAGTTCGCATCCAGGGTCCACTCGGTCGTTATCGTGGGGTTCTTGATCCCGTCCTCGCCGGTCATATCGACGGTGGTGACCTTCTCCTCGGGATGTTCGATGGGTGTCATGTCGAACACCTCGTTATCGGGTGCCCAGAAGAAGGGAGCCATCGACAGATCGATCGAAGGAGCCCAGAAAGGCTCGTATCCCTTGGCCTCGACCAGCATCCTGAATGACGAATTGTATAGCGGCACCGACACGGACCCGTCCATTGTCCTGTCGAAGGGCACGATGTGCCCGTTGATGGAGTCCCATATCTTTACGGTCACATCGGGTATGAACTTATCTCCCTCCCTTACGAAACCGAGCGCCCTGTAGGACCCTCGCTTTCCAGAAGGCTGATTTTCGAGCTCGGCATGGTGGATCGCCTCGAGGGATGAGTTGATCTCGACGTTGACCGAGTATGTGAGCATTCCAGGATGGAATATGACCACGTGGATCTCCTCCTCGGGGCAGGTGAAGTTGGCCCAGCCGATCTCGTCGGACATGGCCATCTTATGGAAATCCTCACCAGCGAAGATATGGACGGAAGCGCCCTCGACGGGCATCATATTGTCCATGACCATTATGTGCAGCCTTGCAACATTGTCCATCATGGTCAGTGTAATAGGATAGACCGAAGAGGACCTCTCCTCGTTGAGCTTGTTCACCATTCGCGAGCTGGTCTGGTAGCCGGACATGCTTGCGAACACTTCATAGGTTCCCGGGGGCACGATGGCCATATAGTAGCCCCTTCCCTCGTCAAGATAAAGATCGTACGAGTTTCCCGAATGGACGTTGATCGCATGGACGGAAGCTCCGACTATAGGATCCTTGACCTCATCTATCACGGTCACCCTAAGGGTCACCCCGCTCTCTTCCGCGGACCCTGCCGACATCATGAGTATGACCGGCAGGACCAGGATGAGAAGGGTCATCATTCCCCACATCTTTCCGCTTGAGCTCTTCGACATCAACTTTCCTCCATTTTTCATACGTCCATTCATACCAGCCACTGGCCGGTTTTGACCCATTATTACCTTTTCTTATTTAATTGTTCCCGACCCCCAAGTAGAAGGACAGGTCCCTGTTCGAATGATAATGGGACGCCCCCTCTAACCCATTTAGTTATATAAAACCGACTATGCGTTGGAACAGCTCTTCAAGGGGCCGGCAGGTATCTGTGCGGATCCCGTTAGCGATACATTCATCCGATGGAGGGTTCCGGTGGTCCGGGGAAAAGGTCACTACCCTTTGGAAGCATCTTCGTCAGCCTCTGGAGGAGGGATTCGCTCTTGGTATGCTTTACGAGCGCTATGTCGAGGACCTCCCGGATGTCGCTGACGGGGATCACCTCGACCAGTTCCCTGAACCTATCGTCCAGTATCACGTCCTTCTGGTTGGCCTTGGGTATTATTACCCTCTTGAGACCGGATTTGGCGGCCGCCTCGATCTTCGCCGAAACCCCGCCGACCGGAAGAACGTCCCCTCTCACGGATATCGAGCCGGTCATCGCGACCTCAAGATTGACCGGGATCTCCTCGAGAGCGGATATGACCGCCGTTGCGATGCTTATCGATGCGGAATCTCCGTCAACACCCTGGCTGTCCATGAACTGTATGTGAACGTCGTAGTTGGATATGTCCTTCCCGGTGAGGGTCTTTATCAGGGCCGAGACGTTCTGGACGGATTCGCGGGCGATCTCGCCCAGTCTTCCGGTCGCGATTATTCGGCCCTCCTGCTTGGACGAGGCGGGTGTTATCTCGGCCGCGACCCTGGTGACGATACCGGACATCTCCTGAAGGCTCTCATCCCCCAGAAGCACCGCAAGACCGTTGACCACGCCCACCCTCGAACCCTTGCTCGAGATCTCGATATACTCCTTGCGTTTGTCTATCTCCCGGTCCGCGACCTGCTGCTCCAGAGACCTCGATATGAGCTTTCCTGTCTGAATGTCCCCCAGATTCACGAGCCGGTGCCTTCTCTCCTTCGCTATGTCGCCGCCTGCCCTTACCAGCCCTCCCAGCTCCCTGAACCTAAGTGAGAGCTGCCCCCTGACGCCGCTGCGGCGCTGGGCCTCCCTTATGACCTCGGCTATCGCCTCGGCCTTGAAGTGAGGGATCTTCCCGTCCTTCTTTATCTCCTGGGCGATGAAGCGGACCAATTTCAGCCTGTTCTCCGGTGTATCGTCGAAAGTGCTCTTGACGTATACCTCGTAACCATATCCCCTGATCCTCGATCTCAAAGCGGGATGCATGCCCCCGTACCTCTGACCGTCGCTGCCCTTCTGGCCGTAGACCGAATCCAGATTTCCAGCGGCGACGAGAATGAAATCACACGGGGCGGCCTCGGTCTTTACCATGGCCCCGGCGGACCTCTCGGACTGTCCGAAGATAGAGAACCTCTTCTCCTGCATGGCTGTTAGCAGGGACTGCTGCGATTCGGGCCTGAGAAGGTTTATCTCATCTATGAAGAGCACGCCCTTGTTGGCCTTGTGTATGGAACCTACCTCGACCCTGTCGTGCGGAGGTGTTTCGAGGCCTCCGCTCTGGAACGGATCGTGCTTCACGTCGCCGAGCAGGGCTCCCGCGTGGGCTCCCGTGGCGTCGATGAAGGGGGCCTCGCCGACCTTCTCATGGGATACGAGGAGCTTCGGTATCAGCTCGTCCGTCTTCTTGGACATGGACAGGAACCTGGACATGAAGAGCACCGCGACCACCCCCATGGCGGCCACGAGCAGGATGAGGGGGTTGCTGTCCACAAGCAGGAAGTATGCCCCGGCTCCGATGATGATCAGTATGACGATCAGGTACTTGAGGGAGCTCTTCCTCTCCTTGTTCAGCTGGGCCTGGTTCTTTGCCGCCTTTGTTATCTCAGATCCCTTCCCAGCAGGAACTATCCTTATTCTGGGCTCGTTCGGGTCCTCCTGATTGGGATAGACGAGAACGTCCTCCAACTCCTCCGGGGGCAGGAATTCGGTCATGGACCTGGCTATCATCGACTTACCGGTCCCTGGATCCCCTATGAGGAGCAGATGCCTCCTCTGCTCCGCGGCCTTCCTTGCCACCTCTACGGCCTCGTCCTGTCCAATGACCTGGCTCATGAGATCCTTGGGCACATCCACGTCATTGGTGGTCCGGATCCCTTTTTGCTCCAGCCACTTCTCGATCTCGTCCCTTTTGGAGGTCCTCTTCAAACAGCATCACCGATGTGGTCCATTTAGATCCGTATCATCCCATGTACCTACAGGTAGATAAAATATGTTTCCCCATCAAACTGATCTTGGACCCATGGCAAGTTTTTTCACATGAACTGACCATAGACCCGTTCATGGTTCCAGGAGGCTCCTTGCGCAAAGGTAGGGACCCATGGGGGGAGAGATCGAACGACCCGTTCATCAGGGAGCTGAGGAGGAACCCCAAGAGATATGCCCTGCTGCAGGCCGCCATATCCGTGGGACTGGCCCTTTTCTGGGTCCTCTTCATCATCGGATTGCTGGTCTATTTCGCGTTCCTCCTTCTTTGAGAGCGGCGGGGCCTCATACGAAACGCATCATGCCAACGGCGGATGCGATCTCGCGGGAGGGGTTCTCGAGCTCGTAGCGGCCATGGCCTGGATACAATGCCTTGACCTCGAGTTCCCGGAGCCTGTCGATGGACCCCTTGTGCGTCTCAAGGTCCCCCCCTGGCAGGTCCCATCGGCCCACACCGCCATCGCAGAATATCAGGTCACCGCAGAAGAGGTCCCTGGACCTTTCGTCGTGGTAGCACACCTGTCCCGGGCAATGGCCCGGGGATGGTATGATCGCGAGGTCCAACTCCCCCGATCGGAACCTGTCCGATATGATCTTAACATCTTCGATAGGGCTCATCGCCTTCCCGAACAGGAAGCTGCCAGTCATCATCGTATCGGGCCCCCCTACGACCCTCGCACACGCTTGGGAGGCCATCACCGAGCCCCCCAACCTCCGAACGATCTCCTGAGCCCCCCCGCAGTGATCGAAATGCTCATGGGTCAAAAGGACCCCCAGGAATTCCATCCCATGGGTCCTGGATGCGATCTCTTGAACGACCCTGTCGCAGGACGCGCCCGTTCCCGCATCGACCAAAATGGCCCTGTCGCCTTCGGTCAGCAGATATATATTGGAATC
This sequence comes from Thermoplasmatota archaeon, assembly GCA_029762535.1. Taxonomy (GTDB): domain Archaea; phylum Thermoplasmatota; class Penumbrarchaeia; order Penumbrarchaeales; family Penumbrarchaeaceae; genus JARVGK01. The sequence goes on from JARVGK010000024.1 coordinate 39,287, forward strand.
CATGGGTCCTGAGGTGATTGGGGTAACTTCCATATTAACACCGGTCGTCGGGAACGAGGATTGTTTTTTTAACATAAAATACATACCACGCCCATGCGACGATCCCGAGAGGACACATGGACATTCCCTCCCGAGGCCAGGAGCGAGGTCCTGCGTTCCATCTCACCCACCCCCGAGGAGATCGAAATGGTCGAGGGGGCCACCATCGCCCTCCTGGACAGGATCGACGGCGCGATCGAAGACCAGGACATCCCGGACGCCCGCACGGTCCTTACGGGTTCCGTCGCCAAAGGGACCTATCTCAAGGACCCCGATCTGGACGTGTTCGTCCTCTTTCCCATCGGAACGGATCCGGACATAATGAAGGAAAAGGGGCTGTTGATAGGGAGCAAGGTGCTTGAGGACGCGGATCTGAGCTATGCCCAGCATCCATACATGCACGGTCGTTTCATGGGATTCGAGACGGACGTCGTCCCCGCCATGGACATCCCCAAGGGCGAGAGGATAATCACGGCAGTGGACAGAACGCCGCATCACACCGAGTTCATCAACAGGAACCTCGATCCCGGCGCCAGGCAGGATGTGATGCTGCTCAAGGCCTTCCTAAAAGGCATAGGGTCCTACGGGGCGGAGGATACCGTCTCAGGCTTCTCCGGATACCTGACGGAGCTGTTCATCTTAGCTCTAGGATCCTTCGAGGGCGCGATCGAATACCTCGCCTCCCTGCCGGTCATCAGGAGGCCGCCCCTCCGATCCGAGGAATCCGGTGCGGAGCATATCCTTCCGGGATCGGTCCCGCCGTTGGACATGGCCTCCATCGCCAAAGGGTCCGCTTCCTCCCGTGATGGATGGGCGAAGGAGCTCATGGGCAGTCCTCTCATACTCAGGGACCCCGTGGATCCTGACAGGAACGTGGCCTCACCGCTTTCAGGCCAGACCCTGGCGCATACGGCTGGATGCGCCGCGGACCTGGTCCGTGAGCCCGGACCCCGACCGTTCCATCCTTTCTCCGTACGCCCACACGATCCGGATAAGTTGAAAGATACCTTGACCGTGCCTTCGCTCTACTTCGACCTGCCGCCCGGACCGCCCTCCCGGGTGCATTCCCAGATCAAAAGCAGCATGAACAGGCTTTCCAAGGCTCTTGTGCGGGAGGGGTTCTCCAGAGCCGTGATCGCGTACCGGTTGGAATTCCCATGGGGTTATCCGATAGACGGGGCATACCTCAAGGGCAGAGCGGTATGGTACTCTTCCATCGATAGGCCCCAACTCAGGTTCCGGCCAAGGACCGAACCAGAGGTCCTCGACAGGAGTTTCAGGCACAGCGGCCCGCCGGTAGGCCATCCTCTTGAAGGCGATTTCCGGAAGAGATGGGAGGGGAAAACCGTATCCTCCGAGTCCGGGCGACTGTACGTGATGATACAGCGCAGGACCGTGGATCCCCTGACCCTCGCCATGGAGATATGGCCCGGTATCGGACATGGGCCCGATATCCCCCATGACCTTTCGGCATGATATATCGGCCCCGTTCGGCCGGGTCGGGGCAAGGTTAATTACGAACCGCTCTCTACCCTTCGATAACAGTGGAAAGCTTATAGGGGAAGATCCTCGGGGGCCGATATTATGAGCCTTGAAAGATTCGATTACTGGACGGATATCGATGACAACGCGGCCGATCTCGCCGGGATAAGCACGGAGGCGAGGCGCTGGATCATCAGGATGACGCATGAGGCGGGCTCCGGGCACCCCGGAGGTTCCCTGTCGTCCATCGACATACTGATAGCGCTGTACTTCAAGGTCATGAGGCACGATCCCTCCGATCCCACCTGGCCCGACAGGGACAGGCTGGTCATGTCCAAGGGCCATGGGGCGCCCGCTCTCTACACCGCGCTTTCACTGGCGGGATATTTTGTGAGGGAGGAGCTTTTGACCCTGAGGAAACTCGGCAGCAGGCTGCAGGGGCATCCGAGCATGAACAAGACCCCGGGAATAGACATGTCCACGGGATCATTGGGCCAGGGGCTGTCCATTGCCCTGGGGATCGCGCTCGGAGCGAGGCTCGACCGCAAGGATCACAGGGTCTACTGTATACTCGGCGACGGGGAGGTACAGGAAGGGCAGGTATGGGAGGCGGCGATGGCGGCCGCGCATTACAAGGCCGACAACCTCTGCGCGGTCCTGGACCGAAACAATCTGCAGATCGACGGGCCCACCGAGAAGATAATGTCCATCGAACCCGCCCTCCACAAGTTCGAGTCCTTCGGATGGAACACGATCGAGATCAACGGGCACGATTTCAAGGACATACTCAAGGCGTTCCACGATGCGGAGACCGTGAAGGGCAGGCCCACGATGATCATCGCGAACACGGTCAAGGGCAAGGGCGTCTCCTTCATGGAGGGATCGGTGAAGTTCCACGGCAAGACCACGACACCGGAGGAGCTTGAGAGGGCGTTGTCCGAGCTCGGAGGTGATATCTGATGGAATGGAAGCTCAAGAACATGAGGCCCGGGTTCGGCGAGGCCCTGGTCGAGCTCGGGAGCAAGTACCAGAACATCGTGGCGCTGAACGCCGACCTCTCGGGTTCGACGACGACCTCCATGTTCGAGTCCGCTTACCCGGAGCGCTTCTTCAATATGGGAGTGGCGGAGCAGAACATGATGGGCGTGGCCGCAGGGCTGGCATCGACGGGCAAGATCGTGTTCGCATCGACGTTCGCGATGTTCGCCACAGGGCGGGCCTACGACCAGGTCCGGCAGTCCATCGCCTACCCCAAGTTGAGCGTGAAGATCGTTGCGACGCATGCGGGGATAACCGTCGGGGGCGACGGTGCGTCACATCAGATGCACGAGGACCTCGCCCTCATGAGGGTACTTCCCCACATGACCGTGATAGCCCCGGCGGATTACTGGGAAACGAAGAAAGCGGTGCTCAACGTCGCCCGGACCCCGGGACCCTGTTACATAAGGACCGGGAGGACGGACACACCCCTGATATACGACGAGGATTACGATTTCAGGATAGGCATCGCCGACACCCTTGTGGACGGCGAGGACGTCACCGTGATCGCCATGGGATTGATGGTCAGCAAGGCCATGGAGGCCGCGGAGGTCCTGGGGAAGGAGGGCATATCCGCCAGGGTCGTGAACCTTTCAACGATCAAGCCGATAGACAAGAACTGCATCATCAAGGCCGCCCGCGATACCGGGGCGATAGTCACGGCGGAGGAGCACAACATGATAGTGGGTATGGGATCCGCCGTCGCGGAGGTGCTCCTGGACCATGAACCGGTCCCGCAGAGGAGGGTCGGGATCCCCGACGTTTTCGGGGAGTCGGGCGAATCCGAGGAGCTGATGCAGGCCTACGGATTGACGGTAGAGAACATAGTCGAGAGCGCGAAGAAAGCTGTGGCGATGAAGAGGTGATGAAAATGAAGATATTCCTGGATACGGCCAATATCGAAGAGATCAGAAAAGCCAGCGAACTTGGTGTCGTGGACGGCGTCACGACCAACCCCTCCCTCATAGCGAAGGAAGGTAGGAGGTTCGAGGATGTGGTCAAGGAGATATGCTCGATCGTTGACGGCCCCATATCGGCCGAGACCGTCACCGAGATGGCGGATACCATGGTCGAGGAGGCCGTCCGTTTATCGAAGATACATCCGAACATAGTCGTGAAGATACCCATGACGGCCGAAGGGCTCAAGGCCGTCAGTGAGTGCAGAAAAAGGGGCATCAAGACGAACGTCACCCTGATATTCTCGGCGAACCAGGCCCTTCTTGCCGCAAAGGCCGGGGCCAACTACGTTTCTCCTTTCGTGGGAAGATTGGACGACAACACGGAATACGGCATGGACCTCGTCGAGAGGATCGTGTCCATATTCCACAACTACGTTTACGATACCGAGGTGATAGTCGCCTCCGTGAGGAACCCGATCCATGTCCTTGAGGCCGCGCAGATGGGAGCGGACATAGCAACGGTTCCGTATTCCGTGCTGATGCAGATGCTCAAGCACCCTCTGACCGACATCGGGATCCAGAAGTTCCTATCGGACTGGAAAAAGGTCCCCAAGGAGTGAGGACGACGAGGATCCTCGTCGTCGGCGTCGGATCCCGGCTAAGGGGGGACGACGCCGCCGGGCCATTGACAGTTGACGTGCTCAGGGATATGTTGGAGCGCGAAGGCCACCCCCCCGGCACGGAGATCAATTTGATAGACGCCGACGTCATGCCCGAGAACTACACCAAGCCAATTCAGGAGAGCGGGGCTGACGCTGTTTTTTTCATAGACGCAGTGGACCTGGGCCTGCCCCCGGGCGAGGTCAGGATCGTCCCTCCGGAGAGGATCGACGCCTGCCTGCCATCGACGCACACCCTGCCGATGTCCCATGTTATGGCATATATCAAAGAGGCGATCCCCAGGGTGGATCTCATCGGCGTTCAGATAAGGAGCGCGGGATTGTTCGAGGAGATGTCGGAGGAGGTCCGGGAGGCATGTTCCCGGCTAGCCGGAACGATCGTGGACGGGGGGTGGAGGGGGATCCCCTCGGCATGAAATATATCTATATAGTATTTTCATATAATATAATATATATTTATTTTAGGGGATTTTTCGTTGGTTTTAAATATTTATCAAGACGATACCTACCAAGGTGATCCAAATGAGAGGGATCCCGGGTGATCCGAGCAAGCAATCAGGGAGAAGCAGCCCCGTCCATGAACGATGCTGATTATGTTATAGTTCTGTTCAATGATCGTTCTAAAACTGATAAATAGTTAAATCTTTGTCTGTTTAGTTGTATGGGATCGTATGTTGCCAAGATGTGCATTATAACATTATCATTTATAGCGATCCTCCCGGCATTGTCATCATCGGGCAATTCGGAGTATCTGGAGATTGCATTAACAGATTTCCAAGGTTTGGATAAGGATCGCTTCTTTCTTAAGAACAACGGTTTCTATCCTTCAGAGAACGTATTCCTGGGAAGGACATCCTTCGGCAAGGTGGGATTCACGAACGATGGGGTTCTGTACTGCATGGAGGACGACGATGAGATGATCGTTGTCAAGCTGCGGTTCTCAGGGTGCAACAATATCCAGCCAGAAGGAGAATGGGATCTCCCGGATATCGTCAGGTATGGGATCTCGAGCAATGTGAATTCCGATACGAGGCTGTGGGCTTATTCAAGGGTCGTCTATCGCGATGTATGGGACCGGATAGATCTCCTTTTCTACCATATCGATCTCGGGTTGAAGTACGATGTGAGGATCCGCCCCGGCGGTGACATTGCTGACATCGAATTCGTATATGAGGGGACAGGCGATCTTGTAATAGATGATTACAGCTATCTTTTCATTGATGAGGGAAAGGTAATCCTCGGCGAATCGATCC
>JARVGK010000025.1 GCA_029762535.1 Thermoplasmatota archaeon
AAAAATCAGTTCACAAGATGCGGAATGTGGGATTAAACATGTAATTTCCGTATTAGTGTTGTCGAATTTTATGGAATAATCTGTTGTGATATCCATTTCCGAATCTGGTTCTGCGATATGTTTACCGAGTAATACATATACATCATTATTATTACGGACAATAATATCCGTCAAACCATCCCCATCAATATCGCCTGTTGTGTCACTCGTTGGTTTGGTCCTTGTTCCCGTGATTCTCACATCGTGATCATTTTCTGTTCTCATCTCCACAGATGTTACTTCGGGAACTGGAATTAAACTTAAGAGAAGGAGAACCAACATCATTACTGACACTGCTTTTTTCACTGTATCACCTTTATTTGCGATATCATATATCATTCTACTATACACCTTAATCACTTATTAAGATTATGAGCGGGTGTCCATTCTTGCACCACTCGTCCCTGTACGTTTGCATTTCACTCATTGCTCTTGATATGAGAATCACAGCAAGGTTTGGCATACTGATTTTCATACCCTTGCCCAACGGTGACGTGAAATTGACTCTCCGTGGGGCTATGATCATGCCAATGTAATTGGCAGGTTATGTGAAATAACATCAGTTATTTTGCGACCATTTCGAAGTCCCGGATCGAAAAGATCTTGACGCAAGGGACTTACGAAAAAATCGACCATATTTTTCATACCATGTTGTGAACTTTTAACTCAAGAGGGTTTCATCTCTTCTACAGGATCGGTCAATATGGTCCTGGAAAAAATGTGAACTTAGAGGCACTACCTCACCTCAGCCCTCACGTCAAGGTTGCTGGTAATGAGATCATATATCTTCATGTTCGTTCCCATGTCGATCTTGGATGAAGGGTAGATGTTCAACTTGTTATTCCTTATTCTGAGCTCCGTTTTGACCATCTTGCATTCGTCTATCAGATCGGCCAGGAGAAAACCTTCATCCACTATCCTTGACAGATATGAGGTCTTCCATTCCTCTGAACTTTCCCTCAAGATCGCATTGATAGCATATCCGTCCAATGAGCTGGCGATATCCATCTTCCACGGATGCTCCACTCCAACTGTTCTGTTTTTATCGTCTAGCTTTACCTGCTCATAGGAGGTTGTCTTCTCTATCCTATCTTTGATCATGATATTCGATCGAACTATAAGATCGATAAAGGGCACAACATTTGCACATTCACCATGGTAAACGGAGAAGATACCCCGGCTATCTATACGAAAGCTGGTATCGTTGAACATACTGAAAGTTACGATATTGGGATATATCCCATAATAACTGGCCCATTCTTTTAGTGTCTCATACCCATCCTCCCCCGAGTACTGGGCATTCCTTTTGATCTCAGGGCGGATCCTCGATCTTTTCCTGGAACCTGGAACGTATCTTCCCGAAAAATGAGTGATTCGGCCTCTTTTTTCTTGGCCTATGAATGATGCGGCAAGGTCCATCATCATCGATGGGCTCACATAGAGATGATAAACATCCTTTTCACCTTTGAAGAGCGGAAGGATATGTTCCGGTATCTGGTCGGTCTTTCTGAGATTTGTTATCAGGTACAGTATACCTTCTTCGGCCAATATTACCAGTAATTCTTCATCCCCTTTTCCAAAGTGGGCCATAATGCCATGTCGTCCTTTTGAGGTATAACCGTTTTTTAAAAGGATCGTGAACGTATCATCGACCTTATCATACGAAGTGAGAAAACCTATGATCTGAAGGGTCCTGGAAATTCGTTCCTCTGACCCATCGATAAATGATAGGACCTCCTTCAAAGAACTGAAGGTCACATCATCCGGTATTTGAATGAGAGCCATAGGACATTCCCCATGAATAATACCTTAATCTTCTATTTAAACCAGATGGTATGGGTTCAGCGAATATCTGGCACCTCAATCCCCACCAGGGGATCGGCATTCCTTGCCTTTACACCACTTCTCGTCCAGATGGCAGTCCCTATGGAAGTTGCACGTCCTCTTGGAGATGTACACGAGAAGGAGCATTGTGGGGACCTCTATGAGGACGCCCACAACTGTCGCCAATGCCGCTCCGGAGGAGAGACCGAAGAGGATCGTCGCGGTGGCGATAGCCACCTCGAAATGATTGGATGCGCCTATCATCGCCGCGGGGGCAGCGTCCCTGTAGGACAGCTTGAGGATCTTGGCGACGACGAAGTACCCGATCGAGAATATCAATATCGTCTGTATGAACAGCGGGATCGAGATCCAGAATATGGTGAGGGGATTGTTCACTATCACATCGCCCTTGAACGAGAACAGAAGCACGAGGGTCGCCAGAAGGGCGATAATACTGACAGGGGTCAGATACTTCATGAACCTTGTCTCGAACCACTCCTTCCCCTTGTATCTGATGAGGAGCTTCCTCGAGGCATACCCGGTCGCCAGAGGGAGAGCGACGTAGATGCTGACGGAGAGCAGGATCGTCTCCCATGGGATCGGCATCGAGTTGACGCCGAGCAGGAACCCTCCCAGAGGGGCATACAGGAACAGCATCGTCAGGGAGTTGATCCCGACCATTACCAAGGTGAGCCCGTCATTGCCCCGAGCGAGATATCCCCAGACCAGCACCATCGCGGTGCAGGGAGCGATCCCCAGAAGGATCGCACCGGATATGTAGCTCCTCCACAGCTCGACCTCCTCCCCGCCCTTTATCACCTCGGTCCCGTCCAAAAACCCCTTGAAGAGAACTCCCAGGAACAGGAACGCGATGGCGTACATGGTGAAGGGCTTGATGAGCCAGTTGATGCCGAGCGTCATCAATACCGGTTTCGGCGTCTTAGCCGCTTTAAGGACCTCGGTGAAATCGATCTTGACCATGATGGGATACATCATGAAGAACAGGGCGATGGCGATCGGGATCGAAACCTGGTATATCGAGAACGAATCCAGGGTAGTTGCAACATCGGGAACGAGGCGCCCGAGGAGGATCCCCGCCCCGATGCAGATGATCACCCATATGCTCAGATATTTTTCGAAACCCGATAAAGCCCTTCCGGATGCCATGCGTCCCACTCCGTCATAGGTCCTGCCATTACGAATTTTTTTGAAATGATATCGTTCCTAATTATAAAGCTTATGCCTGAGCTTCCTCATCGTTCCATTTAATAATCATCAAAGGATTCATCCCTCATGGCGGAGAAGGACAAGGGGCGCCTGGAGACGGCATGCAGATGCCTGGACATCGTCAAGCCGGACAGGAAGGACTACATCATACTGGAGGAGGGCGTATGCAAGGACATATCCTCCTTCATGAAGGCCCTCTCCGATCCTATACGCATAAGGATAATCGAGATGCTCTCCCATGACCACCTCTACGTCTGCATAATACAGCATATACTCGACGATATCAGCAATTCCAAGCTCTCCTATCATCTGGACATATTGAAGAAAGAGGGGTTTATAGGATCGAAGAGGCAGGGGAACTTCATACTGTATTCGCTGACCCCTTTCGGCAAGGGGATCTGGGAAGGAATGCTCTCTTCATGGGATAGGGATTCATGGTCCTCAGACGATCAGATTGCCGTAGATGAACCCCGCCAGTGACGAGAATATCACGACCAGAAGTATGTATGTCATGGTCTTCTTCAGGCCCATTATCTTCGTGAGCACTATCATACTGGGAAGGCTGACCGCGGGTCCGGCGAGCAAGAGGGCAAGGGCGGGACCGGATCCCATCACACCGTCGGAATATCCGAACGTCGTTCCGATTATCGGGACCTCGAGGAGCGTGGGCATGTAGAGAAGGGCCCCGATGACGGATGCGAGAAGGTTAGCGAGTATTCCCTCGTTCCCCAATGCCGGCCTGAACGTCTCCGGGGGCACGAAATAGGCGATGACACCCACGACGAAGGCCCCGGCGACGAGAATGGGCACGATCTTCTTTGTGAGGTCCCATGTCTCCATGCCCCAATCGGTGATCTCGTCCTTTTTGAAGTAATAGATAGACATCAATCCTATTCCGATGGTGAGGGCATAGACTATGGGGAACTTGATCATCCAGGGAGAACTGATGTCCAACCCAATGGAGGATGCGAATTCCATCACGTTGCTGAAGGAGGAGGCCCCGAAGATCAGGATCCCCAACAACGATAGGAAAAAGGCCAATGGGACCCATTTTGGCCTTTCGCTCTTCTCGGAAGCCATCTCCAGCATCGGGTTCTTCTTCGCCTCCTCCATGAGCGCCCTGTCGTGCTTCCTGTAGATCACGGACATTAGAAAACCGATCACCATCGACATGAGAACGGCGATGATCGCTCTCGCCGCTCCGATGTCGTAACCCAAAGCACTTGCGGTATATGCTATGGCCAGGACGTTTATGGCGGGTCCGGAATAGAGAAAGGCCGTCGCCGGTCCGATCCCGCTTCCCTTCTTGTAGATCCCGGCAAAGAGCGGCAGTATCGTGCATGAGCATACGGCAAGAACGGTCCCGGATACGGCGGCGAGCGGGTATGATATATAGCGCTTGACGCTGGGTCCGAAATACTTCAGGATCGCGTCCTTCTTGACGAAGGCGGCTATGGCCCCTGCGATGAACAGGGCCGGAATTAGGCAGGTTATGGTGTGGTTGACTATGTAGTCCAGGAGCGAGTCCATTCCGCTCCCGAGGGATCTGATGATCATGCCGATGATGTCCATTGCGATGCCTTCTGTTTCAAATTATTTTGAAACACCATTGCTAACCCCATATTAATCCTTTCGGCTATATAGAAGAAAGAGGGAGAATAGTTTATAATGGGGATCCATGAGGATCCTCATGTATGGAGGCCCGGCAATGAAGGGCATGGTCATATTCACATCCAAGTACGGTTCCACGGAACAATACGCACGCTGGATAGGCGAGGAGACAGGGTTCCCAGTCATCGATCTTAAGAAGGATAAGAACATCATGATCGATGACGCCCGGATCATCGTAATCGGGGGATGGATACTCGCGTCGAAACTGACGAGCCGATCATGGATAATCAAGAACTGGGACCGTATCAAGGACAGGAAAGTGATCCTGTTCTCGGCTTCCGGCGAGGAGCCAAACGAGAAGATGAAGAGGACCATACTTGAACAAAGCCTCCCTCCGCATATCAGGGATGGGATCTCCTACTACCCGCTCTATGGCAGGTTCATCCCTGAGAGGTTGAACATCGGACACAGGATAATGACCGGGGCCGCATCCAAGCTCTTCGGAGGGGATCCCCTCGTCCGGAAGATGATGGCGGGTTTCGACGGGGTGAAAAAGGAGAACATTAAAAGCATCATCGAGGCGATCCGAAAAAGATGAGGAATGGACCTTCAATAAAGGATGACGTTGACCATTACCTTCCTTCCGCGGACCCTCTCCTCTCCAAGCCTCTCGATGACGGTCCTGACGAGATCCTCATCGTCGATGTCCTGGATCCTGCCGTCCCTGCGGTCGATTATATTGATATGGCTGTCGGGTTTCATCTCGATCCTGGTCTCCCCCCCCAGGTCGATGAGGTTGAGATAGCCGTGCTTCTCCAGCGTGGATATCGTGTTGTACAGCGTCGAGAAGCTTACGGAGGGCATCCTCTCCTTGACAAGCGAGTGCAGTTCGTTAAGAGAGGGGTGGTCCAAGCGTCTCTCGTTAAGGATCCTTATGATCTCGATCCTCTGGGGGGTCATCTTCAACCCCATGGCCTTGAGGTCCCTGGAGACATCCATGCCCGGGTAATTGCATCTCCTGATATTTAACTTTTAATTGATTATTACTTCTACATAGAAACGATTTTATATTCTGATAGCTTTCACACATTCCGCCAAGAGCCGTATGAAGAACGTCGCGGACCGTCATCATAATAAGAAGCGGTCGGCCGACCATTTATATGGTGAATGGACAATATAGCAATAGAAATGGAGGGAAGAGTATGGAAGAGAAAAATGAGGCATACAGGATGCCCCTCATAGGGGACAAGGCGCCGTCATTCACGGCCAAGACGACACAGGGGGAGATCAGTTTCCCCGACGACTACAAGGGAAAATGGGTGATACTGTTCAGCCATCCGGCGGACTTCACCCCGGTGTGTACGACAGAGTTCATGACCTTCGCGTCCATGCATGAGGATTTCAAGGCCCTGAACTGCGAGCTGATAGGGCTTTCTATCGACAGCATATACGCCCACATCGCCTGGCTCAGGACGATAAAGGAGAAGATCGTTTTCAAAGGGATGAAGAACATCGAGGTCAACTTCCCTGTCATCGAGGACCTAAAGATGGAGGTAGCCAAGGCCTTCGGGATGCTTCAGTTGAACGCCTCGACGACCCAGGCGGTCAGGGCGGTCTTTATAATGGACCCCGAATCGAAGGTGAGGGCGATCCTCTACTATCCTTTGTCCAACGGCAGGAACATGGACGAGATCATGAGACTGCTGGTGGCCATGCAGAAGTCCGATGCGGAGAAGATCGCCACCCCCGCCAACTGGAGGCCCGGTGACGATGTCATCATCCCGCCCCCCGGGTCCTGCGGCATGGCCAAGGACAGGGTAGAGAAGGAGGAAGAAGGCAAATACTGCCTGGACTGGTTCATGTGCTTCAGGAAAGAGAAGAAGTGATAAACATCATAGAAAGAGGAGATGAATTCCATGGAGAAAGAAAGCAAGTGCCCCGTAACGGGTAGATCGAATAGACCGGCGAATTTGAAAGGTGCGATGAACCGTGACTGGTGGCCGAACCAGTTGAACCTGAGGATCCTTCATCAGCACTCATCGAAGAGCGATCCCATGGGTGAGGATTTCGACTACGCCGAGGAATTCAAAAAGCTCGATCTCAAGGCCATCAAAGAGGACCTCTACGCCCTGATGACCGACTCCCAGGATTGGTGGCCAGCAGACTATGGCCACTATGGGGGGCTGTTTATCCGAATGGCCTGGCACAGCGCGGGCACCTACCGCATGGGTGACGGCCGCGGGGGAGCGGGAACAGGCAACCAACGCCTGGCCCCCCTAAATAGCTGGCCCGACAATATCAACCTCGACAAGGCGCGAAGACTGCTGTGGCCCATCAAGCAGAAGTACGGCAGGATGATCTCGTGGGCGGACCTGATGATACTCGCCGGCAACTGCGCGCTGGAATCCATGGGGTTCAAGACCTTCGGTTTCGCCGGCGGACGCGAGGACATATGGGAGCCCGAAGAGGACATATACTGGGGCAGCGAGGACAAATGGCTCGGCGACGACCGCTATTCGGGCGACCGCGATCTGGAGAACCCGCTGGCCGCCGTGCAGATGGGGCTCATATACGTTAACCCGGAAGGGCCCAACGGCGTACCCAACGCCGTCGCCTCGGCCAAGGACGTCAGGGAGACGTTCGCCAGAATGGCGATGAACGACGAGGAGACCGTCGCCCTGGTTGCCGGTGGCCATACCTTCGGCAAGTGTCATGGCGCAGGAAGCCCCACCCATGTCGGCCCCGAACCTGAAGGAGCCCCGATCGAAGAACAGGGGCTCGGATGGAAGAGCGGTCACGGCAGCGGCAAGGGTGATGACACCATCTCGAGCGGCATCGAAGGAGCGTGGACCCCGAACCCGATCAAATGGGACATGGGATATTTCGACATGCTGTTCGGATACGACTGGAACCTGGAGAAGAGCCCGGCAGGCGCATGGCAATGGGTCCCGGTCAATGTGGATAAGGACCACAAGGCCCCTGCGGCCCACGACCCGTCGAAGCTGGTCAATACGATAATGACGACGGCGGACCTCTCTTTACGATTCGATCCCGCCTTCGAAAGGATCGCCCGCAGGTTCCAGAAGGACCCGGAGCTATTCGCCGATGCATTCGCCCGGGCCTGGTTCAAGCTGACCCATCGCGATATGGGGCCCCGATCCCGATATCTCGGCCCGGAGGTCCCGGACGAGGACCTGATCTGGCAGGATCCCATCCCCGCGGTCGATCACGAACTGGTCGATCCAAAGGATATCCTCTATCTGAAAGAGAAGGTCAGATCCTCCGGCCTATCCGTGTCGGAGCTGGTCTCGACCGCATGGGCATCGGCGTCCACCTTCCGCGGTTCGGACTATAGAGGCGGCGCCAACGGCGCCCGCATCCGTCTGGACCCCCAGAAGGACTGGGAGGTCAACGAGCCTGCGAAGCTTGCGAGGGTGATTAAGACCCTCGAGCGGATCCGGAAGGATTTCAACGACGCGCAGGCCGGAGACAAGAGGATATCGCTGGCCGACCTTATTGTACTGGCGGGCTGCGCTGGCATCGAGAAGGCGGCGAAGAACGCCGGTCACGAAGTGGCCGTTCCCTTCACGCCGGGACGCATGGACACATCCCAGGAGCAGACCGATGCGGAATCGTTCTCTGCACTCGAGCCCAAGGCCGACGGCTTCCGCAACTACCAGAAGGCCAAATATGCGGTATCCTCAGAAGAGATGCTCCTGGACAAGGCTCAACTTCTGACCCTGACCGCGCCTGAAATGACCGTGCTCATAGGTGGCATGCGCGCACTGGACGCCAACTTCGGCATGTCCAAGCAAGGGGTCTTCACCAGGAGGCCGGGATCTCTATCGAACGACTTCTTCGTGAACCTGCTCGATATGGGAACGGAGTGGAGACCGACAGCCGATGACAAGGACGTCTTCGAGGGACGGGACCGGAAGACCGGCGAATTGAAGTGGACGGGCACTCGCGTGGATCTCATATTTGGCTCGAACTCCCAGCTAAGGGCCCTGGCAGAAGTATACGCTTGCGATGACTCAAAGAAAAAGTTCATCGATGATTTCATCGCGGCATGGACCAAGGTAATGGACCTGGACCGTTTCGACCTCGCCTGAGCTTCGAGAATGGACCTTCGAGGACCGATGTCGCAAGAAGCAGGCATCAGAAGGATACGCAGCCCGATCATACGGGGGGCCCTCATATCCCTTGGTATAATTAGCGTGGCCCTTGGGACGATCGGCATATTCGTCCCTCTTTTGCCCACGACCCCGTTCCTTCTCCTGGCGGCGGCATGTTTCATATACAGTTCCCAAACGATGTATAAATGGCTTCTGACCAACCGCATTTTCGGAAGGTATCTGAGAGATTACATCGAAAGCAAGGGGATCCCCCTCCGCATCAAGATCTGGACGTTGTTATTCCTGTGGGGCACCATCATCACATCCATGATATTCTTCACCGATTCGATTCTCGTTCGAATAATGCTGCTGTTCATCGCTTCAGCGGTAACGTTACATCTGTTCTGGATCAAGACAAAGAAATAGAAATCCATAGTCGATATTTTCAACGCCATAGGTAGGCGATGACCCTGAACAAGCCAATACCGATATCCCGGAAGGGGATCCGAAGATAAGGAGAGGCTACCGATCAGGGGTAAGCTGAGATATCGAATGCACATCGGAAGGATATGGACAATATTCTATTCCATACTGGAAGATGTTAAAGAGGTCCGCGTATCGGAGATCCTCCCGATAGATGATACGCACAAGAGATACGGTTTTTAACAGCATCCGACATGAGTGTGGTCGGTTATCAGTTGCTCATAGTTGCACAATATATTTATATTACTTCTCATATGAGCATTATCATGCGGTGGAGGCACGGCCGATACAGAAGCTCGAGGATCATCGAGAACGTCCCTGACGTGACCTTCTTCAAACCGGCGGGGGTCCCCATGTGGTCCATGGAGATCGTAGATATCTCATACCCGGAGCTGGAATCGCTCAGGCTAGTGGATTACGAGGGGCTGACCCAGGAGGAGGCCGCTTCAAAGATGGGTATCTCAAGGAGATCCCTCTGGAGCGATCTCAACAACGCCAGGAAGAAGGTGGCCTATGCGCTGTCTATGGGCTGCGCACTTCAAATATCAGGCATGGGACATTCGGCCCCCAAAAAGACCGCAGAAGAGGAGAAAGGAAGTGAGTGAGATGCCGGGAGGCGACAGGACAGGACCATGGGGTCAAGGCCCCATGACGGGAAGGCGAATGGGCTACTGCTCGGGAAGCAATTACCCGGGATACACGGGCAATTTCGGATGGGGCGGAGGCCGAGGATATGGAAGGAGGACCTTCGGGCCTGGAAGGTTCGGCAGGTTCTTCGGGTTCGGACCCTTCAGAAGAGGGTTCTTCTTCGGAAGAGGCAGGTGGTGAGATGCCGGGAGGAGACGGAACAGGACCATGGGGCAGGGGCCCCAGGACGGGGTGGGGGCTCGGATACTGCG
The DNA here is from genome assembly GCA_029762535.1 of Thermoplasmatota archaeon. Taxonomy (GTDB): domain Archaea; phylum Thermoplasmatota; class Penumbrarchaeia; order Penumbrarchaeales; family Penumbrarchaeaceae; genus JARVGK01. The sequence continues at coordinate 10,199 of JARVGK010000025.1, forward strand.
GAGATCCTTATGGACCGATGTATCCAGGACCCCGTGGAAGAGGTTTCGGAAGGGGTAGGAGATGGTTCTATGAGGACATTCCCGAGAGAAACCCCATCAGGTCACCCGTCGATCAGTCTTACTTCAAGGAACCATCCAGAGAGAAAGAGAAGAACTATCTCCAAGGGATCGTCCAGGACATGGAGGCAGAGCTCCTGGACATTAAGGAAAGGATCGCAGAACTCGATAAGGAAAAGGATGAATGAACGGTCCGAAGGATCGTTCCCGTATATACACATCGGATAATGGACAGTGATGGTCATGGATCAAAATGAAAGGATGAAAGAGATGGAAGAGCAGCAGGAGAGGATCCGAAAGAACGTCGGCCGCATTAGGAACAAGATCGTCGTGATGAGCGGCAAGGGAGGGGTCGGAAAGACCACTGTTGCCGTGAACATCGCAAGCGGACTTGCAAAAAAGGGCCACAACGTTGGGATCCTGGACGTTGACATACACGGTCCCAACGTCCCCAAGATGCTGGGCCTTGAGGGGAGCAAGCTCCACTACAACGATGAGGGGATGATCCCCTTGAAGGTCACGGACCACCTTAAAGCGATCTCCATGTCCTTTCTGCTGCCGGATGAGGGATCTCCGGTCATCTGGAGAGGGCCCATGAAGATCTCGATCATAAACCAGTTCCTCGGCGATGTCCTATGGGGAGATCTGGACTATCTCGTTATCGACCTTCCACCGGGAACCGGGGATGAGACACTGAGCATCGCACAGCTGATCACAGGGGCCCATGCTCTGATAGTGACAACGCCGCAGGATGTTGCATTGCTAGATTCGAGGAAGGCTCTGAACTTCGCAAGGAAGCTCGACATGCCGATACTGGGCCTGGTCGAGAACATGAGCGGCATGGCCTGCCCCCATTGCGGGAAGGGGATCGACCTCTTCAAGAAGGGAGGAGGGGAAAGGTCCGCCATCGAGATGGGGGTCGAATTCCTCGGGAGACTTCCCATAGACCCGAACATCGTACTTAGCGGAGACGAGGGGATCCCGATGATGCTAAAAGAGGAGGATTCAGCCTCCATAGGACCTTTCAATGAGATATTGGACAGGATAGAAAAAATAATGGAGTAGGTAAAATGCAACAGGGGAGACAACGATCCGGAATGGGACCAGGCGGTTCCTGCAAATGCGCGAATTGCGGCCATGTGGAACCTCATCAGAGAGGGGTTCCTTGCATGGAGAGAAAATGCCCCAAGTGCGGATCCGCACTGACAAGGGGATGAGCGTAGTAAATTTCACGAACAAGGAGGGAAATTCAAATGAAGATAGCAGTAACGGCAAAGGGAAATGAATTGACATCGGAGATGGATCCCAGGTTTGGCAGGTGCAGGTTCTTCCTGATAGTGGACCCGAACACCAAGGAGTTCGAGGCGGTGGAGAACAAAAGCGCCATGGCGACGGGAGGAGCCGGCCCCCAGGCATCTCAGACGATATCCAGGCTGGGCGTCGAGGTGCTGATAACAGGCAACGTCGGGCCCAACGCGTTCGAGGCGTTGAAGGCATCCGGGATCAGGGTCCTCATAGGTGCGTCTGGCACGGTTGAGGAGATTCTCGGCAAGTATGATAAGGGCGAGCTCGAAGAGATACAGGGAGCAAGCGTTGGATCCCATTCGGGAATGAGGTAGTTCGAGACCCCGATCGGTCCGATAGCAAGTGAAATGGGGGGCCCCTGTTGAAGATCGCGGTAGCCAGCGGAAAGGGTGGGACAGGAAAGACAACCGTCGCCGTAAACCTCGCTTTGAGCATCAAGGGCTCAACTCTCATCGACTGTGATGTGGAGGGGCCGAACTGTCATTTGTTCGTCAGGGGACCGATGAAAAAAGTCAAGGACGTTAGCATTCCGGCCCCGAAGTTCGACCTCGATAAATGCACGTATTGTGGAAAGTGCGCGGATTTCTGTCAGTACAATGCCATATCGGTCATAGGCCGGAAGCTTCTGTTCTTCAAGGAGCTGTGCCACGGATGCGGCGGATGCAGGATCATCTGTCCCGCGGAAGCCGTTGAGGAGATCGAACACCACATCGGCGTCATAGAGATGAACGAGGGGGAGCGGCCCCTGTTCCATGGAATGCTGGATATCGGCGAGCCTTTCGGGGTTCCCATAATAAGAGAACTGAAAGGCCTATCTGATGATGACGGCATCACCATATTCGATTCTCCTCCGGGGACCGCATGTCCCGCCGTGGAGACGATGAGGGACGTTGATCTCTGCATCCTTGTCACGGAGCCAACCCCGTTCGGACTGCACGATCTCAAGCTCACGGTGGACGTTGTGAGAGAGATCGGCGTTCCTTTCGGGGTGGTGGTGAACCGGGATGGGATCGGGGACGACCGGGTGGATACATACTGCAGGGAGGAGGGGATCCCCCTTCTTGCGAAGATCCCGAACGACATGGAGATAGCAAAGGCCTACTCGATGGGGGTTCCCATCGTGGTGGCCCTGCCTCATTACATGGAACTCTTCAGGGAGATATACGAGAAGGCCAGGGGGATGATCTGATGGTCAGGGAGTTGACCGTTATAAGTGGCAAGGGAGGCTGTGGAAAGACAACCCTTACCGCTTCCTTCTCTGCGCTTGCCAGGAACCATGTCACCGCCGACGCCGATGTGGACGCGGCTGACATGCACATCCTTCTGGACCCGAAAGTGCTCAGAACCGAGAGATTCCATGGCCTCAACATCGCCAAAATGAACGATGAGTTATGCATCAACTGCGGTAAATGCTATGAGAACTGCAGGTACGGGGCTTTCGACCCTGACAACACACTGCATCCGGAGAAATGCGAGGGCTGCGCCGTCTGCGAACTCGTGTGCCCCGTGGGTGCGATCGATATGGTGGAAAGGGAGGCGGGAGAGGCCTACGTTTCCGAAACGAGGTTCGGGCCTCTAATACATGCCAAGCTCCATGCGGGGGAGGAGGCGTCGGGGAAGCTTGTCGCGCTTGTCAGGGAGCGGGCCAGGCAGGTCGCAGAGGATCAGGGCAAGGACCTTATCATCATTGACGGTCCGCCGGGTACGGGATGTACCGTTATATCATCCATGACCGGCGTGGACCTCGTCCTCGTCGTCATAGAGCCCTCCCTTTCGGGGATACACGATTCGAAGAGGATACTCGACGTCGCCAAGCATTTCAGGATCCCCTCTGTGGTCTGTATAAACAAGTATGATATCAACAAGGAGAACACACACAGCATTATGGAATTCTGCCGAAATGAAGGGATCGAGGTCGTCGGTAAGCTTCCCTATGACGAGACCGCCACGAAAGCGATGATGGGGGGTAAAACGGTCGTCGAGTTCTCTGAGGGGGAACTCTCCCAGAGCATCAAAGAGATCTGGAGAAGGGTCGAGAAGGAATTGATATGAACATGTTCGACATCAACGACATCGCGATGGACATAGAGGATCGGATAAGAAAAGATGAGAAAAAGAAGTTCTCGGCCAGGGTCCTAAAGGAGGCTTATGAAGCTCAGAACATAGGAAGGATCGAGGATCCTGATGGCTGTGCATCGATAACGGGTCCCTGCGGGGACACCATGGAATTCTCGATCAAGGTCAAAGACAGCAGGATATCGGATATCCGCTTCATGACCGATGGATGCGGATCCTCCATCGCCTGCGGGAGCGCGACCACGAAGATGGCGCTTGGCCGGACATTGGAAACGGCGCTGAATATCTCGGACATCGACATCCTGAACGAACTTGGGGGTCTGCCGGAGGAGAACCGGCATTGCGCAAAGCTCGCTGCGGACACACTGCGAAAGGCCTTCCGCAATTATCAGGAGAAGGGGAGATGATCCGTTGAGATGTGCTTTATGCGAAAAAAAAGAATGCTACGCCGGTAAGGACTGTGTCCAACTGAAGGAAGTGGTCCAAAAGCGCTATACCGGAGAGGATCTGAGGTCCATGGAGGTCTCAACCTCGATAGAATCCCGATATTATATGGAAAAGACCCGTCTCGAAGAATTGATCCTTTATGCCAGGGGAATGAACTATCAGAGGATCGGGATCGCATTCTGTATCGGAATGGAAAAGGAGGCGAAAATAATTCACAAGATACTCGAGAATGATTTCGAGGTCCATTCAGTGTGCTGCAAGGTCTGCGGTATAGATAAGGACCAGTTCGGACTTGAGAAACTTCACAGCAAGGTGGGATTGGAGGCCATGTGCGATCCTGTAGGACAGGCGATGGTGCTCAACAACGAAGGCACTCAGATGAACGTCATTCTCGGTCTTTGTATGGGGCATGACATACTCTTCACCAAGCACTCCGAAGCCCCAGTGACCACTCTGGCAGTGAAGGACAGGGTCCTCGCCCACAATCCGTTGGGGGCGATCTATTCCAATTATTATCTGAAGAGAAGGTTCAAAGGAGGGTTCGAATGAAGCTCACGGTCCTTTACGACAACGAGGCTCTTGAGGGTTTCAAGAAAGGGTGGGGTTTCTCCTGTTTGATCGAAAAGGGTGGAAAGAGGATATTATTCGATACAGGTTGGGACGGAAAGAAACTGCTCTACAACATGAAAAAGGCAGGGATAAGGAAAGAGGATATCGACATCATCGTGCTCTCCCATGATCACTGGGACCATATAGGGGGTCTTACCCGTGTCCTTCACCCGAAAGCGGAGGTGTACCTTCCCGGATCTTTCTCAAAGCGTCTGAAGAAGGAGATATCCGAACAGGCCAGACTCCATGAGGTAAACGGCCCTGAAGAGGTGCTCGAGGGGGTCCATCTTACAGGTGAACTGGGCTCGAGGATCAAGGAGCAGGCTATTGCGATCGACACCGGGAACGGCCTTCTGGTGATCACCGGCTGTGCCCATCCTGGCCTTGAAGAGATCGTGAGAGCTGCGGGAAGTTTCGGCAAAGTGACCGGAGTGATGGGGGGATTTCACGGTTTCAATGAAATTGAACTCCTGGATGACCTTGATATGATATCCCCCTGCCACTGCACGGAAGAAAAGATCGGTATACTTGAAAGATACCCGGAAAAGGCCATGCAATGCGGGTCCGGGCTGAGTATGGATTTGTGAGGGACTACTCGCGAGGAAGGAAAAATATGACCTCCAAAAACAGGATAGCATATGGCCCGGTACCTTCAAGACGGCTCGGCCGAAGTATGGGGATCAACAACATCCCGTCCAAGTTCTGCAGTTATTCCTGTGTATACTGTCAGCTCGGCAGGACAAAGGACCTTACTATCGAGAGGAGGAGATTCCACGGTCCAGATAGGGTTTTTCAAGATGTGGAAGCACAGGTCGCCTCGGTGGAGGAGATGGGTGGCCGGATCGATCATCTCACGTTCGTCCCGGATGGAGAGCCCACACTGGATATCGATCTGGGAAAGGAGATAGAGATGGTCAAAGGGCTCGGATACCCCGTTGCGGTGATAACGAACTCGTCCTTGCTTGGTCATCAGAGCGTAAGAGAGGAGTTATCCGGAGCTGATCTCGTTTCGGTCAAGGTCGATGCCGTGGACGAGGGCGTTTGGAGGAAGGTGAACAGACCCCACGGCTCCCTGGTGTTCAATGATATCAAGGAGGGTTTGAAGAAGTTCTCCAACCGGTTCAAAGGTTCTCTGATAACGGAGACCATGCTCGTCAAGGGTATCAATGATGCGTATGAGATCGTAGAGGGGACGGCCGAATTCATAAGTGAGCTCGAACCCAAAATCGCATACATCAGCGTCCCGATCAGACCCCCTTCGGAGGAATGGGCCGTGATCCCATCCGATGAGAGCATAATGCGCATCATAGCGAATCTCGCCTCGAGGCGGACCAGGACCGTACCGCTGGTCGAAAGGGAATTGGGTGACTTCACCTACACGGGAGATATTAAGGAGGACCTGCTCGCGATAACATCCGTCCATCCGATGAGAAAGGACAGCGTTGTTGAAATGATCGAGAGAGCGGGCGCAGGATGGGATATCGTTGAGGGAATGGTCCGGTCCGGCGAGCTTGCCTCATCGGAATACATGGGGTGTATCTTCTACAGGAGGGCGTTATACTGAACTTTCGGACCCGGACGTGACGCTAGCTTATTAATCGAATTGAACATCAGGGATATGAAAAACAGGAGGCTACGAACATGAAAGTGGGAATACCCAGCATGAGAGGTACAGGACTGGACGATGAGATAGGAGAGCATTTCGGGCGTGTACCGTTCTACACCATAGTGGAGACGGACTCAGGTTCCGTCAAGGTCATAAAGAACACCAGCGAGCACATGGGGGGGCAGGGGCTTCCCGCCGAACTCCTCAGGAAGGAGGGGGTGCATACGATGATATGCCGTGGGCTCGGCAGGCGTGCCATCGCTATGTTCGAGGAATCGAACATCGATGTCTTCGTCGGAGCCTCCGGAACGGTCCGCGATGCCCTGGAATCGTTGAAGAGGGGGGATCTCCCCAAAGCCAGCGAGGACGACGCCTGCCAGCAGCACGCCTTCCGCGAGCACCATCATCACAGCGATCATGACCATGAATGCAAGAATCATTGATAGGCGGCAGATCGATGTCTGGTTCGGAAGAATACTCCGATAAGGTGCTCGAGGAATACCATTCCCCATACGGCATGGAGACCCTGTTCGATCCGGATGGACACGCTGTTGTCGAGGGGGTATGCGGGGACACCATCGAGATGTTTTTAAGGCTCGACGAAGAGAAGCTCCTTCACATGAGCTACCGGACCGACGGCTGCATCGCCACCGTCGCATGCTGCAGCATGCTCTCGAAGATCATCCTAGGCAGAGCACCGAAAGAGGCTGAATCGATCCGCGAGGAGGATCTCGTAGAAGCACTGGGAGGGCTTCCATCGGACCATCTGCACTGCGCAACCCTTGCTGTGGATACCTTTTTCAAGGCGCTTCTGGAACTTCAGCCCGATCCCAGAGGGTAATGGACCCATATACGGCGATAAGTGCCCTCATCGGGGCCTGTCCTTTAGATAAAATATAAGTATATTCCGAGGATAAACCATATCGAGGTATTGTATTTGGCCATGGATCGCAGAGGCAAGGATGATGCCGCCAAAAGGGCGAGAAAACCCTATACCGACAGGACGCGCCGCGCCATGCTGAACATGGGCCAATTGGTTTATTTCCGCAACGATCTCAAAGAGATCATGTCCTTCTCGGACATGATAGAGAAAGACCGGGCCTCGTTCATGGCCACGCTCACGGCCAGGGCGTCACAGAGATCGATCCCCGAGGCGAGGCAGTACATCGATGAGGTGGAGGCGAGGGAGGGGTTCTCAAAAGATACCGCACGAAGGCTGCATCGGCTCCTCGACCATTACACCAAATACAGATGATTCACTTCCTGTAGGCCACGTAAATGTCGGCCTCGATCATCACATCGTTCTCGTAGTAATGATGGACGAAGTAGAGGTTCCCCCTGTCATCCAGCGTAGGCTCGCCGGCGAACATGGAGACCATCAGCTCCGGCTCCTGCCAATCCCCATCCACGTTCAGCGACCTGAATATCCCGGGAGTTCCCATATACGTCCTGGTGAACCACAGTTCCTTCCCATCGGTGGAAACGAATGGATACCCGTCCATCGCATCGCTGTTCACGGCCTCTATGTTCACGGGATCGGACCATGAACCGTCGCTCCTCGTGGTCACCCATATATCGTAACCTCCCTTTCCTCCCGGTCTGCCGGAGTGGAAATATAGATCGTTCCCGTGTATGTGGACCTCGCCGATCTGCAGCTCCTTCATCAGCCTGTCCCCGGAATACTGCCAGTTCGTCCATTCTCCATCGATTAGCTCGGCGGTGAACATGTTCACACCGGTGTGACCTTCCCTTGCCGAGGCGAACCACATCTCGTTGCCCTGTATGGCGACCGCTCCATCCAGTGCGAGCCTGCCCGGTTTCTGCAGCCATACCCTATCTGGAACGCTCCATATGTTCCCGGTCCTGCGCGTCACGTATATCCCGGTGACATCGTCCATGACCTGTTCCTCCGGAGGGACCCTCACGTCGGGTGTGAAGAAGAAATAGAGCGTGTTCCCGTCAGGAAGGACAAAGGGCGAATCCTCCGCACCGGCGGTATTCACAGGATATGGTACGGGGACCGGATCCTCGAATATATCAGTGTGAAGCACGGAAGGATTACGATCGGTATCTGGGCCCCTTTTAGCGATGTCATCGGGGATCATGCTCTCCCGATCAATTTCGGGATGGTCCGCGGGATCGCTATCTCCGAGACAGCCCGATGCCAAAAGAAGCGACAGTGCGGTAAGGATCAACGCGGTCCTGTTCATGTATTAAAGACTCCATCGCATCATATATAAACGATCAGGGCTCGTCTTCATTTGGAAGAAATGACGGATGCAGGCCGGATCCCCATAGAAATGGCGACTCCGAGGCGAAGATTATATATACCATATATTGGTCTCATCGTATCGAATAGGGCCCATCGGATATCTCAAGGTGCCGGTAAGGAATCAACGAGGTGGAGAGAAGGCCTTATCATAAAAAGAAAAGGAGGTGAACCGGTGAGATTCGATGGACCCCCAAGGGAGATGCACAAGGCCGTCTGCTCCGACTGCGGACAGGAATGCGAAGTGCCATTCGCACCCGCAGAGGGAAGGCCCGTATACTGCAGGGAATGTTTCAGGAACCACAGGCCCCCAAGGCAGCAGAGAAGGTTCTGATACACCCGCAATAACGTAAGATCGCCCCGCAAGGCGGGGATACCCGAATGGACGGACGTTCGAATCGTCCGGCCATCCCTCTATCGAGGGCCCGATGTATATCGGGTCGGATCTTTTTTTTTATCATTTAGGGAATACGTTTAAACTCTCGTAGGGGTTTTTATCATCATGGTTGTAACGGAAGCAAAGGAAGAATGTCTCGAAACATGCTTCTTGATTCCCCAAGCAACCTGAGGAACCCGGCGAGGAGGGAGAGAATTTTTGACCTCACACCCCTCTCCTCTCTCAAATCCCCACATCCCTCCTCGCCACACATAATGGAAAGATTAACCATCATGTTTCTCCTTGCACCTTCGATGAGATACTCCCTTTTCGCCCTCGGGATCCTTCTGATGCTTTTGCCTTCATCGGTTGCGCTAGACCGCGTTCATGAAGAAGTAAACCCCTCGGCCTTCCAACGCAATGAGGTCGAGGAACCCCTCCTTGCTCTCCCTTGGTGGGAGAGGACCGCGATGGACAAGGACCGTAACGGGATAGCTGACCATATGGAGGACCGACCATCATCCGGGGATCCACTCGACATCATCGTCTCCTTCTCCAGGAAGGTCACGGATAGGGACATGGACGCTTTGTGGGGGGCCGGTTTCATCGTGGGATCCCGGATCGATCCAATTGACGCCGTCACGCTATTCGATGTCCCATCGACAAGGCTGGGGAACATACTCGGGATCCCAGGGGTCGTGTTCGTGGAGCCACTCGGAGTTCCCGTTCTATTCTCGGACATAGCCACGCCGACGGTCAGGGCGAGGGGTTCGAAGATGTATTCTCCTCTGACCGCCTGGGACCTGGGTTATCTCGGGAGGGGCGTCTCGATAGCTATCATAGACACGGGGATCGACGACGAGCACCCCTCCCTCAGGGGCAAGTTCCTCGGCGGCGTCGATATGACCAAACCGGACAATCTCCAGCTCATCTACCCCCAGGACGGAACCTACGATCCCGACGACATACAGGGTCACGGGTCCACCTGTGCGGGTATCGCGACAGGCACCGGGGCTCCGACAGGGGATTATATGGGATCCGCCCCGGAGGCCAGGCTGGTCGACATAAGGATCGGGACCAAGATCGGATACGCCCCCGGTGAGTTCTGGGTCGGGGCGCAGAACGATCCCCACTTGAAGGACGGTACCCTCCGCGGTATCGATTGGGGGATATCAAATATCGACAAGGAATGGTCCGGAGCAGGTTCGGATTACGCGGGCATAGATATCCTCTCCCTTTCCTGGGGGATAGACATCGGGACGGACTCCGACGGTACCGACGCTTATTCCAGGCTCCTCGACACCGCGGTGGAGAGGGGGGCGATCGTGGTCAATGCCGCAGGTAACGACGGCCCCTCCAACACGGGTTTCAACGGGCTGTCAGCGTCCTCGAGGGCGATCATCGTAGCCGCGACCCTCGATAACAACACGCTCGAACACGATGACGATACCATAGCGGTCTATTCTTCAAGGGGGCCCAGGACCGACAATGGCGACGGTGACCCCTACGACGAGCTCAAACCCGACATAGCTGCGCCTGGAACATACATAAACAACCTGCAGCCGCACACGAACAGGTTCATCGGTGACGCGTCCGGTAACGGATACGGCAACCGCGGCTCTGGAACGTCGTACGCCACCCCGCTCGTTGCAGGTGTGATCGCCCTGATGCTCGAGGCGAACCCCGCCCTCGAAGGGGAGAACGACCTGGTCAAGGAGATATTGAGGTACACCGCCCACAGGAAGGGGGACCCGACCTACCCCGAGCTCGACCCGTTCTGGGAGCGGGACCACGGCTGGGGTACCGTCGATGCATATTCAGCGGTCGAGCTGTCCCTTCTGGTCGAGGACCCCTCCATCATCGATCCCCGGCTACAATCTCATATTTTAAGCCCGGCGATCACTAACATCACCGATCCGGTGATCGCCTTCAACGCATCGGATAGGATCACCATCGAAGGCCTGGGATGGTCCAGGGGAGGGGACTTCGAGGGAACGGAGTATCGTATCGACGATGGCGAATGGCGAAGCGTCACATACCAGAACGGATCCACTTTTCATCCCTTCAGGATAGATCTCCCGAGATCGGAGCCCGGGACCTACAGGATATGGGTCCGCTCTATCGGCGGGGATATGGAGTCGCTGCCGGATTGGATCGATATCGAGATATTGGACGATGGTACTGGACCAGAGGGCGAGATCGGCTCCACGATTCTCATCACGCTTTTGTTGGCAGCCATTGCAGCGGTAGGGGCAGGGGTCTTCGTTATGGGGAAACGCATCATTTCGAAGCGTAGGACCGGTTGAGGGTCATCTTGCCTATGTCCGCCCCGTAAGCCCCGATCCTATCGATAGAACTGAGAAGCTGTGTGAGGGTCACGGCCTCGTCGGCCGGGATGTCGAAGAGCTTCCTCTGAAGGGCGTCAGCCTTTTTCCGCTGCTTTTTCGCCCTGTCAATGACGGAATCCGCAAGAGAGAGCTCCTCAGTGAAAAGGGCCTTGATCGAGTCGGAATAGATATCCCTGGACTTGATCCCCAAGGCCTGTACCTCCTTTATCAGAGCCTCGTTGGTCCCGATGTCCCCCTCCTTGATAAGTATGGCCATGGATACCGTGTGGTCCGCGACCCTCTCTATCAACCTCGAGGAAAGGAGGAAGTTGAGAGCCTGATCGAGAGGCATCTGGTTCTTCTCCATCGAGCGAGGGGATACCAAAAGCATGTTGTATTCCTTGTGTATCAGCCAGGTGATCCTGTCCACTTCGAGGTCCCGAAGTATCACATCATCGAGAAGCGATTCCTGGCGGTCGGTCATTATCTTCATTGAGTCCTCGATCATTCTCTCGGTGATGTAGGACATCCTCTTGAGGCCCGACCTCATCGAGAAATCCGCCGGGTCGATGAGGTCCTGAAGCTCAATGGCATCCCTTCTCTCCTCGACGATCTCCACTCCCATCACGAGCCTGGTGAACTCCCTGACCGTTCTTACCACATCCACTGGCAGCTGGTCCTTGGACGTCACCGTGATCGAGGTAGTGCCGGAGACGTATGCCCCCACGAGCCTCCTCATTATGCCTTCCTGGCTCTCCTTGCCCGTGACCTGGATATCAGCCTTCAATGCGACCTTCTGGGTCAAAGGGCGCGGCGATACAACAAGGTTACCCGCCCTGTCCTCGAGCAGGTTTATGCTGGTGCCGGATTCGATCCCGTTCTTCTCCGCCCATTTCTTGGGCAGGGACACTATGAAAGTGGATCCCCCTGATATCTGTACCCTTCGCGTATCCATGAGTATCGATATGTCCATGTGAAAAGTGGTATTTAAATATATATATCGACTATATATATAACAGATGAATCCGTAAATTCCCAACCCAAATCCGGATAGCCATATACATACTGATCCTTGATCGGAGCATCTACCAACCTCACGTTCACCGGGGGCCATCCGAAAACGGGCTCGACCTGGGGCTCCACTATGAGCCATTTTCCGAGCTCGTCCTCGTGTACAAGCAGAGGTATCTCGGTATCGAAAGCCTGTACGATCGACCCCAACACAGCATCGTCCTCGCCTATGTACACGGCGCTTACGGCATGCCTGTCGTTGACCAGCACCCTGGACGATCCACCCATCGCGCCGATAAGGCCGCTGTAGAGGACGGCCCAATCCTCGCAGTCCCCTCCGGACCTATCCAGAGTGGTCAAGGGGCTGCACCATTCGTCCTCGGGACGTATGTCCTGGATGTATTCCAGGTTCTCCTCGAGGTACAACGCCGTATCGACCAGGTCCATTATGGTGAAGGATCCGGCACCGGTCAAGTTGACCGCGATCGACCTCAATCGATCCATCTCATCCGATACGGCGGGGACCACCTTGTCGTATATGCCCGGTACGTTCTTCCGGACCTCGGGAAGGTCCTTGGCGCGCCCCAGAGGGACCAAGTCAAGGGCGTTGGTCCCGAACTCGACCTGGGTCCTCCTGGTCCATACGGTATCACCGATGAGGGGACCGACCAGAACGTCCAATGATATCGAGAACTCCAGCCCTGAGGTCCTGTCGTCAGGGATCGGTATCATTAGATGCCGAAGGTACCTCGCACTTCCGGATGATACGTACCTACCGACATCGGCCTTCACATCGTATCCGTAATTCGTGTCTATCACCAGATACTCGACGTAGAGGTCGGTCTCGCCTGTGTTGGCTATAGAGAGGTTCAGGACCGCTCCGACCCCCGATAGCGCCGTTAGCCTCTTCGTCGTGGCGTTGACGGGAAAGGAGATGGTATACGAACTTGGAGGGGGTACGCCTCCCCTGATGAACCTGGGAGGGGTATCTATGACATATGGCTTGTTCTCGCTCATCGGAGGATCGAGGTCCTCCTCGGAGAACCCTGGCCTGGACCTCTCCAGGTCCAGGAACCTGCCGATGAGCAGATAGGTCGCCGCCCCCGCCATGGCGATGGAGATGACGACCAGTATTATGAGAACGATCGATAAAAGCCTGCCCTTGTCCTTCTTCCTTGCTGCCACGCCACAAGAGCGTCGATATTCGTAAAATAACTTGCGATGTGACGAATATAATATGATATGATGCGCATACGCTGGCATGGACCGTGATATGAAGCTCCATTCCAGGCAGGATAGCACGTCGATAATAGAAAGGGAATGGGCACCTTTGAAGGAAGGGGCCAGATGGAGCTGCATAAGGTGCGGATGGTGCTGCAGGCAGCCCTGGGCAGTTAACATGACCTGGGCCGAGTTCGAGAGGACCAGGGACGATCCCAGGTTCAGCAAATTGATTGTGGACAGGATCGAAGTGGACCAACGGACGGGCGCGACCCATCCCTATTTCGTCATATCCGGGGCATGCCCTCTCTTCGAAGCCGGGGAAGGGCTCTGCAGCGTTCATCCGGACTGGTTCTACACATGCGCCACATGGCCATTCCTTCTTATGCCCGATGGCACATTGATGATCAACGTCAGATGCAAGGGGATCGGTACCGGTGAAGTGATAAGGGCCGATGCGATGAGGAAGAGGATACTCCGCGAGAGGGAAAGGGCGGGCATGGTCGGATCACAATGCGATCCTTAGGGGCCGCCCTTCTCTACCAGTTCGTCCAGCGATGACAGCGAGGTGAAATCCTCATTACCTTCGGCGGGAGGGGCATTGTCCTTCCTGCTCCTGGCGCTGTGAACGATCTCGCGGTATCTGTCCTCGTCGCTCGCGCGAAAGGGTATGACCATGCTAGGAACGTTGAGATGCGATAGGAGCTCCTGGCTGACGCTCTTTCTTGTGATCGATCCGATCATGGATTCCTCAGTGGCGCCGATCATTACCAACGTCGCCCCCTCCTCCTCGACGGTCTCCATGATCTTCTCGAGAACGTCCCCCTCCTTGAATATCATCTTGATATCTACACCGTAATGTTTTGCCACCTCGTTGTATATCCTCAACGCTCTCTGTCCGTCGTGCTCGTTGCCCCCATGGGACCGAACGAAAAGAGCCGCGACGGATGCGTTCATCCTGCTCGCCGTGTCCATGACGACCGGAGCGGTCAGCTTCGCCGCATATGATGCGGATGTCGGGGCCAGTATCACCTTCTCCTCGTGGATACGATCATCGTCCAGATCGGCCTGCAATTTGTATCTTCTGAACCCCGTCGACGGGAGATAGAGCGGGCTGACGTAGGGTTTGGTCATCTTTGCTGGAGGGGTCATATCCTTGTGATAGACCACTGTCCTGTGCGGGAAGGGTATGGAGACGCCGTTCCGGTCGAAGGCGTCCTTTATCCTTTTCAGGACATCCGACTGTATGTTGAGCTTGTCCCTCGCCTCGGGGACCCAGAACCATGGCTTGAGGATTATCGCCGAGTTGCCGAACTCCTTCATTATGACGTAGGGTTTCGGCTTGTTCATGACCAGTGGATGGGACCGTAGAATATCCAGGATCAACGTCTCGGCCAGCTTCCAATCGGAATCGTACGATATCCCCACGTCGAACTGTATGACGACCTTTGGGGATTCCCTCGTATAGTTCCACACCTGAGAGGAGGCTATGACGTTGTTGGGTATCACTATCATCTCCTCCTCCGGGGTCTTGATCCATGTGGACCTAAGGGAAATATCCTTGACATCCCCCCATGTGTCCTGACCCCCCCACAGGATCCTTATCCTGTCCCCTATGACGAAGGGGCGGTCTATCGCGATCATGATCCCGGCCGCGAAGTTGGCCACCGTGTCCTGCAATCCGAAGGCGAGGGCGAAGCCGATCAATCCCAGGGATGTCGCCATGGTCAATGGGTCAAGGCCAAGCACCAGCATCGCGATGAGCGCCGCAAGAAGGTATATCCCGGCCTTGACGAGCCTTCCGATGGCCTTTCCGGTATCCTTACCGCTCCTCTTGTTTATCTTGAAGCTGGGTTCCATGAGAGATACCGCGATGTTCGCGACGATATGGGCTCCGAACAATATCAGAAGGAATCGATGGATGTCGATTATGATATCGAGGACGGAGATCTGCCTGTGGGTGAATGATATCATTATGGCCGCATAGGAACCGAGGACGATGACGGCCGCCTTCGAGGAGAACCTCAGGGACTTGAAGAGCCTGTACTTGACCACCTTGGACATGCTCGAACCGGTAACGAAATACACGATGGCCCTAAGAATGGGGTCAATGCCCATCAGGGAGAACACTATGACGATGATGTTCACGAGCATCCACTGCATCAACCGCCAGACCTCGAAAGTCCTGCTGTCTATTCGCAGGGTCGTGTCCATCTTGATGCCCATCGAATAGTACGCAAGTCCTGCGAACAGTATCAGGTACATCCAGAAGAGGGTCCTCTGAAGCGGGACCTCCACCTTCTTTTTGTATTTGGCCTTCTCCACAGAGAGCCTGCGCTCGATCTCGCCTGTATCCTTGCCCTCCCTCTTCATGGACCTGCGATCGAGGGCCAGGAACATCGACGTAAGATGCCTGGCTATCCTCGTAGGAAAGGTGAGGGCCATTATCAGTCCAAAGAGGATTATGATCGCCGCCAGGATGACATCCTTCATGACGAGCGTTGACCCCAGAACGGGATCCTCAAGGAAACCCCAATCGACCACGCTACCATATCGTCCTGAACGTATTTAAGAATTAGAGCGTGGGGAGGTCTATGACCGAAAGGTAAAAACACATTACGGGGATATTACCCTCGATCCCTATGAAGGTCAACAAACGCCTCTTCGCCATCGCCCTGGTAGCCGTAATGGTGGTCGGGGGGCTGACGGCTCTTCTTCTGTCCTCATGGGGCGGATTCGGCCCTCCGGAAGATGAGGGGGAAGAGGAGCCTGAAGGTTTCACCCCATATGCGGTGTGGCCGAACACCCATGTGACGAACACTCCTGAGGCGAACAACGAGCCGACGATCGTGGTCAATCCCACTGACCCGCTGAACATCGTGGCGGGATCGAACGATTACGGCACCCCCTCCGGGGATGCCTGGGTCGGTTTCTACGCGTCATTCGATGGGGGGCAGACCTGGGAGAGAGGCCTGATCCCCGGCTACAACGGGGATCGCTCCAGCCCCCTCTGGCTTTTCCAGGGAACGGGGGATCCCGTGCTTGCATTCGCCTCCAACGGCGACGTGTACATGGCAGGGATCGCCTTCCAGAGACGGCCGGGCCCCGGGATGATCCTGAAACCCGGGACAGGCATATTCGTGGCGAGGTCCACGGACGGGGGCAGGTCCTTCCCGCAGGTGGTCATGGTCATACAATCCGTATCTCTTCTAACAACTTTCCATGACAAGGAATGGATAGCGGTGGATCCCACTAACGGGGACGTCCATGTGACATGGACCGCTTTCAACCTATACGGGGTGGCCGCCTCCATCGTGCATTCGAAGTCAACCGACGGGGGACAGACCTGGACCCGGCCCAAGATCATCTCGGAGATCGGGCAGCGCGAGCTGCAGGTGCAGGGATCCCAGATCGAGGTGGACGAGGGAGGCATCCTCCACGTGTCCTGGATAGATTTCAACGCCGGTTCCATGCGCTACACCAGGTCGAGGGACAAGGGTAGCAGCTTCGAATCCGTAAAGAGCATCGCTCCCGTGGTGCCGCTTCCCTATACTCCCCCCAACGGCAATTACAGGACGCCGACCATGGGGGATATGGACGTGGACAGGACGGACGGGAACAGATCGGGATCGGTGTATATCGCCTGGCCGGACCATGCCACGGGCGAGGCGGACATACTCTTCATCGCCTCCTACGACGGCGGGGACACTTGGACGACGCCTGCCAGGGTGAACCAGGACCCGGTAGGGAACGGCTGCGACCAATGGTTCCCGGCCGTCTGCGTAGCGGGGGACGGGTCTTTTCAGGTGTTCTACTACGATAGGCGCGACTCCAACAACACTCTGCTCACGACATATGTCTCCGTCTCGTACGATGGCGGGGCCACGTTCACCGATGTGAGGATCGGCGAGGAACTGTTCGACGGGGACAATACCCGAGGGCCCTTCATCGGGGACTATCTCTCCATCGACGACGGCCCCGGCTGGTCCGTTGTGGTCTGGTGCGATGCGAGGGAGGGATCCCCCGAGAACCCGCGCTCAGACATCTGGATCGAGACACTCATATGGGCCCCGGTGGAGGAATTACCTGTTTAGGGGGGTCCAGGAGGGGGATAGATGGAAAAAGGTTTCTACCACACCCTCGAGGACGATAAGATCCGCGAATACATGAAGCTCTCCACCAAGGAGAAGCTGATGTGGCTCGAGGAGATGCACGAGCTCACCAGGAAGGTCCTGACCGAGAAAGAATGGGAGTTCCGGAGAAAGCTCCTCGAAGGCGAGATCTGATCGTCCTTCATACCCCTCAGGTATGATTCCTGCCAGGTATGGTTCGTACGCTCACAATTGATGATCGATGTCGTTCAATACCGAAGGATCGCCCCGATGCCCCCTATGGATTCCATGAATGGGGAGGAATCTATGAAGTCGATATGAGCGCCCGTCCTTTGGGCCAGCTCGTAGAGCTCCTCGATGAAGTCCACCTGGGTGAGGGGGGACCCGCATCGGGGGCATTTCGACGGAGGGCTCTTCCCCTTCTTCAGGTTCTGGCATGATTCGCACAACCACCCGGGAACCTTCGTACCCTTCAATATCAAAAGGTCGCGTACCTTTCCCTTCTCGAGGGCCTTTCTCACATCCGCCGGGCCGAAGGCCGCGCTCTCCCCTCTTAGGATGTCGGAGCGGAGCTCATCGACCAATTCCTTGCCCCATTCCATCTCATGGGCCTTGGATATCTCCTCACCGCTCTCGATGATCTCGCCGCAGGGCATGTCCATATCCCAGTCCATTACCGATATCACCATGTCCTTGAGATGCGGCGGGAGCATGTCGAAGAGCTGTTTCTTGGCCTCTCCCGGCCCCGCGATGATGATCCCCCGCAATCTGTCTTGCGAGGTGAAGGACTCCATGTCGTCGGTGACCCCCTTGAGGAAATTGCCTATGGCCCCCTCCCTCAGCCGTTGGAAGCGCCTCTGGCTCATACCCCCCATCTTGTGCTTGTTCATCAGATCGATGGAGGAGGAGTCGATGGATTCGCATGTCCCGGATCGGACCAGGACCAGCTTGGAGCTTCTCGAATCCACCATGACCACACCGTAGGGGAGTATGTCGTCCCGGAGGATCGCGAGTGGAAGGAGATATGGGGATGTGTCGAGGACTAGCTTCCTGTCTATAGATACGGGGACCCGATATCGCTCCAGGAGGTCCATGGAGAGCGAGGAGAATATTATCCTCCCCTTCTCTCCCTCGATCGGATCGGGACCTATGAGGTCCCGGACCCTCTCGATGTTGGACCGCACCTCCTCGTACATCTCCTTGCCGAGAACCTTCCTCATCGTCCTGAGGCGCTTTTCGATGAAGGTATCGTTCCTCCTCGCGTCGGAGGAGGATCCCACGGGTAGATAGAGCGTAAGGAAAGTGTCCCTGGTGTCGTAGATATCGGAGAGGCGCCTCACATCGATGTCCCAAAGGAGCGTCAGGGACCCGTCGTCGATCATTGCCATGCTTCTCCATCGTTATCGTGGCTATTATCCTTTTCCTCAGAGGGGGAGGATCCACCTACAGGCGGGATCGGAGGATGACGGCGATAACGGCGAAGGCGCCTATGGCTCCGGCGATCCCGAAACATGTTCCCTCTCCGCCCTTACTCGCCTCCCGGATCGTGAACTCGAGGTCCGGGATCCGGGCATCGGTCCTCAGGCTGGTGGGGTCCTGCTGCTCCGCAGCATATCCTTCGGAGGTCCGGTCCACGCGGGAGATCTCCCACCCGCCCTCCACCATGATCTCCAGGTCCCCCGGGTCGTAATAATACATCATGTAGGGGAGATCCCTCATATGATATCCCACGGTATGCGATCCCCCTGAAAGCTCCTCGTGAGGGATGGTGTAGGTCCAACTCAGGGTCATCGTATCTCCCACGGGAGAGAACAGGGTCTCCTCGAGGAGTACGAGCTCCGGCTCGAGTTCGATCCCGTCGAGCGTCAAGACAGGAACAACCATGGCATCCAGAACCTGTTCCGGGTCCTGCATCGCCTCGGCGTATCCTGCAGGATCCCCGAACGCCTCAAGGAACATGTATCTAAGGTTCGAAGGGCAATCCAGATGTACGATCAGGACCATGTCCTCGGCGGGGCGGATAACGAGCTGG
Source organism: Thermoplasmatota archaeon (assembly GCA_029762535.1). Classification (GTDB taxonomy): domain Archaea; phylum Thermoplasmatota; class Penumbrarchaeia; order Penumbrarchaeales; family Penumbrarchaeaceae; genus JARVGK01. The sequence goes on from JARVGK010000025.1 coordinate 29,647, forward strand.
GACCGAAGCCTGCTATAATCGACGTTCCAGACCGATATATCCCACTTCGGCCCGATCTCGTCCACGTAGGAGCTCACTCCGTCCTCGAGAGCCTCTCTCGCGAGCGCTCCCACCCTGTCGCGGGTCAGGGGAAGGGCGGGGGAACGGTCCACCTTGACGATGACAGCGTTGCCGGAAACGACCATGTTCTCGACCACCTCGGATCCGGAGTCAGCGTATTCTATCCTGACGATCCCCTGGGATATCCTCACCTGGACCAGGTTGGAATGTATCTTGTATTCCACCTCCTTCTTCACGGAAGGCCTTGCGGCAAGGACAAGGGTGAAGGTCACACGCTCCCCGTCATCGACGGCATCCAAACCCAGTATGTCCAGATACGGCCTGTCCGCGGATATCTCCTCCCGCTCCACATGCTCTATGAGGTCCTCCTCTCCATCGATGAACGCATATACGAACTCGAAGGTGAGATCGTATGTCACGTTCGATCCCGCGTCCGGGCAGACGTCTGTCACCCTCCCGCCGTATGTCGCAAAGGATAGCAGATCGCCCTCCCTCGCATCCGGGATGTAACTCGCAGGGAAGCTGACCTTGATCTCGTTCGTATGAACGGCGTATGTGTAAGGCATGGGATATTCAAGGTCCTCTATTGCGGTGTGGCTGACGCCGTTGAAGAACCCATTGTAATATGAAAAAAATGCCTGGCCAATGAAGATCTCATATGCGACCGACCCGGATATCTCCCCCTTGATGATGAATGAAGCGTTGATCGTGCCGCTCTCGTTCCTGACGGAGAAGCTCAGGATGTCGGCTGTGTCGGGCCCGCTCGCATCGACGTACTCGTGGATCGTCCCTTTCACATCCCCGGGGTCGTCCTCCACTGATAGGGAGCGCATCGTGATCTCGCCTGATACGAAGGAGCAGCCAAATACCATGATCCCGATGAACAACAGGGGCGCGATCCTCGACACGGCCATCACCCGGCCCTTAGAAATGGCCTTACGAACGATATATAGTTATAGGTCCGCGATCAAAAACAATGGCGCCGCAGGACGGATTCGAACCGACGGCCTTACGGTTAACAGCCGTACGCTCTGACCAACTGAGCTACTGCGGCAGGGTTGGGTTCTGACCCAATAATATCTCCCTATATAAAAATAGCCTCATGCGGCCGGGAGCGGGGCGTCCACCATTCCCAGGTCGGATATGAAGGCCGCATCTTCCTGGACCGAAATATACAGCTTCCGGATCCCGTTCACATCGTGGACCTCGATCAACCCCTTCCTCTCAAGGTCCTTGAGGTGCCGAGAGACCGTTCGCCTGGACCGATCCTTAGAAAAATGCCTTGTGACCTTCACGGTCGATATCCCGGGAGAATCCCTGATCATCCGCATCATGTCCCTATCGAGAAGCGATATGACGATCCCGCATCCCTTCATCCTGACACCGTCCGGGTAGAACAGCTTGAACTTCCCCACGCTTCTAGAAGACACCAGCTCCTCCTTCTCCAGTCGATGAAGGTGATAGGTCAGGTTCCCGTTGTTAACGCCGAAATGCCTCTTCAGGGCGGTGAAGCTGACACCGGGGTTCTCCTTGATGTGTTCGTAGAGCCTGCCCCTGAAGAAGTGGTCCAGGACCTTCTCCCCGCGTGCAAGGGAGTACAGAGGCACCAGACCGATCGCCAGCCATCGGTACCTGAACGCTTCCGAGGCCGCGTAAAGATACCCCATGTACCCTACGGCCAATACCCCTAAGGCGCCCGCTCCGCCTCCTATCACAGGAGCCACGTTCATACTACCCTCGACCTTCGATGTCACCATCACCGGCACCATAACCACGTTGCTCGTCACCTCGGACCCTTCCATCTCCGCCATAAACCTCAGAGGCACCGTCCTCCTGCCGGGACCCCCTCCGACGTCAAGATGGAACTCTCGCCTCTGGAGTTCCCCCACCAGACCATCGCCCTCCAGAGCCGCCTGGGATCCGTCCAACGCTTCCACGGACGTGATCCGCGCATCGGCGCCGAGCGCCATCACCATGACGTTGTTGTATCCCCCTACCAACGACGGCAGGGCGATGATGGCATGCCTTTTTCCAAACAGTATGTGTACGAACTCCCCGTCAGGGTAGAATACGATCTCGTGCGAGAGCGAGGACCGGTCCATATCCAATGTCGCCACCAGCTCGCTCTCGACGCTGTAAGGAACGCTCACAACGATGGAGGACCCAGCCTCCACTGGCCGGGGTGCCGCTTCGAGACCTAACTCGTTCGATACGACGCCGATCAAGGCCTGAGCATTGCCATCGTTCACGACGGTGATGTTGAAGGACCCTGTCAGTGGCATGTCCAGAAGGTATTCTCCGGGGAAGATCGCGTATGAAGAGCTGAATGGAAGGACCCTCACCGTGCATTTTGCACTCCAGGAGGAGGTCTTTCCCTCGGCGGAGGCGGCCACGACCAGATCCCCCGTGGCCAGGGCCTTCTCCCCGCGGGGAACGAAGACCCTCACCGGGGCAGTGCCCGAGGAGAGAGCGGCCATGGATATCGATCCCTGGACCTCCGCTCTCCATTCCGGCTGGCCGTCGATCCTTGACGACAGGAGGAAGGTGGCGGCCTCGGGATAGGGATTCCTCAGCGTGGCGTTGACCGTGACGAAAACGGGATCGGAAGGCCCTACGCCCACGTTGATGCTCTCATCGGAAAGCGAAAGCACCTCCGGGACCGCGAGGGCATGGCCCGAACCTAGGACCAACAACATCAGGGCGGATGAGAGCAATAATGCGGCATGCTTCATCGAAACATAATGCCATTGAGGATTATTTAAAGGGTGTTGAACTAAAGCGGCGACCGTTTCAGGACAGCTCGAGGAGCAGTTCCTCGGCCCCCCCGGTCACCTTGACCTCTACATCTCCCAACCCGGAATCCCCGGAAGTGAAGTTAACGACCCCCATGAAGGCGGCCTGTTTGTTGAGAAAGAAATGCAACGAATCCCCATCCAGGGACCTTCTGAGCACCATCAAGGCGCTGTCCTTTATCCTCTGGTCCTTAACCTTGTGAACGAACGCGTCCAAGGACCCGGCGACAACAATTACCCGATCATCATCGCCGCCAAGAACGCCGTCGGGAAAGATCTGCGATACGGCCGACCGGACCTTCAGCACATCCTCCGTGGGATGGACCGGTACGCTGGCCTCAACGATCATACGAGGCCTCATAGCAGGCCCATCTCGACGACCTCGACGGATTGGACGCCCTCTGTGGAGTTCAGCTTCTCCTCGAGCTCCTCGCCGCCGCCCTTCTTATCGTCGAGCACCACGGCCCACATGAGCATCTTCAATCCGAAGAACGCCGGGACGATCTCGGACTGGGATACCCTGCCGTGCTCGGGGACGTATGTCGCGAACCTGTCGGATATCGCCTGCAGGTCCACGTCGGTTCCCTCGGGCATTACCTTGTATCTGATGAGTACATCGCCCATGTCACACACCTCTCAAGGTCCCTCGAAACCGCAGCCGGGGCATATGTATATGGCCGACTGGTTCCTGCAGTTGCCACATCTACCAAGCTGGACATTGTTGCAGTTCGGGCAGATGAACATGACGTCATGCTCCCTCGAGAGGGGTATTCCACATGAGGTGCATCGAGATATCGGATCGGGCATGGTGTTCGCCTCTTTTTCGCCCTTTAATGGGTCTTTCCATTTAAGCCTTTCCAGGTAATGGCCAATGTTTATTTACCCGCTTCCTTTTGTCATCAACGATCCCCATGGATAAAGCGATAGAGATCACGGATGAGATATACTGGATAGGCGTCAACGACAGGGAGACGCATCTTTTCGAGGCTTTGTGGCCCCTTCCCTACGGCGTGTCCTACAACTCCTACATCATAATGGACGAGAAGGTGGCGATCGTCGACACCGTCAAATTCACGGCTACCGGAACGTTCCTGGACAAGATAAGCGACATACTATGCGGAAGGGACATCGACTATCTCGTGATCAACCACATGGAGCCGGACCACTCGGGCTCGATCAGGAGCCTCATAGAGCTTTACCCTGGTATAACGATAATCGGCAACAGGAAGACCGCGGAGTTCCTTGACAACTTCTACGGGATCGTGGACAACGTGAAAGTGGTAGAGGACGGCGAGTCCCTCTCACTGGGAAAGCACGATCTCACTTTCCACCTTACACCGATGGTACACTGGCCAGAGACCATGATGACCTACGACAGGACCAGCGGGATACTGTTCTCGGGGGACGCCTTCGGGGGCTTCGGGACCCTTGACGGATCGATATTCGACGACGAGCTCAACATCAAGTTCTTCGCGGATGAGATCTCCCGCTACTACACCAACATCGTCGCGAAGTTCAGCCCCATGGTCCAGTCCGCCCTCAAGAAGCTGTCGGGGCTCGATATAAGCATCATATGCGCGACCCACGGCCCCATCTGGAGGAAGAACCCCGAGTTCATAATAGATTACTACGACAGGCTCAGCCGCCAGGAGACGGAGGAGGGGGTCGTCATCGTCTACGGCTCGATGTACGGGAACACGAAGAAGATGGCCGAGGCGGTGGCAAGGGGGATCGCCCACGAGGGCATCCGAAACATCAGGATATACGATGCGTCAAAGACGCATCTATCCTACCTGATCAACGATATCTGGAGGTACAGGGGGCTCGTCATAGGCTCCTGCACCTACAACGGCGGGATGTTCCCACCCATCTCCCAGCTCGTGCATTTCATGGAGAAGGCAAGGGTGAAGAACCATGTCGTGGGCGTGTTCGGATCCTACAGCTGGAGCGGCGAGGGCATAAAGGACCTGGAATCCTTCGCCAGATCGAGCTCCTGCAAATTCATCGAGCCCGCGGTATCGGCCCTGGCATGTCCCAAGGACGACGCTCTGGCATCCCTGTTCGACATGGGCAGCTCTCTGGCCAGAGAGGTCAAGGCCTTCAAGTGCTGAAATATCAGACCCAGCATGGTTTTATTTCCATGTCCAGTGTTCGGCCCCCATGGTGAAGCGGATGCAGACTTGGATGATATTCGTCATACTCTCCTTTCTCATGTACGGATTGTGGGCCTTCCTCCCCAAGATCGCCTCGAAGGACCTTGACCCGAGGACCATACTGATCTTCGAGGGCATTGGCACGCTGGCCGTGGTCATGGTCCTCTTCTTGATAGCTGGCTTTAAAGTGCCCACGCACAGGACCGGGACACCGGTCGCGATCATGGCCGGATCTTTCGGGGCCGTCGGGTCCTTGCTGTTCCTGATGGCCCTCTCCAAAGGCAACACCTCGGTGGTCGTGACCGCCACCGCGCTCTATCCCCTTATGGTCATCGTGCTATCGAGCGTGTTCCTCAAAGAGCACCTTGAGGTTCGACAGATCGCCGGGATCGTACTCGCCCTTGCGGCCATGGTCCTCTTCGCCTGGAAATGAAAAGGTATTTCCGAGAAGTATGCCTTTTGACCTCCATGAGGATAAGGACCGTCACACTGATGATGGACATCGATCCGAACATCATGGACGAACAGATCGAGGAGGCCTCAGCCTTCCTTCAGGGAGCACGGGAGACCTTTCGGGAGGGAGGATGGGAGGTGCAGACAGTACGGGCCTCCACCCAGCCTTTTGGTAATTATTTGGGCCCCGATAACCTAGATACCGCTATCGAACTCGACCGTCTCGCGGTTAGATCCGGGATAGACCATATCGGAATAGGTCCTGCCATCGACCCACTCCAGATAGGAATGGTCCCCCGGATCCTCGAAAGAACGCTAAGGACCAGCGCCTCCTGCATCATCTGCTCTGACAGCATCATCGAGGAGAACATCATATCGGCCGCCAGGGCCGTGAAGGCCATATCGGGGATCGAGAAGGATGGTATGAAGAACTTCCATTTCTGCTGCATGGCGACATGCCCTCCCGGCATCCCCTTCTTTCCAGCATCCTACAGCTCGGGGGAAGGACCCTCCTTCTCCATCGGACTCGAGTCGGCGGACCTTCTCCACACTGGAAACGAGAGGGCGCCTTTCGAGGAGCGTTTCAAAGCGTACACCGATGCATGCCTCTCCATCGAGATGGTCGCCTCGGGGCTCGGGGGTTTCGAGTACGCCGGGATCGACACCTCTCTGAATCCTTCCATATCGCCGGAAGGCTCCGCCGCCCTCGTCATAGAGGGGCTTTCCGGTTCGCCGTTCGGATCCCCCGGCACTCTGGCGGCATGTTCCGAACTCACCGATCGCTTAAGGTCGATCCCGATCAAAAGGACCGGATTTTGCGGGCTGATGTTCCCCATCATGGAGGACGCGCATCTCGCCTCCCTGGCGGATGACGGCCTTCTCGACCTGCAGAGGTTGCTTCTGTATTCATCCGTTTGCGGCACGGGGCTCGACGCCGTTCCGCTCCGGGGGGATATATCCGAGTCGGTGCTCTCCTCGATACTCAGGGACGTAGCACATCTGTCATGGAGGCTTGGAAAACCCCTCACCGCAAGGCTTCTGCCCTGCCCTGGGAAGAGAACAGAACTCTCCTCGGAGCATCTCATAAACTGCAGGGTGATCGATCCATAGACCTCAGAGGAAGTCCTTCATCCTCGGGATCAGCGTATCGGCCCTCGTGAGGCCTGTCCAGCCCTCCACCGGCCTGCCGTCAACGAACAGATAAAGCTGTGGTATTCCCCTCACTCCGAACCTCTGGGCCAGTGAGGGGTTCACATCCACATTCACCTTGGCGACCTGCACGCCCTCCGGAACTTCGGCCTTGGCCGCCTCGAGTATTCGGCCCTGCATCTGGCAGGGCATACACCAGGGTGCCCAGAAATCCACCAGTACTACGCGGTTCTCCTTGAGGAATGCGTCGAAGTTGTTGGCATCAAGCATATGAATATCGGGATCCATGTCGGTCCTCCTGTAGTTAGGCGCCAACCAACAAAGTCCATATCTCACTTGTCCCATACACTACAGGGTATGCGATGGCAGGACCGGACCGATCAAGAAAGATCAGGATGAGCACGGATGAGATGATGGAGTTCTTCTTCCACATCAAGGGCGAGGACCTGTGCATCTACAGGGACCTCCTCAAGAGCGGGCCAGCCACCGCCAAGGAGCTCGGCGGAAGGATGGGGAAAGACCGGGGGCCAGTTTATTCCGGGGTCACATCTCTCGTTAGGACGGGACTGGTGAGGAAGACCGTCAAGAAACGCAAGGCCGGAGGGCTCTACTACGTGTATGATGCGATGGAGCCGGAGAAGGTCCACGACCTCCTCTGTGAGCGGATCAAGGACTGGCAGAACTCGATCGAATCCTCCCTCACCAAGGTCTGCTCGGACCTCAGGAAGGCCGGATGACCTTTCTCTGCACCCCTATGAAGTTGATGGCCCAGGTCGATAGATACCCCAGCCCAAGCTCGAACGCGTAAGAGTTCATCTGGGTGAGTATAGCCACCGTAATGGCCGGACCGGGGCTGACCCCCATCGCCACGTAAAGCCCGTACATCATGGTCTCCGAAATGCCGACCATCCCCGGGAGCTGGCTTATCAGGCCTACGATGAAAGTGATGTGAACGGCCACGGCCACGGTCAGAACGCTCACCTGAAAGCCCACCGCCATGAAGAACATGTAGGCGGCGGCGATCCTCAAGAAATACATCAGTACCGCAAGGAAGATGTCAATAGACATCATGATCGGGTCCTTCAGCATCTCCTTGAATGACTCCCTGAAGCTTGAAAAACCCTCCTTGACCCTCTCCACGACGTGTTTTTTGTCGAAGGGGGATGTCCCTTTGAAGAATTTGGTCACCAGGTAGGCGACGTTGACCATCCTGTCTATCCTCCACCTCTTCATGCTTTTTAGAACTAGGAAGGAAACGCCTCCCACAACCAGCCAGAAGACGAAGAAGATGAAAAGGAAATACTTCAGAAGAGGAGGCATGTCGTATTTCGCGTAAGCGTATATCATGGCCGGGATCAGCACAATGATCATACCCACGGTCAGCCCCATCTTGTCGACCATGGTCGCGGCGAATACCTCGGAGAACCGGGCCCTGTACCTCCTGGCAACGGCCCCTGCCCTCACGGGCTCTCCTGCGAGCCTGCCGCTTGGCGTTGTGATATTGACGAAATTACCGGTCATGTTGGCGAGCATTACGTAGGGGAACCGGGCCCTTGGAACCCTTTTACTGACCAGCAGATACCACTTGATGGCCCAGGCGAGCTGAATGCAAAGGAACGCTATGATCGCAAGCAGGACGTGCTGCAGGTTCAGACCGAGCATCGTCGAGAGGACCTCACGCCCCCTTAACGAGAATATCACTATTATCACTACCAGCAAAATGAGGAGCGCCACTGCGGTGTAGAGCTTTCTCCTGGTGCCGGTGTCCATGTTACGGTTCAAGACATATCCTGTAAAAATATTTACCCGCCGACGACCAGATAAACGGCCAGCACAGTTCCGATTATCGCCTCGCCTATGTAGAACCCCGTCATTATCATATACGAGTCAAGGAGCTTGAAGGTCTTCTCGGCCTCTCCCCAGTTAAGGCGCTTGGCCCTGGGACCGAGCCATTTCTTCTCCCACAGGTCCCTTGCGAAGCCTCCGGTGACCAGCATGAGGGTGTACTGCAGGGGCAGGTACATCCCGAGGCCGAAGGCCGTACCCATTCCCGTAAGAAGCTCCACGAATACGCCGATGAATATGCCCAGGCCGAAAAGCAGCATGCTTACCTGGCCTCCGGCCAGGATCTGCACGAACACTGCGAAGGCCGATGCCTGAGGCGCCTCGAGCGCCATCTCGCCGTTGGCGAGCCTCATGGAGAAGAAGGCCGCCGCCAACGCTGCGGCGGGGGTGCCGAAGATTATCGCCACGGACTCGCCTTTGATGAGGTGCATGGGCCTCGTTCCAGCATAGAGCCCCGCCTTGAAATCCCACATGATCTCTGAGGATAACGAGATGGCGCTGCCGAAGACCGTTGTCCCCACGAGGGCCATCAGTATGATCTGGCTCTTGCCGTGGGGGAATGGTATGAGCAATGCGATGAGGCTGAACGAGCCGAACAGCAGGAGCAGGGTCAGGAAGGACGTTCCCGACACCGGCGTGGTACCGATCTCCCCGGAGATCTTGACAGCGATCGCACCCAGGGCGAAGGTCAGGACGACGAGAAGCCCGGAGAATACGAATGATGCCAGAACAGGGAAGCCGCCGAAGAGCCAGAAGGCCAGCCCTATGGTCACGAACGCAGCGCCCATGACAATGGGTATATGCTGGGTGGGCCACTCGTACCAGCCCATTCCCGGCACCCACTCCTTCTTCTGACCTCCCTTGGTCTTCATGACGTCCTGAAAGACGGTCTTGAAAACGGGCAGCATCTTGAAGAGGGCTGTCGTGCCCCCTCCCAGAATGGCGCCTATGGCTATGATCTTCGCTATACCCTGCGCAGCCCCGAAGGCCGGAGCAGGATATGGGATGAACTCAGACAGAGGGCCGGGAGGGATCGGCAGGGCCCGGACCGACAGGAAGCCCGTCCCTCCATACTTCTCGAGGATCGGGATATAGATGGGCACATCCAGAAGATAGACCATCGGCACGATCAAGAACCATGTGACGAAGGATCCGAAAGCGACGGTGAGCGATGCCCTCGATTTCATGAACCAACCGATGGCGAATCCGATCCCCGTGAACTCGTACGAGATATGCGTTAGGTTGGACCACTTGTAGGGCATGTGTATCCGGCCGTGGCTGTACCACTGCCCGAGGCCGATGGAGTTGATCACATAGGTGATGGGGGGGAGGTCCTTGAAGAACGACAAGGGGAAGTCTCTAAGGAAAGCGAAGGCGAACATCGCCAGGAACGAGGCCATCACCTTCTTGATCGAGCTGCGGGCCTGTTTCACCCCGCCTTCGGATAGATGCCCCGCGATATCGAGGAGCTTCACGAAGGCCTGGAAACCCGGGGAGGGCAGAGGATCCTCCACCTGCCACAGCCTCCTGAATATGATGAAGTACATCATACCCATTAGCGATGCGAACAGGGATGCGACCATCGCCAGCGGTACGATGTTCGAGCTCTCGATGAGGGCGGGGGAAAGCAGGGGCTCACCGTCGGACATGACGTACTGGCTGGAGTAAGCCAGCAAGTATATGGCCGGGAAGGTGAAGACGAATCCGGTCACTGTCCTGTCGGTGGCGGTAGCGGAACCCGAGGCGATGTTCACCTGGGACGGCTTCCACCTGAAGAGCATTCCTACCAGATAGGAGACATAGAACGCTCCTCCGGTCACGAGGCCGATCTTGAGGGCGATGTACTGAGATATCACCGTGAACGGAAGACCGACCACGATTATGACCAGGAGCAGCTTCCACCAGCTGAAGGAGGAGACCCTGAAGCCCTCGGTCCTGTTCTTATGGTCGAGGTATTCCTCGAGCACCTCGGTGTTAAGGTTCGAATACACCTCGGTGTCGAAATAGTTCAGCGTGCCCTTCTCGATCTTCTCCAGGCCCTTGGCAGTTGGAGGCTGCCTGTAAACGGACCTGCGGACCTTGCCCATTCAGCTGACCTCCGGGGCTCTACCTGCCTCGAGGGCCTTGTTCTCCATGATAGCCTTTATCCTCTTCCTCCGGAAGAAGTCCTCCCTCTCACGCTCCTGGAGCTGCATGGTTATGTACCTCTCGGTATTCCTAAGCCTGGGGATGAATATGTGCTCCAGGGCGTTGACCCTTCTCTTGGTCTTCTCTATCTCAACGGCGATCCGCTCCATGGCGGATTCGACCTCGGCGAGCTTGAGAAGGGATCGTATCGCCCCCCTGTATGCGGTCATCGAGTCGTCCAGCGCCTGGGGGGTCGAGCCCAATGACCAGGGCTTGTCCTTATCCTCGGGATCCCTCCCCTCGATGGTGGGCACTCTCACCCCCATGATGTTGAGCATGGATATCCTCGGAGCGGGATATGGTTCTATCCCCAGTGTATACGATCTGATCGTCTCGTAACCGAGCACTGCCATGGCATTCTGGATATGGACCTGGGCTCCCTCGAACGAGGAGCGCACCTCGGACCTCAGCTCCTTCCTCCTTTTGATTATGTCGAAGAACTGCACCACCAGCGCGTCCCTCTTCTCGCCAAGCAATTTGTGTCCCTTCTCGGCAAGAATCCTCTTCCTCCGGGTGGATAGGAGCTCCATCCTGGTCGGGTTGATGCCCTCGATGACCTCGCCTGGCATTACCTTCACCGTTATATCGCTGCCCTCAATATCACATTTATTATTATTATATGTCGGAGGAGAACGGTCATTGCTTCTTGATGTGCGACAATCCGGCGATGGCCCCGGGGTTGTTCTCGAAGTATTTCCTCAGCGGGTCCAGGATCGATATCAGCAGCTCCGAGACGGCTTTTTTTAGGTCCTGTGGATGGACCTCCTTGTTGACGAAGGCTGAACGAAGCTCCTCCATGGATGAGAAGGATACGTTGCCACCCCATTTCTCAGGCCGCTCTATCCTAAGCTGGCCCTTGAACGGGAAGACGATATGAGCGCATATGTCCATGACAGGGTTGTCAGGCACTCCCTCCGGGCACCAGGCCTTCTTCAGCTTCCTCCTGATATCATCGGGGGAGTCGTGGAGGAATATTCCTGAATCGGGATCGGACTTTGACATCTTCTCATCGGATGCCTCCTCGGGATCCTCGTCGATCCCGAGATAATCCAGAAGCTCCGAGCGGGCGAGGTTCAGCGTCCTCTCGATGCCTTTTATCTCCATGGGTTCGGTTACGGAATCCATGGCATTCGCATCCTTCTGAAGTATGTTGTATATCGGTGCCTTTCCCCCTACCCTTCTCCTCCCGGCGAGAAGGACCTCCAGAGCCTTGTGTCGTTTCTCCGGCGACATCGATGAGAGGCCGGTAATCAGGTCCCGCGTGTCCCCGCTTAGCCTTCCGTTCTTTATGAGGAGGGGGATATCCTCCTCCAGCCTCTTGGCGAGCGCATCGTGGTCCAGACCTCCGGATGATGTGCTGGCCATCTCCATCCTTCCGCTCTTGCTCAAGGATGATAGGAGCGGTGTGTGCAGGGCTATCGGTTTTTCCCGGCCGAGCTTCTCCGCCACATCCCTGGCGAGCATGTGGGCGTGCCTCTGGTCCGTCCCGCCGATGGCGAGGTCTATTCCCATGTCGAAGATGTCCGCCGCCTGCATTGAAGGGTATATGAACTTGGATGAGTCGGCGTCCGCCTCGTCCTCCTTCCTTCCCATGATGGTCATCGCTCTCCTGATCCTCGAAAGCGAGGCGGACTTGGCGACCCTCAGGACGGTCTCCCAGTACTGGGCGCGATCGGCCAGATCGCTGGCCCACATGAACTTTAACCTGCCGGAATCGATCTCCGTCCCCAGGCCGTAGGCCCTGTAGCATTCCATGAAATACTTGCCGCAGGTCTTGATCCTCTCCATGTCGCCCCCATACTTGTCGTTGATGAAGGCGTGCCAGTCGGCAAGGAGGACTATCACCTCGAAATCAGCGTCCAGGAGCTGTTTGAGCTTTCGCGTTATTATAAGCCATCCTATGTGGACGAAGCCGGACGGCTCGTACCCCACGTATGCCCTGGGCCTCTCCTTGCGCTGGAGCAGTCCCCAGAGCTCCTGCTCCATGACGATCTCCTGGGCCCCTTCCGTGACCAGTTCCACCCTCTCCGTTATATCCATGAGCAATATCACCGACCCTGACGCTAGGCTAATAAGGGAGGGCTACTTTAAATTGATTATGGTCGCCTTCCCCGAGGGGGTGAATATTGGATTCCCCTTTGTGCGTTATCAGGACGGTTCCCTAACGGACGAGGCTTCGAGATCGCCATTTCACGTCCTCGGGCACAGCTGGGCGGGGGCCTCACCCGTTCTCGCTCTCAGGCCGTTGAGGGAGGAGGGCGGCCCTCTCTTCTACGAAGGAGAGGTACTTGAGTTGGAACTATCCTCATTCGGGAGGATCGATATGAGGGCCGGGAGGGAGGTGTTCTGCACCGGACGATGGGAGGGGGAGCATGTCCCATGCCCAGGGAGGGAACCATACGAGGGTTTCTCCAGATGCCGGGAGTGTATGGCCCCCGAGATCCCCGATCCATCCTGCGTTTTCGAACCGCACTGCCACATGGGCACTTGCGGAGCATTCTTCTGCCAGGCCGAGCATGTTGTGTACCTGGCGATGTTCGGCAGGAGGATGAAGGTCGGATTGACCCAGGCCTCAAGGGTGATAGAGAGGGGAATGGAGCAGGGTGCTGATCTGATGATGGTTTTGGCGAGGACGCAGGACCGCTACAGCGCCAGGGCGCTCGAGAACCTGATCTCGCGCAGGTACAGGATATCCCAGTTCTCCTCGGATGCCGTCCTGAAGGGGCTTGAGAGGCCGACGCCGATAGCTGAGGTCAAGAACCTGGCGCTGGCGTTCTTCGAGAGGGTCCGGAGGGAACAGATCGCGATATCGGACCTGTTCCCCTCGAGAGGGACCTCCGTTGCCGCACTCCCAAGGGACCTGCCCTCGGAGCCACTTATCATGGGCCCATACCCGATCCCCGAAAGACTTGAAGCGGCCCCCAGGAGGATCCCCCCCGAGATCGTTCGAGGGGAGGTGGTGGGATTCAAGGGGAAATGGGGAGTGATCAGATCCAACGGATCCCTCGCGGCGTTCAAGACGGGGGATCTTGTCGGAAGGATCGCATACATGGACCCCTCCTCTCTCGGGAACGATTAATTACATGCTCGTATTTTTCATGCTCCATGGCGCAATGGTACGAGGAGCTGTTCGTGAACTACTCAAAGAAGTACGACAGGGAGGACTTCACCCTGGGGACGATCCAGGAGGTCGATTTCATAGAGCAGGAGATCGCCTTCGACAAGGGATGCCGGATACTGGACATAGGATGCGGCACGGGCAGGCATTCCATCGAACTGGCGAAGAGGGGCTACAAGGTCGTCGGGGTGGACCTGTCCGAAGACCAGCTCAAGAGTGCGAGGGAGAAGGCCTCCGAGGCGGGAGTGGAGGTAGAATTCAAGCAGGCGGACGCGAGGGATCTCGATTTCGATGAGGAGTTCGACCTGGTCCTGATGATATGCGAGGGGGCGTTCCCGCTGATGGAGACGGACGAGATGAACTACCAGATCCTGATAAACGCCGCGACGTCGCTGGTGAGGGGCGGGAAGCTCATCATGACCACTCTTAACGGTCTGTTCCCCCTCTTCCACTCGGTGAAGGATTTCATCAATGAGAATTCGCAGGAGGGATGCTCCACGAAGGGGAACACCTTCGACCTGATGACGTTCAGGGACCATTCCACATACGAGATCGTCGATGACGACGGGAACGTCAAGACCCTGACCTGCAACGAGAGGTACTATGTCCCCTCCGAGATGAGGTGGCTGTTGAGATCCGTGGGGATGAGGGAGATCTCGATCCTGGGGTGTGAGATCGGCAACTGGTCCAGGGATAGGGAGCTCACGACGGAAGATTACGAGATGCTGATAGTCGCCCGGTATTGAATTATAACGTATATCATTCCGACCCCATGGATCCATTAATATCCGAAGGAGGCGGGGCAGCAACGAATTCGGATCCCGAAACCGTTATCGGGTCCGGACCCTTTTTCGATCCCCTCGTGAAGAGGTAGATCCCTACCACCAGGAGAACGATGAAAGCACCCATCAGCAGAAAAGCGAAATATGGGGGTCCATCCTCATCCGATACCTTGACTATCTCCACTTCGAACTCGTAATATATCGACTCCCCGGATCCGTCCCTCACAGTGACATTTATGAGATATGATCCCGAAGGAAGGTTCAGGTCTATCTCCGGACCGTAACCTATCGCAACACCGTTCGCCTTCCAAGTGAAGTTGAGGGCATCCCCGTACGGAAGATCGGGATCCTTCGCACTGGCCCTCGCGATCTGTGGGGATCCCTCCGCATAGCTCTCGTTGTATTCGACGACGAGATCGTACGGTGGATCATTGAC
>JARVGK010000026.1:0-19535 GCA_029762535.1 Thermoplasmatota archaeon
ATGGTAACTGGTATGCAAAGTTGGTGAAAGCTTTAAAACTTGAGAACGTGCTTACTGTCTGAAAGGGTGACATATCTCCCTAGGTTCTACAAAACTCGTGAAATAGGAAAAATAATACCATGATAACGGCCGCATGAACGCAAGATCCATCCCGCTCCCACTCTTTGGATCATTTATCATATATAGGAATTTATCAACAATGATTATGTATATGTTCCGGGAATGTACACGCGATCACAATGAAACGCCCTGATATTAAAGGGGTATCCCCGGTCATCGCCGTCATACTCATGGTAGCAATAGCGGTGATCCTTGCCGGGGTGGTCGCTCTGTGGGCGTTCAACTTCCTGGATTTCAAGAAGGAGAAAGCGGACCTCTACGTTTTCAACGTTCAATTGGATGCGACCAACGATCTGATATCGATCGATCTGGTAGCCGGAGACGCGCTCAACTCTTCTTTCATGTACGTTCACGTGGATTCCACTTCTGTCCGAGCGCCATCGGGCATGTACTACGCCGGGGACAGGATCGTCATCAACTCGCCAGAGGATCTCATACACGGCCAGGAATACATTGTAAAGATCGTCATCGATAACAAGGTCGTCCTGGAAACGAAGAAGACAGCGGTCCAGTAGAGCCTATCGCTCGACTATTCTCACAGCCGCCATGAGACAGGCCATCCAATCGTCCGAGGCCCTTCTTACGGACCCTATGTTGGGGCCCTTGATCAGCGCCCTGATGACCTCTCCATCCATCGATGTCATCACATGCTGGTCATCGTCCACCCTGATCGCCTCGAATACCCTCAGCGCCTCCTCAGGGGATCCCATTCTTATCTCTATGGTCAGGAACGGCTCATTCCCGCGATCCAATCTGCTCACCCACCATCGAATCGCATTTCCTCAGGAAATCCTCTATGGCTCCGGCGGGAACGGTCGCTCCGGCAGCGACGTCGTGCCCCCCGCCCGAACCCCCAAGCTCCTTCGAGACCTCCGACATTATCCTGCCGAGGTTCAAACCCCTCTTGCACAGTCCCCTGTTCCCCCTGGCCGAGACCTTCACGCTCTCGTCATCCGTGGAGAGGGCGAGCACGGGTCGGCTGTGGGAGAGTATGTAGTTGTGAGCGATGCCCGCGAGGATCCCGCCCATCTTATCCTCCTCCACATCCAACACGTCAATGTATTCCAGTCTTCGAGGTCCTTTCTGTGCTATCTTCCTAACCTCGGTCTGAACCCGGGACCTGTATGCCCTGCGCACCTCGGAGGCCCTCTCCCTGGCCTTCCTGGACCCGAATATCAGCTCTATGCCCGTTCCCGTCTCGGAGATCCTTCCGCAGGAATCGATGTCGAAGGCGAGGGACTGCACATCACCCCATTCCCGGGAATACACCCCCTCCCTGAACAGTTCGTGGACCGCTCCAGGGTCCGCACCGGACCCGAGCATGTGAACGTAGAGATAGCTCTGCAGGAGCTTCAGCTTCTCCTTTTCCATGTCCATCATGGTCGATTGGGGATCGACCCCTAAGGTGTTGAGGATCGATGTCACCTTCATGGGATTGCCCGAGAGATCGGTTATGAACGGGTCGTTGCTCATTATGAGGGATTCCTCCATGTTCCTTCCCTGGAGCGGGAGGCCTTTGATGACGCGCACCATCTGCCTGGAAACAAGATGGTCCGCAATGTTCTTGTTCAGCTCCGAGAAGGACGGGACGTTCTGCCTGTCAGCGATGGCTCCGGCCAGGGCGAAAACGCCAAGGTCGATGTTCTTGGGGGAAAGTGCGAGAGACATGAGGTATGCGAGCGTTGAGCCGCAGCATCCAGTGGAACCGTTTATTCCGTGGAAGCGCGGATTGATCTCGAGTATGCCCCTGCCGTCGGATATGGAATAAGGATCCCCCCTGCCATCGGGGAGGTGATGATCGAGTAATATGCATCTGAATCCGGCCTCCATCGCTCTGGAGGAGATCTCCCTGGCCATGGACGAGCCCATGTCACAGACGATCAGGAGATTGCCGGCGCCGTCGAGCCCATCGATATCACGGGATGTCATGACGCTCATGGTCGATGAGTGGAACCTCTTGTCGAAGCGGAATAGCGATACGGAAACGATCCCCGCGGAGCAGATACCGTCCCCGTCGTAATGGGATATAACCCTGATCATGCCCTCGGTGGATTCGATGAGGGACGTCGCCTCCCTGAAACGGGAGATAAGCGTATCGGATACTGCCATCGGCACTAAAGGGTCTTCCATGGTCCACACTCGGAGTGGACGCTATAAATGTCCAACCGATATAAATGTTAGACTCCAAGCTCAATCAGATACGGTCAGCTTGGCCATCTTGGGGCTGTATGACCATGTCGATGGGAGCACCCCGGTCCTCTTGTAGTAGTTCCCGAGCCTCCTGATCTTGGCCTCGGTCAGCTGCAGGGCCCTCCTGTTGTGAAGGTCCTTGGCATTGCTGTCCATGTGCCTGTGCAGCCTCACAGCCGTGGTCATGAGTATGCGTATGTCCTCGGGGAGTTTCATCTCGACCTTGTTCTCCCGAAGGATCGTGTACATCGATTTGCCAAAAGCGGTCTTGACATCTGGAACTCCATGGACGTCCCTTAGCTCTATCCCGATCCTGGAAGTGGTATAGCCCTTGTTGTAAAGGTCGATGATCGTGGTCGTAACCTCTTTCTCATCTACCTTGAGCCAATCAGGCTTCGCGGTCCTGTAGGGCTTCCTCGATCCGGACTTACCCCTTCGGCGTGCGTGGATCCTTGCCATGCTAGATCTACTCCATTGCGGTAGGGGGTGGGATTATGCTTTTGATATATAAGCCTTGGTCAGGATGAAGCCTTTCGGCATTGGTTATCTTTTACCCCCGATGCGTATCATTCCTCATCGGACCTGGACCTGGTCCCGATCACGATCAAGGCGACCGCGATCAGCAGGATTGCCACCATCAGGACGATCAGCAGCAGTATTATGATCCACCATGGGAACGGGTCCTTCTCGCCGTCCGGAGGTTCCGGGTCCGGATCGGGTTCCGGTCTTTCAGGAACCGATATGGATATCTCCTGGGACAATGGACCGTCCCCTATGGAATTGACCGCAAGTACCGCGTAGCGGTACGTTGTCCCGTTCTCCACTTCGGTGTCCAGAAGCTCAAGCGGTCCGGAGACTTCCATGAAACGGACCATATCGCTCGTATTTACGGCCCTGTACACGACATATCCCGTAACGGGGCTTCCGCCGTCATCCGCCGGAGGATCCCATGTGAGAAGGACCCCGTCCGCTCCCAGGACGGCCGAGAGGGATCGCGGGGAGGAGGGCGCTGTCAGCTCGGGTATGGAGGCGCTCACGACCGGTGCGAGCTCTGAGAGCCCCATAACGTTCATGGCCCTCACCGAATAATAGTATGTGGCCCCCCTATCAACTCCATCATCGACGAATGAGGTGCCATCTACCGAGGCGATGACCTCCAGCTCATCCTCGGATATGCCCCTCAATACCTCGAAACCCATGACGGGCCAACCCCCATCATCGGATGGAGGGTCCCAAGACAGACTTATCTGGGCCCCTTCCACGCTCGCGTTCAGGTTCCGGGGGATCCCAGGTACCGTCTCCCCATCGAGGACCACCACGGTCCCGCTCAGGTTCATCCAGTCCAGTGGACGGATTATGACCGTCTCTCCGGGACCAACGGTGATCCCGGACCTGGTCGCCGTTGGCAGATAGGGGGCCTCGGGCGCGTAAGAGCTGTTCCAAACAAGATGGCAAAGGACATTCGATGTGAACTCAACGTCGAATGTGGTAGGTCCTCCTCCGAGGTTGGTGAATACGATCCCGTCATAACCCTCTGTGACCTTCAACGAATGCTGGCCGTCCCCATGCTCCTCATCGCTGTTGAGCTCCGCACCGATCACCTTGAAGGTCCTGAAACCCTCTCCGTAATCGTGGACTATGCTGGCATTGTACTCCTTGCTCTCGTCGTCGGAGCCGTAGTTCATCTCGCCCTGGTACGGATTCCCATCGGGATATACGACGGAAACCTTGTCGTTGGACCCCGGGCCCACCTCTGCGTCCTCTATGTAGAAAGCGGAGCTGTTGTCCTTGATCTCGGACCAGTTGTAATGTCCGTCCTCGGTACCGGTGATATGAGTGGTGTAGTTCCCGTCGGGGAGGAGATACGATGAGGGTTTGGCCCCGGCCCCTCCGAACATGGGCAGAGGATATGCTTCGGGCATACCCCATATTATCGATCCGTTATCCGACACCCCTACCTCGTTGCCGCCCTCGTCCTCTATCCTGACGGAGGCGGATCCGGCAAGGAGGTTGATAATCCCCTCGACGGACAGAGGAAGGGTCCTTTTTCCGTTTATCGTGTCATAATCCACCATGGCCAGCCCCACGTTGCTGGTCCAGAGCGTCCCGTCGGGCCATTCGAACTCCCAGTCCCAGTAGACGCCCGAGCGCTCGATCTCTATGTAGGGTGGATGTGAGTTCCAATCGTCTGAGCTCTGGGCCACCTGGACCGCCGTTTCCGGGTCCGAGAACTCAGGCCTGTTGGAGTCATAGACGTAGAACCTGACCCGATCCCCCGTGTCCTCATAGGCGTAAGGGACCACTGCATGGGCGCCTTCGTCGCATATCATGGTGGCGATGCCGAGCTTCCCTGAGTCTATCAGCAATTTCATGGCGGAGATCCATACCCCGATCCCGGTCACGTCCGAGGACGGGACAAGGCTGTTGATAAGGGTATAGAGGTATTTATTGAGTATCTCAGCGCTGAGCTGGGCCCCCTGCCTCCATTGTATGTAGTTGAGGAACTGCCCCGTACGTTCGAGATCGTTCCAGTCCGGGACCGACTGGCCGAACTGGGAGGTGGTGACGTCGCCATGATAATACTGAAGGGCTGTGGTGCTCATACCGAAGCACTCCCCACCTCTGGCCATGTAATGGAAGACCGCGCCATAAAGGATTGCGGCCAGGGGACAAGGGGCGAAGGGTTCCTCTATCTCGTATCCAAGGCAACCCCATCCCGTCCAGGGGGTCCAGTAAGGCAGACCTATGCATATCCAAAGGTTGAGATACACCTGAAGGTCGAAAGCATCCCTGTACCTGCCCGTACCCCAGGGATTCCAGGGGTAACTGAGGGTGTGCGTGGCGCCGTTGTCGAAGCCGATGCCATGCTCGTATTGCCATAAGGGCTCCAGGAATATCTCTATCTGTTCGCTCGACGTATCCTCTCCGTACAACGTCCTTAGTATCACATCGTGTATGCCCAACGAAACAGTGGCGGGAAGGACAAATGTATACTGGTTGTCAGGGTCGGGATTGCCCTCGAGAGGCATCGTCGGGACGGAACCGATCACCGTCGTACCGAAAAGGATGTCGGCCCCCATCATCTGAGTCCCCGTGATCGTGAAGGTGGTACCGGACCACCCAACATTGGGGCTGATATCGGTGATCTGGGGCGGAAGTGGTGTGATGTGGACCGATGTCCTGTCTATATTGTAGAGCAGCACGCTGCCGTGGTCGATCCCGTCCCTTACTTCCAACTGGAAGACAAGGTTCACAGCGTAATTGGTGAGCTCGACGCTGAAGTAGGGCCTGGCTGTCGAGGCATCCTGAAGTGTCACTGTGATAGGCGCGGGCATCACCTGCGTCCATACGTATATGAGCGGATCCCCGTCAGGATCGTAGGAGGACCTGCCGTCAAGATATATCCTTGTGCCCTCGACGGATGTCTGGTCCGGCCCTGCGATGGCCACCGGAGGACGGTTGAACGATATCGTGTCGAATATGTAGAAGGGGTTGTTCGACACCACGCTCTTGGGTAATTGGCCGCTTATTGTTATCGTCAGCTTCACCCTGGCGGTGTATGTGTCCACGGCGGGGGCGACCCAGCCGTAGCTGTTGGGCAGACCGGGTCCGGGATAAAGAGTGTTTATCGTGGTGTAGCTCGCTCCGTTATCGGTCGAGTATTCCATCTTTATGCTCAGTATGGACAGGATCCCCGTCATGCTCCATCTAATATTATAGGTCTCGCCGGAGCCTATGACCACCCCTCCTTCAACCGGAGGATTCGGATCTATCAGGGTGATGGAAGGGGTGGAGGAACTTGATATGATCGTGTTATCCGCAGAGGATGAATCAGAGTCATAGTAGTACCACTCTCCATACAAGGTGCTGACCTGTATCCTCAAATGCGTCGTGGGTATGTTCGGGACCTTCCAATCGTATGAGAAATCGTTATCGTGATAGCCCATGGAGGTCCAGTCCGTACCGCTGTTCGTAGAATAGCGTATATGGACGCCGATGAGGACCTGCTCCGGATCGGCCGATGTCCTCCACGTGATGGTGTAGGTCGTCTCCGCCACCAATGTAACTCCTCCGTCGGGGGTCAAAAGCGTGACCCCCGGGGATATGATGTCGAACTCCGGAGTTGTCGCCGTGTAAAGGGTGGACGTGTTTCCCGCGGTCCTCGCCTCCACTCTAATCTGGCATTTCCCCGATTCGAAGTATGGCGGCGTCCACCATATCCAACCCTTGGTGGGATCGTACCAATCGTAGAACGAGTTGATGGAAGCCCATCCCCCCCAGCCTGATCCGTCGTTGGTCCTGATGCTGAACTTCAATCCGGCGATCTTACCCTCGGGATCATATAGGTCCCATTTTGTAAGGTAATACTTGCCGTATGCGACCGTGTCCGGGTTCTCTGTGAACTCGAGATAAACATCCAATTTGATCGTGAAGTCGGAGTCCGATTCGTCCTCCGCGATGAGGTTGTACGGAGGCATCAACGAGTCGACCCATTTTACCGAGATCCTGCATTTGGTGCTGTTTATGTTCGCAGGTATGATCCAATCGTAGGACCCAACCCCGTGGAAAGGGCTATTGGCCATCGTCTTGATCGCTTCCCAGGTCCTGCCCCCGTCCAATGAGAGGGATATACCTATGTGGCCGCCCGTGTTCGATACTGACCATCTTATCTTCTGTGTGGATCCCGCCGTCCAGGATTCGCCCCCGTTGGGATTGAGCACGGTCAGGGTCTCTTTCGCATCGGTATCTCCCATCAGCGGGATGACGACGATCAACAGCATCATCACGATCAACATGCTCAGAAGCGATGAGTTGTGGCCCCTTTTCCTTCCGATAGAGAATTCGGTTTGTAACACACCCATGGTTTTTTCCCCCTAATGTAAGCATGGTACCGAGATTATAAGTAATTTATCGTGGGTGAAGCGGACATATGGTTTCAGGAGATATCCAATATATCGAGCGGCTCGATGATCTCTATCCCCTCAATGGAGACCATGTCCCTATCCGGAACGATCAGGACCTTCCTCAGATCGGGATACCTATCAAGGTTCTTCTCCACGGTCGATACGTCCTTGCGGTCCAACCTCTTCTTCCACTTGACCTCGACAACCGCTTTGGGCTTGTTGAAGCGCACGAGAATACCGTCAACCTCCCCTGAGGGGGACATATCCAGATGCGGTACCGCCCCTAAACGGTCCGCAAGGCAGTCTCTCAGCACATCCTCCATCACCCTGGGTACTATCTGGTCCATTATCGATCGCCCTTCGTCAACGGTCATCTCCCTGTTGGATATACCATACCTCTCGTCGATCGAATAATATGCGCTCATCAGAGGCGACACATGCCTGAACACAAACCTTTTCCTACCCCAAACAATATATTTTCTGAGGATCCCCAGGTCGCATAGGTTCCTGATATATTGCTGGAGCAGTGAAGGATCGTCCTTACGAATAAGTTTCCTGGAGAAGGCGAACGATGACATCTCCCCCGATGTTGACCTTCCCACAGCGACCGAGCGAAGGACGGATTCGTAGATCTCCGAGAGTTTCCTGTCCTCCTCGGTGAAGATCTCCCCGATGAGAGACGATACGGTCAAAGCAGAACCGATGATGGTATCGACGGGATCGTTATATCCCAGGGCAATGACCATCGGTTCTTTCATGAAGGCCAACATCTCATATCGGCCCTTACCCCTCCATCTCGTTGATGCCAGCAGATCGATGAAATCAACAGGCGGTACCTTCACCTCCTGGACCTTGCCTAGAAGGGGAGAGGACCCGGACAGAAGGGTTCTGGAAAGATGCAATGTGGAGGAGATCAAGATGAGCTTCCCTTTCATATCCATTGCATGCAGGATATCGAAAAAACCCTCCCCCAGCCTGTGAAACTCATCGACCACCACCGTCCTATCGTCCTTTAGGTCCCTCCCCAATCTGTCGATGAACACATCGTAAGGGACCTGTGTCATATCCTCCTCGAGAATTGTCCGGTCCCTTCCAACGAAATAGAACCTGTCATATCTTTGGAATTGCTTGACCAAAAATGTCTTTCCGGTCTTCCTTCTCCCATATACCATCACCCAACTTCCTGATGTGATCCTCCTCGTTAGTTCGGGCCTAACAATAATCATGATAAGTATAATGGTGATTATTGTTTATCAATCTATCTGTCCCGTTAGCGGATGCCGTGTCAATAGATCGACATCAAGGGTAAAATGGATGATGCACTTACCGTATCACGACCTATCCAAGGATCTGGACTGGTGAGAAAATGGCGATATGGGAGTTCGAAGGCAAGAGGCCCACGATCGGCAAGGGATCGTTCGTGTTCCCTACGGCCGATGTGATAGGAGATGTGATCATTGGAGAGGATTGTTACATAGGTCCGGGGGCAAGGGTGAGGGGCGATTACGGATCGATCCGGATCGGGAACGGGTCCGCGATCGAGGAGAACGTCGTGGTCCATGCCCGGCCGAACGACAAGACGGTCATAGGGGATCACGTGACCGTGGGGCACGGGGCCATAATCCATAACGCCACCGTCCGCGACTGGGCAGTTCTGGGGATGGGATCGATAGTTAGCGACTGGGCGGTGGTGGGGGAATGGGCCGTCATCGGGGAAGGGGCCCTCGTCAAGAACAAACAGGAGATCCCCCCGGGAAAGATCGCCGTGGGGATCCCGGCGAAGGTGATCGCGGATGTGTCCGGGGAATACATGGAACAGTGGACCCACTTCAAGAAGGTCTATGTCGATCTTGCGAACAGGAGATATCCGATCACTTTGAAGAGGATCGATTAGTTCGCTGTCTGCGTTTCCAACGTATACGAATCCAATAAAAACAATAGTTGGAGTTTATGCCTATTCTATCGATAGAGTTTCTTCGCCTTCAGCATCGCAGGGTATTGTTGGAGAATGACTTCTTGAACTACCTCTTCAGGATCGCAGAATTCCTGCCTCCTCATGTTCGAGCAGGTATTTCCATAAAGGGATGAAATGTAGCTGAGATCCTTTGATGACCTCAACCTTGTCCCGATCCCCGCCTATGATCAAGAGATCATCACAATCCAGTTCCTTCGAGGCCTTGATCAGGCTCCTGATCTCTCTGGAGACAGTATCAGGTCTATCGAGGTCAGAGCATACTTGGATCAATTGCGAGACCTTTCCATCCGATCTGATGACGAAATCCACCTCCCATCCACGATCGTCCCTCCAGTAGGATAACTTTTCACGAAGGCCTCTTCTTAATAGCTCGATGGCAACACAGTTCTCATACGACCTTCCGATATCCTTCCCAAAAGTGGTCGATAACGCTGTAAGGAATCCGTTATCGATGAAATATTGTTTCCGGGGGTATTGTAGTGGGTCCTTTACGTTGAATGAGAATATCTTCACGTTATGCATGAAATAACTACTTTCAACATATTCCAAATAAGTGAATAGAGTGCTCTTGCCAACCGAGTGTCCTTGACTTTTCAATGTATTGTGCAATTTGCTCACGGAATATCTGGTCGAATTTAGCAGAAGAAGCAGCATCGCCTTCAAAGCAGCCTCATTTTGGACGTTGTAACGTTCAACGATATCACGGCCGACCACTGTTCGAAAATATTCTTGAAGGATCTCCACTTTCATAGAGGAAGGAGAATCAACGACTTCGGGCATACCGCCATATTTCAGGTATTCGTCAAGATTCCTTCTCAAGGTGGCATATTCCATTTCACGGAATTCGATATGATCCAGGTTAAGAGATATCCCCTTGTAATTCAGGAATTCTTTGAAGGATAGTGGGAATATTTCAACCTCCAAAGCCCTTCCTCTAAGCTCTGTGGGGATCTCTCTACTGGATACTTTCGAGCTGGAACCCGTTAGGAATAACCTCAGATCCTTTTGATCGTGGATCCTTCTTAACCATCTACTCCAATCGGTCATCTCCTGGAGCTCGTCCAGAAAGAGAAACTGGGTCTTTTTTTCGAAGGTAGACCTTATGACGGGGATCAATTCCGTGAGGAATGTTGTATCAGGTGGAATTCTCTCATCATTGAAATCGATGTGAATGACCTCTTCCTTTGAAAGACCCTTGAGGAGGTCTTTTATCAATCCATATAATAAGAAGGTCTTTCCAGTTCTTCTAAAACCCGTGACTACTATGATCTTCTTTGGGGTCATCTGAAGATATCTGGTGAGGTCGACGTCACGTGTCTTGATCTGGGGGATCTCCTTTTCGATCCAGTAGTACAAAATTGTCCTTATTGTCCTATCCATGTGACAATAACTATAGTATATTGTCCTATTTATAATTTAGGAGGTCTGATTCCTTATGTTCCTACGTATGGGATTTCCCTAAGGTCGATAGTTGGAGTTTATGCTTTTTCTATACGATAAGAGGAACATTGGCTTAAATATGATCAGCTCAAGACCCTTCTCTGAGCCTCTTCCTCCTTCTTACCACCGCCAGAAAAATTGAAGTTGACCCCTTCGAATATTTTGAAGATGCCCTCGAAGATCGACACCGTCAGCTCCCGCGCAGGCGATTATCACCACGATACCGATTATGAACAAAAGGACCAGGATCACGAGGATAACCTTCGCCACCTTGAGCCAATCAACGTTCTTCATTGACTCGGCGACCCCCTCCCCGATCTCCCTCCCTTTTTGAGGGATCCCAAAGTCGGGGATACTCTCCTCGCCAAGGACGATCCTCTTGATCCTCTCCATCGGGATCGCCTTCTGGGCTTTGGACAGGTCGATGTCAGGATCGTTCGATCCCCCGAGGATCGAAGGCATGGCCTTCTCCCAGAGGTCGAAGGACCTGTCGATCATGTCCAGGGCTCTCTCCCCTTTAGGGAGGATCGCCTGGAGATCCTCCAGGAAGACCTGCATCCTCGTGTAGGGAAGGTGGAAGTTCTTCCCGTCGAATTTAAGGTAGGCGAATTCCCCGGACTTGAAGAAGTGTTTTATGACCGGTGTGTAAGCGATGGGTATGGTGTAAGTTGACGGATCCAAGCCGATCCCCCTTAGATGAAGGGATCGCCGATATTCAATCTTTTTCCGGGGGGCCTATATCTGTGTGATCGAGATCACTTCTTGAACTCTCTCTTCAGGATCGCCTCGACCTGGTCCTTGGTCTGGATGCTGGATGTTGCGGCCACGACCTTGCCCTTCTTGAAATAGACGGTGAATGGAAGCCCCATGAAGTCAGCGCACTCCGGCAGGGATCGGATGTAGTCGGCCTCAGGAATGTCGAAATCCATGTCGTAGAAGGTGACATTATCGTATCCCTTCCCTCTCTCCAATTCCATCATCGCCTTATAGACCGGTATGCACATTGGGCCCATCCTCCCGGCGCAGATCATGACGTTCTCGTTTTGGTTCAATGCCTTCTTGATGTCGTCCTTGGTCTGTAGGTGCTTGAGTTTTGTCCGCAGCATGGCCGATCCCTTACCTATATGTGGGTGTGGTCTATGGTCCTGATGACCCTGATATTATATTGAACCCCTAATAATTTCGTACAATTATATCGAAGGGATCGCGGGGATCAAAATAGAATGTTCTTACAGGATCTTACCTCCGGTTCGAACCCTCTGGTGGCGGCTATAATCTAATTGTGTCGGGAAGCTCAATTGAATGCCGTAACATCAGGCTTCCCGGTCTTGGGAAAATCGAAATACGACATTGATACCATGTCGATTTTCCCGACTTTTTCATCCCATATAGCTTGATGGATGCTAAGGGATGAAAAAGAGCCACCAGAGGGATTCGAACCCCCGACCTGCTGATTACAAGTCAGCCGCTCAACCGGGCTAAGCTATGGTGGCATATGTTGGCGTTCCAACACTAATATCACCATATTTATAAACAGTTCGTTCACACTCATCGGAAGCAGGTCGGCCGCCGAAGGCGGTTATTATCCGTAATGGGGGGGTGGGGCCTTTACCCGAAAGAGTTCGAAGAACGAGAGAGGGGATCCACTGTTGGGTGTTTTTTTCAGGGAAAAAAACACGCTGATTACAAGTCAGCCGCTCAACCGGGCTAAGCTATGGTGGCGGATCGTTTAGGTCTGGGTGAAAAACCATTGTATAGATAAATGGTTCGCCTCAGGCGGTTAATATCCGTAATGGGGGGTGGGGCCTTTACCCGAGCGAGTTCGAAGAACGAGAGAGGGGATCCACTGTTGGGTGTTTTTTTCGGGGAAAAAAACACGCTGATCACAAGTCAGCCGCTCAACCGGGCTAAGCTATGGTGGCATCTACCTATTGAGCATTGGTTACGGACCACGGGTTCAATCTGGGGTCAGGTACCCCCCGTCATCCACCCGGGCCATCGGAGGCGCTTCCTCCGCCTGCTCCTCTGCTTCTTCTACGGGTCCCTCAACGGATGGCCCGGCATCATCTTCCACTCCCTCTTCAGGGACCGATCCCTCCTCGGGGGCCTTCGACCCCTCGTCGAAGAGCTTGTCCACGTCGAAAACGTCATCCGGCTTCTCCTCGCCGGTGTAACCCTCCGGGGGCTCGGTACCGTAAAGCTCCCTGTATATCTCCTTCTGCTTCTCGTAGGGATCGTCCGTTCTCTTCTTCTGTGTCCTCTTCACGATCATTATCCCGATGACGACCAGGATAATTATTATAAGCAGCGTCAGAAGCAAGAACAGGAACAGGACCAGGCCCTGGGAAAGTCCGGAAAGGAATGGGAAAATATCCGTGATCAGGTTGTATAGCCCCTCCCCCAGCGGGTTCCCCTTGGAATCATCCGGAGCGTCCCTGATCCGGACAGTGATGGCGTCGGAAACGATGACGGTCATATTGTCCTCGGACACCGCCCTTACGTAAAGGGTGTATTCCCCGGTATCGGCCGTTGCCGACGGGTAGATGACGATGAGCGATCTCCATAGGTCCGGGGATGTAAGACCCCTTGAGGACGATACCGGACCCCAACGAGTGTCGGTCCTCGTATCTGAGAAATATGCCCACCCTTCATCCGCTAGCTCACCCTCCAGGTAAAGAGTGACGTTGTCCGTGTAAGTTCCGAGATTTATAACGCCTATCTCCATCGGCTTTGACTTCAGGGAGCCTGATCCGCGGTATGTGAGATGTGTTTCGGGATATAGGAGATCGACCCTGTAATCGTTTATCTTTATCATACCCTCCGAGACCCTCGAAAAGTTCCCGTTGTTGTGGGCCATCACCTGGAACGAGTACACCCCCATGCCAAGACCGAGTCCGTTCAGAGCGTACTCCGTGCTGGACCCGACGTCGGTCCAATCCAATATATCGTTCATAAAGCTCTCGGTTCCCAGCCGGATGTGATAGTTAACCTCCATGCGGTTATGGGAAGGGGACCTGCCCCATTCGATCGTGCGGTTGGTATCCGGCAGATAGAACGGTCCTACCGGAGGGGTCTCGGCAGGCGGAGGATCCCCGAAATCCACGACCCTGAAGGTGTGGGTGAGCACGTCCCATCCCCCTATCCTGTCGGTCACGTTTATCCTGAGCTTCCAGTATCCCGGGGTCAGCTTGTGTGTGTCAGGGATGTCGAAATATGTCCTTCTGCCAATTTGAACATCGTCGGAGAACTGATAGAGATCGACATGGTTCATGAGCATGACCTTGTAATAGAGGCGATCCCCTTCCTCATCGTAGGCGTCATCCCACCAGATATGAGGTGTCTCCGAATTGATGATGCCAGGATATGCTCCGCCCATGAAGACGGGAGCGTAATTGTCGGGGATGTCAACGTTTATTCGCACCTCGGGGGTCTCCCTCAAGTTCCCAAGAAGATCGGACGCCATCCACTGTATGTAGTTGTACACTCCTTTATCGCTGAACTTCAGATCGACATAGGCCAGGAATTGCATATCCTCGAGCGGTACTACCCTGTCCGGAACGGACCATTCACCGTAACCCTGGTTCGTCGTCCTGTACCTGTACATGATCGACGATGGATCGATGCCTATGCTCCTTGCGGACGTGCCTCCGAGTAGGTGGTCCAGCCATATGATGCTGCAGTTGACGTCGGCGTAGATCTGAACGTCGGCCGTCGTCGGCCTCATCTGTATGAAATAAGGCACCTGCGAATCGATCCAAAGGGTGATGTATTCCGAGATGGTAGGTCCGTTACCGACCATGTCCCTGGCCTCGAACCTGACGTAGTTCTGTTTGCCCTGGGAAAGCTGTACGTTGGCGAAGGCGTTGTAGGTGTCGTTGTCTATCATCTCAGTGCTGCCTACGGGAATGCCCCTCTCGAAGTCATCAGGGGTATTGATTGACCTCTGATACTTGACCGAGGAGGGAGCCACGTGAGAACCTCCGGTATCGGTGACCCTGCCGCTGCATTGGACGCGGTCCTTGTCCATCCATTTGAACTCCTCGGGTCCAAGCATGACGACGCTTGGAGGGGTCGTATCTATCCTCGGTCCGGGGAATATGTTCGACCTTAAAAGCGTCGGGTCCCTCTCCTCCATGATCTCGACACCCCAGAAGTACTCGCCCTCGACCGGGATCACGGCCTGGGCGTGATATCCCACACCTTCGATGTAGTAAATGTCGGAATCGTTCTTCTTGGACATGGGAATATACTCCGAGAACGGGTCAAGCCCCTCCGCGTCGTTGTATATCCTCATCCTTGGATATCCGGTCCTGGGCATGTCGTTGTCGTAATCGGAATAGATGAACTCGAAATTGAAGACGCTGGATCCATTGCCTATGGTCCTGTCGAATTCGAACGGCCCCATGAAATCGAAATCCCTCATACCAGGCAGATAGTTCGGCCCCGTGAGGGACTGTGAATGCCTTCCGAAGAAGAGGTCGCGGTAGACCTCCATGGGAAGGTAGTTCCTCTGATCGCTCCAGCACATGATGGCCCTGCCTTCCGGGGTATAGGTGATCCGGGGGAACTCCTGGTCGGTCCTATCATCCTTGAAGCGGTCCGTGTCATCCGCCCTCAGCATGTTTCCCCAGGTCCTGCCCCCATCCGATGAGTTGAGGTAGTATAGGGTCCTCTCTATCTTGTCACCCTGGAGGTTGAAGTTCTCCCTTTGGAACGACACCGATATGACCCCGTTGCTGGTCGCAGCTATGACCGGCCGATCATCGGTGGCCCTCTCCGGCACCCTGGTTATCCTGAAGTTCTTGATGAGGGTGGATCCCTTGTCCTCGCTTCGGGTCATCCATATCTCGGGGTATCCGCCCCTGGAGTCGCTCCAGACTATGTAGAGGTTCCCCGCGGCGTCCACCGCTGGCTCCGCATCGACGCGGACCCTATCCTCCTCCGTATCATCGGTAATGTTGATCTCGGGGTTGAAGGTCGCACCTCCGTCATTGGAGACCACCAATACCGGTTTGTAACCCAGGGTCAGGTTCCGATTATCGTGCCAGGTCACATACACATCATCGCCGTGCATGACTATCCTTGGTCGGAGATGGTTCCTGTAGTAGAGGCCGTCGGTGTTGAGGAGGACCGCAGTGGACCATGTATCCCCTCCATCGTTGGAATGAATTGAATAGATGTTGCGGTGGGAGCCGGAGTCCATCATGTCCTGCCATACGACCACGAGCCTTCCGTCCGCGTTGATGGCGATGTCAGGCTGAAAACCGTGCCATATCTTCTCCGCTTTGACCGGGTCGATCTTGACGCTCGGGGTGAAGGATTCTCCCTTGTCGGAGGACTTGGAGAACCTGATCTCGACAGGCCTGGATATCGGATCGTCCCCCACGAATTTCCTGTGGTCCTCCCATACCACGTATATCATACCATCGCTACCCACGGCCATTCGCGGGTGCTGCTTGGCGCTCCTGTTGTCGTTGCTGACGTTACCGTCCCTGAGTATGTCATCCACCCTTGTCGGGATCGACCATGTGGCTCCCTCGTCCTCCGATCTTGAAAGATACACCCCCCAACGGAAGGTATGATCGCTCATGAAAAGGGCATATATCGTACCATCGGGCGCGGTCTCGAGGTCGCATGGCACCTGGGTGTTGAGGGCGTAGGCGCCCGTCGCTATCTGAACGCTGGCTGCGAATATCGGCCTGCCCCCAGTGGCCTCCATGGGCAGGAATTGCATGAGGCCGACAATGACGAGCATGGCCGCGAGGGCCGGGACTGAGTAGCGTCTGTTCATCTGGACACCTCCGGTTGGGTCTTCCGGAAAAGGGGCTTAGTAGTATATTAACGGCACGGATTGGGACCTATTGATCACCTGAAGAGAAATTGGCCTTGGACCTCTTGAGCGCCTCGAGGACGGGCATATCCTGGCCGCTGAGATATCCGATCAGGGCCCCCCCTCCGGTGGAAACGTGGCTGATCCCGCTTAGCTTCTCTGTCTTGACCACCATGTTGGTCTCGCCTCCGCCCATGACCGAGTATGCGCCGGACTCGCTTATGGCCCTGAACAGCTCCACGGTGCCTTCCGAGAACTGCTTCATCTCGAAAACGCCTGCCGGCCCGTTCGCGATTATAGTCTTCGCATCTTTGATTATATTTGAGTATCGGACTATGGTATCGAGCGATATGTCGAAGATCGGGCCATTAGCAGGAAGGTCTTCGATGGTGATCCGCACTCTCTCTCCATCGATGTTCAGGGCGATGTCCGAAGGGTAAAGCACCTTATCGGGATGGTCCTTTAGGACCTTCTTGCATCTCTTGAGAAGTTCATCAGCTCCCTTTATCTCCTGATTGATGAAATTGATGTTGGGGGCTCCGAGATCGTATCCGGCGGCCCAGGTGAACATCGACCCCACCACTCCGGTGGTCAGGATCTTGTCGGATATGCCGCCTTTGAGAAGGTTCTCGGCGACCGCTATCGAGTCATCGACCTTCAAACCCCCCAAGATCGCGATGGATGGCCTCTGGGGGTCCACCGTTATCCTTTGAAGGGCCTTGAGCTCCTTCTCCATCAGAGGTCCGGCGGCGCTGGGGACGACCCCGCAGAAGCCGACGAGGGAGGGCTGCGAACGGTGGACCGCCGAGAACGCGTCGTTTATGAAATATTCAACAACGCTAGAGAGTCTTCTGACCAGGAATGTCGATTCCTGGACCTTCATGGGGGCATCGTCCAGGTCCACGTCCTCGGCGTAGAATCTAGTGTTCTCGAGAAGGAGGATCTCCCCTACGTTCATGTCCCTTATGCGCTCGAGAACTGTTTCGGAGAACAGCTGGTCCATGTACTGGACCTCTCTGTCAAGGACCCTCGAAAGGGATCTGGCATGCTCCTTCAAAGGGGTGTAATCCTTCTTGCCCGGCCTGCTCTGATGGGCGAGAAGGACCAGTTTGCATGGGGGCAACAGCTTGATGGACCTGGCATGCTCCTCTATCCTCTTCAGCGACAGGATCTCTCCGGTGTCCGGGTTGACCGGAGAATTGATATCGACCCTCATCAGAACGGTCTTGCCCTCCAGGGGCAGATCGGATATGGTCAAGAAAGGCAGGTCCATGGACTATCCCCTGGCAGTAAAGGGGGAGATGGATTAAAGGTTTTCTAGACCTGCGAATATCTGCCATTCGAAGGGCGAAAAAGGTTATTAGACCGTAGTAGTTAGGGAAGGAGGCAGTCATCGGGGGTGAGATAACGGACCAGGTATCGATCCGCAAGGAATACAGCTGGGAGCTGAAGGAGAATCTTGCCAGAAGGGCGATCGCCTCCGTCATCGACCACATCCTAATATCCCTCGCGACCATATTCATAGGAGGTTTCGCGATCGTGGGGATCCTCTCCGCGAACCCGATGGGCGCCATCGCGGGACTCCTTGGGGATGTCCTGATGCCTTTCGATAATGCGGGGCTCGGGTTCACCCCCCTCTATCTGGCCATGATAGCCTTCTCCTGCGTCAATGCGGTATTCTCCACATTGTACTTCACGGTCCTGGAATCGGGCCCCCGGAGGACGCCGGGAAAGGCCCTCATGCATCTGCAGGTCGTGGGGGTCCTCGATCCCGATCCCTCGATCGGAAATGCTTTCACCAGGAACATCGACAGGATACTCTTCGGAGCGTTGGGAGGCTATCTTCTGGGGATCGTCGGCGCGAACCTGTTCCCCGCCCTGGTCATGTTGGTGGAATACTTTGGCTTCAGCGGGAGGAAGGCCGACCTGAGGCAGAAATACCTCGACGTCGTGGCAATGACCATAGTCCTCTTCGAAGATGACGAGGTGGAGATCGGGGACATACACATCGACGGTGCCCCTACCGTCGAGGACCTGCTGAGGGCTAAGAAGGAGAAGAAATCGGCCGTCTCCAGGACACCGACATCACAAGGCATAGGGGGAAAGGGGTTCAAGCAGACGGCGCCCATGCTCGGGTCCTCGCCTCGTACCATATCCGTCGCCATCCCCAAAGAACCCGTGGAGAAGAGCGACTCCAGGGATAGGCCCGCCTTCGGAGGCTCTTTGACCCGAGGCGCACGGGAAAAGCCGCAGGAGGAGGCACCAGCATCCACAAAGGAGGGCCATGATAAGGAGAGGAAGGGCAAAGGACTGCTTTCCGGTCTCTTCGGCGGAAAGAGCGAAAGAGAGCCTGAGCCAGAGAAGGTTGCCGATATGACCTCGATGGAATTATCGGAGGGGATCGATCGGGGCGATGATGCGGACGGTGTGGTACTGGCCTTCATGATGGACTTCGACATAGACGAGGACCGGGCGAGGAAGCTGTACGATGCGGGGTATCGCCTGAGCAGCGAGTTCGCGGAGGCGATCCCTGAGGACCTCATGATGATAGAGGGGATCAATCCCACGGTGGCAAGGAGGATCGTGGCCCAGGCCAACGGAGCAGCGACCTAGCCCAACGTTCAAATACGACCGCTTCATTTCGGAGCGATGCGATCCCCTGAAGGATCGAGAACGTGGGCTGGTAGATCAGCTCGGTAGATCGCCTGCTTCGCAAGCAGGAGGCCTCGGGTTCAAATCCCGACCAGTCCACTCTAATTTATCTATTATTCACGGACTGGAGGGATTTGAACCCTTGGGTTCTTGGGAAGGTAGGCATCGGCCGAGTTCCCAAGATGTGGAAAATCCCAAAGGGATTTTTCATGCATCAAATCCCGACCAGTCCACCATTCCCTTCTCATTGCTTAATCTTTTTTTCAGGGAATGATGAACTGGTCTCAGTCGTGAAACTGCGTTTCACTCCTCCCGACCAGTCCACCATTCCCTTCTCATTGCTTAATCTTTTTTTCAGGGAATGATGAACTGGTCTCAGTCGGGTGAGGCAAAGCCTCTCCCTCCTCCCGACCAGTCCACTATT